>JBIOVX010000304.1:0-18593 GCA_044868005.1 Thermoanaerobaculia bacterium | reverse complement strand
CGGCTCTCGCCCGCGACCTGCGCCTGCTCCAGCCCGCGTACGCGGTCGAGAGCCTGGCTTTCATCGATCTCTTCCCGCAGACGGGGCATATGGAGGTGGTGGTGCAGATGGTTTTGCGGGGTTGATTTTCCTGGGAGCGCCGGCGTCCTCGCCGGCTCTTCTATAGACTTGCCAAGATCGAATTAGAGCCGGCGAGGACGCCGGCGCTCCCAGGAATATCCATGCCCCGCCGCTATGTGGCTCCCACGGGAGCCGTGCCCACGTCCTTTCCCCTGCGCCTGGGGACCGCGCTTACCGGCGCGTTGCGCCACGGCTACGGCCGCCGGGATCTGCGCTCGGACGTGCTGGCGGGCATCGTCGTCGGCATCGTGGCCTTGCCGCTGTCGATGGCGCTGGCGGTCGCCTCGGGGGTGGCGCCGCAGCATGGGCTCTACACGGCCATCGTGGCCGGCGCCGCCGTCGCGGCCCTGGGCGGCTCCATGGTCCAGGTCTCGGGACCCACGGCGGCGTTCGTCGTGCTGCTGGCGCCGATCTCCGCGCGCTTCGGTCTCGGCGGGCTGATCCTGGCGACGCTCATGGCGGGCATTCTGCTCGTCATCCTGGGGATCGCGCGGCTCGGCGCTCTCATCCAGTTCGTGCCGTATCCGGTGACCACCGGCTTCACTGGCGGCATCGCCGTGGTCATCGCGACGCTCCAGCTCAAGGACTTCCTCGGCCTCGCCGTGGCCAAGATGCCCGAGGCTTATGTGGACCGGGTGGCGGCGCTGGCGCGGGCCTTGCCGAGCGCGCGGTGGCCGGACCTCCTCATCGGGCTCTTCACCCTCGCCGTCCTCCTCCTCTGGCCGCGGATCACGCGCAAGGTGCCGGCGCCGCTCATCGCCCTCGGGCTCGGCGGTGTGCTGGCGGCGCTGCTGACGCGCTGGCTCCCCGGTTTTGAGGTGGCGACGATCCAGAGCCGGTTTCTCCATGGCATCCCGCAGCTTCCGCCGCTGCCGGCGCTCCCCTGGCATCTGCCGGGGCCGGACGGCCATCCCATCGGCTTCTCCTTCGGCTTGATCCGGGCGCTGGTCCCCTCGGCGTTCGCCATCGCCATGCTGGGCGCCATCGAGTCGCTGCTCTCCGCCGTGGTGGCCGACGGCATGACCGGCGGCTCGCACGATCCGGACGCCGAGCTGGTGGCGCAGGGGATCGGCAACATCGTGGTCCCCTTCTTCGGCGGCATCGCGGCCACCGGCGCCCTCGCCCGCACGGCCACCAACGTCCGCTCCGGCGCCCGCTCGCCGCTCGCCGCCATCTTCCACTCGTTCTTCGTGCTACTCGCCGTGCTGCTGTTGGCGCCTGTCCTCAACTATCTCCCCATGGCCTCGCTCGCCGCGCTGCTGCTGATCGTAGCGTGGAACATGAGCGAGGTGAAGCACTTCCTGCACGCTCTGCGGGTGGCCCCGAAGAGCGATGTCATCGTGCTGCTCACCTGTTTCACCCTCACGGTGGTCTTCGACATGGTGGTCTCGGTGACGGTGGGCGTGCTGCTCGCGGCGCTGCTCTTCATGCGGCGCATGGCCGAGGTCTCGAACGTGCGGCTGGTGGACCAGCACCCCATCGCGTCGGAAGGTCTGCCGCACGACGTGCTGATCTACGAGGTGGCCGGTCCGCTCTTCTTCGGCGCCGCGCAGAAGGCCATGAACGCGCTGCAGCGGGTGCCTACGGGGATAAAGGTAGTGGTGCTCGACCTCTCCTCCGTGCCGGCGATGGATGCCACCGGGCTCGTCAGCCTCGAATCGGCCGTGGCGCGCCTCCACCAGCTCGGCATGTACGTGGTGCTCGGCGGCGTCGGCGGGCAGCCGCTGCGGGTGCTCGCGAAGTCGGGGATCCACGGCAAGCGCGAGCGCATCTCGGTTCACCGCACGATGGAGCGGGCCCTGCAGGTGGCGCGGGAGAGGTCGGGGGCGGGGATGGAGGAGACGAAGGTCATTTATCGGCCAGCCCGGTCTCAGTAGGGACGTTCGCCAGCGAGAATCAGAATCCGGTCCCGGATGTCTTGCGAGATCCACATCCCTGCAGCTTCGAGACCGTCGAGCAGAGGCGAGATCGAATCGGTAAGCCCCTTGGCCTTGGCTTCGAGCAGGATCCTTAATGTCATTGCTTCAAGCTCCCCAGATCCGAGATCAAGCGCCAGCCATTCAGAGGGAACAGAGCTCGGTTTGACGACTTCGATCCACTCCAGATCCGCGGTTCGAGGAACGTCATGACCGCGGCGGGCTCCCTCAAGTAGCTCATCCACCACCGCCTGAGGAACCCAGATTTCAGCGAACAGCTCCCGGAGCCAGGACAGGCTGCCGATGCGATGCAGGTACAAGAGTGGGGAGGTGTTACTGACGGCCCTATCCACGCCCGGCTTCCAGGTCCTGGAGCTCAGCCTCCAGGGGGAAGACCCGGTAGCGCCCCAGGCCCAGCAGGAACTCGACCCTCGACACACCAGCCAACTCCGCAGCCCGACCCGACGAGAGCCGGCCGAGCTCATAGAGCTTGACGGCGGCCAACATCCGAAGCTCGCGGGCGAAAGCGGCCTCATCCGTCTTTTCGGCCAGGAGCACCGTTTCTGGAACGTTGATCACGAGCTGCCGGCTCGCCATGGAAATCCTCCCGCGAGGCATTGTACGCCGTCGGCGATCCACCCGGTTACTTTTTCTCGCCCAGGGGTGTCTAAGCCCTTAGGATGAACACGACACGGACAGCAGTCTCGACCAGCGTCTGGGGAGGCGAGTTGCGGGACCGAGCCGATGGCGGCCAAGAGGGACGGCTGCTCGCCGCCCTGGCCGCGGGAGACAGGAGCGCCGCCGAGCAGCTCGTGGAGCGGACGTACCGCGGGGTCTACTCCCTGCTGCGCCGGCTCTGCGGCGATGCGGACCTGGCGGCGGACCTGACGCAGGAGACCTACCGCAAGGCGTGGGACGCCCTGCCGGGCTTCGACCGCCGGTCGCAGTTCTCCACCTGGCTCCACCGCATCGCCTACACCACCTTTCTCAACCATCTGCGCCGGCCCCATCGCCTCGTGCCGCTCGAAGAAAAGCACGAGGCGGCCGTCCCGGATCCCGCACCCTCCGCGGAAGAGGTCGCTGATCGGGGGGCCACCGGAGACCGGCTGCGGCGCGCCGTCCTCGCTCTGCCGGAGGAGCTGCGGCTCACCGTGACGGCTCTCTATTGGGGAGAGCAGCCGGTCAAGGAAGTGGCGCGCCAGGAAGGGGTCACGCCGGTGGCCATCCGCAAGCGCCTCAAGCGGGCGTTACGGATGCTGTCCCTGGCCCTCGAGGAGGACGTTCGATGAGCAGGCTGAGCGAGCGCGAAATCGCCCGGAAGCTGGCGGAGCGGGAGGACTTCGAGCCGCCGGCCGGGCTGCTGGAGAAGATCAAGAACGAGATCCCGCCGGAGATCTCCGTGGGCTCGGAGACCGCGGAGGAAAGGAGAAGCTTCATGCCTTCGCGGCAGCGGTGGCTGATCGCGGCGTCGCTGGTCCTCATGGTCGGCGCGGGGCTCTTCGCGCTGCGCGTACGGCAGCAGAGCGCCAGCCTGGAGAGCGTCATGGGCGTCATTGAGCCCGAGTCCCCTCCGGCGGCAGCGGCCGTCCCCATGGGTGCGGAGCCCGAGAGCGACGCGCAAAGACAGCAGTCCCAGGCGGCATCGCCAGCCCCTCAAAGCTCCGCGCGGCGGTTCAACCTCTATAAGGAGGAGTCCAACGCGGCCGTCCCGGTTCCGGAGCCGTCCCCGCCGCCTCCTCCGGCGTCGGCCAGGCCGGAGCCCAAGGAGCTGGCGAAGCTCAAGGCTCTGGGTTATTCCGACCTCGACGTCGAGCGGAGGGATCAGGCCGCGGCGGTGCCGGCGGAGATCCCCGAAGAGGTGAGCGTCGAAGGTGGAGTGGAGGGCGGCGTGGAAGGCGGTGTGGCCGGCGGCGTCGTGGGGGGCGTCCCAGCCGGGGTTGCTGCTCCCGCGCCGGGGGCGAGCCCGAAATCCGACCATGAGGTGATGGTCACCGCAGAAGCGCCGGTGGTAAAGCAGCGGATGATTTCAACCGGCGCGACCGTCGCGCCTGGCGATGCTCCCCGGCGGAGCGGCAGCCCGCGAGTGGAGCCGGAGCCGTCCTCTCAGAAGGCTCTCTTCAAGTCAGCCGGCATCAATCCATTCGTGGATACGGCGAGCGACCGGTTGTCGACCTTCGGCCTGGACGTGGATACGGCCTCCTACACCGTGGCGCGCCAGTTCCTCACCAAGGGCCAGATGCCAGTACCGGCGTCGGTGCGGGTGGAGGAGTACGTGAACTTCTTCGACTACGGCGACCCACCGCCCGCCCGCGGCAACTTCGCGATCAGGGCCGAGGGGGGCCCCACGCCGTTCACCCAGGGCGAGCACAACCGGTTGCTGCGCTTCAACCTCCGCGCCCGGCAGGTCAAGGCCGAGCACCGCCGCCCGGCGATGCTGATCTTCGTCATCGACGTCTCCGGCTCGATGAACGAGGAGAACCGCCTGGGTTTGGTGAAGGACTCGCTGTCGCTGCTGCTCGATCAGCTCCGTCCCAGCGATCAGATCGGCCTGGTTACGTTCGGCGACGAGGCGAGGGTCCTGCTGGAGCCCACCAGCGATCGCGCGGTGGTCCGCCAGGCCATCGCGCGGCTGCAGCCGGAGGGCTCGACCAACACCGAGGCGGGTCTCCAACTGGGTTACCAGGTCGCGGACCGCAACTTCCGCCTCAACGCGGCGAACCGCATCCTCCTCTGCTCGGACGGCGTCGCCAACGTCGGCCACACGGGTCCCCGCGCCATCCTCGGGCAGATCGAGCGCGAAGCCCGGCGCGGCATCGAGCTGTCGACCCTCGGCTTCGGCATGGGCAACTACAACGACCACCTGATGGAGCAGCTCGCCGATCATGGCGACGGCCGGTATGCCTACATCGACACCCTCGACGAGGCGCGGCGGGTGCTGGTGGAGGAGCTCACCGGCACGCTGCAGACGATCGCCAAGGACGCCAAGGTCCAGGTGGCGTTCAACCCCCAGGTGGTTGCCCGCTACCGCCTGCTGGGCTATGAGAACCGCGACATCGCCGACGAGCGGTTCCGCGACGACCGGGTGGACGCCGGGGAGATCGGCGCCGGCCATAGCGTCACGGCGCTCTACGAGATCGAGCTGCGGCCCGGCGCACCGCGCGAGGCTCTCGTCGCCGAGCTCCACCTGCGCTACCGCGCGCCCGAGATCGGCAACCAGACGGAGACGATCCGCAAGCTGTACGTCTCCGAGCTGGCGCCGTCCTGGGAGAAGGCGTCGCCGGGCTTCCGCCTGGCGGCCACGGTGGCGCAGCTCGCCGAGATCCTCCGGCAGTCGCCCTGGGCGAAGGGGGACCTGAACGAGGTGGCGCGCCAGGCGCGATCCGCCGCCGGCGAGCTCGGCAAGAGCGGCAAGAGCGGCAAGGCCGCGGAGCTGGCGGACCTGGCGGCGAAGGCGGCGCGGATCAAGGCTGCGAAGGAGTGACTTGTCCGGCGGCATAGAATCCCTCCGCTATGCCGCGCTACCGGTTCGTCCTCGCCAAGGAAGACTTCAAGTTCTCCGCCGCCCATTTCACCCTCTTCGCGGATGGCCGTGCCGAGCTGCTGCACGGCCACAACTACCGGGTACGGGTGGAGCTCGCCGGCAGCGATCTGGACGCCGAAGGATTGCTGCTCGACATCGAGAGCTTCAAGCGGGAGCTGCGGCAGCTCTGCTCGCGCCTGGACAGCCGCACCCTGATCCCCGGCGAGAGCCGCCGGCTGCGCTGGACGCGCCAGGGGGACGCGGTCGAGGTGCGGTGCGGCGAGCGCAGCTACCGTTTCCCGGCGGAGGACACCCTGCTGCTGCCCCTTGCCAACACCTCGATCGAGCTGCTGGCGCGCATGCTGTGGCAAGACCTCGCGCCGCATCTCGCCGGCTCGCGCGTGGAGGCCATGGGCGTCTCCGTGGAGGAGTCGGCCGGCCAGCGGTGCTGGTATGAGGAGCGGCTCATACCCGCATCTCCCGTCCCTTCCAGCTCGCCAGGCGGCCCCGCCGGCGATCGATGACCCCGAGGAGGAGCACCCCCGCGAGCAGCAGGGCGTCGAGAGGATAGAGCAGGCCGTAGGCGGGAGGGTGGCTGCCGCCGGCGCGCAGCAGCGTCGAGGCGGCGGCTCCGGCGGCCCACAGCAGGGCGGCCTCCAGCCAGAGACCGGCGGCGAGGGCGGCGGCGAGCGCCAGGGCCGGCAGCAGGAGGACTGCGAGCACGGCGGCCACCGTCCCCGGGCGAAGGCCGAGAAAGCTGCCGAGGTTGCGCCGCCATCCCCGGCAGGCTTCCCCCCAGCCGCGGTACATTCGGATACGCAGGCCCTCCGTGCGCAGGAAGCCGGTGCGGAAGCCGTGCGCCCGCAGGCGGGTGGCGATGGCCACGTCGTCGAGCGCCTCGCCGCGCACCGGCTCGAGGCCGCCCGTGCTCTCCAGGGCTTGCCGCCGGAGGAGGATGAACTGGCCGTTGGCCACCGGCGGACCGGCGCCCTCGGCGGCGGCCCGCCAATCCCCGAGCAACGCGTCGAGCAACGCGAAGACGGCCGGGATGAGCAGGTTCTCACCCGACCCGCGCACCTCCTGGACGCCGGCGAGCGAGACGGCGTCGAGCCGCCGGCCGGCCGCCGCGGCATGGGCGCGCGCCAGCAGGCCGGGAGCATGGCGGGTGTCGGCGTCGGTGAGCAGGAGCCAGGGCGTCTCGACCCCCTGCGCGCCCACCCAGAGGGCGTGGACCTTGCCGCGCCACCCGGCCGGCAGCGGACCGGCGGCGAGCAGGCTCAGGCGCGGCTCGCCGGCGGCCCGCTGCCGCACGAGATCGGCGGTGCCGTCCGTCGAGCCGTCGTCGACCACCCGCACCTGGGGGGCCGCCGTCTGCGCCAGCAGGGTCTCCAGGCAGTCGAGCACGTTGTGCCGTTCGTCGCGCACCGGCAGCAGAACGGTGGTCGCGGGAGAGGAGGGGAGAGGGTCGGGGAGGGAGGGAGCCTGCCGCCGGCGCTCCGCCGTCCTCAACGCCAGCCCCAGGAGGCCGGCGCCGAGGACGAGGGAGAGGACGAGGGAGGTCGTCACGCGCCGGCTAAGCGCTCACCCGCGCTTCGAGCTCGCGCTCGACTTCGCCGGGCTCGGGGAAGCGTCCCGACTTCTTCTTGGAGAAGATCAAGTCGTTACCGACGGTAACTTCAAAAACGCCGCCGCGGCCCTTGATCAGCCGGGACGTGATTCCGAACTTCTTCTCGATATCGGCCGCCAGACCGGCGGCACGTGGGTAGTAGTTTCAAGCGGTGCAGTACTCGATGGCGATCTCGCTCGGCATGCTGCTCCTCCTTTCGCCTGGCCATTATAGAGGCTCCGGCGGGGCCTGGCGGGCGGCCCAACCCCAGGGATCCCTGCAAGCCGGGCGCCTCCCCGAGCCTCCAGTCCGCTCCGGAGGACATTTGTGGGAGGAATGAAAATAGCTGGACCCTCTGTTCGGAGACTTATAAGGTGCGTCCCGAGATCAAAACGGGACAAAATCTCTAAAAATGTTCTCTCCAGGCTGGATTTTGAGCGCTACGCTGAGTATAATCGAGATTGTTCAACATCGCTGTGAGCATTTCAGTATCCAGTGATTTCGAGATTCGAGCTTGCATTCATCCGGCGGGCGCACCGCCGGGGGTGTAAGAAGGCAATAGAGATGGAATTGTATGAAACGTGGAGGTAAGAAAATGAAAGGTGAGGCGCCGAACATGTCTTCAAAGGAAATGGCCCAGATCCGGCAGAACCTGGAAGGTACGCCGGACATCGAAGAGGCGGCGGAGCTGATGAACCTCGCCGGGAACTCTACCCGGCTCAAGCTCCTCTACCTGCTCGAGAACATGAAGGAGCTCTGCGTCTGTGACTTGGCGGAGATGCTCGGGGTGTCGGTTTCGGCCGTGTCCCAGCACCTGGCGAAGCTGAAGGCCTACGGGCTGGTGGCGCCGCGCCGCGACGCCCAGACCATCTACTACCGGCTGACGGACCACGGGTTCAACGCCAAGCTTCGCGACAACTTCTTCAAGCAGTTCCAGGTCTGAGCAGCGCTGTTGCACGGCGGCCCCGTGAGGCTGCCGGGGCCTGTGGAGAGGCGGCCGGTCATCCCGGCCGCTTTTCTCTTTCCGGGCATGCCCACCTCCCCCCGCGACGCGGTTAGAATCGCCTGCGGCACCTGAAGGGAGGGAGGAAGGAATGAGCCAGCATCCGCGTCCACGGTTCACCTATCTGGGCCATGCCACCGTGCGCTGCGATCTGCCGGGCGGCGAGGTCGTGCTCATCGATCCCTGGGTGGAGGGCAATCCTTCCTGCCCCGAGAAAAACAAGTCCTTCGAGCGGCTCGACGCCGTGCTCATCACCCACGCCCACTTCGACCACATGGGGGACGCCCTCGATCTGTGCAAGCGGCACGCGCCGAAGAAGGTCGTCGCCAACTTCGAGATCTGCACCTGGCTGGATGGCAAAGGGGTCAAGAACTGCTCCGGCATGAACCTCGGGGGCTGCCAGGACGTTCTCGGCCTGCAGGTGACCATGGTGCGTGCCGACCACTCGTGCGGCCTTACGGATGGCGATCGGGTGGTGTACGGCGGTGTCGCCGCGGGTTTCATCGTCCGGCTGCCCGGCGGCTTCACCTTCTACCATGCGGGCGACACCGCCTTGTTCTCGGACATGCAGCTCCTGGGCGAGCTGTACCGGCCGGAGCTGGCGTTCCTGCCGATCGGCGACCTCTTCACCATGGACCCGACGCAGGCCGCCCGCGCCTGCCGCTTCCTCGGCGTGCGCAAGGTGATCCCCATCCACTGGGGGACGTTCCCGGTGCTCACCGGCACGCCGGCCAAGCTGGAGAAGGCCTTGGAGGCCTATGGCACCTCCTGCGAGGTCGTCACCCTCAAGCCGGGCGAGAGCTACTGAGTCGCGTTGTCGCCGATCACCCTGCGATAGACGGTGCGCAGCGCCAGCGTGCACCTCAAGGATGGTAGGTCCAGAGACCGGTCGAGATCATCGATCTCTTCAATGAGCCAACGTCCGTCCTCTTGCCGGAGCCAGTGCTCGACGTGGGGACGGTCTTGCGCCACGAACAAGATTTCGTCGAGCGAGGGAATCGTCCGGTAGTGGTCGAGCTTGGTGAGGCGGTCGTAGGCCTCCGTCGAACGGGACAGGATCTCCACGACCAAGGCCGGGTTGAGCAGGGTGTCGAATTCGTTGTCGTCGAACCGCGGC
The DNA here is from genome assembly GCA_044868005.1 of Thermoanaerobaculia bacterium. Lineage (GTDB taxonomy): Bacteria > Acidobacteriota > Thermoanaerobaculia > Multivoradales > UBA5704 > DATARR01. The sequence goes on along the minus strand of JBIOVX010000304.1, from coordinate 9,311 downwards.
TCGCCGCAGACGGCGACTACGTCAGGATAGGTGAACAGGCCGGAGGGCGTCCTGACGCGCATGTCGCTCGCGTAGACCTCGCACGCTCGATCGGCCAGTTGAGAATGCAGGGCGGCGAGGATGTTGGCGGTGATCAGATTGTGCTTTCTGCTGGCGCCAGTCATGGAGAGCATCTCGCCCGCCAGATAGTCGTTCCTCGTCTCCGACTGCCGCTCAAGGGTCAGGTATTCCTGAACCGTGAGCCGCTGTTTTGGATCGGTCGCCATAATCCAACTCTAACACTCACCGTCCCACCCATCGCGCCCGCAGCAGGAGCCCGAGGCGCGCGCCGACTCCGAGGCGGGGAGGGGCTTCGAGAAGCTCGGACGCGGGATCCTCGACCTCGGTGAGTAGGCGCAAGGCCGCGAGGAGGGAGAAGACCGCGGCGCGGCGATAGCCGGCGGGAAGATCCCCGAGGCCGCGCGGCGCGCGCAGGAGGCGCGGACGGAGCCGCCGGCACTCCCGGCGCGCGGCTTCCAGCAGCCCTGTTCGATCGAGCCGGCCGTCGTCCCCCTCGGCGACCTCGCTCGCCGGCAGGGGGCAGCGCCCGCGCTCGATCTCCTCGCCCAGCTGCTGGAGCGCGCGCAGGCGGACGAGCGCGCTCGCCAGGCCGTCGATCTCCGCGTTGAGCTTCCTCTCGAGCAGCGCGGCGGCCACCGCCCGGCCGAGGCTCAGGGCGTCCACCTCGGCGTCGGCCACCGTGGCCGGCTGCGCGCGCGTCGCCCGGCGGCGGGCGCAGGCCGCCAGCTCGTCGAGCGCGTCCGCCGGCCAGGGGCGCCGCTCGTTCTCCCGCGCCATGCGCAGAAAGACGGGCTGCCCCACCGGCTGGCCTGAGAGGGCCGCTTCGAGCGTGAACTCCCAGCGGTTGATCTGCGCCAGCCGCTCGCCTTCGACGCCGCGCTGGCGGGCGAAGTCGAAGAGGGTCGCGGCATAGGCGAGGAGGGCCTGCGCGCGGCGGCGCTCGGCGGCCGGCAGCAGCAGAAGAGCCGGCGCGAAGTCACCGAGGAGGTTGCGCGCGATCTCGGCGCAGAGCGCCGCCGCCCTCTCCTCGTCGTAGTCTTCCGCCGGAGGGCTGATCTCGGCGTCGAGCCGGCTGTGCTGGCTGCGCGCCAGCGAATCCGCCCGCCACTCCTCGCCTTGCGGATGCCTTTCCGAGGCGCTCATGGGCAGGAGCGTAGCATCACGTTACGCGACCTGTAGGGGCGCCCCTGCGTGGGCGCCCTGGGTGGGAGGGGGACGGGCACGGACGGAAACACGGACGGGAACACGGACAGCAGGGCGGCCACGCAGGGCCGCCCCTATACGGGTTTTCCCTTACGCCAGCAGCCGCAGGAGCTCGCGTTGCGGCTCGGCGCCGGTGATCTCGGCGGCCTCGCCGGTGAGCGCGACGTTGATCTCGCTGCGCACGCCGAAGTCGCCGGGAATGTAGACGCCGGGCTCGATGGAGAAGCCCGTCATCGGCAGCAGCAGGCGGGTGTCGTGGGTCTCCAGGTTGTCCATGTTGGCGCCCTGGCCGTGATCGGAAATGCCGATGGAATGGCCGGTGCGATGGATGAAGAGATCGCCGTAGCCCGCCTGGCGGATGACCTCCCGCGTGGCGTCGTCCACCTCGAACCCGCGCACCGGTTGGTGCGGAAAGCGGCTCCTCACCAGATCCCAGCCGGCGTCGCGCGCGGCGGCGACGACGGAATAGACCTCCTGCTGTTTCGCCGTGGGCGAAGCAGCGCACACCCCCACCCAGGTGATGTCCGCGTAGACGCTGCCCGGCTGCTTCTCCTTGGCCCACAGGTCGATCAGCAGGAAGTCGCCCTCGCGGATCGGCGAGGACTGCTCGGGGCCGGGTTGGTAGTGGGGATCGGCGCTGTGGGCGTTGACGCCGACGATGGGATCCGATTCGGCCCACAGGCCGGCCAGCTCGAAGGCGTCGAGGATGAAGCGCTGCACGGCGTACTCGTCGATCTGATCGCCGCGCCGCAACGCCGCCGCGACGCGGTGGAAAGCCGCGAGGACGATGCGGTGCAGGTGGACGTTGGCGCGGCGGTGGCCGGCGAGCTGCTCCTCGCTCCAAGTGGCGGCGAAGCGCTGCGCGAGATCGGCGGCGGACTCCAGCTCCACTCCGTTCGCTCTCAGCAACTCGGCGGTGCCGGCGTCCAGGCGCGACACGCTGGGCAACTGATTCTCGGGGCTGTACTGGGCGGCCAGCCGGCGAAATCCGGTGACGAGCTTCGCCAGCTCCTCGCGGTGCTTCTGCCAGGTGAGGTAGGTCGATTTCGCGCCCGGCAGATGGTCGAGCATGGCCGGCTCGAGCGCGTGCACGAGCTTGCGCGGCTCTCCCTCGCGGGGCACCAGGTAATAGCAGCGGCGGGTCACCAGCTTGCCCTCGCCCGCGAGGCCCAGCAGGTCGAGTCCGATCGGGTCGTTCTGCTGGAAGCAGGCGAAGAACCAGCCGTCGAGGCCGGCGTCGGCCAGGGCGGACTGGATGGCGGGAATCCGTTCGGCCAGCATGGCACCTCCTAGAGAGGGCGGATCGTATCAGAGGCTGGATTTCCCATTAGAATGGCAGGCCCATGAACCAGAAAGGCAGGAGATGAAACCATGACTTCCATCCGTCGCACGGTCCTGACCGCGCTGGTCTTTTTGCCGGCCTTCGCCGCCGCGCTCCACGCCGTGGGCGAGGGGCGGATCATCGCCACGGTGACGGACGAGGCCGGCGCCCCGATCCCGGGCGCCAAAGTCGTCCTCACGCGGCCGGGCACTTCCTACAAGCTCGAGAAGACGACCGACAAGAAGGGCCAGGTCATGCTGCTGATCCTCGACGCCACCCAGGAGTATCAGGTGCACGCCGAAGCGGCGGGGTTCAATCCCTTCGAAGGTCCCGTCAAGCCGAAGATCGAAGACACCATGCGCGTGACGTTCACCTTGACCAAGGCCGCCGCTCCCAAGGAAGACCCGAACGCGCCGAAGGAGATCCCGGGCACGGAGCAGGCCATCCTCGCCTACAACGAGGGAGTCAACGCCCTCAAGAGCAATGATCTCGCGGCGGCGGCCGCCAAGTTCGAGCAGGCGGCGGCGCTCAACCCCGAGCTGGCCGACGCGCACGCCGTGCTCGCCGAGCTCTACCTGGAGCTCAAGCGTCCTGCCGACGCCGGGGCCGCCGCCGAGCGCTACCTGGCGCTGAAGCCGAACGATCCGCGCGGCCTGCGGGTGCGCTATGACGCCCTCAAGATGTCCGGCGACGCGGCGAAGGTGAAGGAGGCGCTCGACGCGCTGATCGCCGCCGCCCCGCAGGACCCGGAGACGGCGATTCGCTTCTTCAACGAGGGCGCCGAGCGCACCCGCTCCGGCCAGTACGACGAGGCCGCCGTCTACTTCGAGCGCGTCGTCCAGATCGCTCCCGACGATCCCAGGTTCGCCAAGGCCCACTACGTCCTGGGGCTCTCCTGGGCCAAGGACGATGCCAAGAAGGCGCAGGCGAAGGAGCACCTGCAGAAGTTCCTCGAGCTGTCTCCCAGCGATCCCGACGCCGCGACGGCCAAGGAGATGCTGGAGTATCTGAACAAGTAGCGGCTTCGCTGGATGTCTTCGTAGGGGCGGGGACAAGCCCCGCCCCTACGGAAATCCCGAGGGTCTACACCGGCAGCCGCAACAACGCCTGGCAGCCGGGCTCGGGGCTGCGGTTCTCCAGGGTCAGCGTACCGCCGTGGGCCTCGGCGATCTGGCGGGAGAGGGCGAGGCCGATGCCGGTCCCTCCCGGCTTGGTCGTGTAGAAGGGGACGAACAGGTTCTCGGTGTTCGAGAGGCCCGGCCCCTCGTCCTCGACGCGCACGTCGACGTGTGCGCCGTTCGTCCGCCAGCCCACGCCGACCGTGCCGCCGGTGAGCAGCGCCGCGTCCACCGCGTTGCGGATCAGGTTGATCAGCAACTGCTCGATCTGGTCCGCGTCGCCCTCGATCGTCACCGCCGGGCCCTTTTCGACAAAGACGGAGAGCCTTGTCTCCAGGGCGGCGGTGCGGCGAATCAGGCTCGACAGCTCGAAGGGCGCCCGGCGCGGCGGCGGCAGCCGGGCGAGGCGGGCGTAGGCGGCCATGAACCGGATCAGCGCCCCGGACCGGTCGCCGATCACCTCCAGGCCGCGCTGCATGTCGTCCTTCCAGTCCTCCGGCGGCGGCTCGCGGGTGACCAGGCCGGCGAGCGTCGAAGCCATGGAGTGAATGGGAGCGAGCGAGTTGTTGAGCTCGTGGCCGAGCACCCGGATGAGGCGCTGCCAGGCCTGGCGCTCCTCCTCGCGCAGCGTCTGCGAGAGCTCCGAGATGACCAGCAGCCGGTGGGGTAGGCCGCGCTCGCGGAACAGGCTGCGCCGGATCTCCCATCGTCCCGGGCCGCCGGGAAAGGTGCGGCTCTGCAGGCGCGAGACCTCGCCGCCGAGCAGGTCCGCGACCCCGAGCTCCGCCGCCGACCGGCCCAGCAGGCGCTCGGCGGGCTCGGTCAGCAGGCGCTCGCCGGCGCGGTTGACCAGCCGCAGCCGCCCGGCCTCGTCGAAGGCGAAGACGGCCACGTCCACCTCCTCCATGACGCGGTCGAGGAGCGCCGCGGCCTCGACCGCGCCCAGCCGCTGCTCGCGCAGCACCTCGCCGATGGCGTTGACCTCGTCGACGACCTCGGCGAGCACGTCGGCTCGCGGGCTCTGGCGGGCGCGCAGGGAGAAGTCCCCCTCCCGCAGCGCGGAGAGCAGGTTGGCCAGCGTCTGCAACGGCCGCACGACGCGGTCGCGCAGGTTGGCCGCCAGCCAGCCCCAGAGGAAGAGGGAGAACAGCGTCACCGTCAAGCGCAGCTTGAGGCTGTGGGGATCGCGCCACACGAAGAGCAGCGCGAGCAGGGTGCCCGGCAGGCCGGTGGCCAGGGCGAGGAGCAGGATGCGCTCCTCGAAGGAGAGCGCGCGCCGGCGGCCGGAGCGGAAGAGACCGCGGAGCCGCTCCAGGGGCTCAGAGGCCATGCTTCTCGAGCCGTCGGTAGAGGGCGCTGCGCGAGAGGCCCAGCGCCTGGGCGGCCTGGCTGACGTTGGGGAAGCGGGCCAGGGCCTTCTGGATCAGCACCTTCTCCACGTCCTCCAGCGTCATGTCCTCGAGCCGCTGCGCGGCGGGAGCGGCCACATGCAAGGCGAGGTCCGGCGCGCGCACGTAGCCGCCGCGGCCCATCAGGACGCCGTGCTCGACGGCGTGGTCGAGCTCGCGCACGTTGCCCGGCCAGAGATGGGTCAGCAGCGCCGTCCGCGCCGCCTCCTCGAAACCGAGGAACGTCTTGCGATAGCGCAGCGCGCGCTGCTTCAAGAAGTGGTGGGCGAGGGGAAGGATGTCCGCCCGGCGCTCGCGCAGCGGCGGCACGTGGATCTCCACCGTGTTGAGGCGGAAGAGGAGGTCCCGGCGGAAGCGCCCGCCCTCGATCTCCTCGCGCAGGTCGGCGTTGGTGGCGGAGAGGATGCGGACGTTCGCGGTGCGCGTCTTCGACGAGCCCAGGCGCTCGAATTCGCCCGTCTCCAGCACGCGCAGGAGCTTGGCCTGCTGGGTGAGCGAGATGTTGGCGATCTCGTCGAGGAAGATGGTGCCGCCGTCGGCCAGCTCGAAGCGGCCGACGCGGTCGGTCTTGGCGTCGGTGAAGGCCCCGCGCACGTGGCCGAAGAGCTCGCTCTCGAAGACCGATTCCGAGAGACCGCCGGTATTGACCGTCACCATCGGGACCGCGGCACGCGCCGAGGTGGCGTGGAGGGCGCGGGCCACGACTCCCTTGCCGGTGCCGCTCTCGCCGGTGATGAGCACGTTCGCCGCCGAGGGACCGACGCGCTCGATCAGCTCGATGACCCGCTTCATCTCCGGCGACTCGGCGATCAGGGTGGGCTCTCCCGCCGCGCGCAGCAGTTCGTTCTCGGCCTCCAGCCGCTCGCCCCGCCGCAGCGCCTTGTGGAGGTCGACCTGGGTACGCAGGATGTTCAGCAGGCGGGTGTTCTCCCAGGGCTTCTCGACGAAATCGCGCGCCCCGCGGCGCATGGCCTCGACGGCGACGTCGACGCTGGCCCAGGCGGTCATCACCACCACCGGCAGGGACTCGTCGACGCCGCGCAGCCGCGTCAGCAGGTCCAGCCCCTCCCGGCCGGAGGTCGTGTCCCGCGTGTAGTTGAGGTCCATGAGCACCGCGTCGAACTCGCGGCGGGTGACGGCCTGGAGGATCTCGGCGGGGGAGCCGGCGGTCTCCGTCTCGAACCCTTCCGCCTTGAGCAGCAGGCGCAAGGCCTCCCGCACCTCGTGCAGGTCGTCCGCGATCAGGACGCGAGGTTTGGGCGCGCCATTCATTGGCTATGACTTTAGCAGGGGACATAAAAAAAGGGCTGCCGCGATCAGGGCGGCAGCCTTCAAAGGCGCGCGAACATCACCCGCGCACGACGCGCGGGGTACCAAAATCCTTAGACGACCTCGAAACCGCTCCGCTTGAGCTCGCGGCTCTCGATCTCCCGCTGGACGCCCGTCTCCTCCTCGACGACGCGGCCGTCGAAGAGATGGACGGTGCGCTGCGCATAGCGGGCGAAGCGCGGGTCGTGGGTGACCATACAGATGGTGGCGCCGTCCTTGTGCAGGTCCTGGAGCAGGTCCATGACGGTCTCGCTGTTCTTCGAATCCAGGTTGCCCGTGGGCTCGTCGGCGAGCAGGATCGACGGCTTGCCGACCACGGCGCGGGCCACGGCGACGCGCTGCTGCTGGCCGCCGGAGAGCTGCGACGGGTAGTGCTTCATGCGGTGCGACATGCCCACCCGCTCGAGGGCTTCCTGCACCCGCTCCTTGCGCTCCTTGGCGGCCATGCCGCGGTAGGTGAGCGGCAGCTCGACGTTCTCGTAGACCGTCAGATCTCCGATGAGGTTGAACGCCTGGAAGATGAAGCCGATCTCGCGGTTGCGGATGCGTGCCCGCTCCGAGAAGGAGAGATCGGCGACCTGCTTGCCGTTGAGGTTGTACTTGCCGTCGCTCGGCGTATCGAGCAGGCCGAGGATCGACAGCAGGGTGGTCTTGCCGCAGCCGGACGGCCCCGCGATCGAGACGTATTCGCCGTTGTGGATCTCCATGTGGATCCCCGACAGGGCATGGGTCTCCACCTCGTCGGTCAGGAAGACCTTGGTCACGCCATCGAGGTTGATCAGCGGCTCGGATGCATTCATGATTCCTCCCGATTCCTTCGTTTCAGTTCAGCCGTATCTTGTCGTAGCCGTCCTGCGCCGCGGTGTCCGAGAGGATCACCTGGTCGCCGACCTGCAGACCCTTGACGATTTCCACCGTGTTGACGGAGGTGCGTCCCAGCTCGACCGGCACCCGCACCGCCTCCTTGCCTTCCTTCACCAACTTGAACAGCTCGATCTTGCTGTTGGCCTGGCCGATGGCCGGCCGGCCGACGTAGAGGACGTTCTCCAGGCGTTCGATCTCGATGGTGCCGTCCACCGAGAGGTTCGGCCGGGCGCCCGGGGGGAGCGGCCCGTCCAGCGCCACGTCCACCACCACCGAGCCGTCCTGCGACGACGGGGCGACGCGCACCACGTGGCCCTGAATGATGACCGGGCGGGTGTCGATCGAGGCCTTCATGCCCACTGAAACTTCCTTGGCCTGCACCTCGGGGATGCGCAGCTCGGCCTTGAGCTTCTCCGGCCGCGCCACCCGCGCCAGCACCGAGCCGGGCGTCACGCTCTGGCCCACCTGCACCGGCAGCTCCTGGAGCTGGCCGGGGATGCCGGCCCGCACCTTGAGCGAATCCACCTGCCGCCGCCGCAGCTCGTGCATGGCGCGCATCTGGTCCACCCGGGCGCGCTGGGCGGCGAGCTGCGCTTGCGCCGAGCGCCGGTTCTGCTCCACGCGCTCCCGCTCGATGCGGGCCTGCTTGGAGAGCTGCGACGCGCGCAGGCGCGACAGCTTGAGGTCGAGGTCCGGGATCAGGCCGTCCTTGGCGAGCTTCTCGTCCGCCTCCTCCTGCAGCTTCGCCTGCTCGCTCTGCGACTCCGCCGCGGCGAGCTGGGCCTGCTGACTGAGGAGCTGGTTCTCGAGCTGCGCCTTGAGGTCGTCGTAATCGGCCTGCGCCGCCTTGAGCTGCGCCTCGGCTTCGAGCGCGCTCTGCTGGATCTGCGGATCGCTCATCTCGAGCAGCACCGTGTCGGCGGTCACCGTGACGCCCGGCAGGGCCGGGATGCGCTCGATCCGGCCCTCGACCGGCGCCGAGATCAAGCGCACGTCCTCCGGCACCAGCGTGCCGGGGCCGCGCACCTGGCGCAGCATCAGGCCGCGCTTGACGGTGTCGATCAGCACGGTCTCCTGCTCCACCGTGGGCGCCGCCGGCTCCAGGCGGGTCAACCCGATGGTGACCAGCGAGACCACCGCGATGCCTCCGGCGATGAAAATACTCCGCCGCAGGCGGCGCTTCTGTGCTTCTCCAGTACGAGGAATATCCATGATCTCTCCCGGTTCACAGTACGCACTGGCCGTGCCAAGGTTTCACTGGGTGTAAGTCATTGAGGGTAAAAATTTTAAGCGTTCCTTCACAGAGCGGGACCGTTCGCTCGCGGGATGCGATGGTCCCAAAAGCGGACACCGCATGCTAGCCTTCGCGCATGAGCGCCGAAGACCACCGCCGCGCCGCTCCGGCCCTCCTCGGCTTCGCCGTCCTCACCGTGAGCGACAGCCGCAAGCCCGCGAACGACACCAGCGGAGACGCGATCCGGAGCCTCATCTCCGATGCGGGCCACCGGATCGTCGATTCTACTCTCGTCGCGGACGACGTGGCGGCGATCCGTGCCGCCGTAGGCCGGCTGCTGGCGCTCGCCGAGGTCGACGTGCTGGTGACCACCGGCGGCACGGGGTTCTCGCCGCGGGACCTCACCCTGGAGGCGGTGGGGCCGCTGCTGGAGCGCTCCCTCGACGGCTTCGGCGAGCTCTTCCGCATGCTCTCCTACCAACAGGTGGGTGCGGCGGCGATGCTCAGCCGCGCCGCCGCCGGCCTCATCGGCCCGAAGGCGGTGTTCCTGCTCCCCGGCTCGCCCAAGGCGGTCGCCCTGGCGATGGAGAAGCTGATCCTGCCCGAGGCCGCCCACCTGCTGGGCCAGGCCCGGCGGGGAATCCCTCCCGCGGAGGGTCTTTCGTAGGGGCCTGGCCCAGCAGGTGGGCGGCCTCGGGCAGGATCAGCTTCTCCATCGCCAGGGCGACCGCCTTGGGCGAGCCGGGGAGCAGGAACACCGCCTTCGGGCCGAT
>JBIOVX010000303.1:0-112503 GCA_044868005.1 Thermoanaerobaculia bacterium | reverse complement strand
TCGGCGAGGAAACGGAGAACTACGCCCAGGGCTACTTCGTCTACGACTCGAAGAAGGCCGGCGCGGTGACCATCTCGCACCTGCGCTTCGGGCCGCGGCCGATCCTCTCCACCTATCTCATCCGCCGGGCCAACTTCATCGCCTGCCACCAGTTCGATTTCCTCGACCGCTTCGACATGCTGGCGGCGGCGGTGCCCGGCGCCGTGTTCCTGCTCAACTCGCCGTACGGCCCCGAGGCGGTGTGGGACCACCTGCCGCGCGAGGTCCAGGAGCAGATCGTGGCGAAGGGCCTGCGCTTCTATGCCATCGACGCCTACTCGGTGGCGCGCGCGGCGGGCATGGGCGGCCGCATCAACACCGTCATGCAGACCTGCTTTTTCGCCATCGCCGGCGTGCTGCCGCGCGAGGAGGCTATCGGCAAGATCAAAGAGGCGATCGCGAAGACCTACGGCAAGCGGGGCGCCGAGGTGGTGCAGCGCAACTTCCAGGTGGTGGATACCGCCCTGGAGCACCTGCACGAGGTGAGCGTGCCCGCCGCGGTGACGGCCGCGCGGGGCCGGCCGCCGGTGGTGGCCGCCGAGGCGCCGGACTTCGTGCAGAAGGTCACGGCCGTGATGATGGCCGGCAAAGGGGACCTCCTCCCCGTCTCCGCCTTCCCCGTGGACGGCACCTGGCCGACGGGCACCACCCGCTGGGAGAAGCGCAACCTGGCGCTGGAGATCCCGATCTGGGACCCGGACGTCTGCATCCAGTGCAACCAGTGCGCGCTGGTCTGCCCGCACGCCACCATCCGCGCCAAGGCCTACGAGCCCGAGGCCCTCGCCGGCGCGCCCGAGGGGTTCCGCTCGCGCGCCTACAAGGCGGCGGACCTCAAAGGCCTCTCCTTCACCATCCAGGTGGCGCCCGAGGACTGCACGGGCTGCGGCCTCTGCGTCGAGATCTGCCCGGCCAAGAACAAGGCCAACCCGCGGCGCAAGGCCATCAACATGGAGCCGCAGCGGCCGCTGCGCGAGGTCGAGAGCGAGTACTACTCCTTCTTCCTCTCGCTGCCGGAGGTGGACCGCTCGCGGGTGGCGCGGGTCGACGCCAAGGGCTCGCAGTTCTTCCAGCCGCTGTTCGAGTACTCGAGCGCCTGCGCCGGCTGCGGCGAGACGCCGTACATCAAGCTGCTGACCCAGCTCTTCGGCGACCGCCTGCTGATCGCCAACGCCACCGGCTGCTCGTCGATCTACGGCGGCAACCTGCCGACGACGCCCTACACCACGAACGACGAGGGCCGCGGTCCGGCGTGGGCCAACTCGCTGTTCGAGGACAACGCCGAGTTCGGGCTCGGGCTGCGACTGGCCACCGAGAAGCACCGCGAGCAGGCCGGGGAGCTGCTGCGCGCCCTCGCCGGCCAGGTGGGGGAGGAGCTCGCCGCCGCCATCCTGGCCAACGACGCGGCGGGGGAGGAGGCGATCCGCGCGCAGCGCGAGAACGTCGTGCTCCTGCGCCAGCGGCTGCAAGGGTCGCCCGGCGCCGAGGCGCGGCGGCTGGAGTCGCTGGCCGACGCGCTGGTGCCGAAGAGCGTCTGGCTGGTGGGCGGCGACGGCTGGGCCTACGACATCGGCTTCGGCGGCCTCGACCACGTGCTCGCCACCGGCCACGACGTCAACGTCCTGGTGCTCGACACCGAGGTCTACTCCAACACCGGCGGCCAGCAGTCGAAGGCCACTCCGCTCGGCGCGGCGGCCAAGTTCGCGGCGGCCGGCAAGGAGATCCAGAAGAAGGATCTCGGCCTGCTCGCCATGAGCTACGGCCACATCTACGTGGCGCGCGTCGCCTTCGGCGCCAAGATGAACCAGGTGGTGCAGACGGTGCTCGAGGCCGAGGCCTATCCCGGCCCGTCGCTCATCATCGCCTACAGCCACTGCGTCGCCCACGGCTACGACCTCATCCACGGGGCGGACCAGCAGAAGCTGGCCGTGAGCTCCGGCATCTGGCCGCTCTACCGCTTCGATCCCCGCCGCGTCGCCGCGGGCCTGCCGCCGCTGCAGCTCGACTCCGGCCCGCCCAAGGGACCGTCGGCGGCGCACGAATACATGCGCAACGAGACCCGCTTCCGGATGGTGGAGAAGCAGGACCCGGAACGCTTCAAGCGATTCCTCGCCACGGCCAGCCGGCAGGCGGCGCAGCGCTACGCCGTCTACCAGCAGCTCGCCGGCGTGACGATCCCGGCGATGGAGGAGGCTTGACATGGACCTCTCGACCACCTATCTCGGATTTCATCTGCCGCACCCCTTCGTGCCCGGCGCCTCGCCGCTGGCCGACGAGCTCGACACGGTCCGCCGGCTGGAGGACGCGGGCGCCGCGGCCATCGTCATGCGCTCGCTCTTCGAGGAGCAGATCACGCACGAGCAGGTGGCTGTGGCCCACTACATGGATGCACCCAGCGAGTCCTTCGCCGAGGCGTTGACCTACCTGCCCAGCCCGGATGCGTTCGTCCTCGGGCCGGAGGAGTACCTGGAGCACATCCACAAGCTGAAGGCCGCGGTGTCGGTGCCGGTCATCGCCTCGCTCAACGGCGCCACGGACGGCGGCTGGCTCGGCTGCGCCCGGCTGATGCAGGACGCCGGCGCGGACGCCCTGGAGCTCAACGTCTACACCCTCGCCACCGACTTCGACGAAAGCGGCGAGACCGTGGAGCGGCGCACCCTCGGCATGCTGGAGATGGTCAAGCGGTCGATCGGCATTCCGGTGGCCGTCAAGCTCGGGCCGTTCTACACCTCGTTCTCCGGCTTCGCCCGCCGCCTCGCCGCGAGCGGCGCGGACGGCCTGGTGCTCTTCAACCGCTTCTACCAGCCGGACATCGACGTCGAGACGCTGGAGGTGGCTCCCCTGCTCCGCCTCTCCGACTCCTCGGAGCTGCTGCTGCGCCTGCGCTGGCTCGCCGTGCTCTCGGGGAGGATCGACGTCTCGCTGGCGGTGACCGGCGGCGTCCACACGGCTCTGGACGCCGTGAAAGCCGTGATGGCCGGAGCCGACGCCGTCCAGGTCGTCTCCACGCTCCTGCGCAACGGCCCGGAGCAGTTGGCGCGCCTGCGGCAGGAGCTCGCCCTCTGGCTCGAGGAGCACGAGTACGACTCGCTGGCGCAGATGAAAGGCAGCATGAACCTGCTGCGCTGCCCCAACCCCGCCGCCCACGGGCGGGTCCACTACATGACGATCTTGCAGAGCTGGCGAGGGTAAGAGGAAGCCGGGCGAGCCTGGACTGGATCGCGTTCGTGAACCACAGCGGTTACGCGGGCGACACCTGCGATACCGCGGGCGGCTGCCAGCGGCCTTTCGCTCTACCCTAAGTCCGGCTCTCCATACCGCTCCAGGATCGCCGCGCGCACCGCGTCGCGCAGGCGGACCCCGGCGTGCCAGCCGGTCCCCTCCGGCCGCACGGGCGGCGCCGCGATCACCGTCACGGAGCCGCGGCGGACGAAGCGCTCGTCGCCGCGCAGGATCGCGCGGGTCCCCTGGATCATCACCGGAACGACGGGCACGCCGGCGTCCACGGCCACGGCGAAGGCGCCCATGCGAAAAGGCAGCAGGCCGGGGTAGCGACGGAATGTTCCTTCGGGGAAGATGAGGAGCGACTCGCCGGCCTTCACCGCGTCCAACGCCTTGCGCGTCTCCGCCGCTCCCTGGGAGACGTCGAACCGCTCGACGAAGAGGGTGCCGAGACGCCGCAACAGGACGCGGGCGATGAAGCTCGACTCCAGCTCGCGCTTGGCGACGAAGGCATGCTCGGGCGGCAGCACCGCCGTGAGCACGATGCCGTCCAGATAGCTCGCGTGGTTGGACGCGATGATCCGTGGCCCGGCGCTGGCGAGGTTCTCGCCTCCTTCCAGGCGAAGGGGAACGCCGATCCAACCCAGGAAGAAGCGGGCCGCGATCCGCGCCATCCGCCGCCGCGCGGCGAGCCCGGGGGTACCCACCACGGCGAGCCAGATGGGCGCCGCGAGCAGCGCCAGGGAGGCGGCGACCCAGGCGGTATAGAGGACGCCGCCGAGCGAGCGGGCGCGCCGCGCCGTTTGCGCTCGCAGCCCGGAGAGGGCGAGGCGGGCGAGCTGCCATCCCAGGGCCGCGCCGCCGCGGCGGCCGAGGCGGCCTGACTCGTAGATCTCTCGTGCCGACGAGCGCCGGATCTTGCCGCTGGAGGTCTTCGGCACGGCGTGCGGCGGCACCAGGGCCACCACCTCGGCGGGCGTACCGAGGAGATCCACGGTCACCTCCTGGACGGCCTGGCGCAGCCTCTCCAACGCGGCTTCCTCGCGCTCGCGGGTCTCGGCCATCACCACCAGCCGCTCCGTGCCGGTGGCCGGATCGGGGCTGCCGAAGACGGCCACGCACCCCTTGCGCACGCCGGGAATCCTGCCGACGGCCTCCTCCAGCTCCTGGGGATAGAGATTGCGTCCGCCGCGGATGATGATGTCCTTGACGCGGCCGGTGATGTAGACCTCGCCGCCGGCCAGGTAGGCGCGGTCTCCCGAATCGCGCCATTCGCCGTGGACCAGCGCCGCCGTGGCTTCGGGGTTGCGGAAGTAGCCGCTGCTCGCCGACGGACCTTTGAACTCCAGCCTTCCCTCCCGCCGCTCCGCAAGCTCGCGGCCGCCGTCGTCGACGATGCGGATCTCATGGCCGGTGAGAGGCAGGCCGCAGGAGACGAAGCGCAACGCCTCGGGATCGTCAGCGGCGGCGGGCACCGCCTTGCCGGAGCGCTGGAACGCCTCGCGGTCCACGGCGTCGACGAGCGGCGGCCGGCCGAGCGGCGGGAAGGCCAGGGCCAGCGAGTTTTCCGCCAGGCCGTAGACGGGTGCCAGGGCGCCCGGCCGGAAGCCGTAGCGGGAGAAACGCTCGGCGAACCGCCGCACGGCCTCGGGGCTCACCGGCTCGGCGCCGTTGAGCGCCATGCGCCAGGAGGAGAGATCGAGCCCCTCGATCTCCTCGTCGGCGATCTTGTTGAGGCACAGCTCGTAGGCGAAGTTGGGAGCCGCCGAGAGCGTGCCGCGATGGCGGTGGACCGTCCACAGCCAGTGCGCGGGCCGGGCGAGAAACGCCAACGGCGACATGAGGACGAGCGGCATGCCGAAGTAGAGCGAGCCCATCCAGCAACCGATGAGCCCCATGTCGTGATAGAGCGGCAGCCAACTCACCACGACGTCGTCCGTCCGGATGTCCGCTCCCTCGCCGATGGCCCGCAGGTTGGCCAGCAGGTTGGCGTGGGTGAGCACCACTCCCTTCGGGTTGCCGGTGCTGCCGGAGGTGAACTGGAGGAAGGCGACGTCCTCCTCCCGCACGGTCACCGCCGGGGGTGCGGCTGAGCCGGCCTCCAGCTCGGCCACGGTGACCACCCGCCGCAATCCCGGGAGCTGGGCGCCGAGCAGGCGGGCCAGCGTCAGCACCTCGGGAAAGGTGACGAGCACCTCGGCTTCCGCCGTCTTCAGGATGCCGGCCTGGCGCCGGAGGTGGTCCTCGATCTGGCTCTTGCGCGCCGGCGGATAGAGGGGCACGGGGATGCCGCCGGCGATCTGGACGCCGAAGAAGGCCGCGAAGTACTCGAGCCCGGTGGGGAGCATGAGGCCCACGGTCTCGCCGGGACCGACGCCGATGCTGGCGAGCCCGGCTGCCACGGCGCGCGCTCTCTCGAGCAGGCCGCCGTAGGTCAGCTCCTCCGGCTCGCCTTCTCCCGGAAGGTAGAGGATATGCCGCCGCCCGGGATCGCGATGGGCGTGCCACTCCAACACCTCCACTAGAGTGCGGGTGCGGTCCGGCGCCGCCTCCCCGGCCCCCAAGGGCTCCACGATCTCCGGCCGGCGGACGGGAGAGCCGGAGGGGTGGGCGTCGCCGAGGGCCCGCAGGAGATCCCGGGGCGTCTCCGCCGAGCCCAGAACGTCTTCGGACAGGCGCACCCCGAAGGTCTTCTCGAGGCGGGCGAGCAGCTCGATGCGGCCCAGGCTGTCGAGCCCCAGGTCGCGTTCGAGGGAGGAGTCGAGCGCCAGCGACTGCCAGGACTTCCGCTGCGGCTGCAGCTCGCGGGCGAGGGCGCGGGCGATCTCGAGCACCGCGGCGGGCTCGGCGGCTTCAGCTTGGGTCTTCTCGGCAAGCATGGACGGCGTCCCCTCCTGGCGAGAGGCGAGGAGAGGACGGTATCCGTGACGGATCAGAAAGACAAGGAGCGCGCGTTAATCGATGTGCGGAATGGAGCTCAGGTACTCATAGATGGCTTTGATGTCCCGGTCGTTCATCTCCTTGAAGATCGGCCACGGCATGACCTGTAGGATCTCGCCCGGCTCGTCGGGATCGTGGCCGGTGCGGATGAGTTGCTTGTACTCCTGGAACGTCAGGCCGGCGGGATATCCATTCTCGTCGGGCGTGATGTTGGCGGAAGTGACGGGCCCTTCAGGCGAGGGGAACACCGTGCCTCCCGCCAGGTAACCGTCGACGTTGATCTGCTTGGGCTCTCCCTCGAAGGGATTTCCGCCCGGCGCGTACGGCGGGTTGGTATGGCAATCGTTGCAGCCCGCCTGGGCATTGACGATGTAGCTTCCCAATCCGACCAGGGTGCGGTCGCGGCCCTTCAGGTTCAGGTGGACCGGAGCGATCTGGTAGCCGCGAAACACGCGGGCCGCTTCGGAGTCGGCCGCGGGTTTCTTCTCCTGGGAAGCCGCGACCAGGATCAAGGCAAGTCCTACCAGCGCGAGCGGGATCAGCACGATCTTGACTTTCATTGCCTACTGCCTCCTTTCGTGCATTCCGCGCGAAGAACTGACGCAAAAACTACGCCAGAAATACTTCCCCTGCGCATATCATGGGGAGCGCGATGATCTTCCTGACCTCGATCTTGGACCGGCCCGTCGAGGGCAAAACGGGCGAGCCGATCGGCCGGCTGGAGGATCTGATCGTCCGCCTGGGCGACGACCAGTACCCGCCGATCACCGGGCTCGTCGTGCGCGACGGCCGCCGCCGCTTCTTCGTGCCGGCGGCCCATCTGCAATCGCTGGACGCCGCCGCCCGCCTCTCCTCCTCCACCGTGGACCTGCAGCCGTTCACCCGCCGCGCCGGCGAGGTGCTGCTGCGTCGCGACGTGCTCGACCACCAGCTCATCGACATCACCGGCCGGCGCATCGTGCGCGTCAACGACGTGCAGCTCACGCCCGTCGAGGGGATCTATCGGGTGATCGGGGTCGACATCAGCCCGCAGGCGCTGCTGCGGCGGCTGGGCCCGCGCTCGCTCGCCGGCCGCATCGTCGGCCGCCAGGTCATCGGCTGGACCGACGTCCAGTACCTGGCGAGCGCCGCGCCCGTCCAGCTCAAGGTCTCCTACGACCGCCTGGCCGAGCTGCATCCGGTGGACCTCGCGCGCATCGTCGACGCCCTCTCCTACCGCGAGAGCGCCGAGATCGTGGCCGCCCTCGACGAGGAGACCGCCGCCGAGACCCTGGAGGAGGTCAGCGACGAACGGGTCGCCGATCTGCTCGAAGGGATGGATCAGGAGCGCGCCGCGGACATCCTCGAAGAGATGACCCCCGGCGCCGCGGCCGACGCTCTGGAGGACCTGGACACCGAGGTGGCCGAGCAGCTACTCGCGCGCATGGAGCCCGAGGAGGCCGCGGACGTTCAGGTCCATCTGGAGTATGACGAGGACAGCGTCGGCCGCATCATGACGACCGACTTCGTCTCCGTCCCCGCCGACGCCACGGTGGGCTCGGCCCTGGCCGCCATCCGCTCGGTCGAGGAAGTGCCCGATCCGCTGCTGGCGGTCTACGCCGTGGCGCCCGGCGACGCCGCGGCGCTGCGCGGCCTGGTGCGGCTGCGCAACCTCATCCTCGCCGATCCGGCGACGCCGCTCGCCGAGGTGATGGACGAGGATGTACCGACCGTCGAGCCCGGCGACCGCGCCGAGCACGCCGCCCGCATCCTCGCCGAATACAACCTCCTCGCCGTGCCGGTGCTCGACGAGAGCCGGCGCTTCCTCGGCATCGTGACGGTGGACGACGCCCTCGCCGTGCTGCTGCCCGAGATCTGGCAGCGCCGCCCCGCGCGGGCCTTCGCCTGATGCGCAAGCGACTCTGGCTCTACCTGAGCGCCCTCGGTCCCGGGCTGCTGGCGGCCAGCGCCGGCAATGACGCCGGCGGCATCGCCACCTATGCCTCGGCCGGAGCCTCCTACGGTTACGGGCTGCTGTGGGCGATGGCGATCGTCACCCTCTGCGTCGGCGTCGTCCAGGAGATGAGCGCGCGCATGGGAGCCGTCACCGGCAAGGGCTTTTCCGACCTCCTGCGGGAGTCCTTCACGCTGCGGCAGACGGCGCTGATCCTGCTGACGCTGCTCGTCGCCAACACCGGCATCATCGTCTCCGAGTTCATCGGCGTCGCCGCTGCGGCCGAGCTGTTCGGCGTCAGCCGCTACATCGCCGTACCCCTCGCCGCCGTCTTCGTCTGGCTGCTGGTGACGCGCGGCTCCTATGGCTGGGTGGAGAGGATCTTTCTCGTCCTCAGCCTGGCCTTCCTCGCCTATATCGCGGCGGCGTTCCTGGCGCGGCCGGATTGGGGCGCCGTGCTCGCCGAGACCGTACGTCCCGAACTGCACTTCGAGAGAGGCTATCTCCACCTGCTCATCGCGCTGATCGGCACCACCATCTCGCCGTACATGCAGATCTACGTGCAGTCTTCCGTCGTCGAGAAAGGGGTGACCACGGCCGACTACCGCTACACGCGCTTCGACGTCATCGCGGGGACCCTCTCGGCCGGGATCGTAGCGGCGTTCATCATCATCGCCACCGCGGCCACCCTCCATCCGCGCGGCATCGCCGTCGATACGGCGGCCGACGCGGCAAGGGCCCTGGAGCCCGTCGCCGGCCCGTACGCCGGCGTGCTCTTCGGCCTCGGGCTGCTGGGGGCCTCTCTGCTGGCGGCGGGGGTGCTGCCGCTCGCCACGACCTACATGCTGAGCGAGGCCCTGGGGTTCGAGCGGGGCGTCTCGCGCTCATGGTCCGAGGCGCCGATCTTCATGGGGATCCTGACCGGCCTCATCGTCCTCGGCGCCGCCGTGGCTCTCGTGCCCGGTCTGCCGCTGATCCCGGTGCTGGTGGGCGTCTACGTCCTGAACGGAATACTCTTGCCCGTCGAGCTCTTCGCCATCCTGCGCCTGGTGAACGATCGCGAGCTGATGGGGCCGCACGTCAACAAACCGATCTACAACTTCTTCGCTTGGACGATCGCGATCGGGGTGAGCGTTCTTTCGCTGGTCTTGATCGGGATGACGGTGGCGGAGTGGCTGCGGTAGGTCGACCCTCGGGCCTCGATGGTCGGCCCAGCGGTGCCAGCGGCCCATTTGGTTAAGCTACCACCGCCGGCGGCGAAATCTTGGTAAAGTCTCGGTCATGCAGGTGGACCTCGAACCTCCCTTCCTGCTGCTCAAGCCCGGAACCGAAGACGAGTTCTACGGGATGGTGGGAGAGGATAGCGATTGGGAGTATCTCGACGGGAGACTCGTCATGTCGCCAGCCTCGGACCTCCACGAGGATCTCTTCTCCTTCCTGATGACCCTGCTGCGGACCTTTCTCGACCTGCGGGAGGGCGCCGTCGTGCGGGGCTCGCGCTATCCCATGCGGCTCGACCCGAAGTGGTCCCCCGAGCCGGATCTGCTCGTGGTCCGCGACGCACGCCGCCATCTCCTCACCTCGAGCAGGCTGGAGGGACCGGCCGATTTCGTCATCGAGATCGCCTCTGAAACAGATCCCGATTTCGATCTGCGGGAGAAGCTGCCGCGTTATGAAGCGGCCGGAATCGAGGAAATCTGGTTGATCAACCCCTTCACGCGGACGGTCCTGGTGAGGATCCGCACGGCCACCGGCTATTCCAGCACGACCCTGCAAGCCGGCCGGCTGGCCTCGAAGGTTGTTTCAGGGTTCTGGATCGACGTCTCCTGGCTGTGGCAGGAGAAGCTCCCCTCGACGTTCGCCTGCCTGCAGCAGATCCTCGCCTGATCTAACCCGCCGCCCGCGCCTCCTCCACCGCCCGCCGGATCTTCGCCTGCACCTGCCGGCGCGCCGCGTCGTCGCGGTAGGGCGAGCGCTTCCAGAGGAGCTTGGCGGAGAAGAGACCGTCTCCCTTCCAGCGCGGCACGACGTGGACGTGCAGGTGCGGCACGCTCTGACTGATCTTGTTGTTGATCGCCACGAACGAGCCCTCCGCTTCCAGTCCTTTCTCGACGGCGCGCGCCAGGAGCTGGACGTCGCGGAAGTACGGCGCCAGGAGATCCGCCGGCAGATCCGGCAGCGTCTCGACGTGGACTCTGGGCACCAGCAGGCAGTGCCCGGAGAGCAACGGGCGGTGATCGAGGAAGGCCATTGCGGTCTCGTCCTCGAACACCACCGCCGCCTCGATCTCGCCGCGGACGATGCCGCAGAAGACGCAGGCTTTGGCCTTGGCCACAGCGCTCAGCGGCCGGCGGCGACGGCTTGCCGCTCGGTTCCGATCCAGCGGTCGACGTTGGATTCGAGGACGTTCAGGGGCACCGCGCCGCTGCCCAGCACCACGTCGTGGAAGGCGCGCACGTCGAAGCGCTCCCCCAGCGCCTGCTCGGCCCGCTTCCGCAGATCCTTGATCTTCAGCTCGCCGAGCTTGTAGGCGAGGGCCTGCGCCGGCCAGGAGATGTAACGGTCCACCTCCGTCCCGACCTCGTGCAGGGGCAGCGCCGTGTGCGAGGCGAGATAGTCGATCGCCTGCTGGCGCGTCCAGCCCATGGCGTGAACGCCCGTATCCACCACCAGCCGGCAGGCGCGCCACATCTCGTAGGTCAACCGGCCGAAGTCGCTGTAGGGATCGGTGTAGAAACCCATCTCCTTGCCCAGCCACTCCGAGTAGAGACCCCAGCCTTCCCCGAAGGCCGAGATGTAGGAGAAGCGCCGGAAATCCGGCAGGCTCTCCAGCTCCCGGCTGCGGGCGATCTGCAGGTGATGCCCCGGCACCGCCTCGTGCAGGGTGAGAGCCTCCAGGTTGTACAACGGCCGGTTCTCGAGCTTGAAGGTGTTGACCCAGTAGATGCCGGGCTGCGTGCTGCCTTCGGGAGCTTCCACGTAACGGCCGGAGGTGTACTTGGGCGCGATGTCCGGCGGCACCGGCAGCACGGTGTACGGCAGCCGCGGCAGAGTCTTGAAGAAGGCCGGCAGCTTGCCGTCGATCCGCTTGGCGATCCACGCCGCCCGCTGCAGCAGCTCGTCGGGCGTCTTGCTGTAGAAGCGCGGATCGGTGCGCAGGAACTTGAGGAAGGCGGCGAAGTCACCCTGGAACTCCGCCTTCTTCATCACCGCGTTCATCTCGGCCGAGATGCGCTCCACCTCCGCGAGGCCGAGCTTGTGGATCTCCTCCGGCGGCAGATCGAGCGTGGTGAACTCGCGGATCTTCTGCGCGTAGAACGCGCGGCCGTTCGGCAGCTCCGAGGCGCCGAGCGTCTGGCGGGCGTTCGGCAGATACTCCCGGCGGAAGAAGTCGAGAAACTCCCGGTAGCCGGCGACGGCCCCTTCGATCACGGCGGCCCGGCCCGCCGCGCGCAGGCGCTCGCGGGTGCTTTCCGGCACCGTGGACGGAAACTTCTCGAACGGCGCCCAGAAGACGCTCTTCGCGGGATCCTCCACGACGTGCGCGGAGATCGTCCCGTCGTAACCCTCGAGCGTGACACGGGGCACGGTCATACCGCGCTTGAGTCCGGTTCGCATCAGCTCGATCTGCTCCCGCACGTAGCGCGGCCATGCTTTGAGGCGGCTGATGTAGTTCTCGTAGTCCTTGGCCGTCGCGAGCGGCACCTCTTCGGGCAGCCGGGAGAAGCCGGTGTGGAACCCCGAGTCGGCGTTGATCGGCATCTGGTAGTCGCCGAGGTCGAAGCCCGCGGCGCGGTTCTCGAGCTGCCGGCGGAAGATGTCGTAGTTCACCTGCTCCTCGGCGGGGAGCTGGGCGCGAGCGATCGCCTGCAGCTCGCCGAGGAAGGCTTTCGCCGCCGCGGCTTGGCGCTCGAGGTCGGCCATGGTCGCGGACGGCAGCCGGTCGTTGTACTCGTGGCGGCCCACGGAGGTCGCGAAGAGCGGGTCCTCCTTGAGCCGGAGTTCCCACTCGCGGTCAAAGAGGTCATGCAGCTTCGCGACCTCGTCCGCGATGACGGGGATCGGCAGGAGGAGCAGGGTCAAGAAAACAAGCGAACGTTTCATGGCAGGAGGCTCCTGGGGTCGGTTCAAGTCGAGCGCAGTCTACCCTGGACCCCAACTCCTATGCGATTCCGTCTATCTCCGCACCGCGTCGCGGATCTCGCGCAGGAGGACGATCTCCTCCGCGGGCGCCGGCGGTACGGCTGGAGCTTCCTCCTCCTTTTTGCGTAGCCGATTGATCGTCTTCACCAGGAGGAAGATGACCCAGACGACGATGAGGAAGTCTACGATCGCCTGGAGGAAGTTGCCGTAGTTGAGCGTCGGCGCGCCGGCCGCCTTGGCCGCCGCCAGCGTCGGATACTCGCCGGATCCCAGATTGATGAAGAGCTCGTTGAAGTCGGCGCCGCCCAGCAGCAGGCCGATGGGCGGCATGATGACGTCGTCGACGAGGGAGGAAATGATTTTACTGAAGGCACCTCCGATGATGACGCCCACCGCCAGATCGATGGCATTACCCTTGACGGCGAACTCGCGGAACTCCTGGATCAGCCCCATGGCACGATCTCCTTTCCCGGGTAGAATGAAGACCCATGTCACAACCTATCATCGTCGCCGACGACGAAGCCTGGCCCAGCCTGCCGCTCTCGGAGTGGCAGGACACCTTTGCCACGCTCCACATGTGGACGCAGATCGTGGGCAAGACGCGGCTCGCCCTGAGCCCGATGGTGAACCACTGGTGGAACGTCACCTTCTACCTCACCCCGCGCGGGCTCACCACGTCGCCGATGCCGCATGGAGACCGGACGTTCTCGGTGGACTTCGACTTCGTCGACCACGCCCTCGTGGTGCGGACGAGCGATGGCGGGACGGACGGGCTGCCGTTGGTGCCGCAATCCGTGGCCGATTTCTATCGGGATTACCGGACGCTTCTGCGCAGCCTCGGCCTGGAGGTGCGGATCTGGCCGCATCCGGTCGAGGTCGAGCGCTCCGTGCCCTTCACAGAGGATCGGGAGCACGCTTCTTACGACCCGGTGTATGCCCACCGCTTCTGGCGCGTCCTGGCGCAGACGGACCCGGTGATGCAGCGTTTCCGTGGCCGCTTCCTCGGCAAGTGCAGCCCGGTGCACTTCTTCTGGGGCGCCTGCGATCTGGCGGTCACCCGTTTCTCCGGCCGCACCGCACCGGAGCATCCGGGCGGCGCACCCAACGTGGGTGACTGGGTGATGCGGGAAGGCTACTCCCACGAGCTCAGCAGTTGCGGTTTCTGGCCGGGAGGAGGTCCCGTCGCGGAGCCGGTGTTCTACGCCTACGCCTACCCCGAGCCGCCCGGCTTTCCCGAAGCCCCACTTCAGCCGCGGGAGGCCTTCTACAGCCAGGACATGCGGGAGTTCATCCTGCCCTACGAGGCGGTGCGCACGGCCGAGCGCCCGGACGAGATGCTGCTCTCCTTTTTGCAGACTACGTACGAGGCCGCGGCAGATCTGGGAAAGTGGGATCGCAAGGCCTTGGAGCGAGCCGAACCCGACAAGTCATAAACCAGCATTCTCAAGATCCTGGCGCAACTCCTCCGCCGTCATCCGGAAAGTTGGGGACTCCATAATCACCCAGCTTGGTCAAAAATAACGGGCGAGGGATCCCAGCCAGGCGAGCGGCTGCTCCCGAAGAAAGGCGGCCGAGCTCGAAGAGCTTGACAGCAGCCGCCATGCGCAACTCCAAGACGATCTGACCCATCGCATTCTCCTTGGCTTTGGGTAGATTCTACGTCACCGGCCGCCATCCTCACGCCAGCCCTGGGCGCCGATCAGCGGCACGAAGCGCACGGCACCCAGATCCTCGCGGACGTAGGCGCCGTCCGCGCGATGGCGCACCCGGATGAGGTTCTGGGTGCGCGGGTCCGGCCCGATCGGAATCACCAGCCGGCCGCCGGCGGCGAGCTGATCGAGCAGCGCCTGCGGCACCTCCGGCCCGCCCGCGGCGACGACGATGCCGTCGTACGGCGCGTGCTCCGGCCAGCCGAGGGTGCCGTCGCCGTGCATGATGTGGACGTTCGTGTAGCCGAGCCGCTCCATCCTTGCCTGCGCCTCCCGGGCGAGGGATTCGTGCCGCTCGATGGCCCAGACCTCGCCGGCCATGCGGGAGAGCACGGCTGCGGCGTACCCCGAGCCGGCGCCGATCTCCAGCACCTTGTCCTCGCGCCCGAGCTCCAGCGCCTCCACCATCAAGGCCACGACGTACGGCTGGGAGATGGTCTGCTCCTCACCGATCGGCAGCGGCGTGTCGTCATAGGCGAGCTCCGCCAGCCGCTCGGCCACGAAGGCCTCCCGCGGCACCGTCCGCATCGCTTCCAGCACACGGCGGTCGCGAACTCCCCGGGCGGCGATCTGACGGCGCACCATGTCCTCGCGCAGAGCCGCGAAATCGACAGCGGTCATGGTGTCCATGGTATTCCTCCCAAACTTGAATGTCTTTGCATCCTCCGTGCCGGTATAATCACGCGCTCAACCTTTCATGGAGGCCGAAAAGTGAAGTACCTCTCAATGCGCTTGCCGGCGGCTCTCGGACTGCTGCTCCTGGTGAACGGACCCGCCTTCGCCGGCAACGTGTACTCGTTCGTCACCGAGACTCGGGACGGCTTAAACGACGGCACCGTCAAGGGCCGGCTCCTCGTCGACGGCGAGAAGTACCGGATAGAACGCGAGCCCAACGACGATCCCCTGGTTGCCCGAGTGGTGATCTCGAAGGACGGCGGAGAGCACGGCTTCGTTTTGGATCCTGAAGCCCGTACGTTTTATGAGACGGAAAAGAGCGACGGAGCGCCGACCTCGATGCTGTTCCAGTTGATTCCCGTCAACGGCGATCGATCGCTGGAGAACGTGAAGGTCGAGAATTCTCAAGGGACGGAAACGGAAACCGTCGCCGGCAGCACCGCGCGGCGGCACGAGATCAAGCTCTCCTATGACCTCAGGATCGAGATCGCGCCTCCCCCGCCCCCTCCCGGCTTTCCGCCTTTCAAGGGTCCGCGCGAGACCGTGCGCGGCACCGTGACGGCCCACGCCGTCTACTGGATGGCGGAAGACAAGGCGCCGCTCCCGGCGAACGTCTTCGCGCCGGAGATCCGTACCGGCTTCCCCGAGGTCGACGGCAAGCTCGCCGACGCAATGGCGACCCTGCGCGGCCTCGCCGTGAAGCAGCAGGTGACCGTGAGCACGGAAGGCGGCTCGTATATGTCGGCGCGGTCCAGCACAGTGACCGTCACGGTCGAAGGCCCCAAACCTTTCGCCACCCAGGCGGCGCTGTTCGAGGTGCCGGCCGGCTTCCGCATGCACAAGCCCGAGTTCAGCGGGCCGGGAATGGGCGACGCACCCATACGCCTGCCGGGCACCGAAGGTCCGCCCTGACTGCCAAGAAGCTCCAGTCAGTGATTCTCCCCGCGGCCGTCACGGCCGCGGTAATCGCCCTCTACCTGTACCGCCTCGCCGTCGCCGGGACCACCAACTTCGACGATGCCTACATGTTCGCCCGCTACGCGGACAACCTCCTGCGGGGAGACGGCTACGCCTGGAATCCCGGCGAAGGCTCTACCTTCGGCTGCACCAGCATCCCGTATACCTTCCTCGTCGCCGCGCTCCGCCGTCTGCTGCCCGGCGTGCCGGCCGGCAAGCTCCTCCTGTGGACCTCCGGCCTCGTCGGACTGGCGGCCTTCTTCCTCCTGGCCCTGGCCATCCGCGCCGCCGTGAGCCACCCAGCCCTTCGCTCCCTGCCCTGGCTGGGCCTCGTTCTGGCGACGCTCCTCCTGGGGCAGGAGGTCTATCCCTACCACGCCGCCACCGGCATGGACACCATGCTGTCCCTCGCCGGCAACGCCCTCCTCGTGCTCGTCCTCTTCACCGTGGCGCGCGACGGCAGCCGCCTCGGGCTCGGCGTCGCCGCGCTGTGCGCCTACTTCGTCTTCCTCATCCGGCCCGACAACGGCATCTATGGACTGCTCTTTCCGGTCCTGCTCCTCGGCTGGGGATTCCGCCTCGGATGGCGGCGAGCTTCGGCGTTCGCCCTCGCGTTCCTGGCTCTCCTGGCCCTGGATACCTGGCTGAAGATCCAAGTCTTCGGCGATCCCCTGCCGCTCTCCTTCTACGCCAAGCACAACCTCCTCGCCTCGGGGTACGGCGGGCAATGGAATCCCGTCGTCTTCCTGTGCGAATTCCTGGTCTCCGTCTCGCCTTTCCTGCTGCTCGCGGCATTGACGGTGAGGCGGCCGGCGGGAGTCCTCGTGACCGCCTTCGCCATTCCCCTGACGCTCACCCTGGGGTATTACTTCACGGTGATGCAAGTGATGGGCTTCAACTTCCGCTTCTCCTTCCCCTCGCTTCCCTTCGTCGTGGTTCCGGCCGCCATCTGCCTCGATCGCTTCCTCGCCTCCGGCGACGGCTGGACCTCGCGCCTCGCCGGCGTGGGGAGGCGCGCCGCGGTGATCCTGCCCCTGGCTCTCCTCTTCTGGATCTCTCGCGGACCGTTGTCCCAGGCCTATTACGACCACGTCCTGCGGCGCGGCTCCGCGGCTCCGGCGGTCCATCTGCCGACCCGCGGCGAGGCTCCCCGCCTGGAGTGGTGGAACGGCATCCGGGTGATGGCCGAATTCGGCGCCAGGCTGCCGCCGGGAACCCTGCTGGCCGCTTCCGAGCACGGATGGGTGGCCGCGCGCAATCCCCACCTCCGCATCCTGGACCTGGTGGGATTGCACGATCCGTTCATCGCCCACCACGGCTTCCGCGACGAGTACCTGGCGCGCCGGGCTCCCGATCTCATCTGGCTGCCTCACCTGGACTACGTCGCTCTGCGGCGGGAGATCCTGGCCAGCCGCACTTTCCGCGAGCGGTACGTCTACCTGCCGTCGGCCATCTCCTACGGCCTGGCCGTCCGCCGCGACAGGACCGATCTGCTGGCGCTGGTGCGCACCGAGCTGGCGAGCTCCTCTCGCCGCTGGGGTCCGCCTCCGGACGAGCCATGAAGCGGAACGCGGTCGTCGTCGGGGCGGGTCCGAACGGGTTGGCGGCGGCGGTCGCGTTGGCACAGGCGGGATGGTCCGTCGCGGTCTTCGAGGCGCGCGAGACGGCCGGCGGCGGCGCGCGCTCGGCCGAGCTGACGCTGCCGGGGTTCGTGCACGACGTCTGCTCGGCGATCCATCCCCTCGCCGCCGGCTCGCCGTTCTTCTCCCGCCTGCCCCTCGCGCGGCACGGGCTCGCATGGATCCATCCGCCTCTGCCGCTCGCCCATCCCTTCGACGACGGCACCGCCGCCGTCCTCGCCCGCGGCTTCGAGGAGACCGGCGAGAGCTTCGCGGAGCGCGAGGACGCCCGCGCCTGGGAGCGCCTGTTCCGTCCATTCACCGAGGCTTGGGAGGAGCTCGCTCCGGACCTCCTGGCGCCGTTCCGCTGGCCCCGCCATCCGTTCCGCATGGCCCGCCTCGGGCTCGCGGGGCTGCAGGCCACGACGACCCTCGCCCGGCGGCGGTTCCGCGGCTTCCGCGCCCGGGCCCTCTTCGCGGGGCTCGCAGCGCACTCCTTCCTGCCCCTCGAAGACCGGCCCAGCGCCGCCTTCGGACTGCTGCTCGGCGTCACCGGCCATGCGATCGGCTGGCCGCTGCCCAGGGGAGGAGCCCAGCGCGTCGCCGACGCCCTCGCCTCGCTGCTGCGCGAGCTCGGCGGCGAGATCCACACCGGCCGGCTCGTGGGCTCGCTCGGCGAGCTGCCGGCGGCGGATTCCTATCTCTTCGACCTGACCCCGTCGCAGCTCCTGCGCATCGAGGGCATCGCCTGGCCCCGCCGCTACCGCCGGCGGCTCGGCCGCTACCGTTACGGTCCGGGAGTCTTCAAGATGGACTGGGCGCTCTCCGCTCCGGTCCCCTGGCGGGCCGAGGCCTGCCGCCGCGCCGGCACCGTCCACCTCGGCGGCACGATCGAAGAGATCGCCGCCTCGGAGCGGTCCGCCTGGAGCGGACCCGAAACGGCGCGGCCCTTCGTCCTCGTGGCCCAACCGAGCCTCTTCGATGCGACCCGCGCGCCGGCGGGCGTGCACACCTGCTGGGCCTACTGTCACGTGCCCAACGGCTCGACGGCCGACCGCTCGGCGGCCATCGAGGCCCAGATCGAGCGCTTCGCCCCCGGCTTCCGCGACCTCGTGCTCGCCCGCCACACCACGAACACGGCCGAGCTCGAGGCCTACAATCCGAATTGCGTTGGAGGAGACATCAACGGCGGCGCGGCCACGCTCGGCCAGCTCTTCACCCGCCCGGTGGCACGCCTCGTGCCGTACGCCACGCCCGACCCCAAAGTCTTCATCTGCTCGGCGAGCACGCCGCCCACGGGAGGCGTGCACGGCATGTGCGGATATCACGCGGCGCAGGCCGTGCTGGGAAAAACGCGTCCGTAGAGACGTCTCAGCCCGTTCACGATACCTACTGCAGGCCACGGGGACGGCGGGACGTCTCCTCGCGTCCTCTGGACGATAAACTCCGATCGACATGGATCCACGTCAGGCGATCTTTCGCCGGCTGACCTTCTTCAGCGTCCTCGGCGGCCTCTGTCCGCTGATCCCGGTGCCGTTCGTGGACGACTGGGCGCTGGGCCAGGTGCAGCGCCGGATGGTGTGGGAGGTCGCCAGGAACGCCGGAGTCACGCTCACTTCCCAGGAGCGGAAGATCCTCGCGGGCGGCGGCGAGGGAGGCTGGCCCGGCTGTCTGGGAAGCATCGTCTGGGTGCTTCGCGAAGGGACTCGCGCCATCCTGGGTTGGCTGTTCCGCACCGTCTTCTACTTCCTCACCATCCGCCGCAGCGTACGGCGTTCCTCCGAGACTCTGCACCTCGGCTACCTCTTCGATCATTCCCTGAGGATGGGATCCGCTCTCTTCCCGGCTTCGTCCACCCCGGAAGAGCGCGCCGGGATGATCCGCGCCGCGGCGCTGAAGGCTCTGGGCCAGATCGACGACCGAGCTATCCACCGAACCCTCATCCGGGACTTTCGCCGGTCCCTCTCATTGCTCGTGCAGGCGGCAGCCCTCTTCCGCCGCTTCCTGCCGCGCCGGAGGAAACGCCGGAGCACCGATCTCGCCGCTGACGATCAAGTTTTCCAACGCGAAGAGGAGCTACTCGGCAGCTTCGTGGACCGCCTGTCAGCGGACCTGTGGGGAAACCAGGCGTACTTTGCCGAGTTGGAGCGGCTGTTCGAAGGCAATCTTCGCGCGATGGGGGTGCAGCCTCAGCTATAAAACGAGCGCCCGCTCCAAGATCGCCCCGAAATCCATCCCCGCCGCCAACGTCCCGAACGCCCGTCCGCCGTCGCCGTCGAGGCGGCTGGCGCAGAACGCATCCGCTACGGCGGAGGGGGCGTGGCGCACCAGAAACGAGGCTTGCAGCGCCAGGGCCAGCCGCTCGACGAGACGCCGCGCCCGCGTCTCCAGATCCTTCAGATCGCCCATCTCTCTCTGCAGGTCGAGCACGTAGCCGTCGAGACGCGCATCGCCGCCGCGCGCCTCGTTGATCTCGTCGAAAAGAGCGGTGAGGGACTCGGGAGATTTCTGCATCGCCCGCAGCGCGTCCAGGCACTGCACGTTCCCCGAGCCTTCCCAGATCGAGTTGAGAGGAGCCTCGCGGTAGAGACGCGCGAGGCCCCACTCCTCCACGTAGCCGTTGCCGCCGAGGCATTCGAGGGCTTCGGCGGCGTGCACCGGCGCGCGCTTGCAGGTCCAGTACTTGAGCACGGCCGTGGCGAGACGGCGGAACGGCGCGTCGGCCGGCGAGTCGTAGGCGCGGGCCAGGCGCATCATGGCCACCGTCGCGGCCTCGGACTCGACGGCGAGATCGGCGAGCACGTTGCGCATCAGCGGCTGATCGATCAGCAGCTTGCCGAAAGTCCGCCGGTGGGCCGCATGGTGGATCGCCCTCGCGGTGCCCCAGCGCATGCCCGCGGCGGCGCCGATCACGCAATCGAGCCGGGTGTGGTTCACCATCTCGAGGATGGTCTGCACGCCGCGTCCCTCCTCGCCGACGAGGCGCGCCCAGGCGGCGTGGAATTCCACCTCGCTGGAGGCGTTCGAGCGGTTGCCGAGCTTGTCCTTGAGCCGCTGCAGGTGGAAGCCGTTGCGCTCGCCGCCCGGCTTGAAGCGGGGTAGCAGAAAACAGGAGAGGCCGCCCTGCGCCTGGGCGAGCACCAGGAAGGCGTCGCACATCGGCGCCGAGCAGAACCACTTGTGGCCGCTGAGCTCGTACTCCGCTCCCGCACCGCCGGCGCCGAGCGGACGCGCCGCGGTGGTGTTCGCGCGCACGTCCGAGCCGCCCTGCTTCTCCGTCATCGCCATGCCGCACAGCGCGCCGGCCTTCTCCGCCGCCGGCAGCGGCCGCGGATCGTAGATCGTCGAGGTGAAGCGCGGCTCCCACTCCGCGGCCAGCTCCGGCTGCGCGCGCAGGGCGGGCACGACGGAGTAGGTCATCGAGAGGGGGCAACCCACGCCCGCCTCCACCTCGGCCAGCAGCAGGAACATCGCCGCCCTCGCCACGTGCGCTCCCGGCTGCGGCTCGCGCCACGGCAGGGCGTGGAGACCGTGCTCGACGCCGAGCTCCATCAACGCATGCCACGCGGGATGGAACTCCACCTCGTCGATGCGCTCGCCCCGCCGGTCGTGGGTGCGCAGCATCGGCGGGTTGCCGTTGGCCTGGAACCCCCAGGCGATGGTCTCCCGGCGGCCCACGAGATCGCCGAACGCCCGCGCCCTCTCCTCCGCCCACGCCCCGCCCTCGCGCCGCAGCGCCTCGCCGAGCGGCCGATCCACCTCGAAGAGGTTCACCCCCTCGAACGGCGGCGGCTGGTTGAGGTCGGCGTGGCTCATGGGGTAGAGAATAGTTCGGAACGGTCTGCGCTCCGAAGCCTCACCCCCTGTCCCCCTCTCCCTGACGGGCGAGGGGGGACGTATCACAGCGGGTATTGCCCCATAGGAGGCTACCTTTTTCGGCCAACCCTTTCGTAGGCGTCCCCCCTCGCCCGTCAGGGAGAGGGGGACAGGGGGTGAGGCTTCGAAGCGTAGACCGGCCCGGCTGGCAACGAGCCCTGTATTCCCTTGATAGGATCCCCCCGGACCTGCACTCCGGAGACCTCCGTGGCCATTCGAGAAGGCGCCTGGGATTGCCCCGTCTGCGGCCGCAAGGGAAACCGCGGACCCGAGAAGTTTTGCGGCGGCTGCGGCGCGCCGCGCGGTCCCGAGGTGAAGTTCTACCTGCCGGACGACGCCGCCGAGGTGAAAGAGGCGGCGGCGCTGCGGCGGGCCCAGGCGGGTCCCGACTGGATCTGCGCCTACTGCGGAGCGGACAATCCGGCCGATCACGCCTTCTGCTCCGGCTGCGGCGCGTCGCGCGACGGCACCAAGACCCGCGAGATCGTCGAGCACCGGCCCGGCGCGGCACCGCCCGCCGCGCCGGCGCCTCCCGCCAAACCGCTGAGCTCCCGGTGGAAGAAAGGCTGCGGTCTCGGCTGCCTGGGCCTCCTCCTCCTGGCCGGGCTCTTCCTCTACCTCGGCACGCCCAAGAAGCAGGACCTCACGGTCTCCGGCTTCCACTGGCAGCGGACGATCGCCGTCGAGGAGCTGCGGCCGGTCAGCGAGCAGGCATGGGAGGGCGAGGTCCCGAGCGGCGCCAGCCTCCTCGGCGGCGGCAGCAACGAAGTCCACCACGTCGACCACATCCAGATCGGCACCCGCACCAAGACCCGCACCGTCAGCGAGCGGGTGCAGACGGGAACCGAGCGGGTCAAGGTCGGCACGCGAGACCTCGGCAACGGCTATTTCGAGGACGTCTACGAGGACCGCCCCGTCTACGAAGACCGCTCCCACGAGGAGACCTACGAGGAGCCGGTCTACCGCGACCAGCCGGTCTATCGCCGGCGCTACCGCTACCAGATCGAGAAGTGGCTCCCGGACCGCGAGGCCAAAGCCGAGGGCCAGGACCGCTCACCCGTCTGGCCCGATCCCCGGCTCGCGGCGAAGGAGCGCGAGGGCGGCCGTCAGGAAACCTTTGAAGTTCTCTTCCGCGACGCCAAGGGAAATCCCGTCCGCTACAAGGCGCCGAACGAGCAGGCCTGGAGGAGCTTCGAGGAGGGCCGCACCTATCGAGGCAAGGTCAAACCCGACGGCGAGGTGGTGGAGATCGAGGGCAGCGGTCGTTGACAGTCCCGCGGTCCTCTGCAATTCTCCGCGCCAAGAGGAGACCGCCATGGCCGAACCCGTCCAAGCCCCGGCCTCGACCCCACCGCCGCGCCGGCGGCGCAGGCCCGGCCTCATCCTTCTCGCCGTCCTGCTCGTTGCCGTTCTGCTCTTCGTGCTCTACGTCTGGCTCGCCCTCACCTTCAACTACTCCGAAGGCGAGCGCGCCGGCTTCGTGCAGAAGTTCTCCCACAAGGGGTGGCTCTGCAAGACCTGGGAAGGCGAGCTGGCGATGGTCAACCTCCCCGGGGCCATGCCGGAGATCTTCAGCTTCTCCGTGCGCGACGACGCCGTGGCCGCCCGCGTCAACCAGACCCTCGGCCGGCGCGTGCGCCTGCACTACGAGCAGCACAAGGGCATCCCCACCTCCTGCTTCGGCGAGAGCGAGTACTTCGTCACCGCCGTCGAACCGGTCGGGCCGTGACGGGCAGGGCGGGCGTCCAGAGGAAGCAGGGCGGGATGAACGGAGCTATGCATCCAAGGCGCCTGTAGCTATCTCTTCCTTGCACAATTATGGTATCCTTACACAACACCCAAGATGAGGCCTCTAGATCCTGGAGAAGTCGACGATGAGAAAGATGCTGCCCTGGTTCCTCCTCGTGACTGCGACTGGTCTGTCGTCCCTGGCTCTCGCCGGAGAAGCCTCGCTTGATGAGCTCCAGACCCAAATACAAGCTTGCATGGAGAGAATTTCGCCATCCCGGCTTGGCAAAAGCACAGCGGCAAAGACAAAGGGAGAAGACGAGGATGTGCTTGGCACAAAAGTGGAGAAAACGAGGAGATCAACAGATGTGTCTTTGGGAAAGTCTGCAAGCTCTCTTGAGGACACTCGAATTATCCAAGCAAGACTACTTCTCCAGCAGAGCAGTGATGACGTAAAATATTTGCAAACTCTCAGCGCATCCCAGAATCTATCTGAGGACTATCGCAAAAGTCTGGTCCTGAGCAAGGATATGCTGGGAAGCCTTAGCCTTGGAGAAGCGAAGACAGAGAGTGGATTCCAGCGCTTGATGCTAGTAAGCGCCGACCTTCGGACAAAAGCCGAGCACGCACAACGGATGAGTTCGGCGGCTTTCAAGTCGGTCGATGTCACCGTACACACCAGAAAGCAGGGACAAGAGGTTAGCGGCTATGAGGTTTGGTATGCCCCTGCCGCATTCGGAGACGGTAGTCATGATCTGCGTTTTGAAAAGTACAGCAGTCCCACTGGTAACCAGCTTGCCCCGGGCAACTATCTGATCTGGGCCAGAAATGCGGCCAATGGCACGAATGGAAATCGACAACGGTTTCCCATCGGTCAAGGAAAAACTTCTCACGACATCGATATAGATGCACCTTGAGCCTTGATGAACCGTCATGTCCGAGCACACTAACAATCAATCTTCCAATCCCCTATCAGGGTTCCTCGCAGGTCTTCAGGCCGCCTGGGCAGCTTTGCTCCAAGGGGTCATCTGGCTTGGCGGTATCATTGCAGGTTTCCTGCTGCCGCCTCAGTTTGAAGGGCGGATCGTCGGCGGATCTATAAGTGTAGAGAATCTCTCTCGGTTGGTGCAGCTCGTTCTCGCAGTTTTGATTGGACTCGTCTTCGTGGCGACGCGCCGATCGCGGCCTAGACGGTCGCCTCGATTCTGGATGATCTGGGCTGTCGTTTTGCTATTTCTGGCATTCGGGGCCTACTATCTCTATCTAAACTTGTTGGATTCCTGGACCTGCAGTTACGCCGGAACAAAAGTCGTGACAGGCTCCGATCTCACGCCTCACGGAGCTGAGTACATGCAGACTCATATGGATCGATCATGTAGGGATTGGATCAACGATCACATTGGTGAAGTCGAAGAGATCTGGACCTCGACATCGATCTGGAGGCGGGAGGTTGGTCTGCTACTCTCCTATATTTTGGCAGTTCCTCTCTTTGCATTCTGCATCATGTCCCTCCTTCAGGGCATTGTCGAAGCTGTTCGTCAGAAACAGACCTGAGCGGTCGGACCAGACTACAACAGCGCAAGTTCTGAAACGAAACTGCCATCTCTTCTGACCCTCGGTGACAATGCTATAGCCATCTGGAGGACTCCATACCTATCCGCCTACTCGGGCTCTTCCTCGCCACCGCGATATCTACGGCGCCTGGTTTCGACGCCCGCTTCACCGGCCGCACCCTGCGCTGCGACTACTTCCACAGCGGCACCGCCAAGGAGGAGCACGTCAGTCTCGCCGGCGTGCGCCTGGAGGGCGAGTGGCCGGGCAGCCGCGTCCGCCTGCTCGACGACTCCAACCTCGGCAAGTACCTGTTCGAGGTGATCGATCCGGCGACCAACCAGGCGGTCTGGTCGCGCGGCTTCTCCAGCATCTACGGCGAGTGGGAGACCACCGGCGAGGCCGCGGCCGGCACCTGGCGCACCCTCCGCGAGTCGGTGCGCTTCCCGGAGACGCGCGGCAAGGCGCAGCTCGTGCTCAAGAAGCGCGCCGCCGACGGCTCCTTCCACGAGATCTTCTCCACCGCGATCGATCCGGCGAGCCGCTTCGTGGACCGCTCGCCCGTCTCGAGCGTGGGAACGGTCTGGGCGGTGTTCGAGAACGGACCGCCGGCCGTCAAGGTGGACCTGCTGTTCCTCGGCGACGGCTACGCCGCCTCCGAGATGCCGAAGTTCCGCGCCGACGTCCGCCGCCTGGCCGACGCCCTCTTCGCCATCGAGCCGTTCAAGAGCCACCGCCAGGACTTCAACGTGCGGGCGATCGATCTGCCCTCCCCCGCCTCCGGCGTCACCGATCCGCGCACCGCCACCTGGCGCAAGACGCCGCTCGGCCTCGCCTACAACGCCTTCGACTCCGAGCGCTACCTGCTCACCTTCGCCGACGAGGCGGTGCGCGAGGCGGCGGCGCAGGCCCCTTACGACGCCCTCATCCTGCTCTCGAACAGCCGCAAGTACGGGGGCGGCGGCATCTACAACCTGTGGAACACCGCCGCCGTGGACAGCGCCGAGTCGGCCTACCTCGTGGTGCACGAGTTCGGCCACTCCTTCGCCGGCCTCGGCGACGAGTACTACACCTCGCAGGTGGCCTACGAGACGTTCAACCCGCCCGGCAGCGAGCCCTGGGACCCGAACGTGACCGCTCTCCTCGACGCCGCGCACCTC
Source organism: Thermoanaerobaculia bacterium (assembly GCA_044868005.1). Lineage (GTDB taxonomy): Bacteria > Acidobacteriota > Thermoanaerobaculia > Multivoradales > UBA5704 > DATARR01. Next base: position 86,954 of record JBIOVX010000303.1, on the reverse strand, counting down.
AAGTGGGGAGACCTCGTGACGCCGGGAACGCCGCTCCCCACGCCCTGGAACCAGGAGGCCTTCGACAAGGTCATGCTCGATTTCGAGAAGCGGCGGCGGGAGCTGCGGGCGAAGAACGCTCCCGAGGAGGAGATGGAAGCGCTCTTCCGCGAAGTGCGCGAGAAGACCACGCCGATGCTCCGCGCCGAGAAGTACTTCGGCAAGGTAGGCGCCTTCCAGGGTGCCTCCTACGAGGCCAAGGGGCTCTACCGTCCCGAGGTGGACTGCATTATGTTCAGCCGCAATCCGAAGTCTTTCTGTGCGGTCTGCGCGAGAGCGATCGAGCGCGTGATTCGGATGTACACGGAGTGAGAAGGCCAAGGGACAACAAGGACGCCAAGGACTACAAAGACACGTTCTCTCGTCCTTGCTGTCCTTGAAGTCCTTGCTGTCCTTTCAGGAGGGAAAAACTCATGCGTGACCACCTCAACCGCCGTGACTTCATCCGCGCCGGAGCCGGCGCCGCCGCCGGCATGGCCTTGACCTCGCCGCAGGTGTTCGCACAGGCTCCGGCCGTGAAAACCTCAAACGGCGCCAAACCGGTGGTGATCTCCTCCGCCAACGGCAACATCTATAAAAACGGCGGCGACGTCACCTGCGTGCAGAAGGCTTTCCTGATGATCACGCAAGGGGCGGACGTGCTCGACGCCTTGATCGCCGGCGTCAACATCGTCGAGCTCGATCCCGAGGACGACAGCGTCGGCTACGGCGGCCTGCCCAATGCCGAGGGCGTCGTCCAGCTCGACTCCTCCTGCATGCACGGGCCGAAGAAGCGGGCCGGCGCCGTGGCCTCGCTCGAAGGCGTGCGCACCCCGTCGCTCGTCGCCAGGGCGGTCATGGAGCAGACAGACCACCATCTGCTGGTCGGCAAAGGCGCGCAGGAGTTCGCCCGCAACATGGGGTTCAAGATCGAGGATGACCTCAACACCGAGAAGTCGCGCGGCCTCTGGCTCGAATGGAAGCGCCGCACGGACCCCGACCACTATCTAGATCCCAAAGAGCGCGCCGAGGCCGGCTACCGCGCCGGCGTGCAGATGGCGCGCGAAGGGCTCATCGACATCCGCCACCTCTGGGGCACCATCAACTGCGACGGCGTCAACGCCAAGGGCGAGATCTGCGGCGTGACCACGACGAGCGGCCTCGCCTGGAAGATCCCCGGCCGCGTGGGCGACTCGCCCATCCTCGGCGCCGGCCTCTACGTGGACGGCGACGTCGGCGCCGCGGGCTCCACCGGCCGCGGCGAGGCCAACCTCTACAACCTCTCCTCCCACCTGATCGTCGAGGCCATGCGCCGCGGCGCCCATCCCAAGGACGCCGGCATGGAAGCCCTCAAGCGCGTCGCCGCCAACACCGTCGAGAAGCGCCTCCTCAACGACCGCGGCCTGCCGGGCTTCGGCCTCAACTTCTACGTCCTCAACGCCAAGGGCGAGCACGCCGGAGTCTCCATGTACCCGGCGAAGTACGCCATGTGCGATGAGCACGGCCCGCAGACGCTGGCGACGGAGGCGCTGTACGAAGGGGAGCCCTAAGGCGGACAGCCCCACCGGACAGCAAGGAGTGCCACCGCGTTCTCCTGAGGACTCGAAACGTTTTCGGCGGATTGCGCATTTAAGGTTCGAGACTTAAGGAGACTCCCATGTCAGACACCCTTGCACTTGCTCGGACCACGCTCGCGGCTGCCGCCCTGATCGTCTGCCTCGGCTCGACGGGCCTGGGAGCGCAGCCGGCGCCGGAGAAGATCGTCGATAGCCACGATCCGGTGCCGGGAGCGCCAGGCGCGTCCTGGGAGAGCTTCCGACCGTTCTTCGAGGTGGCCGTCGACGGCGACGACATCGCCTTCATCGGCTCGTCGAGCGAGCTGGGTGAGTCCCGCGACGGTGTCTATCTCCGCCGCGGGGGATCGCTGCAGGTGGTCGCCGACAGCCGCACCACCCGGCCGGGTACCGGCGTCCCTTTCGGGAGGGAGAGCTTTTGGCGCGTGGCGCTCGACGAGGGAATGCTCGTCTTCGTCAGCGAAGACCTCGATTCGCTGGGCGCCGGCGTCTATCGCTACGATGACGGCGGCTTTCAGGTGATCGCCGATCAGACTACCACCATCCCGGGCGGCGAGCCGAACCGCTTCGTGGGCTTCGACGACGTCGCGGTGGATCACGGGGAGGTGCTGTTCGGAGGTACCCACGACGCCCCCGAGGTCCGGAGCCAGGATGGTCTCTATCGGGCCGCCGGCGGCGCGGTGACCAGAGTGGTCGACGCCGCGACCCCGATTCCCGGCGGCAGCGGCAACTTCGAGCTGGTAGGCGAGATAGGCATGGACGCTTCCGGCTTCGCTTTCACCAGGCCCCACCCCGGCAGTAGCTGGGATGACGGGATCTACCGGAACCTGGGGGCGGGATTGCAGGCGGTTGCCGATCTGTCGACGGTCGCGCCGCACTCCGGGACGCCCTTCGAGAGCTTCAACTCGTTCGGCTACGACGCGCGGGCGGTGGCCTTCACGGCGTCGGCCGGCGGCGGTAAAACCGCCGTCTACCTCCACGACGGGACGCTGCGCCTCGTCGCCTCGCGACAGACACCCTATCCCGGCTCCGGCCAGAACTTCGCCGGCTTCGCCAACCGCGTGGCGACCTCGAAGGGCCGCGTCGCGTTCATGGGCTTCCGGAATCCACCAGGCCAGCCAAGCAAGGAGGGGCTGTTCGTTGCCGACGGCGAGGCGCTGACGTTGGTCGCCGAGCAGGGCGGCGTCCTCGATGGTCGGGTGATCAGCGAAATCGACCTCTCCCAAGGGGGCTTCGACTCGCCGCACCTGGCCTTCACCGTTGCCTTCGCCGACGGCGGCGACGCGTTGTTCCTCTCCACCGTCCCCGTAGCCGACCCGCCGCCCCCTGCCGGCCCGTGGTTGACCACGTCGGAGCTCCCCGGTTTCCAGGTCAAGGCGCGGTTTGCCCTCAGCGGCGGCATCGCCGGCCAATCGGTGACGCCGTGCATCGGCGAGACCCTCTGCATCGCCGGAGCGGTGCCCGACCGCGCCGAGCTGTTCGTACGGGTGGTCGGCCCCAAGCCCAATGGCAAGCTGTGGCCGACGCTGGTCAAGTTCTCGACCTCACGCATCGAGGTGTGGATCGAGCAGACGGGGAGCGGTGTGGTCCGCTACTACGAGCTGCCGGCGGTGACGCCGGAAGAGCAGTTGCTCAGACTCGACGGGCTGGCCGACAAGCTCGGCTTCGACCCCTGAAGCGTCCAGGAGAGGCGCCAACGGCTTCGCAGTCCTCTATTGGAGAGGTGCCGGCCTCTTCGCTGTCTTTAATCTTCCGGCACAGGCTTTTCAAAGTTGGATCCCCAACTGACTCCGTCTTCTCCTGCGCCATCCCCGCATCGAACCCAGTCACAGATACCTTCCTTGAGCTTGGAGGTTGCTTCAGATTTAGTGCTCTTCTCAATCCAAGCAATAAAGCCGCCATCGCCAAGTTGCTTTGTTTTTATCGGCAGGTACAAATTCGGCATGGGCGCGCTCCTGGCTCTGCTCTGCATCTCATCGTCCCAAACACCATCGTTAATCAAATCTCTGAGTGTTGTCACCGCTATGCTCTCTACTTGATTCCAGTACTCATCCTTTTTCTTGACCTTCTCGCCAGTAGCCAACCTATAGAACACGTCCCTGTATCCATCCACCGGCTTTTCCTCTACCCTGGGTCCAGGGACATGTACACTTCCTTTCCAGACGAAGGGGCGATCTAATCCTATCTCATTGAGTATGATGGTTTTGGCTTTATCGGCCAACCCTGCGTCTCCCTTCTTGTGCGCAATTTTCAGTAGCGCGACGATACTTCCAACATTGTACGACCAATGCATCCCCGTTGAGCCCGTTTCACAGGCAACTCGATCACTGCCAACATCAGGCGCTTGTTCGGAGATAAACCCCCTGGATCACCAGTGAACAGCTCCGGCGACTCTCCTTTTGACGCGCGCCACAAGATTTCCACCATCTGCTTAGCGGGCTTTTCCAAGTTTGGAGCCATGGCAACTGCACCTCCCTATCTCTGTACAGGTTAAATTACCCATCAACCGGTCCCCGAACCCGAAGCACGGCTTATATCATTTGTTCTATAAGAATTTAGGAAGTATAGCTTTCTCCTCAGCCGGCGTCAAGCGGCCCGCCGTGCTCTGCGAGGTTGCTCTGCCAGAGCCTCGATGCAGCCGAGGATTCAGGAGCGGCCGTGCTGTCTGACTAGACGGACCCGGTCGCGAGTTCCCTCCGTAGACTTTGACGTCCTGGTCTTGCCGGTAAGACGCTCAGCTCTTCTTCGAGCTCTTCTTCGCGCTGCTCTTCTTCGCGCCCGTCTTCTTCTTCGGGACCTTGGCCCCCTTCTCGCGCGCTTCTGAGAGCCCGATGGCGATCGCTTGCTTGCGGCTCGTGACCTTCTTTCCCGAGCTTGAACGCAGCGTGCCCTTCTTCTTCCTGCGCATCGCGCTCTCGACCGTCTTGCCCGCCTTCTTGCTGTACTTCCTCCCGCTCGATTTCTTCTCGGCCATGGGTACACCTCCTTGCGGTCCGGCATGCAACTTACCTGCCTTTGCAGACCACTGGTGGCGTCGGAAGAGGCCCTCGGTCGAGGACCTCTTCCGCTTGATTCAGTTGTCAAAGAACGCGAGTTGCCGCAACGTCTCGGGACTTTGCCGCGATCTCTCGGGATCCGCGGCGATACCGGCCCATGCGCTCAGGAGATGAGCTCGCATCGGCGCGGATCTGCGGACGTTCTCAGGACGTCCCGAGACATCGGCCGAACGTCTGGAGATCTGCGACGGTGCCGGCCCGTCTCCTCAACGAACGGACCCATCTCGGCGGAGATCCGCGGATGTTCTCGGAAAGTCTCGGGACCTTGTCAGCCAGTCCGCAGATCTGCGCCGATGCGGGCTCATCTCGGGATGACATGAGCTCATGACGGCGGAGATCCGGAGACGCCGCGAGAATGTCGCGAGACGTTGCCGCTGCTTCCAGGGATACGCCGCAAGATGAGCAGGCCTTGCGGCAAAGTCTCCGCACATCGCCGCGTATCCGCCCGCGCGGACTCGAGATCGCGGCGCGCCGCAACGACATCCAAAGATTCGCCGCGATGCCGCTCCACTTTGCGGCAACATCGCGCCATCTCGAGACGATGTCGAAGGATATGCCGCAAGGTCCAGAGACTCTGTCGCGATCTCGGCTCATCACGTTCGCTCGGCTCCTCAGATAGATAAAAAGAGGGGGACGTGCGGAGCACGCCCCCCGAAGAGAATCCGAAGGTTACTTGCCGGTGGTTTCGGCAGGCGCCGGCGGCTTGGAATCCGCCGGCTCGGGGGTGGACGGCTTGGGCTCCTCGTCGGCCGGCTTGGTCTTGAGGCCGCGGAACGGCTGCAGACCAAACTCGGCGAGCTTCTCCGCCCGGATACCGAAGTGCTGCTTGACGCCGAGAAGCAGGATGGTCTCCAACCGCTCACTCTCGGTGATAGCGGTCCGGAGCTCGCGGCTCGCTTCCTGCTTGGCGGCCTTGTGGACGCCTTGCCGGTCGAAAGCCTCCTGCGCCTGGGTCAGCAGCTCCGCGAACCGGAGGCGGGTCGCCTCCAGATGCGGGAGCTCGGCAGCGTTGGCGGTCAACGAGGACAGAAGCCGCTGGAGATCCCCCAGCTTGCCCTTCTGTGTCGTTTCCTTCGACATTGGTCCTTCTCCTTTCTGCACAAACTGCTTGGGGTTGTTGCCTCGGCCTCCCTGGGCCGGGGTCCGGTCCGCCAGCGCTCCGGGGCACGCCCCCGAGGCACCTGCAGCCGGGTTGGTCCATCTACGGCTTCGAGCTCGACCGCGAGCCCTTTCACCTCCTTTCCGGCGGACTGCCAGATCCGCCACATCCCTGCGAGATATCTACTGCGTTTACAGCTACAATGTAGTATTATAGGCTGGAAATTCTAGCCGTCAAGCCCTCATCGAAGGCGTATACGGCTACGGAGACTGCTTTTAGGCTGGATAGAGGCGTCAAGCGCTCACTTGTGACGATAAGAACAAGCGGTTTTGGCTCTTTGACAACTGAAACTTACGGCGCCGGCCGCTGGGAGGCGGGACGGCTGGCGCCGGCTTCAACCCTGAGATCTCTCCGGCGGAGCGGCCGGGGTCTCGCCGGCCTCCGTGGCCTGCTTGCCGAGGCTGCTCGCGAGGTCGCCGAAGACGCGGCCGAGGGCCTGGCGGAGCAGGCGCTCGGCGTCAGCCTCCGTGACGGCGCTCTTCTGTTCCGGCGCCGGGGCTGGCGCCGGTGCCGGCTTCGGACCGAAGCCCGGCGCCACGGGAGGCACGCCTCCCACCCGCCGCCAGAGCGCATAGGCGGAGGGGCTGATCGGCTCTTTCGGCGTCGGATAGACGAAGCCCATAAGCTCCTCGGGAGCCATCCCCAGGGCTTTGGCGATGCCGACGACGTGCTCCATCTTGAGCTCGATGGCGCCGAGGAAGACGCGGCTCAGGTAGCCGTCGCTGACCTTCAGGCGGGGCTCGATGTCGCGCATGGAGTATCCCAGAGCCTGGATGGCGAGCTTCAATCGGGCGAGGACATGGGCGATCTCGGGCGGGATATTACGCTTTCGGCGGGCCATAGGCGTAATGTACCGCAAAACGGGCTTGGGTGCCAGACCAAGACCGAATTGGCGAATGTGAGGTCGTAGCGGCGGAGATCCTTGAACCCGCTCGATGAAACGTGCGGCGGCTAGGGGCCTACCGCGGCGACTCCCGGCCCAGCCCTTCCTTGGGGACGTCGATCCCGAGCGCCGTCGCCAGATCGATCTGGTGCTCCTGCTCCTGAAGGATGATCTCGCGCAGATCCTCGGCCAGGGCGAACTCGCCCAGCGCCTCGGCCTGGCGCACGCGCTGGCGGTAGTTGCGCACCGTCTCGTTCTCGTTGTCGAGGTCGAAGCGCAGCATCTCCTCGGCCTTGTCGGAAGTGCGCACCGGTTTCGGGGTCGTCGCCGGCTCGCCGCCGAAATAGTCGATCTGCTTGGCGATGATGAGCGCGTGCGCGAGCTCCTGGGCGGCGTGCTTCTCGAGCTCGGCGGCGATCGCCATGTAGGGAGCGCCCTTCAGCATCTGGCTGTAGACGACATACGAAATGATGGCCTGGTATTCGCGCGCCAGGTCCTCGTTGAGGAGCTCGACCAGGCGCTCCCGCGTGACGGCCGCCTCATCCTTCCCGCTGTCTGCACTCCTTGCCGTGCTTCCTCTCCCGCTCGCTTTCTTCTTGGCCATGCGCACACCTCCCTGTTGTCCGGCAAGCATGCAACTTATTTGCCGCCGCCGCGGTAAACTCGGCGCAGGAATTGTTCGGGAAGGGATATGAGGAGAAGCCTCGCCATGAGAAGACGATTCTCGCCCATCCTCCGCGGAGCCTTTTTGGCCGCTCTCGCCCTGGTTTTGCTGGCCTGCGTCTCGCTGGGCGCGGAGCCAGGAACGGCGCGGCCGGCGGTGTATGCCGCCTATGTGCTGCTGGCGGAGTCTCCTTCCGGGATCCCTGTCGCCTTTGCTCGCGTAATCGTCGATCCCGGCCGGGAATGTCCGGCGCTGGTCGGCACCGGGAGTGAACGGATCGCAACGACGCCGCGCCGCAATCCTCATGGGTTCACAGTCAAGGTCTGCGAGGCCGCTTACCCCATCGGGCGCTCCCTTACGGTTGAGGGCGGCCCGCAGCTCCCCGTGGTGGCCTTGAGGCCCTCCCGCATCGCGGTCTTCGGCGATTCGGGCTGCAAGCCGAAGGACCAGCAAGGCTGCGGGCTGGACGATCCGCAATGGCCGTTCCCGGTCCTGGCCCGGGCCGCCGCCGCCAGCCGGCCGGACCTCGTCCTCCACGTGGGCGACTACAACTACCGTGGCACGCCGAGCGGCTTCACGGCCACGGTCGGCGGCCAGCAGGTCCAGAACTGGTACTACGATGCCGGCGATGGCGCGGAGCCCTCGGAGAAGTGCGGGCTCCCGGGTCCCTACCTCAGCCAGAACAGCACGGGCAATCCGGACGCCGACACCTGGGAGGCCTGGTGGCTGGACTTCTTCCAGCCGGCCGGCGACCTGCTGACCGCGGCTCCCTGGGTCTTCGCGCGCGGCAACCACGAGCTGTGCAGCCACGCGGGCCCGGGCTGGTTCTACTTTCTCGACGCCAGCTCGGACCTGCCCGAGGGCGGCGGCCGGCAGCTCGCCTGTCCGTCGCAGGACGGCGAGGGACCGGCGCTCCCGCATCTCCAGCTCATCGAGCCCCAAGTGCTCCATCTCGCCGGCCTCGATCTGGTGGTGATCGATTCCGCCAACGCCTGCGACCAGTTGCCCGGCTTGACCGAGGTCTACGAGCGCCAGCTCCTCGCGGCGGCGAAGCGGCTCCGCGGCCCCGATGGAAAGAAGACTGCCTGGCTGCTGAGCCACCGGCCGATCTGGGGAGTCGCGGACGCGGCGGAGACCCTCTACGGCTGCGATGGCCAGCCGCAGAGCGGCCCCGCGGTTCCCTACGGAGAGCTCAACCAGACGCTGCAATGCGCTCTGCGCGGCGAGGCCGGCGCAGCCCTCCTCCCCCTTCTCGACCAGATCGTCGCCGGCCACATGCACCGCTTCGAAGCCTTCTCCTTCGCCGCTCCGTCCCGCCGCCCGCCGACGCTGGTGGTGGGCAACAGCGGCGTGGCCGAGGATACCGGACCGCCGACCGGCGCCTTCGCCCAGACGGTGGACGGCGCGCCGGCCGCCGGGTTCTCGGTGGCGCAATTCGGCTATCTGGAGCTGACGCGGGACGCCCACGGCACCTGGCAAGGCGCAATGGTCGCGCTCAACCCCGCGGACTGGTCGCCGTTCCTCGCGCCCTGCGCCACACCGGCCACCGCGGACCAGGCCCTCTGCGTCAAGCCGCTGCCTCCGGCGGGGAAGTAGCTCTGAACGACGGGCGCAAACCCATATCCAGCAGACCTTTGCAAGAAAGTTGTCAGATAAACGGCGATTTTCCGTTTATATAGGGCGTGACGAAGCCCTATCCCGCCGGCCGGAAGACGCCGCCGAGGCACGATCCCAGCTACAAGGCGATCTTCTCCCAGCGCACCATGGTCAAGGGGCTGCTGCGAGGATTCGTCCATGGTGACTGGATCGAACGCCTCGACTTCTCCACCCTCGAACGGGTCGGCAACAGCTTCGTCTCCGCCGACCTGCGCGAGCGACACAGCGACCTCATCTGGCGCCTGCGGCTCCGCGGCGATAAAGACGGCTGGATCTATGTCTACCTGCTACTGGAGTTCCAATCCGCCTCCGACCCCTTCATGGCCGTGCGGCTGCTGACCTACGTCGGCTTGCTGCTCGAGGAGATCATCCGCAAGGAGTCCTTGAAACCGGGAGACCGCTTCCCCGCCGTGCTCCCGCTGGTCCTTCACAACGGTAGAGACCGCTGGCGCGCACCGCTCCGCCTGGAAACGCACTTCGCGCCGGTCCCCAAGGACCTCAGGCGGTATCTGCCCCGGCTGACTTACCTCCTCCTCGACCAGCGCCGTCTCGATCTGGACCGCCCCGAGCTGGAGGACAATCCGACCGCCGCCTTCTTCCAGATCGAGACGAATGAGGTGGGAGAAGCTCTGCCGGACCTTTACCGCCGGCTCAGGGACCGGCTGCCACCAGGAGATTCGGATCTCCGGCGGGTCATCGATGCATATTTCCTCGGTGTGGTCCGTAGGACCGTCCCGAGGGCTATAATTCCGGAAGGGGTGAACCTCGAGGAGCCTTCTATGCTGGAAGAGAACTTGACCAGGATGTTCACACAGGCCATGCAGAAGGGCCGGCGGGAAGGTGAGGTTCTGGGTCTGCGGAGAGCCCTCCTCAACCTGATGACCGAGCGCTTTGGCCGGTTGCCCAAGAAGGTTCGGAGCCGAGTGGAGGAGATTGACTCTGCCGCGGAGCTGGAAAGGCTAACGCGGAGGGTGCTGTCGGCAAAATCTCTCGAGGACATGGGGCTCGGCTAGGGCTAGATTCTCGTGATGAAGGCGCCGTCGGCCACCTGCACGCCGGCGGCGGAGACGCGAGCGAATCCCATGGCCACCAAACTGGAATTCACGACTCTCCAGACCGAAGTGCCAGTCCGGCTTCTCGCGGAGATGCAGTCTCTGGTCGATGCCGGCTGGTTCCACAGCCTGGACGAGGTGATCCACGACGCCCTACGGCGATTCCTCGACTCGCATCGCCCTCCGCGGGAAGGATTGAGCCCTCCCGAAGTCGTCTGTGACGCCGGTCCCTTAATCCATCTCGACGAGATCGTCCGTTCGGGTCAATCTATTGAATAATGCTGACAATCATGATTGTGCTATTATTGCCGCTCACTCAGCCTCGCCAGGAACCGATCTCGGATCTCCTCCCAAGGCGTCGTCGCCACTCCCCCGGCTTCCATTGCGGCTACCCGATCCGCGACCTCCTGACGTCACGCCGTCTCCGCTTCCGGCGCGGGCTCCAAGCTCTCTACAAGGGCGCCCGCGATTTCGGCCCTTTCGCCGTCGAGCAACCTGAGCGCCTCTTGCAGTAGGGTCTCAGCTCGTCTCATATAGCCATTTTACCCCAGGCGACTCAGTCAGCACGCGCCAGAGGACGAACGGCGAGGACTTCGTCGGCGCGGAGCTCTTCAATGTCCGATTCCGGAACGACTACGACGGCGATCGACTCCCCCACCGCATTGAAGACCTCCAGAACGCAGCCCTGCTCGCCTCTGAGGGTGCTGGACGTAGTCGACCAGGACCGCCACGTCGCCCTGTCTGAGCTCATACTCGGGTAGGTCGCGCTTGAGGGTAACGTGCTGGTAGAGGCAGGCTCATGGCTTCTTCTCCTTCCCGAGGCTTCAAGGTCACGAACCGGGTGCGGCCATCCGCCTGAGATTGGAGCCAGATCGTAACGACTATCGCGTCTCTTGGCTCTCAGCGCTCCCAGGTCCTTGTTCCATTGACGGAAATCTACTCCTACCATATCATAATTCCAGTGCTTGAAGAAGAGTAGACATCTGGCCTACTCTTCTACCAACTCGTTGAACGCCCGAGGTCAGACCTACAGGACTCGACAATCCGGAGCTGGACTGAGTCTCAAGTGCCACCTTAGCAGCTCGGGCATTATCAAGTCGCGCAGCAACACCTTCTCGGCCAATGACTCTCCCGACACGAATCTCCTCTTCCGGACGGCCTCCACCAGAGCTCTCTCGTAGAACTGGCGCAGCCCTCTTCCTTGGCTTCACCTCTTTTCTGGGAAGCCTTGTTCTTGCAGCACAGTATGTGCCCGACCTCCGAGGTGGCCGGTTGCCAGAGATTCGCTTCCTCTTGAAAAGTTTCAAGAAGGCGGCCTCACAAGCCCACTATGTGCTCGCCGAAGGAGAGCCGCAGCTGAATCTGCTCAGCTCGATCCGGGACGCACCAGGGGCCGCAAGATTGCTACACGAAAAAGCTGCGGATTGGATTGTACACAAGGCGCGTCGGCCATTTGTTATTGAGGTGGCGCGGCGCGCCTATCGCCAACAGACCCACGAGGGAAGGCTCCTCATTCACTTTTCGCTCTCCGGCGAACCATGGTACCTTCAATGGGAACCCCTGAACGTCATCGGGTTTGGTTTGCCTTTTCCAGAAGCTAATCCACGCGAGCTGCCGTCAACCGAAAGAGCACTTCTTGGAGAATTCGAGCGGCTAGCAGAAGTTAAAGATTGTGGCTCCTTCTCCGGTGGCAACTACTGTGCCTCCCTTATAAAAAACAGTTCCCCCTCGCAATATCTCTTCGTCCAAACCTCGGGTTCGCTCGTACGAGGTATTCGAGGTGTTGGCACTCGAGAAGACGCTGCAGCAGTGAAGAATGAATTGGCGGAGTTTTTAACCCGCCTTGGTCTTGACGTTCTGTTCTTAATCTTCGGCGCTTGTTTGGTGGTGCTCTCGCTTCTCCGGCGCCAAGCGCGACGCCTATGCCGGAGACATTCGGAAGCGCGACTTACTTAAGCTAGAGGAAGCCGACCTCGAAGCGCAAGGAGGCCATGCCTTCCGCGTTATGGATGCCTACGTAAAATGGTTCGAGAGCGAAGGAGAAAACGGCCAACGCGCCGTCGCCGTGCTTCGCCTCCTCGGACTGTTCGACCGGCCAGCCTCCGCAGAATGCATCGAGGCGCTGAAGCGGGCTCCCGTCATTCCCGGCCTAACCGAGATTCTTGTCGGTGCGACCGAAGCACAGTGGAATATAATCCTTACTCGGCTGGAGGAGGTTAAGCTACTTGCTGCAAATCGGGACAGAGCTGGCGCATTGTTGTCACTCGATGCACATCCACTTCTCCGTGAGTATTTCGCCCGCCTTGTTCGCACTGGCCACCCCAACGCTTGGAGGGCAGCACATCAGCGGCTCTACGAAACTCTTATAAGCAATGCAGAGGAGCGCCCTGCAACCCTGGAAGGTCTTGAAGGTATCTATCAAGCAGTCAGACATGGATGCGAAGCCCATTTGCCTAAACATGTCTGGGACGAGATCTTTGAAAAGCGCCTAGAAAGAGATAGCCATTTTGCCACACTTAGACTTGGTGCGATCGATGCAGATCTGGCAGCTCTTTCATGCTTTTTTGACGCGCCATGGTCCCGAATAGATGCAAGCCTGCCACTCGATTACAAAGCCAAAATTTATTGCCATGTGGCCTTTCGCCTTCGTGGAGTAGGGCGCCTTACAGAAGCGATCGAGCCATCCGAACAGGGCCTAGCGATTGATACCGGGCGCTCTTATTGGCGAGGCGCCGCAATTATCGCCAACAATCTCAGCGAGCTTTATCTTGCGCTAGGTAATATACCCTTGGCTGTCGGGGTGGCACGGGATGCATTGACTTATGCGCGCAATAGTCTTGAGTGGGTCGAAATTCGGGACGAACTTACCACCCTTGCAGACGCCTTGACTCAGCAAGACAAACGAGACGATGCATTGCAGATGTTTAGCGAGGCTGAGGTATTACAAGTTAAGGAGGAGCCGATCTACCCATTGCTATATTCTATGCGCGGTTTCAAGTATTGCGATTTTATTTTGTCTCTCGCCGAACGTACCGCGTGGGAGCTGTTTATAATGCGCTCTTCATCTAGATCGACTGTAAGAGAAGCGAGAAACAAGATTGAGGGTAAAGTTGTAGGCGTGGTCGCGGATTGTCGCGCGATTTACCAACGCGCGGCACAGACTCTCCAGTGGGCCGAAGAGAACAGTTTCTCTCTCCTCACCATTGCTCTCGACCATCTCACTCTCGGCCGCTCTGCTCTCTATGCGGCAATTTTGGGATCTTCTAAGCCCGATTTGCGCACTGGCACCTCACATGTCACTGTCGCGGTAGATGGCCTCCGTCACGCGGGTCAGCAGCAATACATTCCTCTCGGCCTCCTTAATCGTGCTTGGCTGCGGTTTCTCACAGGCCAGCACACCGGATTTGAAAGTGCACAGGCAGACCTGGACGAGGCTTGGGAAATCGCTGAGCGCGGTCCCATGCCGCTCTTTCTCGCCGATATCCACCTATACCGTGCCCGTCTTTTTGGAAACCTGAGTGATACGGGAGGGGCAACGTATCCCTGGGGTTCTCCCGCGGTTGATCTCGTTGAGGCGCGCAGACTGATAGAGAAACATTGCTACGAGAAACGTAAGAACGAACTTGAAGTGGCCGAGAAATCTCTTGGCTGAACGCCTCTATTGGCCGAGATGCCTCTTCATGAACTCCACCGCCTCCACCACGATCTCCCGCGAGCGCTCGTCGTCGTTCTGGTTGTCGAAGCCGTGAACGCCTTGGGGATGGTTGGCGAGCGTCAATGGGATGTTCTGCTTCAGGGATTCGGCGACGAAACGGTCGAGGGTGTCCAGGAGCCCCGGAATCTGGTCCTGGCCTCCGCGGGCGAGGAAGAGCGGCGGGACGCGGGCGGGAGCTTTCGCGATCTGCACGATGGGTGAGTAGCGCTCGAGCGTCTCCGCGGTCTCGCTCTGCCGGTGAGGCTCCGACTGGCGGATGTCCATGATGGTGTAGAAGGCCACGAGGCAGCGCACGTAGGGCGGCGGATCGCTGAGGAACGGGCTCAGCATCGGTCCGCCGGCCGAGTAGGCGGCGAGGCAGAGGCGGTCGGCGTCCACTTCCAGATCCGCGGCGTGGGCGCGGACGTAGGCGATGGCATCCGCTACATCGCTCGCGCCGTCGAGGATCGCCGTCTTGGGGAAGCCGAGGCGATGCGTGAAGGTGACGCCCACCATGCCGGAGGCCGCGACCAGCCGGCCCCAGGATTGATAGATCCCCCAGTCCTTCGGCCGGAACGCGGTAGAGGCTCCGCCGTGGATGAAGATCACCGCCGGCCGTCTCTCCCCCGCCGCGACACCAGGAGGCGTGTAGACATCCATGCGGACGTTGGCGTCGCTCGTCTCCTTGTAGACCAGGTCCTTGCGCACCTTCACCTGGTCCATCCCGGGAACCTTGTAGACCACCGGCCGGTTGACGATCTCGGCCATGCGGCGGAGGCGGGCCTCTTCCGACTCCTGCGCCGGCGGCTGAGCCTGTGCGGCCGCGGCGACGACGATCAACAAAGCTCCCACGAGTCGCACGACCTCGAAGCTCACAGATCCTCCGTTCCGGTCACGGCCGGCGCCGGGCGCGCGGCCGCGAGGCGATCATAGAGCACCATCAGCGCGGTCGTGGTGAAGCCGACGCCGGCGACGATCCACCACATGGCGCTCGGATTGGCGGAGCCGCGGACGAAGCGCTCCACCAGCGAGCCGCCGAAGGCACCGCCCACGAAGGAGCCCACCGCCACCGGCAGGAAGGCGAAGCCCATGAAGGTGCCTACCTGCTCGGGCGGCGCCAGCGCGGCCACGTACTCGTAGAAGCGTGGCGCCTGCAACGCCTCGCCGAAGGCGAACACGGCCATCGCCACCGCCACCATCTGCCAGGAGGGAAAGAGCGCGATGAGCAGCCACGACGCGGAGGCCACGGCGAAGCCCGCCGTCATGGCCACGATCGGCCGCCAGCGCCGCACCAGCGCGCTCACCGGCACGGTCAGCAGGATGAGCGTCCAGGCGTCCACGGTCTCGACCAGTTCGAAGCGCTCGAAGCGCAGCGTCTCCGTGAGATAGAACGGCAGCGAGTAGAAGATCTGCCAGAACATGATCCAGAAGCCCGAGAAGATCAGCAGGAAGCTGATGAAGCGCAGGTTGCGGAAGACGAGCGCCATGTCGCGCAGCACCTTGGCGAACGACGTCGGCGCCGCCTCGCCCGGCGCGCGCTCGGGCTCGCGGAAGAACAGCAAGGTGCCGAGCAGGCAGAAGAGCGAGGTGATGGACGAGGTCACGAGGACGAACTCGATGCCCAGGTTCTCGCGCACCTGCAGAGCCAGGATCGGTCCCATCGCGCCGCCGACGTTGACCAGGGTGTAGTAGATCGAGAAGCCGAGCCCGCGCACCTCCGGCGCCGCGGTGCGCGCCACCGTGCCGACGATGCAGGGCTTGATGAGCGAGCCGCCGATCGCCGTCAGCAGCAGCACGGCGGCGATGTAGGGGCCGCGCCCGACGGTGGCGACGATCCCCTGGCCGAAGCTCATTCCCGCGAGACCGATGAGGAAGTAGCCGACGCAGAAGATCGAGAAGCACGCGGCGAGGCTGCGCTTGAAACCGTAGCGGTCCACCACCGTTCCCGCCACGATCGGAAGGCAGTAGAGGACGCCGGAGAAGATTCCCGCAAGCGAGCCGGCCGCCTGCGGGCCGAGCCCCACGCGCCGCGCGAGGTAGATCGTCAGCACCGCCTTGGCGCCGTAGAAGGCGAAGCGCTCGAAGAGCTCCAGGGTGTTGGCTATCCAGAAGGTGCGGGAGAAGCCCGCGACGGCGGCCTTCAGGTTTTTCAAAGCTCTCTCCTGTTCTGAAAACAGCCGCTCCGCAAAAGGACGGACACGGACGATCAAGGACAGCCACGGACAGGAAGGCTCAGCCTAACGGTACTTGTCCTTGAAGTCCTTGCTGTCCCCGAGGTCCTTCCTCCTGTGGTGCCGCCGCGTTCAGCCGCGCCAGCGCGCTGTGCCGGCGGCCGTAGAAAAAATAGATCACGAGGCCGATCACCAGCCAGACGAAGAGGCGCAGCCAGTTCTCCGACGGCAGCGAGAACATCAGCACCAGGCAGCTCGCGATGCCGAGGATGGGCACCGCCGGCACGAAGGGCACGCGGAACGGCCGCGCCGCCTCGGGATGTTTCCGCCGCATGACGAGCACCGCCGCGCAGACCATGACGAAGGCGAACAGCGTCCCCATGTTGACCAGCAGCAGCAGGACGCTGATCGGCAGGAAGGCGGCGAGCGAGCCCACGAACAGGCCGGTGACGAGGGTCGACTTCCACGGCGTGCGGAAACGCTCGTGCACGGCGGCGAAGAAGCCCGGGGGAAGCAGGCCGTCGCGGGCGATGGCGAGCAGGATGCGGGCCTGGCTCAGCATCGTCACCAGGATCACCGAGGTGATGCCGGCGAGGCCGGCGAGAGCGATCAGGGCCTGGGCCCAGACCAGCCCGACGCGGCGGAAGGCGTCGGCAACGGGAGCGTTCACGTCGAGCTGGCCGTACGGCACCATGCCGGTGAGCACCGCGACCACGCCCATGTAGAGCAGCGTGCAGAGCACGAGGGAGACGATGATGCCGATCGGCACGTCGCGCTGCGGCTTGCGGGCCTCCTCGGCGTGCGTGGAGACCGAGTCGAAGCCGATGTAAGCAAAAAAGGCCAGAGCGGCGCCGGCGAGCATGCCGAGGGGCTGGCCGCCGGCGTCGCTCCGGCCGAGGAGAGTGTGGCCAAACAGGTTCAAACCCGCGAGGCCATAGGGGGCGAAGGGATGCCAGTTGGCGGGGTTGACGTAGAAGGCGCCGACCCCGATCACGAACAGCACGGCGGCGACCTTGACCGCCACCAGGGCGGTGTTCACCCGCGCGCTCTCGCGGATGCCCACCACCAGCACCAGCGTGATCAGGGCGATGATAGAGACGGCCGGCAGGTTGATGAACGAGCCCGTGGCCACCACACGGCCGAGCTGCGGGTCGTAGACCACCACCGGCCCCGCGAGCGCGTGCGGCACCTTCCAGCCGAAGACGCTGATCAGGTTCTGGAAGTACCCGGACCAGCCGTCCGCCACGGTGGCGGCGCTCACCGCGTATTCCAGGATCAGGTCCCAGCCGATGATCCAGGCGAACAGCTCGCCGAGCGTGGCGTAGGCGTACGTGTACGCGGAGCCGGCCACCGGCACCATCGAGGCGAACTCGGCGTAGCACAGCGCGGCGAAGATGCAGACCAGACCGGCCACGGCATACGAGAGGATGAGGGCCGGGCCCGCCGTCTGCTTCGCCACCGCGCCCGTGGACACGAAGATGCCGGCGCCGATCACCGCGCCGACGCCGAGGCTGGTGAGCTGCACGGGGCCGAGCACCCGGCGCAGCCGGTTCTCGCTGTGCAGCTCCTCCATCAGCAGGCTCAAAGGCTTCCGCGCAAAGAGTGGATTCGCCAAGGTTCACCTCCCTGGCGAACGAGGCTAGCGGGCGGCTGGAGGGGAGACTATTCCGGCGCCTTCCGCCGCCGCGGCATGAAAAAAGAAGGTAAGGGGAGGTGCCCGGGCTCGATGATTCTCAAATGGCCAAGAGTTTGCAAGGTAGAGCGGCGGGAGTGAGAAAGATGAACATCAAGAACCTTTTACCCATACTCCTCCTGGCCACGACACTCAGCGCCTCGGCCGCCATCGCGCAGGACGTCGACGGCTACGGCCCCTGGCGATTCGGCATGAACAAAGACGAAGTCCAGGCGGTCGAGAAGCTCGGTCCGTACACGCCCGTCGCTTCGACGGAAGGGCTCGAGACGAAGAATGGCCCGTTCATGGGCGAGACGAGGAACGTCTCCTTTGTCTTCGGCCTTGGGGGACTCTCCCATATCCAGATCTGGGTTTACGAAGGCCGTGATTACGACGAGGCGGTCCAGCAGTTCTATCGCGCCTACAAGCACCTGGTCGAGAACTTTGGGCCCGTTCATCAGGACGGCAATCCATGGCCGGCGGACCTGACGGCGGAGGCGTTCGCGGAGCGTATCCCCCAGGAGTATCGCCGAGCATCGTCCCAGGAGGTTTTCGTCGACGAGCTCAAGTCCAGAGGCTCGGCGCAAGTAGAGATCTCGAAGCTGCACCTTCACCCCCAGAAGCCGATCCGGGGCGCCGACATCTACGGCAGCTTGCTGCACAGCCCGAAGCTCGGGACCTACTGGGTATTTCTCTACTACAAGGTTCCCGAGCGCCCGGTGAATCAGGTCCTGGCCGGCGGAAGTGACCGCGGCGACACCCGGCCGACCTCGAGCCCCGCGGCAAGACGGTAGGCGTGCTGTGCGGTCACGATGGCCGCGCCGTCTTGCAGGCGGCTCCGCAAACCGTGGATGTGCCGCGCCGCGAGGTTGGTGATCTCGGCGCGGCCGGCGTCCTGGGGAGCGATCCTCTGCCCCACGTCGAGAACGGGAATCCCGTCGCCACCGCGAAACCGGTCCTCGACGAGCTCGCTCCAGGTGACCGCCTCCTGGCTGCCCGGCTTGAGCGACAGCCGCCGTCCTTCCAATAAAAGGCGGCCGCCGAGCTCGATCACAGGGCCGCCACACCACAGCGCAAGGTCCAACGCGCTCTCCACCTCGCGGCGGTCCTCCTCCGTCCGCGCGACGGCGGCGGTGAAGCTCTCGCCGGCGATTCGCAGCTCGAGCGGAAACGCCCGCTCCAGATAGTCGCGCACGACGGGCACGACCGTCTTCCGCAGCTCGCCCTTGTCCATCACGTCGCGGGGATTGAACCCGGCGTCGATGAGGTCGCGGCCGAAGGTCGCCTCGTAGCCGCGCTTGTTGGAGAGGAACCGGCAGGTGGGCGGGTTCTCGGCGAACATGCCGCGCACGGTGCTGGCGAGGTAGATGGATTCCCACCAGTGGTCGGCCGGGATGAAGGCGAGAGTGGAGAGCTGAATGTCCTGCAACAGGAGACCGCCGGGACGCATCATGCCCGCGACCGTCTTGCAAAAATGGTTGGCGCTTTCGAACACGCCGGAATCGAGGATGGCACGGCGGGGCTCGCGGGACTCTTCGTCTCCCGGTGCGGCGCTCGCCGCCACCTGCACCGCCGGATACGCGGCGAGCCACTGCGCCACCAGACGCGAGGTATCCGGTCCGGCGCGATCGAGGCAGAGCACGGTGGTCATGGCGAGGAGCGCGGGGTCCGCCTCTGCCATGGCTGCCAGGAGCTCGGTAACGTGGTGCAGGTGGTCCTCGGCCACAGCCAGCGGGCGGCGCACGAAGGCGTTCGCGGTGAGCCAGGACATGGGGGGCTACTATACTCACCCCCGTTGAACAAGCGACTCCTCTACCTCGGCGTCTTCCTGTTCGCCGTGCTGGTGGCGCTCGCGGCGCTGTCGATCCGGCGCGAGTGGCAGGCGCGGATCGGCCAGGCACAGGCGGAGGCCATCTTCCGGCTCGTCCAGGGCCGGACTCCGGCGCGCCCCACCGAGACGCCGGGCGCCGCGGCTTGGCTCAACCTGGAGCTGCGGCGCTACCGCGAGCGCATCGCGGATCCCGCCAAGGCGCGGCTCTACGGCGAGGTGGCGGAGTGGCAGGACACCCGCTCGGTGCCGTCGTTCTTCGCGCCCATCCGCGAGCTGCTCGCGCGTCGGGTCGAGCCGGCGGAGAGGCGCACGCCTCCACGACTGGTGCATCCGCAGCCGCCGCAGCCGGGCTCCTTGCGCAGCCAGAGCTACGTGGAACTCGACCGCCATTGGTTCGCGATGACCCGCCGCACGGCGCTCGATTCGGCGGATCTGTCGGATCTTGCGCATCCCTCCAACCGCTTCCTCGCCGCCGTCACACCTCACCTCCTGGCGTTGAGCGAGGCGCTTCCGCGGGTGCTGGCGGAGCATCCCCTGCCGGCGCTTCCCGGCAGCCGGCCGCCGCGCGTGGTGCGCATCTACGGCCTCTCGGAGGACGGCACGCTGGTCTCGCTGCCGCTGCCGGGAAATCCTTTCGATCCACGGGCGAGCCGCCGCGCCGCCGTCGAGGAAGGCCGCGAGCTCGCCAGCTCGCCCGAGCGGCCGACCTTCGTCTCCAACGAGTTCTACTTCCATTTCGACTTCGGCGATCCGCGGCCGCAGACCTTCTACTCCGGCCTCTATCTCGACCTCGGCGGCCAGGGGCTCGTCACCACCATCGCCGTGCCGCTGCGCGACCCGCAGGCCGGCGCGCGCGGGCTCGTCGGCACGGACCTGACGTTCGACATCGACTGGGAGGCCTTCGCCCGCCACATCGATCCGCCGATGATCGCGGGCGTCGTTCATCTCGCGGACTCGCCGGCCGGCGGCCGCCCGTGGGTGAAGATCGCGAGCGCTCTCCCGCAGGACCGGCCCGCCGCGCTACGCAGGGCCGTGGCCGGGCTGGCGAGACAGCCGGGAGGCGCCGCCGCGGAGAGCGTGCCCTACGTGCTGCAAGGCGTCGTCGAGGGCGAGGGAGCGGTGGCCGCGTTCCAGGTCGCCGCCACCACCTGGCTCGTCGTCCTCTTTCCGCGCACTCCGTCGCCGCTGCCGCTGATCCCGCTGCTGCTCTCGGCGGTGATGCTGGTGGCGCTGCTCTGGGGCTTCGAGCTCAACCGCCGGCGCGCCGAGCGCGCGCAGCTCAAGGCGGAGAGCGCGTTCGCCGAGAAGCAGAACCTCCTCAACACCATGCAGGTGCCGCTGATCGTCGTCGACCCGAACACCGACGAGGTCGTCTTCGGCAACCAGGCGGCGGAGCACCTCGGGGTGAGGACGGGATCGCGCATCGCCGACATGGTGGCGCCGGACCCGCGGGCACGCGCCCACTACGAGCGCATGCAGGTGGCGAAGCCCGAGCCGCGCCGCGCCTACGGCCTGCCGGTGCGCGTGCGCGGCGAGGACGGGATCGTGGAGGAACGCTACGCCATCGTGCGCTCGGTCGCCGTCACCGCGCCCATCGAGACCCTGCACGCGGACGAACGGCACCGCCTGGGCATCCTCTTCCTCGTCGAGCCGGAGGCGGACCTCGCCCTGCTCACCGAGGAGCTGGAAGGCGAGGCCCGCCGCGACGAGCGGCGCAAGCTCGCCGGGCTGCTCAGCCACGGCGTCGATACCCTGATCCGCGTGCTCGCCCACGGCCTGCGCGGCGGCGAGGGCGCCGGAGCTGCGCCCGAATTCGTCCGCTGGCTCGCCGGCTACGTGGACCGCCGTCTGCGCACCACCGCCTGGCTGCTCGATCATTGGGACGCCGAGCCGCCGCTGCCGCCGGACAGCTCGATCGAGGCCACCCAGGCGCGGGCGACGATCGACAGCCTGCAGAGCGTCTTCGCGCTGGCGGCGCGCGACGCCGACCTGCGCAGCCGGCTGCACTGGGACAACGGCGTGCTCTGCGCGCGGGCCGATCCCGCGGCGCCCGTCTTCACCGCCGAAATGGATTGGCCGGCGGAGTTCTGGTTCACCTGTCCCGTGCGCGGCGGCTTCGGCTTCTTTCTCGGCGAGGTGTTGATCAACGCCGTCCGCCATGGCCGGCCCGGCTCGACTCCCGCGCTCCGCGTCGGCATCGACCGCGTGCGCCGCGAGCTTGCCTTCGAGGTGGAGAACGAGATCCGCGTGTCCTCCGCGGACAGCCCGGGCGAGACCTACGGCGGCCGCGGCATCCTGCAGCGCCTCGCGCGGCTGTTCGAATGGCGGGATCTCGCCTTCGACCGTCGCGGCGCAACCTTCTGCGTCTCCTGGCGCGTGCCGGTGAGCGAGCGCGGGGATCCGCAGCGGGCGGATTGAGCGGCCCATGAGCCGCTCTCTTCATACAAGGAGGATTTCGCCTCTCCTGAAGGCGTCGGTGAACCGATCGAGCCCGTGGCTGCCGCCGTTCACCAATTTGCGCGCCAATCTCAGGTCATCGGCCAGCAGAGCCTCCTTGATCTCCCGTTCCTTCCGCTGGAGAAAGCGCGCCAGGATCTTGGCCGCCACGTCCGGCTTGTTGGCCAGCGCGGGCTCCTCCAACAGCTTCTTGCCCAGGCCGAGGTCCGCGCTGAGGGTCCGATAATTGGCGCGCCCGGTCAGTTGGATGTAGCCGCGGCCCTTGAAATCCGCGCCGTCCGTCGGACCTTGATTCCCCAGGTCCTGGCGGCGATCGTAGAGATCGAAGGGGCGGCCTCCCGGCGACGTATTGAAGCGGGACTTCCCTTCGTCGATCGGCCGGAAGCTCTCCGTTTCCGCCCGGATCGTCGCCAGCGCCATGAGCACCATGCCGGTATCGACCAGCCCCGCCTCCTCGAGCGCGGCCAGGATGAAGGGGAGGTTCCGTTTGATGTTGTCGAGGGGAGTCACCGGGAACATCCGCGAGACGATGCCCACGGTTACTTGCGGCAGGATGGACGCCGCCACTACCGCCTCAGCCGCCGGCTCGAAACCGAGGGCTTGCAACGTCCGCACGCCCGCGATGCCGTCCGCCAGGAGCCCTTCGCTGCGCTGGAAAGCGAGGACGGCCGCTTCCGTGCCGGGGCCGAAATCCCCGTCGATCTTTCCCGGGCTGAAGCCGAGCTCCTTGAGCCGCTGCTGCAGGCTGACGACGTCCGCGCCTTGTGATCCGAGTTGCAGGGGTTGCATCGCTCGACCTCCTCGCGGCAGGGACGCCGCGGCCACTCTTTCTCCTGGAGACGGACACCGCTGCAGGTTTCACGCGCGCGCGAACACACTCCTTCGGGCGCGCGGGGAGCCGCGTTCGTTACCCGGGTGTCCTAGTCAGCACCGGGCCAAGCGGATATAACTGGGTCGTGAATCCCGCCGCCGGCTCCCCCGCCGCCTTCTCCAGACTGCGCACCGCGGACGGGCTGGAGCTCGCGACAGAGCACCACGCCGTGCCCGGCGGCCGCGGCCGGGTCGTGATCGTCCACGGCTACGCGGAGCACAAGGGCCGCTACCGCCATCTCGTGGAGATCCTGGTGGCGGCGGGTTACTCCTGCCACCTGCTGGACCTGCGCGGTCACGGCGAGTCCGGCGGACGGCGAGGCCACGTGTCGAAATTCGAGGATTACCGGCGGGATCTCACGCGCTTCCTGGACGAGGTGCGCGCTCGCGGCGCCGCCTCCTCTCCCCTGCTCCTCCTGGGCCACAGCCTCGGCGGCCTCATCGCGCTCGACTTCGTGCTGCATCATCCGCAGGTCTTCGATTCCCTGGCGGTGAGCAGCCCGTTCCTCGCTCCGGCGCTCGCCATCCCCTTCTTCAAGCGGAAGGTGCTGCCGCTGGCCGCGAACTTCGTCCCCAAGCTGGCGGTGGAGAGCGGGCTCGATCCCAATGGGTTGAGCCACGACAAGGAGATCGTCGACGCCTACGAGGCGGACCCGAAGGTTTTTCCCACCGTCACCTTGGGTTGGTTCACCGAGGTCCAGGAGGCCCAGGAGGAGGTCTTCGCGAAAGCGTCCGCGATCGTCTCTCCCATCCTCGTCCTGCTCGGCGGCGCGGACCCGATCGCGGATCCCGACCGCGGCCGCGCCTTCTTCGACCGCCTGGGAAGCGCGAGCAAGCGCCTGGTGGTCTACCCGGGCTTCTTCCACGAGGTCTTGAACGAGCTCGGGCGCGCGCAGGTGGTGAGCGACCTGCTGGCGTGGCTCGATGAGCGGACCGCGCCTCCCTAGTAAGCGTTGCCGATCAGGACGCTGAGCTGGAAGCGCGGCGGCCCCCAGCTCTCCACCAGGCCGATGCGCCGCGCAAGGTCCCTCTGCGCCGTCCCGCGCAGCCGTTCGACCACCTCGCGGCGGAAGTCGAAGAGCGCCGGCCAGGCGATCTCATCGCGCGACGGCGAGAGCGAGACGACGAAGAGACCCCGCCGGCTCAGCCGGTCGACCTGCTGCGAACGCTCGAAGAGGAAGCCCGGCAGCCGCAGCAGGTCCGCGATCAGGGGCCCCATCAGCAGCGAGAGCCGGCTCCCGGCTTCGCTCTCCACGGCGGTTGCGGGTCCCAGCGGATTCGTCGACTCGACGATCAGCACCTGCTCCGCCGAGACGTTGAGCGCCGCGTCCACCGGCTCGTTGTTCGAATAGCCGCCATCGACGAGCGCCTGCCGCCTCGCCTTTCCCGCTTTGTCGTTCAGCTCCACCAGGTGGGCGGGAAAGATGGGAAACGGCGAGCCCGAGGCGAAGATGACCTCCTCGACGTCGCCGGGAGACCGTTCCCGGAAGTTCGGGCAGCCGGGCAGCGGCGTGCTCACCTCCCGCTTCTCCGGCGGGATGCGGTAGGTGTACCAGAGCGCGCCGCTGCCGGGCTTGCTGGAGATCGGCGGACAGGCGCCGAGCTCGTTCGGCACGACGAGAAAGAAGCGCGTGCCGTCGCGTTCGAGCACGTTGGCCGGCACGAGGAGGTGCGCGGTGAGGTGGTGGGCGTCGCCCTGCGGATTGCTGCGCTCGTAATCGCGGTGGAAGCGGCTCTCCGCCGTGTCGAGAAACCTGCGGGCGTGAGCGTTGCCGTAGAGCGCCGGGGCGAGCACGAAGTTCCACCACAGGAAGGCGCCGATGGCGAGACCTGCGATGCGCAGGAACCGGCGGCTCACCAGCGAGCTGTTGGGATGATGCGAGCAGAGATAGCTCAAGCCGCCGAACACGTGCCGGCCCCATCTCGCGCCGCGCCCGAGGCAGCCGGTGAAGAGGATGAGGAGCCCGAGGATCAGGCTGGTGGCGAGCAGCCATTTCCAGAAGCCCATCGTCAGCTCGAGCGGCGAGAGCAGGTTCGGCTGCAGGGCCATCACCAGGGCCAGCACGACGTAGACAGCGCCGACGAGAAGGAGACTGAGCGAGAAACCGGTGAAGAAGCCCGCGACCCCTTCGACCCGATAGCGGCGGGAGGCGTACGTCCACAGGATGCCGGCCGCGAGGAGCGAGAGGATGCCGAGGCAGATGAGCAGGGATCCGGCGGTGAGATTGAGCAAGTCGATATTGCGGTCGAGCCAGCGTTCGCCCTCCTCGCCGCTCCAGACGGGCAGCAGCGGCATCGTGACCAGGGCCAGGCCCAGGAGCAGCGGCAGCACGGGGTGGAGAGGGAGCTTGCCGTTGGGCCGCGGCTCGCACCGGTAGATCAGGCACTGATCGGCGAAGATGGCGGCGGAGATGCAAACGGCATAGAACAACCCCTCGATCTCGGGGATGTGCTCCTGCGCATGCTTGCCGTTGACCCAACGGATGAGGACCGGGGTGAGCAGCAGCAGGGGCACGATGGCCAGCGTCAGTCGCGGCCGCCAGAAGCCCTCCGCCACCGGGGGATCCACCGGGATGGGACGCCGCAGGATCACGGAGCTGGCGAACAGCAGGGCGGAGAAGACGAGGAAGATGGCCACCACGCTGAGATACCGCGGCAGATCGGTGCTGCCGAAGATGTCGGTGCTGTCCAGGACCTCCTCCTCCTGGTTCTGCCACAGCACCTGGGAGAGATTCCAGGGACCCTTCTCCGCCAGCCGCGCCACGAAGTAGCCCAGCAGGGCGCCGCCGCTCGTGCCGATCACGAAATCGACGTCGAGCGGCGAGGCATCCGGGCGCGGTCCGCGCGCCGCGAGGGAGCCCTTGTCCGTGAGGGCGTTCTTCAGATACGCCTGGCCATAGAGCGAGTCCACGAGCTGCGACTGGTAGACGGCTTTCACGCCGCCTCCGGGCAGCACCAGGGCGAGCCGCGCCCGGCCGGACGTTCTCTGGTGCTGCCGCAGCAGACCGATCGTCTCATCGACCGTGAAGCCGAACGTGCGCACGCCGAAGTAAGGCTCGGCGGCGAGCAGCGACCGGAACGCCGCCGGCGCCGGATCGCGTTCCAGGACGGCCTCGAGCTCCGGCGCCAGCTCCACGGCGGCGCGCGGAAAGGCGTTGCCGTAGAAGATCGAGTCCGCGGCCCGCGCCGCGATCACCAGATGATCCCGGTAAGCCGGCCCGGTGGAGGCGCCGGCCGGCACCGCGCCGGCGGCGATCTCGATCACCGGCTTCGCCGGGCGCGCTGCGTCGGGGAGAGTGCCGTCGAGAGTGAACCGCGCGCGGTCGAAGAAGGCGCTCCAGAAGCGGTCCTCCACGGCCTGCGCCTCCTTGCCGTCCGCGGCGAGCCCCGCCGCCGCCAGCCGGTCCGCCAGCCACTTTGCGGTCCGCGCCACGGGCCGCAAGAAGCCGCCCGTGCAGAGGTGGGAGGTCAGGGCGATGCGGTACTCGGGCCCGCGGGCGAGATCCGGGCACCGCCGGCGATCGGGCTCCGGCAGGGCTCCGGGCTCGCCGCCGCGGGCGCCGCACCAGAGCTGCCAGCGGAAGCTCTCGAAGTCGCGTTCCGGCTCCGGCCTCTCCGTCCACGCTCCCGCCGTGAAGCCGCGGGATTGCAGGGTGGCGGCGCGAGGCGCGAGAAGATCCTCCAGCCCGTCCGCGGCCACCGGGGGCTCCCGCAGCTCGACGCCGTCCCGGCCGAGCAGATACAGGCTCAGATCCGGCACCACCCCGACGTCGATCAGTCCCTGGCCGAGCCAATCGAGGATCTGGTAATCGTTGCCGATGGCGATGTTGACCTGCAGCCGCTTGCGGCCGCCGCACCGGTCGAGGGGCGCATAGAGAGCGGTGAGGCGGCGGCTGGCGGCCTCGCGCAAGGTCTGAAGATCGATCTCCGAGAGGTCCCCGGCCCGCGGCACACCGACGTTGAGCACCTGGGGCACCAGGTCCTCACAGTCCTCCTCGGAGTAGAGCGATCCCCATGCGGCCGTCGGAGCCGTAAGGAGGAGGATCATGAGAGCGCAGATCTTGGAGAGTCGATCCATGGAGCCACCTCATGCAGGATTTCGCCGCTGCACGCCCATTTCGACGGACGTGATCCGTCGGATCACGTCCGCTGCATTACAGGCGTTTCTGTAGGTCTCCGCGTTTCATTCCCTCAGGGGCAGCTCTGCGCCGTTCCGGAGCCCGGCTGGAAGCGGACCTCCTCGCCGAGCAGGGGGACCGTCCACTCCGCGCCCGAGGGACCGCAGACGGTCCCGACGGGGCCTGCGGGAAGTCGTCCTTGCCCTCGGAGGCTGTCCTGGACCCGCCCCAGGTATCGATTGGCGAGCCTGTTCGTCAACATCGGAACGAAGGCGCGCGGCTCGTCCCGGCTGAAGAAGTCCTCGTAATGAGCGACGAGCACGTGGCGAGGCCGCAGCCTGCCGAGGAGGGCTTGCGGAGCGTCCTCCACCCAGTTGTGCGAGGCGATGCAGAGGATCGCCAGGTCGTAGGCGCGGCCGTCTTCGCGCGGGACTCCGATGTGGTCGCCGCTCGCCGAATCCTGGTAATAGATCCGGTAGAGCACCTCGTTCCTTTCACCCAGCAGGTCGATGACGTAGGCCAGGGTCGTGCCGCTCCGCATGTGCCAGAGCCGCAGGTCCTCCCACGAGCCCTGCCATGGCTGTTTCACCTGGCCGCCCGCCCAGTGGTAGCGGAGGAAGTGCGGAGCGTGCTCGGACCTGACCGCCCGTACGCGGAACGGCAAGAGCCGGCCCGACATGTCCTGGAGCTGCGTCGGTACCTCGAGGCTCCCTTCCAGCGATCTCACCCGGTCCCCCAAGGCATGCTGGAGGAGCTTCACGCCGCTGTCGTTGACGTAGAGCCTGGCGTGCGGCGCGTGGTTCTGGGCGATGACGGGGAGATCTCCAAGATGATCGTAATGGGCATGGCCGGCGAGGATCGCGCCCACCTCGGCGGGCGGAACGTTCTCCATCCCCTTGCCGATGGCGGCCGCATTGGGCTTGAGCCGGCCGAAAAACACTCGGGAAAGGCCGTAATTGGAGAAGAACGGCGCCGTGAGCAGGATCTGCCCGCGCCAGCGGATCGCCACGCCGCCGGCGCCGAGATAACGGATCGCCACCGTTTCGCCGTCCGGCCCCATTGTCTCGCCAGCCGCAGCGCACGGCGGGTTCTCAAAGTCGAAAGGTTCGCAGGCGTGGTTCGGCGCCTTGTAGATGACATGGCCGCTGCAACCCAGGAGGAAGACGGCCGCGAGGCCCGCAAAGCTGGAGCGGAAAAGCATCGGCATTTAAGTTTACCCCTTCAGATTGAGCGAAGGGTCGACCCTGTTCTCAGTTCACCCATTCATCGCCGCCTTCCTGCATCCTGGCCTCCGCGGCCAGGCGCAGCCGCTCGTCCTCGGCTTCCCACAGGCTGCGAAGCGCGGCGTCGCGAGCGCGGCGGTGCCGGATCGCCCAGAGCGCCAGCAGCGTGACGAGCAGCCATAGAGTGACCGAACTGGTGAGGATGGGCACCCAGCGATACCAGAACGTCTGCCGGTCCCAGAAGGAAGACTCGGCCTCGGCGAGCGAGGTCCCGGTGGCGGCGCGAAAGGCGTCCGCGAAGGAGAGGCCGCGGGCGACGCCGGCGAGGATGGCCGGCGCCGCCTCCTGGCCGTGGCGATCGAAGAGATCGCGCACGAAGGCCCCGGCCACGGCGTAGGCGCGGTTGACCTCCCCCTGGCCACCCGCGAAGCGCGATTCGAGCTCGGCGAGGGAAACCGGCCGGTCCGCCAGCAGAGCCAGAGTGAGCCGGGAGCGGTCGTCGAACCCCCAGGAGCCGCCGGCGATCATCGCCATCCCCTCGTGAAACCAGCGCGGCAGCGGCCGATGGCCGGCGGCCCGCGAGATGAGCACGTGGGCTACCTCGTGGCGCAGGAGATCCTCCAGCGAGGAGTCCGGATAGTTGGGAGCCCGCTGCGGCATCACCACCACGAGGCCCCGGTCGCTCAAGGCGTAACCGGAAATCCAGGGCGGGACGAGCACCGCGGGCCCCGAGCCCTCGGGCGCCACGATCACGCGGATGGGCGGCCCGGGATGGGCGAGCCCCACCAGGCGCATGGCGCTCCGGAGCTGCTCCGGATCGACGGCGCGCAGGCGGGCCGCGGTCGAGGCCAGAGCGGGCGGAGCCTCGACGATCAGACGCGGCGGCTCGATGGCGCCGGCCGCCGCGAGCCGGCCGAAGAGGGAGAGGCCGAGGAGGAGCGCCACTGTGAGCGGAGCCTTCATCGCCGCATCTTACTGAACCACCACGTACTCCAGGCTTCTATAGACTTTCCGCTATAAGTTGCGCTATGATTTCCCCCAACGAAGAACCTTGAGTTGGTTGCGCTCAGCGATTCGGCTATACTTCCGCCTTTGCGCTCGCGTGCAGTCCAACTCGGTGTTCGGTGAATGTCTGGCGGTGCTCGTCGTTCACGAGTGTCGTCCTCTGTTGACGGAACGGGTTCGTCAGGGACCCGCGCTCCCAGGAGGTGAACATGGTTGGACGCCGTACCCTCGGGATCTCCTTTGCCTTCCTGATCGCTCTCTCCCTCGCCGGCTGCCACGAAGCCGCCGTCCGCTACAACACCCGCTACCTGACCCTGATGCAAGAACGCATGCCGCACGTCCTGCCGATCCCGGTGGACGGCGTGACGTCCTTGCAACTGCAGGACACCTGGGGCGCCTACCGGTATGGCGGCCGGCGGCACAAGGGGATCGACATCTTCGCTCCCCGCAACACGCCGATCCGCAGCGTCACCGAGGGGATCGTCGAGATCAAGGGCATGCGCGGCCTCGGCGGCCAGGTGGTGACGATCACCGGTCCCGGCGGCTACCGCCATTACTACGCGCATCTCGAGGAGTACGGCCCGCAGGCGGTCGGCGACTGGGTGGAAGCCGGCGAGATCATCGGCTACGTCGGCAACTCGGGCAACGCCGCGGTCTCCCCCACCCATCTCCACTACGGCATCTTCGCCCCCTCCGGCGCGGCGCTCAATCCGTACACCTACCTGCACCGCGGCGAGCCGTTCGCCGTGCAGACGGCGGCGAAGTAGGGCCCTCCGAAGCCCTCACCACCCCGGCCCTCCTCTCCCAGAGGGAGAGGAGGGGGGAAGACAGAAAGCGCGTTTTTCTTTGGCTTTTTCTTGTTCCCCTCTCTCCCTCTGGGAGAGGAGGGCCGGGGAGGTGAGGGCTTCGGAGGGCAGATCGCCGAAAAATTCACAGACCCCAGGCGTCCCTACACGCGCTATACACTCCTCGGCATGCGTCTCGCCGCCACCTGCGTTCTCGGGCTGGAGGAGATCCTGGAGGGGGAGCTGCGCGGGGTCGGCGCGCGCGACGTTCAGCGCCAGCGGGGCGCCGTCTCGTTCCGCGGCGATTGGCGGGACTGCTGGCGGGCCAACTGGCGGTTGCGCACGGCCAACCGCGTGCTCGTCGAGCTGGCTTCCTGGCCGGCGATCGACGGGGCCGCGCTGGCCGCCGGCGCGCGGAGCCTCGCCGCGGGCCGGCTTCGCCCGCCGGGCGGTCTCGACCTTCCCTCGCTCCTCCACCCGGACCGCAGCTTCGCCGTCCACGCCACCTCCACCGGCTCCGAGGTGCGGGACACGCGCTGGGCGGCCCTCTCCCTCAAGGACGGCCTGGTGGACGGCCAGCGGGAGCGCTGGGGCCGGCGCTCCGACGTGAACCGGCAGGATCCGGACCTCCATCTGCGCCTGCGCCTCCACGGCGACCAGGCCACCCTGCTGCTCGACACCTCCGGTGAGCCGCTCGACCGCCGCGGCTACCGCGCCGTCACCACCGGCGCGCCGGTGCGCGAGCAACTCGCCGCCGCCTGCGTCCTCGCCGCCGGCTGGGACGGCCGCGGTGCGGTGGCGGACCCCATGTGCGGCTCCGCCACGCTGCTCGTCGAGGCCGCCTGGTTCGCCCTCGGCTGGCCGCCGGGCCGCCTCCGCCGCCACTGGGCCTTCGAGCGCCTGCCCGGCTACGATCCGAGGGCCTTCACCGAGCTCCTCCAGGAGCCTCTGCCCGTCTGCGACCCGGCCATACGCCTCTACGGCAACGATCTCTCGGCCGAGGCCCTGGCGGCGGCGCGGACGAATCTCGAACGCGCCAACCTCCTCGACCGCGCCACCCTCTCGCGTGGCGACGCCGCAGCCTTCCAGCCGCCGACCGGTCCCGGTCTCGTGGTGGTCAATCCGCCGCACGGCGAGCGCCTGGGCACCGCGGCCGAGCGCTGGCGGGCGTTGGGGGATCTCCTCAAGCAGCGTTTCAGGGGGTGGAAGGCCGTCGTGCTCGCCGGCGGCGAAGACCGGGGCAAGCACATCGGTCTGCGGCCGCGCCGCCGCATCCCGGTGATGAACGGGCCGCTCGAGGCGCGGATCCTCGTCTTCGATCTCTATTGAGTTGGACTAGAGGCTGCGCTTCTTGGCCCGCAGACCCCGCCGGCTGCCGCCTTCCTTGCGGGGCTTGTAGTTGCCGCGGTTGAAACCGCCGCCGAAGCCGGGACTGCCGCCGAAGTCGTCGCCGCCGCCGAAGCTGGGGCCGGGGCTGAAGTCGCCGCCACGGTCGCCGCCGCCGTAGCCGCCGCGGCCGCCGCTGTAACCACCGCCATAGCCGCCGCCGCGCGGACCGCCGGGCGTGCGCTCGCGGGCCTCGTTGACGTTCAGGTTGCGGCCCTGGAACTCGTAGCTGTTGAACTGCTGGATCGCCTTCGCGGCCTCTTCGTCCGTGCTCATCTCGACGAAGCCGAAGCCGCGGGAGCGGCCGGTGGCGCGGTCCATCATCACCATGGCCGAGTCAACCGTGCCGGCCTGGCCGAACAGCTCGCGCAGGTCGTCGTCGTTGGTCTTGAAGTTGAGATTGCCGACGAAAAGCTTCTTGCCCATTCTCTGTCGCTCCTGGCCCGCGGGGCCCTAACGTTTGTAAGCCGACCCACTGCCGCCGGCACCGTGTTTCGAGGGTGGTGGGTCTCTGGCCGCGGCGCGACAAAGACGGACGCCTCCCTGTCTCAGGACCCATAAAGATAGCAGAGCGGGCAACAGGTCGCAAACCACCTCTACAATGAGCCCCTTCATGAACGTCATCGGGATTTCCGCGTTCTTCCATGAGTCCGCCTGCTGCCTGCTGCAGGACGGCCGGCTGACGGCCGCCGCGGAGGAGGAGCGGTTCTCGCGGGTCAAGCACGATCCGCGGCTGCCGGTCGACGCCTTCCGCTGGTGCCTGCGGCGGGGTGGCATCGGCATTACCGATGTCGATTGCGTCGCCTATTACGAGTCGCCGGAGAAAAAGCGGGCGCGCCAGCTCTGGGCGGGCGTACCGGCGGCGGACGATCCCACCTGGCGCGATCCGGCCCGGCCGCAGCGGGCCATCCGCGAGGGCTTGGGCTACGAAGGGCCCCTCCTCACCTTCGACCACCACCTCTCCCACGCCGCCAGCGCCTTCTTCTTCTCCGGCTTTCCCGCCGCCGCCTTCCTCACCGTGGACGGCGTCGGCGAGTGGGCGACCACCACCTATGGCCGCGCCGAGGGCATCGCCGTCGAGGCGTTCGAGGAGGTGACATTCCCCCACTCGCTCGGCCTGCTCTACTCCACCCTCACCTCGTACCTGGGCTTCGAGGTCAACGACGGCGAATACAAGGTCATGGGGCTCGCTCCCTACGGCGAGCCGCGCTACGTCGGTGAGATGCGCCAGCTCGTCTCCTCCGCGGCGGACGGGCAGTACCGGCTCGACCTGGACTATTTTGATTTTCTCCGCGGCTCGCGCATGTACTCCGCAGCCCTGCCCCGTCTCTTCGGCCAGCCGCCGCGACGCCGGAATGAGGAGATCACTCCGTTTCATCAGGACGTAGCGCGGAGTCTCCAGGTGGTTCTGGAGGAGATCCTGATCGAGAAGGCCCACTACCTCCACGCGCGTACCGGCCTCGCCGATCTCTGCATGGCGGGAGGGGTCGCCCTCAACGTGGTGGCCAACGGCCGCATCCTGCGCGAGGGCCCGTTCGAGCGCCTCTTCGTCCAGCCGGCGGCCGGTGACTCGGGAGGCTGCCTGGGCGCCGCAGCCCTGGCGCACGCGCGGCTGACGGGGCGGCCTCCCGAGACCGCACCGCTGCGTCACGTCTTTCTCGGACCAAGCTGGAGCGCGGCCGAGATTGCCGGCCTCGTCGCCGCCACGGGGATCGCCACCTTGGATTTTCGCGGCCGGGAATCGGCTCTCCTCGACGCGGTGGTGGAGCGGCTGGTTCGGGGCCACGTCGTCGGCTGGTTCCACGGCGGCATGGAGCTCGGCCCGCGAGCCCTCGGCGCGCGCAGCCTGCTCGCCGACCCGCGCGATTCGGGTATGCGCGACCGGCTGAACCGGCTGGTCAAGAAACGGGAGGCGTTCCGTCCCTTCGCGCCGAGCGTCCTGGCCGCCCACGCCCGGGAGCACTTCGATCTCGACCATCCCTCTCCCTTCATGCTCGAGACCTGCCGGGTGATCTCGCCGCTCGGCCTGCCGGCGGTCACGCACGTGGACGGCTCGGCGCGCCCGCAGACCGTCGAGCCGGAGGCGGCCCCCCGCTTCGCCGCCCTGCTCGAGGCCTTCCGGCGGCGGACCGGCTGTCCCATGCTGGTGAACACCTCCTTCAACGTACGCGGCGAGCCGATCGTCCGCTCGCCGGTGGACGCCCTCTTCTGCATGGGCGCCTCGGGGATCGACGCGCTGGTCCTCGAGGATTTCCTGATCGATCGCACGATGCTGCCGGACAACTGGAGCGAGCTGCTGCCGGCCTGGCGGGAACCGGCGCGCAGCGGCTTTGCACAAGAGAGGTCGGCGATCAGCGAGGACCTCTACACGTTCGTATGAAGACGCGGCCGCCCGAGCCCATCAGCATCTGGCAGCCGCAGGAGATCGGCGGCGAGCTCGCCTTCGTGCGGCCCGATCCCCTGCCGCTGGGGGATCACTACGCGGCGGCGAAGGTGCTCCGCCCAAAGCAGTCGGAGCTCCCTCTCCGGGTCGCCCTCTTCGGCGAGTCCGTCGCCGCGGGCTATCTCTACGCGCCCCACCTGACGCCGGCGCTCGTCCTCGCGGCGCAGCTCCAAGCCGCGGGCGGCGAGGCGAATTTCGAAGTGATCGACCTCGCCCGCACCAACGAGACCCTCGCCTCCCTCGCCGAGACGGTGCGGACTTCCCTGCAGATCAACCCGGACGTGCTCGTGCTCTTCACCGGCAACAACTGGAACCTGCTGGAGACGCCCCAGGTGTCCCCCTACGCTCCTTCGGTCGCGGCCCGGCAGCGTTACGCGCGGGCGCTTCGCGAAGAGGGGATCGCGGGACCGCTGCGTCTCGCCGCGGAAGAGCTGCGGGAGAAGGCGGCAGCGACGCTGGATTTCATCGCCGCCATCTCCCGGGCTGTCCAGATCCCTGTGGCCGTCGTCATTCCCGAGGTCAACCTCGCCGATTGGGAGACCCGCCAGCCGCCGGTCTGGCTGCCGGGAGACGGGATCGCCCGCTGGCACGCTCTCTACGCCGACGCCACTGCGCGGCTGGAGCGCGGCGACTTCGCGGGCGCACACGGCAGCGCCAGCGCGATGCAGGAGCTGGACGGCGGCCGGTGCGCCTCCTCATGGCGCCTCCTGGCCCAGGCCGCGATCGGCTTGGGAGACCTCGACGCGGGGAGCCACGCCGCCCTCGCCGAGGTGGACGCCGCCGCCTATCCGAGCC
This sequence comes from Thermoanaerobaculia bacterium, assembly GCA_044868005.1. Classification (GTDB taxonomy): domain Bacteria; phylum Acidobacteriota; class Thermoanaerobaculia; order Multivoradales; family UBA5704; genus DATARR01. Next base: position 52,442 of record JBIOVX010000303.1, on the reverse strand, counting down.
TCGCCTTCCTGAGCGCTCCGCAAGCGACCTCGACCGCGAGGGACATTCTTCATGACGCCAGCCGCCGGCACGGCTTCGCCTGCGTCGATCTGCGGCAGGTCTTCGCGGAGCACACCGGCTCGCGCCTCCCGGACCGGCGCCTCTTCCTCGACTATTGCCATCTCACGCTGGAAGGTATTCAGGTCGCCATGGCCGCCGTGGCCGCCGAGGTGCTGGATCTCTCGGGGATCTTCGAGAAGAGGGCAGATTGGCGCCGGCTCCTTCTTCCCACGGAGATTTCGCCCGAGGCGGAGGCGACCGCCCGCCTGGGCGCCGCCGTCCATACCGCCCACCGCCTGCTGCCGGTGGGCTCCAAGCGCCCACTGCTGGAACATTGGTGCGAGGCGGCCCTCGACGCCTCTCCCGGGATCGAAACCGCCATGCTCGATCTGATCGCCGCGCGCTGCGCCCCCTGCCCGGCCGTGCTGACGGCGGCCCAGCAGCGCAACCTCGGCTCGCCCTACCGGCTCCTCCTGCAACACGGGTGGCGGTGGGAGCATCTCGACGCCGACCTGCTCGAGGCCCTCGGCGAGGTCCTGGAGCGGCGGGGCCGGCCCGTGCGGGAACAGATCGCCGGTCTCCTGCTCGGCCAGCTCGCCATCCGCGAGGAAGGGACCGACCTCATGCAGCCGCCGTATCTCTGGGAGCCGCTGGAGCGGTTCTACCCCGAAGCCATGCGCTTCGCGGACCTCTCCGCGCGGGCTGCCCTCCGCTGCCCCTGGCCGGAGTCCTCCTTCTGCCTGATTTGCGATGCCCGGGGCGACGTCGAGTTGGAGATCACCGTCCGCCTCCCCTCCCCCCTCCCTGGCGGCAGCCGCCGGGGGAGGATCGGCGTATCGGTCAACGGCCACGAGGCCGGCGGCATGGCGGCCGCCGAGCGCTGGACCCGCGCCCGGTTCCGCTTGGACCGCAGAGGCTTGCGGCGCGGGCTCAACCGGGTGACGCTGCGGTGGCCCCTCCCGGACGAGGATGGCGAGAGAGTAGTAGCGGCCGCCGTCGAGCGTCTGGAGCTGGGGCTCGCCGCCGACCTCCATCCGGTCTGCGGAGAAATTTTCTCGCTTGTCGCGCGGCCGGCGCCATGAGGGCTTTCAATTGATCAATTTTATCGTTTGCACAGCACGCACGATTCAACAGTGAAGGCTAATCGACAAACAACTCGATTTCGTTTATATTGGTGAGAGGGCCTTGTACGACCCCCAAACACGTTCACCGCTGCCCTGTAACGAATCTGGGTTCGACGCGCCTGTCTGAACAGGCCCAGTCGGAGGGGAGAATCAGGTGTCTCTCTTTCTTTCTTTTTCTGCACTTACTTGGTGTCCTGGTTTCACTTTGTGCGTTCCAGCCACTCTCGAGGCGGACTCTCCGGGTCCGGACCGTGTGGGTCCGGTCCCGTTGACACCTGCCGTACGCATGGAAGGAGGAAGGAAATGACGAGGAGCACGCAATCCAGTTGCGGGGCGATCGCGGTCCTGGCCCTGGCCGCAGCCCTGCTGGCGGCGCCGGCGACCGCGGGACCGTCCGCCGTGGCTGCCGCGAGCGTCGGTCCGCTGGGGATTCAATTCCAGCCATCCGTCGAATTCCAGAAGATGACGCTGACCGTCTCGGGTCCCGAGGGTCTGATTCTGCGCCGGGAGTTCGCCGCCGGCGCCGCCATCGCGTTCGAGGCCGTCGGCGACGACGGCAAGCCGCTTCCCGACGGCGCTTACCGCTACGAGCTGGTCGCCTCGCCGGTGCTCGACCGGGCGACCCGGCGGGCCCTCGCCGCGGCGCGGCAGAGCGGGGACGAGGCCGCGATCGCCAAGCTGCGGGAAGCCGGCAAGCTGCCTCGCACGCCGATGGTCCAGTCCGGCGCCTTCAGCATCGCCCAAGGCGTGCTGGTGCAGGACGACGCTAGGGAGACGCCGCGCGGCGGCAATGGCGCCTCGAAGGGACTGACGCCCACCACCTCGGCGGACCAGGTCATCCCGGACGACCTGATCGTGCAGCAGAGCCTCTGCGTCGGTTTCGACTGCGTCAACAACGAGAGCTTCGGCTTCGACACCATCCGGTTGAAGGAGAACAACACCCGGATCAAGTTCGAGGACACCAGCACCGGCACCTTCCCCACCAACGACTGGCAGCTCACCGCCAATGATTCCGCCAGCGGCGGCTCGAGCAAGTTCTCGATCGAGGACATCACCGGCTCGAAGGTGCCCTTCACCATCACCGCCGGCGCCGCGACCAACTCGATCTTCGCCGACAGCATCGGCCGCATCGGCCTGCGCACGTCCACCCCGGTGCTCGACCTCCACATCAACACCAGCAACACGCCGGCCATCCGCCTCGAGCAGAACAACTCCGGCGGCTTCACCGCCCAGACCTGGGACATCGGCGCCAACGAGGCCAACTTCTTCGTCCGCGACGTCACCGGCGGCTCCAAACTGTCCCTCCGCATCCGCCCCGGTGCGCCGACGAGTTCGGTCGACATTAGCGCGGACGGCGATGTGGGCATTGGTACGGGGAGCCCGGAGTCCAAGCTCCATGTCTTCGGCGGCAATACGGCCGATACCTTCATTGCCGTAGGTCCCAACCCAGTCGGTACTCCTGCAACCGAGTCGGCGCTCAACATAGCCTATGCTGGCGCCAGCACCGGCGCAGCCTCGGCAATCTTCAACATTCGACCCATGACTGGGGCCACCGCCCCCAACCCGTCGCTGCGCTTCTGGACTAGTGACGTCGAGCGGCTGATCATCGACAACGAGGGATTCATAGGCCTGGGTGTGGCTAACCCCACGAGCCCGATCCACCACTCCACCGGTGCCGTCCTGAGCGCCACCGGGCAGTGGAACCCGGCCTCCAGCCGCAAGAACAAGCAGGACATCCGCGAGCTCTCTGCGACGGAGGCTCTCGATACCCTGCACAACCTGAGCCCGGTGAAGTTCGCTTTCAAGATGGCGCCGGACGATACATCGGTCGGTTTCATCGCTGAGGATGTCCCCGAGCTCGTGGCGGAGAAGAGCCGCGCTAACCTGAGCCCGTTGGAACTCATCGCTGTGCTCACCAAGGTCGTCCAGGAGCAGGAGAAGACAATCGATACGCTGAACGAGCGCCTGAACCAGCTCGAACAGCAGAAGCAGTAGAGGTCCGAGCCCCAGGGCGGCCTCTCGGGGCCGCCCTCTTCTCAGTCCCTTCTCACCAGCAGCGTGAACTCGTACAAAGGGTAGTCGTGCAGCAGCGCTACCGCCTTGGAGAAACGGGTCTTGCAGTAATCGAATATCGACAGCGGGTCGGCATAGAAGAGGTCAGGGCGGCGCCGCTCCGGGTCGCTGTAACGAGAGAGCACGTTGAAGGCGAAGCCCCGGATCGCCAGCCTGGCGAGGCGCTCGAGCGTCTCCAGCACGTACTCCTGCCAAGTCTCCTGCGGCGTGTCGAGCTTGACGTTGAAAATGCCGCTCGCCACCGCGTAGTCAGCCGCCGGCAGCTCCGCCTCATCGCTGACGAAACTGGCCTCCGGCCCGCCATGGAGCCGCTGCGCCGTGGCGATCATCTCGGGTGAGATGTCGAACCCCGTGTATGCGAAGGTGAGCCCGCGCCCGCAAAGGTACGGAACGAGCGCGCCGTAGCCACAGCCGTAGTCAATTACCGAGATCTCCTCGCCTTCCCGTCCATCCCAGATCTTCACTAGCTGGTCGAAGCGCAACCGCTGCGATGCCTCCGAGTTCCAGTCCACACCCAGGGGCGTCGCGCCGTGGCGAGCGAGGGTCGAGGAGTAATAGTTCTCCACCTTCGAGAGGAGGTCGTGACGCTTCATGTCTGGGCGAGGAGGAGGTGGCGACGCGCATCGCTACCAGTATTGAACAGCAAATCCACGATACTCACGTGATGGTCGAATGGCGGATGGAGCTGCTCGTACTCCGGATATCCCGAATAATCGAAGTACTCCACCTCGATACCGTGCTCCGCCAATAGCTCCGGCTGTAGATACGATCTGGCCGCCGGACCCGAGATGTAGACGGCGGCTCCGGCCTGCGCACAGATCTCGGCCAGCCTCCGGCTCCGCGCCGCATCGCGTCCCTCGGCGGCCCTCGATGCGGGGTACTCCCACGACCAGCGCAGCGATGTTCCGATGTCGAGGCAGTCGCAGATCGCCTCCAGGAAAAGCCGGTTGATGTCGCTGAGCCTCTTCTCACGGGAGCCGAGATACAGCTCTTCGAGCCACGCCGCGACATCGCGGAAGCAGCGGGCCCGCGCATACGCCATCCTCAGCGTGCGCCAGTGCTTGACGTTCCATTCCGGATCGCTCACCGTGATGTCGCAGATGGGTGACGAGTAATTGCCCTTGACCGCTACCGGGATAGTCAACCAGAGCGGTCCGTTCCGGGTCTTGATTCGGTTGCGGTTGCGCCAGTCGCGACGGGTGTACTGCACCTCATCGTAAAGGATGAACTCGTCAACGGAGGCGATCAGGTCGAAGTATCCCTTCCAGGGGATGTAGTTCGACTGTGCGATCGCCACGCGTTTGCCCATACTAGGTCTCGAGGATCACTTCGATGGCGCGCGCCTGCTCCGCCCCGGTGAGTCCGGTGAACAAGGGCAGGCGCAGCAGGCGATCGCTCACACTCTCGGTCACCGGGCAATCTCCGGACCGGCCGCCGAACCGCCGTCCCATCTCCGAGAGATGGAGCGGCAGGTAGTGGAAGGTCGTGTACACACCGGCCTGCCGCCACCGGGCGCTGAGCTGCTCGCGCTCGGCGAGCGAGGGGAACAGCAGGTAGAAGAGGTGGTAAGGCTGCTGGCAGTGGACCGGCACGACAGGCAGACGTACGCCGCGCGCGACCGCCCAATCGGCCAGCGCGGCGGCATAGGTTTCCCAGATCTGCCGGCGCCGGAGCTGACTCTCCTCGCGTGCTTCCAATTGAGCGAGAAGGAAGGCCGCCAGCAGGTCCGAAGGGAGATAGCTCGACCCGATGTCAACCCAGGTATACTTATCCACCTCGCCACGGAAGAAACGGCTACGGTTGGTGCCCTTCTCGCGCAGGATCTCGGCGCGCTCGTAGAGAGCCGGGTCATTGATCACCAGGGCGCCGCCCTCGCCGCAGGTCACGTTCTTGGTTTCATGGAAGCTCAATGAGCTCAGGGCGCCAAAGGTTCCAAGCGGCTGTCCGTGATACGAACCGAACAGGGCATGGGCGGCATCTTCGACGAGGATCGCACCGGCCCGCCGGGCGATTTCCTGCAGAGCCTCCATCTCGGCGCCGACGCCGGCGTAGTGGACGGGAACGATGACCCGCGTGCGTGGTGTCACCTTCCTCTCCACATCTTGCTCGTCCAGGTTCAGGGTGTCGGACCTGATATCAGCAAATACCGGCTGAGCACCGCGCAGGACGAACGCGTTTACGGTCGAAACGAAGGTAAAAGAGGGCAGGATCACCTCATCCCCCGGACCGACCCCGAGCAGCATTGCCGCAAGCTCGAGAGCGTGGGTGCAGGAGGTCGTAAGCAGGATCTGCGAGGCCCCCAGAATCTCGCGCAGTAGCTCATGGCAACGCCGGGTATACCAGCCATCGCCGGATATATGGCTGCGCCGCACAGCGTCCCGCATGTACTCCATCTCGCGTCCAGCAAGGGCCGGACGGTTGAACGGGACCCGCGGCACGTTGATAGGGATCAGTCAGCCTCCAGAACCGCCAAGCCGATACCCGTAACGCCGTATCCGTTGCCGTTGTAAAGCATATAGCGCTCCCCTTCGGCGTCGAACACAAAGGTATAAGCAATCATCTCCGAGTCCCACCCGGAGGCGGAGACATCGATCCCCACTTCCTCGTCGAGCCGCCGCCAGGACAGCCCGTCGGTCGATTCGGCGTAGCCGATGCGGTAGCTCGGCCCGCGCCATGAATACCACATTCGGTAGCGATCCTGATCCTTGAGCACGCACGGGCGCGCCAGGGCGATCTCGTCGGGCCTCTTGAAGTCGATGCACACTTGGCCACGGCGGCACCAATCGAGACCGTCAGCGGACTCGGCGTATTTGATGTGGTACCGGTGCAGTGGCCCCTCCGGCCTCGGCTCCCAAGCCACGCAGGACAGATACCACATCCGCCACCGGTCCTTCTCGATCAGTAGGCAAGGATTGGCGGTAAAGCATGGATCGTGGATACCCCGATCGAGCACCGGCCCAGCACTGATCCGTGTGAAGGATTCTCCGCCGTCGTGGCTCTCCGCGAGCCCGATGGAGTTACGAAACGGCACCGTCACGCCGCGGTTCCAACCGATGTAGTAGAGCAACAATTGCTTCGTTTCCTGGACAATCCATGAGCCCATCGCCCCATCCTCGTCGAACGTGCCGAGTCCTCCGGGAGAGAGCACCGGCCGATCGCAGATCCGCAACGACTGGTCGGGCCGACGCAGATCGATTTCGAAGAAGCCGGTGTGAGCACGGTTTCGGCGGTCACGCGCCGAAAAGTAGATTCGCCAACGGTGCACCTCCAAGCGTAATGCGATCGGCACAGCCGCATGCGACACCGCCCAGTCGCCCAACTCGACCGGCGCGTAGATCCGGCCGAGCTTGCGCCACTTCATCGCCATTGCCTGGCAGCGAGGGCCGGCCCGTCGGCGTCGTTCTCTGATGTCGCCGCGTGCGGATAGACCTGACGGATCACGGTGTAGGGGCGGTCCTTGGTCTCGCTGAACACTTTGGCGAGATAGATCCCCACAATCCCCACACAGAACAAGTTGAGCCCACCCATGAAGCACAGCGCTACCATCGTCGAGGCCCAGCCAGGGAGCAGTTGGTCGAAGAATAGACGGCGGAGGATTAGGATGGCCGCGGCGGTGAGCGACAGAACCAGAATGGCCGTGCCGAGGTAGAAGATCATCTCCAGCGGCCTGCTGCTGAACGAGGTGATGGAGTTGACCGCCAGGGAGACCTTGCGCCCCAGGCTATAACTGCTCACCCCCTTGCAGTCCTTGTGCGCCGTCACACCGACCTGGCGGTACCCGGTCTCCACCCAGAGCCCGGCCAAGAAGATCTCCCGGTCACGGTGCGCCACCAAGCTCTCGACATAACGGTGTGTCATGAGCCGCGCGCAGAGCTGGTTCGGCGGTACCTCACGCGCTGAGAGCCAGTTGAACAGACGATAGAAGAGGGCCCCGGAGACGCGCTCCAGCAAGCCGCCCTTGCGACTCTCCTGCACGCCGTACACCACGTCGGCTCCGGTCCGCTCCATGGTTTCGGCGAACGCGATCAGCAGCTCCGGCTCCTCCTCCAGGTCTGCGTCGAGCAGGAATACCCGGCGTCCCCGGGCGTGCGCGAGGCCGGTCATCATCGCCTTGTGGTGGCCGAAGTTGCGCGACAGATCGATCACGCAGAGCCGCGGGTCATTACGCCGCAGCTCCAAGGCGATCTCCAGGGAGTCGTCCGGCGAGCCATCGTTGACCAGGATCATCTCGTAGTCCAGCCCGAGTTGTTGGGCGGTGACGGCGGCTCGCCGGTGGAAGTCTCTCAGATAGGGAGCCGAGCGATAGAGGGACGAGACGATCGAGAGGTCCATAGTGTCCTCGAGCTCGCTCAAAGGTCGACCTCGTGGCTGCGCTTGTCGAGCAGCACGGCCCGCTGCGGCACGTAGACGCCGCCTTCGACGGTATCGCTCATGATCACTGCACCGCCTCCGATCAGGGTCCGGGGGGCGATGGTGATCGAGTTCCGGAGCGTGGCGTTGACACCGATGAAACAGTAGCTGCGGATGCGCACGTAACCGGACACGACGACGTGCGAGGCGATGAAGCAATGATCTTCGATCACCGCGTCGTGGCCGATGTGATTCCCGCTCCACAAGGTAACGTCATTGCCGATGCGCACCATCGGCTGGACGGTGTTGTCCTCCAGGATGAAGCAGTTGTCGCCAATCGGCTGATCGGTCAGGAACGTGCATCGGCTGCTGACGTAGCTGACCAGCCGGTAACCCAACGCCCGAGCCTGCTCGTACTTGGCGGCCCTCATCTGGTTCATCCGGGTGTAACTCAGGGCCACGAACATATCGAACCGGTCGGACGGGTAGACCCTCGGGACCTCGGCGAAATCGACCAGGGGCAGCCCGAGGAACTGATCGGCCTGGCGGTACTCCCCGTCCACCGCAAACGCCACGACCTCATGGTCGCTGTCGCGCGTGAAGTAGTCGTGCGCCAGCCGCGCGATGTCTCCTGCTCCGAAGAGAATCAGCCTGGACATGCGTCGATCGATTTCCGGGCAGGATTCTAGTCGGCTGCTCCCCACCCTGGCAAACGCGACGGAGGATATACTCCCGGGCCACCGCAGTACGCAAAGCACCGATGAGCCATCGCTCCACCGGCATCTACCGGATCTTCCAATCGGCGACCGTCTACGAGCGCTTCCAGCGCCTGCTCGGCAGCGGCGCGGCCCGACGCCGTTTCGTGCGTGACTTCCTCCATCCTGTCCCAGGGACCAGGATCCTGGACATCGGCTGCGGCACCGGCGCTATCCTCGGCTACCTGCCGGAAGGCGTGGACTATGTGGGCTACGACCTCAATCCGCGATACATCGAGGAGGCGCGCCGCAAGTACCCCGGAAGAGGGCGGTTTTTCTGCGCGCGGGTCGAAGAGGCGCCGGAGGAGCCTGGCGGCTTCGACTTGGTGCTCGCGATAGCGATCCTGCACCATTTAGACGATCCCGAGGCCGACAGGCTGATCGCGAGCGCCTACCGGCATCTGCGGCCCGGCGGCGCCCTGGTCACGCTGGATCCGGTCCGCCATCCAGGTCAGTCGCCGGTGGCGCGGCTGCTTGTCGCCCTCGACCGCGGGCGGAGGGTGAGAACTCCCGAAGGGTACCGCGACCTCGCATCGCCGTACTTTCCGTCGGTCGAGACGGTACTGCTCACCGACCTGCTGCCGATCCCCTACAGCCATTTCCTGATGAGGGCGGTCACGGAGCCCCTACCCCAGTCCGGAGATACGTGATCGTGAAGCCGTGGGACGGGCCTTCGATCTCCTCCCGCTTCAGGAGATGTGAAGAGAGCCCGATACCCCGAATCGCCGCATCGGCCTTCTCGAAGGCTGCCGGGTCCGCCGAGAGGATGGCGATCGGCACGCCCGGTCCGAGCGGGACGCCGTCGCACATCCTGGCATCCGGGAAATTGGGAAAATCGAGGTTGATCATGCGCGGGCAGAGAAGGAACGCGGAAGCGACGGCATCGTAGACCTGCCCTTCTTTCTCGTCCTGGTCATACCAGAGGCGCGCGTTCTGCGAAGGGTCGAAGCTCTCGATGGCTATCACGGCATGGCTCATCTGCAGGAAGAGCCCTTGCCCGTCGTTGCCGTATTTCTCGAAGTTCCAGAAAATCGAGCCTCCCTGCCGGACCAGGAGCTGGGAGAGCGCCAGGCAGAGGAAGGCGCACAGGATCGCACGCTCCCCGATCGACTTCCGCGCCAGAGCGAGGACACTGCCGAGCCCGAGCGGAAGGGCGAGGAGCACCGTAGACGGGAAAACGGTGCTCATTGGCGAGAGGGCGCGGACCAACGGCACGCATAGGGGAATGATCTGGAGCAGAGCCACAGCCGCTGCCAGCGCGACGAACCGCCGGGGGGGAAGCTCTCCCTTCATCTGCGCCACCTGGCCGGCGAGCGCCAGAAAGGCCCCGGGAATCAGAAGAGTCGGATAGTAGAAGTGTTGAAGGACCGGACGGCCTGCGAATTGAAGAAGGAGCATCAACAGAGCCAGGTAGAGAAACTGGATCTGAGACCAGAGGAGCAGGCGATTCCGCCGCAGGGAAGAGTCGAACCACGCGCGCCCGAGGAGAATCGCGCCACCCAGAAGAGCGACCGTCGGCAAGACGAGCCATACCGCGTCTGGAAGCCAGCGGTAGGCGTCAGCGCGGAAAATGCTCGGAGTCCCGACGGTGCCCGCGGCAAACGACAGGGAGGAACGAAGATAGAAGAAATCCTTCCCCAGACCCCTGGTGAAACAGCCGAAAAAGACGAACAGGCCGGCGGCTCCCAGGCTCGCCCAGAGCGCACCCCCCAGCAGCGGGATCCTGCGCTCATGCTGTCGATTGAGGACGACGAAATGTCCCACCAGTATGGGTAGGTAAACGGCATAGAAGAAGTTTGTCGAGACGATGGCCGTGACCATGGCTCCCGCCGCTAAAAGCAGAGAACGCCAGGACGGCGATTCAACGGCGAGGGTCACCAGCAGCAGCGCCACCAGGAAGTAGGCGATGCCGAAACCGTCGACGTAATTCCAACCCACTTCTCGGAGCAGGTAGGGGTGACACCCCAAGGCAAGTCCCGTGAGCAGCGCCACACGGGCACCGAACATCCTCTTGACGCCCAGATAGAAGGACAGGACGGCGGCCCAGTAGACGGCGAGGTGAAGCAGCAAGTTGGCTGCCAGCGGGGACAGCAGGTGATGCAGCACGAAGCCCGGCAGGATCACCGCGAGGCGCGAGGAGTAGTAGAGATCCTGAAATCGCCGCAGCAGGTAGATGGCATTCTGGAAGTAGCCGTAGTAGATCCAGGCGTCGCGGTGCGGCCCACTGTAAATCCAGTCGGAATCGATTGCGAGCAGGACAAGGGGCAGCGCTGCCAGGATCGCGACATCTGGATCCCGGAGCCGACGATTCGAGATCATTGACCCTATTCTATCCCCCGATCGCTTCCAGCCGCTCGATGATTTTGCGCGCCGTCATCGTCCAGCTCCAGCGCGCCGCCATCTCGGCGGCAGCAGCCTGTCCACGCCGGCGCGCCTCGTCGCGGTTCTCGTAAATTTCGCGCAGCAGGTGCCGGAGATGCTCGAGGTCCGGATCGGCCCAGGAGAAGCCCGCGTAGTAGGGGCACCTCGCCACCGCGGGCACGGTTCCGCGGCTGCGCAGCGGATAGGCGATCCCCTCATGGAGGAACTCCTTGTGGGCACCCCAGTCCGTGGCGATCGCCGGCAGGCCGCATGCCATGGCCTCCATCAGGGGCATGTCCCAGCCCTCCCCCCGGCTTGACGCGATGAAGCAATCGGCGGAGCGGTAGAGTGAACCGAGCTGGTAGTGGGGGAACTCCAGGTTGAAGAGATAGGAGACCCGGCCGCCGCTCTCCTTCAAGCCCAGTTTGCGGATCTCCTGTTTGAGGCTCAGGCTGCCATCCCGGTTGATCACCTTGCAGAGAAGCCGCACCGGCTCGCGGGCGGAAAAAGCTTCGTTGAAGGCGCGCAGCAGGAGCCAGGGCTCCTTGCGCTCTCCCCACTCGAAGATCGACAGGAAAACGAATTCGCCCATTGGGTTGCGATGGGCCTTGATGCCGGGATGGAAGTAGTTGGTATCGACGCCGAGTGGGATCACGTGGACCGACCGCTTCAGACCGGATGCCAGGAAGCCCTGGCGGTTGAAGTCGCTCGGAACCCACACCTCGTTCATCCGATTGGCCTGCCACACCCAATCCGCTGGGAAACCGTCGACCTCCAGCATCGTATAACCAATCTTGTAGCGGCCCTGGTTGCGACCGAAAACGTCTCCTTGGCCATAGACAACCGCCACCTTGGAACGCCGCGGTGGCTTGCGCTGGGCAATCACGTTGAGCCGGTAGTCGCCGCTGTTCTCCGGCTCGACGACAGGAAATGGGGAACCCGGTCCATAAACGTACCGGTAGATCGCCCTCACTCCTTGCTGCTCCAGAGAGCGCAGGATCTCGCGGCAGCTCATGGCGTAGCCGGTCGGCAGGTTCATGATGGACTGCCAGAGCAGCGTGTGCCGATAGCGCGCCTCGAGCGTCCTTTTCCACTTCTTGCGGAAGGTCCCCTGGCTCTTCCGGAACAGCCGCAGGAACGCACCGTGGTCCTGGCCGGTCGAACCATGCTCGTCATGGACCAGCGTAACGTCACCGCAGACCACCGTGGAGTAGCCAGCCTGCTGAGCTCGTAAGCAGTAATCGGTATCCTCGAAGTAGGACTCGAAGTCGAGAGAGAGGCCGCCGATGGCGCGGATCAGCTCGCGCCGGATGTAGGCGCAGGCGAAAACGATCCCTTCGACCCGGCGGACACCTGGGAATTGACCGATGTCCCTCTCCAGAGAGCCGATCTGCTGCCCCCACATCGTTTCCGGCAGGATGTAGGTGCCGGCATGGAGGAGGCTGCCGCCGGGCTGGACCAGCCGGCAGCCGACGATCCCCACATCGGAAGCCGCGTGCGCGCACTCGCGCAGACGCTGCAGCCAGTCGCGCTGGGTGAACTCGAGGTCGTTGTTGAGCAGGACGATGTCGGACTCCGCATCGGCCATGGAGATCCCGGCATTGTTACCACGGACGAAACCGACGTTGCGGGGCAGGGTGAGCGTGCGCACCCAGGACGTCTCCCGCAGGCGCTTTGGCGTCTCGTCAGTCGATCCGTTGTCGACGACGAGAACCTCGGCGCCCGTAAGATCGGTCTCCCGCAGGGTCTCGAGACAGCGCCGCGTCAGGTCCCAGCGGTTCCAGGCGAGGATGATGAGAGTCGCCGTGCGCACAGGAGGTCAGCGTGTCTCCTGGGGCATCACTGGCATCAGCGAGCTCCAAAGCGCTTCCATAACTTCGCCGACCTCCGCTGACGCCAGATCGGTGGTCTCCCGCCAGAAGACCGGATCGAAAGCGCCCAAGGGAAGGGGTGAGAGTCCTGCGGCAATCCGCGAGATGACGAGCAGGTCGCGGTAGCAGACGTGCTTCTGGATCAGTCGCAGCTCGCGCGAACGTTCTTCGAGAAGGGACTCCAGCGTCGAAACGCGAGCCTGCAGGCGGGCGATGAGCTTTGCCTCGGGGGTCACCTCCATAGCGCTTACCAGGCCCGCCTGAGAGGGCGCCGCAGTGCCTGGACCAAACGCCATCCTTTCGAGCGAAGGACCGCGCGCTGAAACCCGGAGAGGAGATCTACCTGCTCCTGCAGCCGGTCCACGACGAAGGCATCGTTGATATGAAAGGGCGCGGGAGCAGCCGCAAGATCCGGCCGCTCGGCCACCAGGCGGACGAGCCGGTCTCCCCGCTCATGGGCCTCCAGCACACGCAGCCGCAGACCGAAGGCCTGCGCCTCCATCGTGCCTGCGTCCTTCGCTGCAGTAATGTCGTCGATTCCGTCCATTTCCGGGTCCGCGAGCAAGCCTACTCTATCCAAGAATCGAGTGAAGTACGCGAGGGCGCCTGAGTATACTGGCGCTCGCTCGCCAGCCGCAACCACTCGCTATTTGTCTGCAGCGACGATCTCGACAAGGTGGTCGGAGAATCCGCCGCCGACCTGGTCGAACCAGGCCACCCCCTCCTGGACCATCGTGAGGCGAAGGAGATGGAGACCCGGTACATCGGGGGCTCGCGCCCGGACGATCATCTCGAGCGTCCCGCCGGGCGAAACGTCCGCCGGCAGGAGAGAGCGCTCGCCATACTCCACGAGGACATGGCCGTCCGGCGCCAGCCATCGGTACGAGGCCGAGACCCGCAGTGTGCCCGCTTGGAGGGAAAGTCCGGACGCCGACCAGAACGCTTCGCTCCGGTTGAGCACACTTACCGGAGCGGCGATCTCCGAGCCGGCCGCAGCCCGCGCGGCTACGGTGGCGGAAAGAAACTCGGCTTTGGGATGGACGAGTGGCTTCGGCTGCAGAGGCAGCGGCGCCGGCAGGAGGCGCCGTCCGTCATGCCCCAAATAGATGCGATAGCCGCCGGCTCGGAGTACCCGGTAGGAGTGCCCCGAGCTGGCGAGTTGGTTCAGCAGGTATCCCTCCAACAGGCTAGCCTCCACGCGCCCTGCGGGAGAGAGCTCCACCAACTCTCCGGGAAAGATCCAGGCGACCCGCTCCGTCTCGCGCAGCCGTTGGGAATAGGGAGGGTAGCGGTCCCAGCCCATATAGGGGACGAAAACGAGCCTTTCGCGGTCAAGAAAGGTGGCTTTATAGGCGTCCCAGTATCGAGCATAACCTCCTGCCAGCCCATGGGATTCGAGAATGGGAAGAACGGCGCGGAGCGGCTCCTGTTTCACTGCCAGCTCCAGCGAGGGAGTGAGAAAGCCGCGGTCGACGAGCCACAGGGCCGACTGGAAGAGAGGCAGAGCCACCGCGAGGACACCCGCGGCAAGGGCCGTGGGAAGATTCTGGCGGCCCCACCGCACCAGGGCGGCGCCCGCCAAAGGCAGCGCGCTCAACCAGGGGAGGAGATAACGGTTGGAGCCCGCGTCCTGGGGGTTGGGGCTGAGCACGAAGAGCAGGGCCACAAGCGGAACGAGGGCGACGAGCAGCCCCCCGGTCCATCGCCGCGCGCGATCCCTCGCCGGGGAGCGCACGGCCCCGACGAGGCTCCACGCCCAGGCCGCCACATAGCCCAGGATGAGAAAGACGCCGAACCCGGAGGCGAGCTGCCCCATCTCAGGTCCGTTCGCGAGCTCGAGCGGCGAGCCGGGACGGAGATTCACTCCAAACAGGGCCGGAATGCAGGCGCGCACCAGCAGGCGGAGGTTGGCGAGGATCTGCTCTCCCCCGGCAAGGGTGTAGTCAGGGCGCTTCGCTCCCCCCCCTCCCGACAGGATCAGTAAGAGCTTGGGAGCCGCGCCCAGGATGAACCCGACTGCCGCAATCGCCGCACTGCCGAGCCGTCGCCGGAAAACGGATGGATCCCTGGCAGCGGCCACGAAGGCGAAGCCCCCCGCGAGGGCGAGGAGCACCAGATAAGGGATATACAGCTCGAAGATATAGAGGCCAAAGCCGGCGAGGAAGCCGAGCATCGCGAAACGCCGGCGGCGGGAGGGCTCTCGCAGCGCGTGCAGAAAGCAGAGCAGTGTCAGCGTCCCCCAGGCTACGATCAGGCAGAAGCCGCTGGCGGCAAACGTGCTCAAGCCCACGAGCTGCGGGGAGAATATGGCCAGGAGGGCTGCCGCCACCAGCCCTTCCGTCTCACCGTACAGAGCGCGGCCGAGGCTGAACACGGCCACGACGAGGGCCAGGAATCCAAGGACGGCCGAGAGCTTGAAGGCCAGCGCGGTCGAGCCCAGGATCGCGATGAAAGGGACCGCCAGGAGACCTTCGGCCATCCCGTAGTAGGTGGCGTCCCAACCGAAGGCCGAGAGCTCCCGGCCCGCCAAGAGGTGCTGGACGGCCAGAGCGTTGACGGCCTCGTCCGAGGAGAATGCCGCCTCCGCGTTGGCCAGCAACGGGAGGCGAGGCAGGAGGCTTGCGGCTAGAAGGACGGCGAGAAGGATCTGAGTCCGGATCCGCACCGTCCCATCCTGTTCAGTAACGCAGAAGCAGAAAGGCGGTCTAGAGGCCGCCTTCTCGACTCGCGGCTGCGCTCCGCGTCACGGCGTGGCGAAGTAACCGGTCACGTCGAAGATGATGTGCCCCGTCCCGGGAGCTGGGTTCATCAAATAACGAAAGTTCAGATCGTTCGCTCCCCCGTTGTCCGGGCCCAGCGGGGCGATCGCGCCGTTCGCCAGCGCGGACTCGCCGGCCTTAAAGTTCAAAGTGGACACCCCTGGCTCCGCTTCACCTACCGGCCAAAGCACGATATTGCCGTCCCGGTTCGGAGTGACGACGGTCACGTTCAAGGCCGCCGCCTTAGCGCCCACAGGGACGCCGCAAAGTCCTTGAACCCGGATCGAATGAGGACCGTTGGACAGAGGCGGTGCGCTACCGGCCCGGGAATCGTAGACCCGGCAGGGAGTGATGGCGAAGAACCGGAAAGGGCCAGCCGCCGAGGCGAAATCCGGTAAGACCGCCGCAAAGGCGGCAAGGGTAAGTACGACCGCACTCAAAGCGTATGCTTTCTTCACGATGTAGATCCTCCTCCTTTTCTGCTAGGATAACACAAATCGCCGCTGGAGTTACCTGCCCACCCGTCGTTGCGGCCCACGTCAGTTTGGCCTAGTCTTTCTGGCCCTATGTCTCTCCAGGCAATCCCTCGGCCGCTGTTGGCTGCTGGAATGCACCGCTCGGGCACTTCGCTGGTCGCCTCCCTGGCCGCGGCCGCCGGCGTGGACATGGGCGAGCGGCTGCTGGCGGCGGATCGGGCCAACCCACTGGGCTATTTCGAGGACGCCGGCTTCCTCGCGCTGCAACAGCGGATGCTCACGGAATGCACGCCCGCGGAGGACGGAGGCCACCGCGACTGGGGGTGGACCGAGGGGGAGCGGCTCGACCGGGAGCGGTTCCCGCTGTACCGGGAGGAGGCCAAGGCGCTGATCGAGACCCGCCGCCGCACGCACCGGCCGTGGGGGTGGAAGGACCCGCGAACCGCGCTCACCCTCGATTTCTGGGACGAGCTCCTGGAGGATGCACGCTACCTATTCGTATATCGCTATCCCTGGGATGTCGCTGATTCGATGCAGCGGCTGGGGGCCGAGGTCTTCCTGCGCAACCCTGAGTATGCGCACCGCATCTGGGCCTTCTACAATCGCCACCTCCTGGACTTCCATCGCCGACACCGCGAGCGCTCGCTCCTGGTCAGCGTCAACGCCCTGATGCGCTGTCCGGAGCGCTTCGGATCTCTCCTCGCCGAACGGCTCGGGCTCGACCTGCCGGAGGAGCGGCTGCGAGAAATTGTAGGAGCCGGCTTCCTAGGGACCATCGACGGAGCGGATCCCCTGATCGGGCTGGTGGCAGCGACCTCCCCTGGGGCGGTGCGTCTGCTGGATGAGCTTGACGCGGAGGCCGACCTGCCGTCCACGGGCTTTTGGCAGATCCCCCGCATGGAGGAGCACCGGGCGCTCCCCTCCCCCCGCACAGCGCCGGTCCGCCTCTCGGTCGTCATCCCCTGCCTTGACCATGGCGAGTTCCTGGTCGAAGCAGTGGCCAGCGCCGAGCGCAGCATCACCGAGCCGTACGAGCTCATCGTCATCGACGACGGCTCGCGTCAGCCGCGCACCCTGGAGGTGCTCGGCGCGCTCGAAACCGCC
The DNA here is from genome assembly GCA_044868005.1 of Thermoanaerobaculia bacterium. GTDB lineage: Bacteria > Acidobacteriota > Thermoanaerobaculia > Multivoradales > UBA5704 > DATARR01. The sequence continues at coordinate 35,530 of JBIOVX010000303.1, read as the reverse complement.
GGATACTTCGTGGTGCACCAGGAAAATCAGGGGCTCGCCGCAGCGCGCAACCGGGGCATTGAGTTGGCGACCGGCCGCTACGTTCTTCCACTCGATGCCGATAACCGGCTCCTTCCCGGGTTCCCGGAGTCGGCGATGCGCATCCTCGATGAGGATCCGCGCGTGGGGGTGGTGTACGGCGACCGCCGTGAGCTCGGTTTGCGCTCGGGAGAGGTCCAGGTCCCGGAGTTCGACCTCGACACGCTCCTGACAGGCAACTTCATCGACGCCTGCGCCGTGATCCGCAAATGCGTTTGGTCCGAGTGCGGCGGCTTCGACAGCGCCATGCCCCACCAGGGCTGGGAGGACTGGGACTTCTGGATCTCGGTGGCCGGACACGGCTGGCGCTTTCATTACTTGCCGAGGATCACGTTCGAGTACAAGGTGCGCCCCGGATCCATGATCTCACACTGCGCAAGCCCCGAGGTCGGCCGGCCCCTCCAAGCCTACATCGTAGAGAGACATCGGGAGCTTTACTTGCGGCGACTGCCGCAGCTCCTGATGATCGTGCAGGCACTCCAGCGCGAATCGCGGAATCCCTTCGAGCTGGACCGCGTCGCCAGCCAGCTCGCGGCGTCCGTTCGCGAGCGCGAGAGACTCGATGCCGAGCGCGACCGGCTCACGACCGAGCGTGACCGGTTGCTCCTGGATCAGGCCCGCCTGGAAGCCGAACGGGACCGGCTCTATCAGGAGTTGGCATCCTGGCGGGAGCGCGTCGACGTCATGGCGGGTACCCGGAGCTGGCGCATGCGTCAATGGGTCATCGGCCTCAAGCGTATGCTGAAGGGGTTATTCCTCGGCTTCAGGTAAAGGTTGAATCGTCGAACCGAAGAGCGCCCCGGCCGCCCAGGGCCTCGCGATGGTGCTGTCGGCGACTCACTGCCCCTTTGCAATGCCGGAAAACGCTGGATACAATCGCCCCCGTGTTGCCGGAAGCCATTCAAGAGCCCGCCGAGTTCCGCGACTGGCTCGACCGGCTGGCCCACATAACCCCTCGCTATGGATTGGAAATCGGCACCTTTGAAGGTGGCAGCGCATGTCTCACCCTCGACGCTTTCCCGAGGATGAAGCGTCTCGTTACGGTGGACATACGGGATCGCCCCAAGGCCCTCTCCGAGAGAGCAGCACCTTTCGGTCCTCGCATCACCTTCGTGCAGGGAGACTCACACGTATTGAGCACCCGCGATGCCGTCGTGAAAGCGCTTCGGGGCAAACCGTTGGATTTTGTCTTCATCGATGGTTTTCACTCCTACGAAAGCATAACGAGCGATTTTTTCCTCTATGCCCCTCTGGTGCGCCCCCAGGGGCTCGTCGCTCTCCACGACATTCAATCCGTCCAGCTCGGCTATGAACACACGGCCGGTGTCCAGCGGTTTTGGCAAGAGCTCAGCGCCCGCGAGCCCGAACGCTGCCAGAGCATCACCAGGCACTTCGGCATTGGAATCTACCGTCGATGAGGCCATTCGACATCGTCCTGAGACCTACCCAGGATTGGTCCCGGATCACTCGCGAGGAATATCGAGCTCACTCCCGCGACTTCTGCCGCTTGATCAATCGGCCGCTGGACCAGATGAACGAGATCATCGACCTGTGGGACTCGACGTTCAGCATTTCCTATTTCGCGACTCGCCAGCGAATGAAGGACGTTGCCTTGAGCAATCTCGCGAATGTACGCGACGCCCGCCTCGTGGACATCGGTGCGTTCGCGGCCGACAGTGCTTGCCCGGTCTGCTTCGTGGATGACGACGACTGGTTCTCTCCCGACCTTGGAGAGCATCTCGACTTTACACCCGGCTTTGACGGACTGGTCTGGACCCACGTGGCGCTCGGCTTCCTGATGGACCCCCTCCAGCGCTGGCCGGCGGGCCAACGCGACGACTTCCTCTGCTTTACCAACAACTACGCCGTGAGCCCGGAGTACGTGCGCGCCCACGGCATCGACCATGTCGCCCAACATTGGCTGGCCGACGCGGCCTTCCGCTCCCTTCGCATCCGCCTGATTTCCCCGCCCTTGAGCATGGCGAACAAGCATCCTGCGTCGGTCGTGTTTCTCGAGCGCAGTCTCGACGGACAGCTCACGCCGGCAAAACTTCGCGAGGTCGTGGCGACGTTCGTGCGCGACGCCGGCGCGATCGACGACGCGGCTCTCATCGGAATCGAGTGGGCGCGCCCCTTCGTCGCGGCTGCCGAGGACCATTTCAAGCAAGTGCTGGCGTCCGCATATTGAGCGCACGTTCCTCATCTTCGGCCATTCGACGATATGAACAGCATCGCGCTCGTCAGCGCCAATTTCGGTGGCATCGATGAAGCGAAGGCCCTCCCCGAGCACTCGGGCATCGATGCCTTTTATTACACCGACCAATCGGTCGCGCCCGCGGTGGCGAAGACTTGGACGCGGATCATCAACCCCAACTACCCACGCTACGATTTCAGTCCGCGGCTCAGGGCGAAGTACTTCAAGCTGCAGATCCATCGGCTCGATGAAGTGCGTGGTCACCGCTGGCTGGCATGGGCCGACAGCTCTCTACAGATTCGCGACCTGCGCTGCCTGAGCGAGTATGCCGCGACTCTAGCGCTGCTTCCGGCTCACCAGCGTGTGCTCCTCATCCCGCATCCCGACCGGGCGACGGTCATCGAGGAGTTCGAGTTCGTGCGCGACTCCATCGCCGCCGGCCATGCGTTTCTGACCACGCGCTATGCCGACGAAAAGATGGCGGAACAGATCGAGTACTTCCGGGCGCGGGGCTGGAACCTCCGAGCAAGGCTGTGGTGTGGCGGCTTTTGGATGATGGAGAACTCCGAGCCGGTTCGGCGGGCGTTGGATGAGTGGTGGAATCAGAATCTGCGGTTTGGCATCATGGATCAGCTTTCACTGCCTCTGGCCCTCGACCTTCATGGCATCGAGCCGCAGGCGCTTGCCATCGATCTCCGGCACAACGAATACTTCGAGTATCTTCCCCACCGGAAGATGATGTGATTCCCTGCTCCGGCGGGAACGGCCGGCGCTAAGCGGTCTCCGGCCCATCCCTCTCGAAGACCGCGATGACGTCACGTTGACAGTAGAAATGGCCGGCCGAGGGGACCGAGACGAGAAGCGGCCACAGACCCGCCAGGCGCCCCATCGAATCCAACAGGCCGCGCGACATGTAGGCGAGAGCGCCAAAGCCGCCCCCCCTATGGCCGGCGAGGGCGCTGCGACGAAAATGCTGCAGGCCGACGGTGGTATCCGTGGTCGCGACGTGAATCACTAGCCTGCCACCGCGACGGAGAAGGTCGCGGCACGCAAGCATGTAGCGAAAGACGATCCTCGCGTCGAAGTGGACCATGACATCGAACGAGTAGATGAGGTGGAACGCCGGCTTGCAAAAGGGCAACTCCGCAGGGGAGCCCGAGATGCGGACGAGCGAGGGGCTCGCGGTGGGAGCGAGGTACCGGCCAGCGGCGCGGAGCATTTGCATCGAGGGATCGGCGCCGAGCAGCAGGCGAACGTGCGGCTTGAGGTGGCGAGCGACCCGACCGCCTCCGCACCCAAGGTCGAGGACGACGGACTGGCGGTCCACGAAAGGCAGGAGGAACTCCGTAACGACGGCAGCCACCGAGGCCTTGGTGCCCCACTCGTCGCCGACGGTGCCGAGGTATGACTGGCGATCGCCGTGGGCGGCAGCGGGATCCTCGATGACCACCTTGTCGGGTGACTGTATCCAGGCTAGAGCGTACGAATCCCAGGGGTCTACCAAGGGCATGGGGCCGGAGTATAGCAAGGCAGGCTGCATGTCCCCTTCCCGGCCGTGCTTGCAGGACCGGGAAGGGGTGCGCAAGCCATTCCTACTGTGGGCTGATCGGAGTGAGGGCGGCGAGAGAGCCCTCGGCGTCGTTGGTGTTCTGGTACCTGAAGCAGTTGGCGCCGGTCACAGACACGGCGGCTGGATTGCCGGAGAAGGTCGTGTTGCCGACACGAAGGGTGCCGTTCGAACAAACGATCCCTGTCGCATTGTTGGCCACTACGCTGCGCTCGATGTTCATCACCGTGCCAGCATTGACGACCCCGAAGGTGACCGAGAAGCCGGCGGCCGAGTTGCCCGCGGCGACGCTGTTGTTCACCAAGACGGTAGAATTAGCGCCTTGATTCTTGAGGCCGAAGATGTTGTGTTCCATCCGGACGTTGTCGAGCGAAGCTTTCACTGTGGCGCTCGCGCCGGGATTGATGAAGATGCCGCCACCAACACCCTGGCCGTTATTGCGGACGATCGTATCCTTGATGTAAACCTGTGTGGTGGCCGCCGAGGTTGTCGCGATCTCGATACCCGAGCCGTTTGTGCCCCGGAAGTTGTTGATCGTGCACTTCTCGACGTGGAGAGAGCCCAGGCCGCCGAGCACCTTGATGCCGACCAGGCCCGTGCCCAAACCCTCGATGTCGAGGCCGCGCAGCACCACGGCGCTGGTCGTCGTCGCGTTGATGATGATGGCGTTGGTGCCCGACACCAGCACGCCGGCCTCGAAACCCTCTGACGAAATGGTGATCGACTTGGTGATCGTCACTCCGCCGAAGCCGCCGGGATCGAGGACGTTGATCTCGCCGTTGGTCGCGGTCTTCGAGATGGCGCCCGCGAAGGTCTTGCAGGGGGCCGTGCGGCTGCAGGGGTTAGCATCGTCGCCGACTCCCGACACCCAGGTGCGGGTCGCCTGAGCTTGGGCTGTGGCGCTCAGGGTGAGGAGGACGAGGAATGCCAGCAACAGGATACGGAGGGATAGCTTGTTCACAAACTTTCTCCTTTCGAGAGATTAAATTGTAGAAGATATGTCGATAGTGCTCGATCAGAAGGAGTGCTCCTCAATTTCAATTATATGTCTAATCCAGCTCGACGTCAACAGATAGGCGTGCAGGCGGGCGCAACGTTACGAGCCGCGCCCAGGCAGTAAACACCCAGAAGCTGGTCCGAGGGCAGAAGGTAGATCAGCACCGGGAGGGCGGCGGCGAGCACCAGGTAGGAGGCTACTGAGAGAGGCGAGGGGCGGCGGTCCATGTGCAGCCGGGACCACAGGCCTCGCCAATGCAGGCTGCGCAACGAGCTCTCAACCCGCGGCTCGAAGCCGTGACGCCGCATCAGCCGTGCCAGGTTGTTCAAGCTGAAGTAGCTGAGGTGGGGGCTCGGGTACCCCTTCTGCCAGAGCCGGTTGAGAAGACCCCGCAAGCCGATCCGCGCCAGCACGCCGGAGGTCCGAAACAGGAAGCCCTGGCTATCCGGAGAGCTGATCACCAGTAGCCCGCCGGGACGTAGCAAGCGGCGGCAGGCGGAGAGGGCGGCGTCGAGGTCATAGATGTGCTCCAGCACGTCGTTGAAAACGATCACGTCGAAGGCTTCTCCCGCGGGCACCGCGGAGGGGAAATAGCCGGTCCAGACTTGGAATCCGTCCTGGACGGCCGCCGCGGCGATCGCGGGGTCCGGCTCGAGGCCGGTGGGGACCATGCCGGCCGCGCGGGCCGCCTGCAGGAACCAGCCGTAGGCGCAGCCGACGTCCAGGAGCCTCTTGTCCTGCAGAGGGCCCTGCCGCCGCAGCGCGCCGAGGGTGCGGCGGTAGTTCTCGTCGCGCAGGGAGGCGAGCCCGCTCACCCGCCGCGACTCGTCCAGGGCCTGGCTCTCCTGCAGCCGGTCCTCCCTGCCCAGGGTGGAGCGCCAGAGGCCGCAGGCGGGGCAGAACAACAGCCAGCTCGCCAGCCGTCCCTTCAGGGGACCGCCACAGGCGGGGCATCGGTCATCCTCCGATCGGTTCCCTACGTTTGACAAGAGTCGGTCCTGTTACGATAAGGCTCCGTTGGCCGCTTCCGGAAAATGAAACCTCTCGCCGTGACCTCCGTGTCCGAGATCCGAACCGAGACCGCAGGCGACCCGGTCCGCGTGGCGGTCGTCATCCCGGCATTCCGGGTGGCCCGGCACATCGAGAGCGTCATCCGGGGGCTTCCGGACTTCGTCTCGGACATCATCGTCGTCGACGACGCCAGCCCCGACGAGACCGCGCAGATCGTCAGCGGCCTGGCGAATCCGCGGCTCCATCTGTTGCGGCACGAGCGCAACGGCGGAGTCGGCGCGGCCATGATCACCGGCTACCGGCGCGCGCTCGAGCTGGGGGCGGACGTGGTCGTCAAGATGGACGGCGACGAGCAGATGGACCCTGCCCATCTGGTGCCGCTGATCGAGCCGATTCTATCCGGCGAGGCCGACTACACCAAGGGCAGCCGATTCTTCCACACTCGCCAGCTCCGGCGGATGCCGCTCCTGCGGCGGATCGGCAACCTCGGGCTCTCCTTCCTGACCAAGGCCTCTTCCGGCCATTGGGACGTCTTCGATCCGACCAATGGGTACACGGCAATTCACCGCCAGGCGTTGGAGGCGCTGGATTGGAGCAACATCGACCGGCGCTGGTTCTTCGAAACCTCGATGCTGATCGAGCTGAGCCTGGCGCGCGCGGTCGTGCGCGACGTGCAGATCCCGGCCAAGTACGCTGACGAGCGCAGCTCCCTGTCGGCGGCCAGCGCGTTCTTCCGCTTCCCGCGCAAGCTCCTCGCCGCCTTCTTTCGGCGCCTCTGGCTGCAGTACTTTGTGCGCGAGTTCTCGCCGGTGTCGCTGTTCCTGACCGCCGGCCTGCCTCTCATGGTCTTCGGGTTCCTCTGGGGAGTGGTCCACTGGGTGCGGTCGGCGCAGACCGGTGTCGCGGCCTCCACGGGGACGGTGATGGTCGCCGTCGTGCCGCTGATCCTTGGATTCCAGCTCCTCCTGCAGGCCGTGAGCCTCGACATCCAGAATGCTCCGAAGGTCCCGCTTTCGAGATCCGCGCTGCGGCGCGGGCTCAGGGAGCCGGGAGGACCTTGACCCGGGCTACGGGGATGGCGCGGGTCACCTCCGCCGATCCGGTCCTGGAGCGCCGGAACCATAGCATCGGCTCGATCGCGAGTTGCTCGATCGGGTTGAGCTGCCACCAGACGACGTCCCCCTCGAACGAGCCCGCCTCGACGTCGTAGCTGCCGGTCGCGAGCTCCGCCGGCCGGCCGTCGACCTCGCCGCGCGAGGAGCGGTCGCGCAGATCGAGCTGCAAGCTGCCGTGCCGCACCCGCTGACCCGGCGGGAAATCGAGCCCCCAGACGCCGAACAGCTTCTGCTGGGCGGGGTCGATGATGTGAAGGCCGAGGCGGTAGATGCGCTCTCCGGAGCCCTCCGGCCGCACCAGCGCGGCGTCGAGCCGGACCCGCCCGTCCTCCTGGATCTCCTGCTCCACATAGGCGGCGCCCGTGCGGAGTGGAGCTCGCTCCAGACAGGCCCCGGGCTGCCCCGTGGTTGCGCCCAAGACCCGGACCTCTGCCAGGACGGCATTGCCCGCGGCGTGGCCGAGCCCCATGCGCCCGCCGGGGACGCACCGCAGGTCGAAATCCAGGATCCAGCCGCCGGCCGGGAGACTCGCCGGCGAGGCCGCACCGGGCAAGGTGAACCGGTTGGCGTCCATGCTGTAGACGTGCACCTGCACCGTCCGGGGCTGACCGGGGCTCATCTCTGTCTGCTCTCGCTCCGCCCCCACCTGCAGCGCCACAGCGCGGGGCCGCGGAGCGATCGCGACCTCCACCGATTCTCCCGGCGGCCAGAGGCGACCCCAGGCCAGGCTCGCCAGCAGGGCGTCCCGGCGCCGCCGCAGCTCATAGCGCTCGTTCTGCCAGACGCGGTCATAGCTCCCGGGGGCATACCAAGGCTCGTCCAGAGAGGCCCGCCGGCGGGCATCCAGGCTCTTCTCCACCAGAGCGTACTGGAACAAGGCGTTCGCTCCCCCCGGGGTTTCCACGTGCTGGGTGAAGAGGCGCTCGCGGTAATGGATCTTGCGGTCGCGCAACAAGACGCCGAGCCAGTGCTGCTGCAGACCCGGCGAGAGGTCGACCAGGGCCCACGCGCCGGGCTGCAGGCGCGCGGCCGCCCGCGTCGTCTCGATCAGCTCCCGGTCCAGCACCACCAGGCTCTTTACGGCGTAAGACCCGGTCCATAGCGTGTGTTTCGCATTGACGGCGAGGAGCAGGAAGGCCGCACCCGCGGCCATCCACCGCCACCCACGAAGGCGCCATACCGCCGCGATCCCGGCCGCGACCAGCGCCAAGACCTGGGGTGTCAGCACCGAGATCGCCTTGAACCAGCCGTAAGGGTAGCCGTGCGGCGGATCGATGCCCCAGCGCTGCTGGACGGCGAACAGGACACTGGTCAGCAGCAGGGCTGCGGCGGCGAGGCGGGCGCGCCGCTCCAGCCGCCACCAGCCATAGACGGCCAGCCCGGCGAAGCCCAGACCGAGAGCTGTCAGGATTGGCGCCGGAACGCGCGCCCACCCCGAGCCATGGGCCGAAGCCGCATGGGCGATCAGACCGAGGATCTCGACGGCGGGGGGAAAGATCAGGATGTTGCCGCGGCCGATGATCTGTGTTCCGCCGGGGGTCAGGAGGCCGGAGACGAACCCGATCTCGGTCTTGGCACGCAGGAGGGCGACGCCGTTCCAAGCGGCTGCCGCGGTGAAGGCGACCAGCCACCAGAGGACCATCGCCCTCCCGAGGCCCGGCCGGCGGAGCCCGCGGGAGCCCAAGAACTGTGCGGCCGCCCAGAAGCAGAGCACACAGAGCAGGGCGTAGACCGCATAGACGGGATAGACCGAAGCGAGCGTCACAAGGAGCACCCCGAACAGGATCGCAATCCGCCACCCCCGCCGGCGCCGCCCTTCGACCCCGAAGCAGAGCAGGAGGGGAAAGAAGCTGATGGCGATGGTCTGGGACAGAAAGTTGTCATAGACCGCCCAGAGAAGGAGGTTGCTGATTCCCACCAGGGCCGCGGCGAGCAGCGCGGCACCGCGGCGGAAGCCGAGGGAGCCACGGGTCCAAACGAAAACCGAGCCCGCCGTCAGACCGTAGAACAGGCCCGACACCAGGGTCAGCAGCTCGAAGCTGCGCCGCCCGGTGAGCAGCCCGAGGAGGCCGACCACGTATACGTCACCGACGCGGAGCAGAGGGACCATCTGGGCCTGGACCCAGCCGAGCCACGGCTGACCGGGAGGGACCTGCGGAACCGTGAGAGGCGAGTCCTGCAGATACTCGGCGCGGGTGGCGTAGGAGATGCCGTCGATGGTCCCCCCCACCGTAGTCAAGTATCCCAGCGCGGCCAGGGGGGCGATGGAGAGCAGGAATGCAAGGAGACAGATGCCCAGGGCCGCCAGGGAGCTGCGAGGGAGGCGGCGCAGCCGGCGGTCGAGGAGGACCAAAGCCCAGCCGGCCGCGGCAAGGACGACGAAGAGCCAGCGCGCCGAGCGCAAGGGATACCCTGCGGCGCCCAGATAATGGCCGACGGCGGAGATCAGCGCGAAGCCCAGGAATGGAGCCAGAAGCGGCAGGAAGGGCCACCAGCGTCGCGGCACCAGGAGCCGCGCGACGAGGAATCCGCACCCCCAGAGGAGCCCCACCGCAACCGCGGTGACGGCAGCGAGATCGGGAATCGCACTCACGCGGGACAGTCTCTAGCGGGCATCGGGGCGCACTCTAGCAGACCGGGGCGGCGATGATACCCTTGCGCCCGAGGTGGAAATGTGAAGCGGGAAATGGTCGGTGCGATCCGTTGTCCCATCTGCCGTTCCGGGGGTCTCTCCTTGACGGTGGCCGAGGAGACCACACGCGAGGTGCGCGAGGGGGAGCTGCGTTGCCATTGCGGAAATGCCTTTCCCATCCGTAAAGGGATCCCGGACTTCCTCGACCCCGAGGACGAGACCCTGGCGAGCGAGGTGAACGGTTGGATCCAGCTCGCAGGACCTCTGCACGAGGGGCTGGTCCCGGTCATGACGGCTCTGCCTTGCTTCCCGCACGAGCCTTGGCCTCACGTGGCTCCCGACTTCTTCCAGATTTTCGAGAAAGTCGATTTCACAGGCCAGCGTGTCGTGGATCTGGGCGCCGGCCGCACCTGGTCGTCCCGCTTTCTCAAGACCCTGGGGCGCGCCGGGGAAGTCGTCGCGGTCGATGTCCTCACCACCCGATTTCTCGGCTTGGAGACCGCGGAGATTTTCCTGGAGATGGACGACATCCATCTCGAGCGTGTGCGAGCGGACGCCCATCGGCTGCCGCTCGTCGATGGTTGGGCGGACGCCGTCTTCAGTTGCGCGGCGATCCACCACTCCTCGGATATCGACCGCCTCTTCGCCGAGGTGTGGCGCGTGCTGCGGCCGGGAGGCCGGCTGGTCTTCGTCTCGGAAGCCTGCAAGAAGGAGGCGATTCCCGGCAACAAGCCACACAACGTCGAGACGGAGGCGGGAATCAACGAGAACTTCTACAGCCTCGCGGAATATAAAGCAGCGCTGCGCCGGAACGGCTTCCGCTGCCGCCGCCTTTCGCCACGTACGATCCGCTATCGCCTGCTGTATCCGGACAAGGACTTCCTGGAGGGCGCGCCCGGCCTTCTGCGGCGCCTTGCCGCGACGTCTTGGGGCCGTGAGCTGATCCACCGGCTGCTGCGCAGCCGCGCCACGGGAAGCTGGATCTACCGTTACTGGAGCCTTCCTCTCTCGATGATCGCGGAAAAGGCCCGATAAAGCCATCAATCCAGAGTTTTGCAGGTCGCTATCAGCCTGTCGAGGAGTTGCTCCTGCGTCACGGGATTTTCGGGGTTGTGCGCCAGGATGAGGGCAGCGCGCTGAGGTGCAGCAAGCTCCAGCGAGCCTTGAATGCCCGCCCGGGCTGCCCACCTCTCCAGCTCCTCGGGCCAGGCCGAAACCAGGGCCCACCGGTAGAGACGGTCGGGGGGGCGGTGTCCCCGGTAGTCGTAATAGTCCGAGCTGCAGGGTAAGGCCAGGATACGCTCGTGGCTCAGGAAGTTGATGGGATAGGTCGTCCAGTAGCCGCCGACCAAACCTGTGACACCACGGCGCCGGAGCAGCTCGATCAATCGGTGGTCGTGCTCGGCACCCTCGCGCCAAGCCCGGCGCGAGGCCCGTCCAGGCCAGTGATAGCCGGTGATGTTGAAGAGGAGCAACACGCCGATGAGGAGCGCGGCCAGCGCTCGGTTCCGCGCCGCGGCGACCGATAGGAAGACCGCGAGGATTCCCGGAATCAAGAGGTATAGCGGCAAAACGTAGCGCACCGAGACGCCCCTCGCCTGACCAGCCTCCGAAACGATATTGAGCACAGCATAGGCCGCGATCACCAGAACGAACAGGAGCCACGTCGGGAAGCCGACCCGTTTGCGCACCGCGCGGGCCCACCGTCCGCGCAGCGCGGGCGCAGCGAGAAACAACAGACTCACAGCCGCAAAGAGGAACCGCACCGGGAGACGCAGGCGCTCGTGTAGATCGAGGGCGGGATCGGCCAGGAGGTTCGTCCAAGCCTCGCTGACCGGCGTCACGAGCTCCGGCAGGCTATAGGTGAGGAAGTATTGAACGTTGGAAACTATGGCTTCCATCCCTTGCGCGGGCCGGACCGCATAGTTGCCCCGGAACGTCTTGAGCGGCCAAACGACGTTGAAGGCGATCCAGGGGAAAGCGCCCACGATAAAGCCTGCCAGACCCAAGGCCCAGAGGCGTGGCCGGCGCCGCAGCTCAGGCCGGGTCCACAGCAGCCAGACGAGGGCCGCGCCGAGGACCCCCAGGGTCTGGAAGGACTGCCACCAGCCCAATCCGGCAGCGATTCCGAACAAGAATACCCGCGCGCGGCTCGGGCCGCCGCGTTGCAGCAGCGCCGCCGTCCAGAGGATGGCGCCACATAGGAAGAGGGTGGCTGGATAGCCGTCCGGCATGGAGGTCCAGGCGATGAACACAGGGGACGGAAACGCCACAAAGAGCAGCGCCAGGAGGGCCAAGCCCGGCGGAAAAAGCTGGCGATAGAAGCCATACAGGACCAGCAGCAGGCCAAAACCGAAGAGCACGGGGACCAGGGCCAGAGTGGTCCGCGAGGCACCCAGAATCAGGAACACGGCCGCCGCCACATGGGGCTCGATCGAGCCGATGCGAACCCCCGAGAAAAAGACCGGAGTCTCACCTCGCAGCACCTGGAAGGCGCGCATTCCAGTCAGCAAAGAATCGGCATCGGCCACGTACTTGTGGGCCGGAAAGGTGAGCACAATCCGCAAGGCTAGTCCGGCAAGCAAAAGGCCGAGAACCGCCAGAGCGCGGGCATCGAGCCGGGTTCCCAGCAGGGCCAGATAGCTGAGGCTGGTGTGCCAGAAGGCCATCTTGGACCGGCCCTGGCGGCGGAAGATGAAGAGGATCGGCTCCTCCTGCACCGTCAGGCCCAACTGATGAGCCCGGATCAGCATTTCGGGCAAGAAGGCGAAGCCGTTGCGCCGGAACTCGATGCGGCGCAATGCTTCGGCTCGGTAGATGCGAAAGCCGGACGTTTTGTCGCGAGTGCTCACGCCATAAAGAAAGCGCATGAGCAGGTTGATCGATCCCGAAAGGAGCCGCTTCCAGAGCGGTGTCCCTTCGACCCTGCTGGTGTCCAGGAATCTCGACCCCACGAGAACGTCGCAGTCCGACTCGGACATCCGCGCCAACAAGCGGGGAATCTCCTCCGGCTGGTGATTGAGATCCGCGTCCAGCGTCACGACGAGGTCGGCATCGGCCGGCACCGCCGCGAAGCCGCGGCGGAATGCGTTGCCCAGGCCGGAGGGTCGCGGATTGTAGAGGACGCGGATGCCGGGAAGCTCGGCGGAGAGCCGTTCAAGGATCTCTTTGGTGCGGTCGCGGCCCTCCACCACGAAGAGCATCTCGCCTTCGACGCTCGCCATGCTCCGAAAGGTTGCATGGAGACGCCGGGTGAGGGCCTCGATCGTTCCTTCTTCGTCGTAGGCGGCTACGACCGCAACGATCCTGGTCACGCCGGAAGCTTCCGGCCCACGACCACGAAGTGGATGAAGAGATCGCGCAACGAAAAATGTACCGCGACCGGCTCCAACTTGCCTGCGCACAGCATGGACCGGGCGTGGCGGAACGAACGCATGCGATTGACCTCCGCAGGAAAGAACTCGAACTTCTTGCCGGTAAGGTAGGTGCGAAACCGCTCGATCGGGCCAAGGACGAGGCGCGAGGAACCCAGTTCGGGCGGCCAGAACAGGAGGACGGTGCCGCCCGGCCGCAGCGCGCGGGCGAGCTCCCGCAAGATCTCTTCCCCTTCCCGACGGGGGAAATGCTCCATGACCCCTAGATTCCAGACCCCCGAAAAGGAGCCGTCGCGGAAGGGCAGGAGACGGATGTCGCACTGTACCAAGGCGCGATAGGAGGACGTTCGGCGAGCGTCAAGCAGCGCCTCGAGGGAAAAATCGAGCCCCAACAGACGTCGCGCGGCGGGCTCGATTTGCTCGGAGGCCTGGCCCGTGCCGCACCCTGCATCCGCAAACCAGCCGTCAGGCGCGAAGTATCGACCGGCGTAGTGACGGACGGCCCTGCTCAGCACGAGCCGGCGCACGAGCATAGCCACCGCTCCGAAGAGCGAGCTCTGCCGGCGCAGCCGCCGCCAGTGCCGATCCCAAACCTCCAGCTCCTGTTTCGCCATCACACTTTACGCCGCGCTCCCCTTCCGAAACCCATAATGGGGGGTGTAGCTCGTGGCTCAAAACCCTGCGAGGAAAACCGTGAGCGGCTTACTGAAAGTAGCCGAAAACATCGAGAATCACATGCACTTGACCGCCGGGCGCCATGCTGACGTACACGGTCAGGTTGCCGCGGTCGTCAAACGACAAGGGCATCACCGCATTGTTGGCACGCGTCTGGTTGGCCTGAAAGTTGATAGTGCTGGCGGCGGGCACGCCGTCCCCCCCAGGGAAGAGGCTCAGGAAGCCGCTCTGATTCGCTTCGGTCACGGTGACGTTGACCGCCACCGCCTTGGCCGTGTTCGGCACGCCGCAATTCATGTTCGGATTGCTGTAAAAGGTGACGGTGCGCTGTTCCCCGCCGACGAGCTTGGGGCCGCCGTAGGTGAGATTCCCCGCCTGCCGCGAGTCGGAGACCCGGCAGGGCGTCAAGGTGTAGAAGTCCAGCGGTTTCGGAGGAAGGGCACAGCCGGCGGTTCCGGGCGCTTTGCCCGTGCGTTTCGGACCCTGCCGGAACATCGGCCAGGGCATGGCGCCGACCGCGCCGGCATCCCACGCGAAGACGCCGAGGTCGTCGGGGTCGCTCACCACCTTGCCCGAGGCCGCGACGATGGTGAGCGTGCCGTTGTCGTCCAGGTCGGCCACCGCGGGTCCGGCGACCGGACGCTGCGTCGTGTAGATCAGCTTGCCGCCATCGTAAGGCGGACCTTCCTCGGAGAGCGGGGTTCCCGTCTTCGAGATGATCGCGACGTCGAAGCCGACCGAGCTCACCAGGATCGCCGGGTTGTTGGCGCCGATCTGGGCGATGATCGGCTCGCCGATGGTGTCAGCGCTGACTCCCGTATAGGTTTTGGGCCGAAGGGTGAAGATCTGGGTGCCGTCGCCATTGAAGGCATAGAGATGGCCCTCGTTCGGCGCTACGAAGCTCCCCATGTCCGCATATTTGACCACCGGCGCGACGATCTCCAGCGCGGCGTCGCCGTCGAGGTTACCGAGCGCGGGAGAGCCGACGACCTGGCCCACCAGGGGTTGCGGCCAGCCCGGGGGGATCGTACCGTCCCGCTGATAAACATGCAGGAACCGGCCGATCGTCGTGCCGCCGTTGGGCCATGGCTGACCTGTGCCGACAATGATCTCGGGACAGCCGTCACCGGTGATATCGCCGACGACAGGCGAGGCCTGGATGCCAACCTCGAATCCCGGGTTGTTAGGATAGGCCAGGAAACGCGGGAACCCCGGATGTTGCGTGCCATTGCTCCGGAAAGCCCAGAGAGCGCCTCCCTGGGGGGTATTGATGGGCGGTCCCTCGAGGTGGACGTCCGAGCCGATGATCACCTCGAGGCTGCCGTTGCCGTCGAGGTCGGCCATGGCCGGGGAGCTCCAGATGCTATCGCGCACGAACACCGGCCAGCCGGGGAGGACCGTGCCGTTGGTTCCCTTCAAAGCCCAGACCCGGAAATCGAAGGCGCCGAAGGCTACGTCGTCCAGACCGTCGCCATCGAGGTCCCCGAGCGCCGGAGTACCGAAGACGGCGTCCGGCTGGCCGTCGAGCGGATAATGGTCGAGCGGACTGAAGCGCCAGAGGACCGAGCCGTCGGCGTTGAACGCGACGACCTCGCCGTCCTCGTTGCCCGGTACGGCCGAGCCCGAGCCCACGACGATCTCGAGCTTGCCGTCTCCGGCGAGGTTGCCCGCGGCCGGGCTGGAAGCGACTTCGGAACGCAGGGTCTGGCCGCCCGCCCAGCCCGTTCGGATCGTTCCATTATGGTTGAGCACGATCAATCTGCCCATGTTCGTGCCGACCACGATCTCCTGCTGACCGCCATTGTTGTCCAGGTCCACCACCAGAGCCTTGCCGTAAGTGACGAGGCCAAGATTGTTGCCATTGGGAGGGGCCGGGAACCCAGGATGGGGCGTCGCATTCGTCTGGCCGTGGGCAGCGGATGCCACGAAGCAGAAAACGGCAAGCCAGAGCGGGTTGAGGTGCTTCATCTCTCTACTTTAGCCCATTTTCTTATCTCTATGCGTCCCTAAGACGCGGTCGATCCCCGCGGCCTCCTAGATATAGACTTCATCCATGAGCTCTCGCCGGTTACTCCGCCGGGCGCCAAGGCCCTGCCGCCTCGCCGTGCTGCTGCTCGCGGTTGCGGCGGCGCACCCGGCGGATGCCGCAGTCCCCGCCGGCTTCTCGGACACCCCGATCGCCAACGTCGGCTTGCCCACAGCTCTCGCCTTCACCCCCGACGGCCGGTGATGGGATCTATTTGGCGAGCGACTGGACCTGCGGCTGGATCTTCAAGCTGAGCCATTTGGGGGGCGTGTGGTCGGCCGCCGACTTCGCCACCGGCCTGGGCATCGGCAGCGCCGTGCACCTCCGTTTCGGCCCCCACGGCAACACCCAGGCGCTCTACTACGCCAACGGCGGCCAGGTACGCAGGATCAGCTACGACAAGCCCCCTGCCGAGGCCGGGCCGCTCGACTTCTTCACCGTCGCCCCCTGCCGCGCCGTCGACACCCGCGGCCCCGACGCCCCCGGTCTGACGGCGGGCAACGCGCGCACCTTCAACCTCCTCGGACATTGCGGTGTGCCGGCCACGGCGCGGGCCTTGGCGCTCAACGTCACGGTGGTGGAACCGGCCTCAGGCAGCTATCTGCGGCTCTATCCCGGCGACGACGTGGGGACCGATACCAACACGATCAGCTACCTCCCCGGCCGCACGCGCGCCAACAACGCCACCATCCTGCTCGCCGCCGATGGCGCCTTCGCGGCCTTCGCCGACGGTGTGCTGCACCTGGTGATCGACGTCGTGGGCTACTACTAGTAGCCGAGGGCTCCAGACGGTACCGGGACCTTCACGTCGTCATTGAGCATCGTTGCAGCGATCCTACCCTCCGCTCCCCGCCGATCAAGGACCGAGCCACCGCCGGCGCAGGGCCCAGAGATACCAGCGGAGGTACTTGGGCAGCCAGGCGAGGAGGCGGAAGCGGCTCTCGCCCGCCGTGCGGTCGCGCCAGGTGGCGGCGATCTCCTCCACCCGCTCGCCGGCGAAGTGGGCCTTGACCGTCAGCTCGAGGGCCAGGGAGAAGCCCGCCGCGCTCTCGATCGGCGTAAGCGCCAGGAAATCGCGGCGGTAGGCCTTGAAGCTGTTGGTCGGATCGCGGGTCGGGATCCCGGCCAGCCAATGCAACGTGAGACCGGCCGTGCGGCTCAGCAAGCCCTTCAGCCAGGGACCGCCGATCTGCCTCCCTCCCGGCATGTAGCGGCTGGCGCAGACCACGGCGGCGCCCGCTTCGGCGCGCGCGATCATCTCGCCGGCGATGCGGTAATCGTCCGAGAGGTCCACCATGCTGACGAGGACGACCGGCGCCTCGGCGGCGCGCATCCCTGCTTCGATGGCGTAGCGCACCCCCCTGCCCAGCGTGTTGTGGACGAGCCGCAGCCGCGCGGGCTTCGCTGCTTCCGGCAGAGCCGCCAGCGCCGGCAGGGTGTCGTCCTCGAGGATGTCGTAGCACACCAAGAGCTCGCAGCCCGGCGGCAGCTCCGCGACGACGGCGCGGCAGAAGGGGCCGATGTTCGCCGCCTCGTTGAAGACAGGGACGACGACCGAATAGCGGAGCGGTTGGCTCACGGCTTGCGCGCCCAGGTCACCACGAAGGTGCCGAACCAGCGGCCGAGCCCCGCCTTCTCCCACAGCCAGTCGGCCCGGTTGTAGAGCGGCAGTAGGGCGTCGAGCCCCTTCGGCGCCACGGCACGGTAGGGAATATCGGACTGGCAGCGCTGGCCGATCTTCGCGAACCCCGCCCGCTGGAAGTCCCGGCGCAACGCCGAGGGAAGCAACGGCCGCTCGTCGGGGCTGACCCCCTGCGAGCGATAGAGAGGGCTTCCGGGATGCCGGAAGAGTAGCATCGCGGGGTGCAGGAGATTGGGATCGAAGGCGAAAGCCCACCCTCCCGGCCGCAGCACCCGCGCGGCTTCGGCCAGGGCCGCCTGCCGGTCGGCCAGGTGGTGCAGGACGCTGCTGAAGGCGACGCCGTCGAAGGTCCCGGCGGCGAACGGCAGGCGGCAGGCGTCCGCCTGCATCCATGCGGAGTCCGCGAAACGCGACCGCGCCAGGCGGAGCGCTCCTAGAGAGAGGTCGAGCCCGACGTAGCGGGAGCTGTGAGCCTCGTAGACCTGCCGCGACTGGCCCGTGCCGCAGCCGACGTCCAGAAGCCGTAACTCTCCGCCCCCGACCGCGGCGGTGAAACAGCCGGCCAGCGTCCTCCAGCCACGGTCGGTGAAAGGGTTGAAATCGCCGTGCTCGTGGACGAGCCGGTCGAAGTAAGCGCCGTCCCGGTTCAGATCCGCCCCTCGGCGATCTCGCGCTCGATCCGGGGGATCACTTCGTCGAGCACCGCGGAAAGCGGCGTGCTCGCCTCGAAGCCCAGCACCTCCTTCGCCTTGCGCGTCTCCGGAATCCGCATCTGCACGTCGTGGGGATAGGGAGGATCGGAGACGTAGCGGAACGGCTCGCCGTCGCCCCGGATCTTGCGCCACACCAGCTCCGCCAGCTCAAGGACCGTGGTGGCGACCGGCGTCGAGAGATTAAAGTCCTCGTTGCGCGCCGCCGGGTGAAACATCGCGGCGATGATGCCGCGCGCCAGATCGCCGCCGTAGGTGTAGCAGCGCACCTGGCCGCCTTCCCCCAGGATGTGGAGCGGGTCCTGCCCCTTGAGCACCTTCTGCACGAGGTCGGGCACCACGTGGCTCATCGCCAGCTTGATGTTGCCGCTGGGGACCTCCCTGTCGCCGAGCGCCCGGCCCTCGCCGATGCCGACGCAGTTGAAGGGGCGGCAGATCGTGTACGGCAACCCATGCTGCTGCCAGGCTCCCTGCACGAAGTACTCGCAGGCCAGCTTCTGGAAGCCATAGGTGCTCGACGGCGGCGAGCATTGCCTCTCGTGCCCTTCCGGGCTGGGAAACACGGTGGCGTTCTCGTAGACCATGCTGCTGCTCAGCACCGTGATCTTCTGCAGCCGGTGGTGGCGATGGGCGCGGATTGCGGCGTCGAAAGCCGCGGCGGTGATGCGCTCGTTCTCGGCGAGCAGATCGTAGGCGTATTCGTGAAAGTAGGAGATGCCGCCGATGCGCGCGGCGCAGGCGAGGAAGTGATCGCAGTCGGCGAGCAGCTCCGCGAGCAGCTCCACCTCCTTGGCATCCCCTTGCAGGAAGCGGTAACCGGGATGGTCCTGAAAGCTCCGCTCGACGACGCCGTATTTCGAAAAGTTGTCGAGGCCCACGACCTCGTGGCCGGACTCCAGGAGCTGCTGCACCACATAGCCGCTGATAAAGCCGGCCGATCCCGTAACGAGCACTTTCACGATTCAAGACTCCTGGGAGCTGGACGCCGGAGGTTTCTGGAGGCAGTTCCAGATGTCGATGACCGGCTTGCCGGCGAGCGGCGGCAGGCTTCGGTAACACCGGTGAGGTGTGGCGACGAAGAGCACGTCGGACTCGGCGAGCACGCGATCGAGGGGGACGAGGGAGGAGTCGCGCACGTAGGGGTCCGTGCACAGGACGGCCCGGGCCTCCAGGGTGAGCAGCTTGCGCAGCTTGTAGCTGAGCGAGTCGCGCGGGTCGTCGCTCTCCGCCTTGAAGGCCATGCCGAGGATGCCGGCCGTGGCCTGACCGAGGTCCACCCGCTGGCGGGCCAGCTCGATCAGATGGCTCGGCAGGCCCTCGTTGACCAGCATCGCGGAATGCCCCAGCATGAAATGGTTGTGGCTGAAGGCGGCGAGCTGCATGGTGTCCTTGACCAGACAGGGGCCGGCCGCGAAACCCGGGCCCGGCATGCCGGCCATGCGCGGGTAGTTGTGGCGGCAGCCGTGGAGGATCCTCTCGAAGTCGACGCCGCTGTCGGAGGCGAGCATGTAGAACTGGTTGACGGTGGCGAACTGGATGTAGCGCCAGGAGTTCGTCATCAGCTTGCAGAACTCCGCCTCCAGCGGGCTCATCTCGACGAACTCCGGCGTGAACCGCGCGAAGAGCTCGCGTACGACGGTCAGGGTCTCCGGGTCGAAGGCGCTGAGGATCTGCGGCAGCTCGCGGAACTCGCGCAGGCTGTGGCCCTGCGCGACCCGTTCCGGGCAACAGGCGACCGATATGCGCCGCCCGCCCTCGCGCAGCATGCGCTGAATGCGCTGGCCGGTGCCTGGAAACACCGTGCTGCGCAAGATCAGGATCTGGCCGTCGCGCAGATGCTCCCAGCACCGGCGGAGAACGCGGTCGATGGCGGCGAAGCTGGGATTGAGGTGCTCGTCGACCGGCGTGCCGATGATCATCACCAGGAAGCGGCACTGACCGATCAGGTCGGGCTGGTCTTCGATGGTCAGCCGGTCGGTGCCGAGGACACGCCGCAACATCTCGTCCGCCCCCTCCTCGAAAAAGGGCATCTCGCCGGAGCGGATCTGCCGCACCTTCTCCCGGTCGAGGTCGTAGATGACGGTCCGCAGTCCCGAATCCGCACAGATCAGCGCGAAAGGCAGTCCCACGTGGCCGCCGCCTCCGATCACACAGACATCGAAGGGAAACGGGGAGCTGCTCACGGGGGCGGTAGTGTAGCGCGTTTCAAGGCCCGAACTACCCCCTCGGCGCCTTCCTCCAGGCGCACCAGAGACCCCGCCTCGAGCTGCGGCAACCGCTCGCCCACCGCGCCCAGGTCGAAGGCCAGGACCGGCACGCCGGCGCTCACGCATTCGTCGAGGACAAGGCTGTACGACTCGGGGACGATCGAGAGGAGGAGCGCTACGTCCACGCGATCGCGCCGGAGCAGGCGCGGTAGGGTGCCGCTCCGGTAGTAGCCGCGGATGCGCACCCGTGGCAGCCGCCGAAGCCGGGCCAGCAGCTCGGGCTCCCCTCCCCCATAGGCGGTCCAGCGCAGGCCCGATCCTTCCATCCGCCTCACCACGTCCTCGAAGACGAGGGCTCCCTTGTGCGCCTGGACCCCGCCGACCAGGGCGACGTGCCGGACCGGACCAGGAGCTGGCGGCGACGCGGTCGGTCCTCCCGCCGGCGCCACGAAGCGCAGACGCTCCGGCGCGAGCCCTGGAAAAAGATCCTGATAGGTGCGCCTCAGGAACGCCGAGGGAAAAATCAGGGATGAGGCGGATGCTAGCAGCTCGGCTCCGCTCTCCCGCCGCTGCTGCTGAAAGGCGTCCTCGACCGGCCAATCCTGGCGCAGGCAGCGCCCGCAGCGATCGAGGTCCCGCGAATACCGGCAGAACTGAAGCTGAGGGCGCTCCAGCAGGTGCGGCCGCGGACAGAAGACGGCGAAGTCGTGGAGCGCGAGGCTCAGATCCAGGCCCGCGCGTCCGAGCCGGAGGAGAGACGCAGGCGGCAGCCCATAAAGCCCCTCGGCGTGCAGGGTCCGGGCACCGAGGATCTCGACGGCCGAGCGGACCGCATTTTCGAACGCGGAATCCTCCAGCGCGATGGGGCTGGGAGGAGACCCGGGAAAGAGCAAGGATCGCCGCTCCCCTGCCGCTGCGATCTCCAGGCGCCACCCGTCCGGCTGCGGATAAAGGAGAGCGACCGGACGCCGTTCGCCCTCGATTCTACGCAGGAGTTGCGACGGAACGCCGCCAAGGCGCGGGGCCGGAGGCGTCGCCGAGAGATTGAGAACGGGGATGGGCTGCGGCGGACGCCAATCCGGCGGCGCGGCGGAGAACGATCGCCGCCTCCGGGCCTCCGCGATCCGATCGAGCGTCCGATCCCGCGCCGCAAGGATTCCCTCCGCCCGCAGCACCCGCCAGGCCACGGAAAGGCCACTCACCCCAGGCTCCTCCTCCGCCGGCTCAGCACCCGCTCGTAGACCTCCTCGATCTCCTCGGCATGCTCGTCCATGCCTTTGACCGGCGGCAGCGCGGCCGTCCAGCGATCGAGGATCTCCGGCTCGGCGATCAACCGTTCGATCCAGGCGCGCAGCGACGCCGGGTCCTCCGGATCGAAAAGAGCGCCGTAGTCCTCCGGACCCGCGAACATCTCCGGCAGCGCGCCGCGGTGGCTCGCCAGCACCGGCACGCCGTGGTGCATGGCTTCGCGGGCCACCAGGCCGAACGACTCGAGGCCGAGCGAGGGCACGATCAGGACGTCGAGCTCGGTGAAGACTTCCGGCTTGCGCGGCTCCTCGAAGCGCCCGCGCAGCTCGACGGCGCCCGATCCGAGCAGCGCGTCCACGTAGGCAGGGTCGACGGACGGATCGCCCCAGATCGCCAGCCGGGCCCGGGCGGGGTCCATCCCCGCGAAGGCGGCCGCCGCGACGTGGATCCCCTTGTGCGGCAGGAGCGAGCCGATCACGCCGAAACGGAGCGGTTCCCCAGGCCGGCGGAGCCGGCGGACCGTCCGCGGCGGAAGATCGACGCCGTACGGGATTACGAAGGCGGAATCCCCCGGCCGTAAATAACCCAGCTTCAAATAACTCTCGTGGATGAAGCGCGAGCCCATGACGAAGGCGCCCGCCTGGCGCAGCGCAGCCTTCATCCGCGAGAAGCGGTAGCCGTAGAGGGCCCGGTTGAGCACCGGAGCCGGCGGCAGGCCGGTGAGCGGACGGCAGGCCGCGCACTTGCCGATTCCCGGTCCGCTGCAGAGCCGGCCCCAGGCGTCCAGCAAGTTGACCCGGGCGCAGGGCTGCCACCAGTCCTGGAGCTGAAAGACGATCGGGATGCCCCGCCGCGCCGCCAGGCCCACCAGCGAAGCGGCATGCCCGGCCAGGTGGTGCACGTGGAGAAGCTGCGGCTGAGCCTCCGCCACCAGGCGGGCGAAGTCGGACTGCAGGGTCCTGTCCCGCAACGCGTTGCGCGAGAGCGGGTCGCGCTGGGTGAAATTGTTGACGATCAACCGCACGCGGACGCCGCGATCGAGGAGCTCGACGGCCTCGCCGTGGGGGCGCTGCGGGTCGGCGAGGCGCGCATAGGCCGCGACTTCGCGCACGCGGACCTGCCGCCAGGCGAGCCAGGCCGCATAGAGCTCGGTCCCCGCGGAATTCCACGGCGGCCAGCCGTGCACCAGGTGAAGGATCCTGGCGGGGCGGCGCAAGACGGATGAGGTCCGCCTGGGGAGGAGCTCCCGCACCACGCGCTCGCGCAAAGGGCGGATGGGGTCCTCGCGGATGAACTCCGCCACGGTCGCCAGATATTCGGGATGCAGCCGCCGCATCACCCGATGGGCAGCCCGCATCCGTAGGAGCCGCCGGCTGCCGAAGCTCTGCTGGCCCTCGTGGAAGATGAAGGTGGCGTCGTCCAGCACGTGGGCGTAGCCCGCCTTGAGCGCCCGCATGCAGAACTCGCTCTCCTCCCCGTAGCCCTCGCCGAAGCTCTTTTCGTCGAAGAGACCGACCTGGTCGAGAGCCTTGCGCTTGATGTAGAGGCACACGCCGACCCCTGTGGGCAGCCGCGGGTAAGCCCGGCGGGAGCGTTCCTCGACGAGCCGCGCGAAGCGGTCGGTGTCCCACCCGGTGGGCAGGGCGTTGGCCTCCAGGAAACGCGGCAGCGAGCAGATCGTGGCGCTGTTGGAAAAGGGGGTGGCGGTGGCGATCTCCGGCGCCGAGCAGGCGGCCTCCTGGAGCTTCGCGACCCAACGCGCGGTCACCTGCGTGTCGCTGTTGAGCAGGATGACGTCGCGGTCGGAGGCGGACATGCCGCGGTTGACCGCCGCCACGAAACCACGGCGTTCGGGGCTCTCCAGGACGAGGACGCCTCGCGGGTGCTCTTGCCGCAGCCGCTCGGCGCGCTCCTCCGTCGGCCCCGGCTGCGGCCCGTCGAGGACCACCACCAGCCGGTCCCGATCCAGGTCGGTGTGCAGGAGGAGGCTGTCGAGGCAGCGGGAAAACGCCTCCGGCGCGCCGGCGACCGGCACGACGATGTCCACGGCTCCAGGAGGGCGGTCAGGCGGTACTCGAGCCGGATCTCCGTACAGCGGGAGAGGCGCGGGTCGCATGGGGAGGGGCACAGTATCACGGCGTACAGGGACGGTGCTCTACCCCTCCCATATCGGAAATTCACCGCGGCCGGCCCGGGGTTCGTAGGCCTGGAGTTTGCGTTTACCTCCTCCTGTAGTTGCCGTTCCGGAGGGAAAACCGTTGATTCCAGGCACTTTGCGGAGTCGGAACACCGGCGGAGCTGGACGCAGGTTGACAGGTCAGGTGACAAAAATTGATACCCTGTTTTATACGTGGATTGACATAAGCCCCTGTGTAGACCACAATCCTCCCGGCTCAAGGAACGACAACGACGGGCTTCTGCCCTGGTGGAGAGAGGTATCGATGCGCTGGACCCTGAACCGAACGATCCTTGCCGCCTGCGCGCTGTTGATCGCCGCAACGCCGGCCGCCGCGGTGGAGCCGCGCGCCATGTCCATCGAGAGCAGAGACTTCTCGCAGAGGGCGGCCGGGGCGCCGGTCGGCGCGGAGCTGCGGCTGGAGAACGTGCAGGTGGCGGATACGGGGGGGGCGGCGGCGTTCGTGCTGGAGCGCTTCCAGGTGTTCGCCGACGACGCGAAGATCATCCTCCATGGCGAGGACGGTGCCACCGAGGAGGTGCCGGCGCCGGCCAACGTCTACTTCCGCGGCACCGTCGAGGGCGAGCCCGGCTCGCGGGTGTTCCTCAGCGTGCTCGCGGACGGCAACACGGAAGGCATCGTCACGCGCTCTGAAGAGACGTACCTGATCGGCGGCGACGAGGCCGCGGTGAAGGCCCTGGACGCGCCGCTGGAGATGCGGCGGGTGGAGCCCGTGACGATGAAGGCGGCGCGCGGCGAGGGCTTCGCCTGCGGCAACACCGCGCTGCCGCAGAATCAACATCCCCTGGAGGATCTGGTCCTCAACGCCCCGCCGGCCAAGGCGTCCGCCGTGACCGCCGCGGGCACCCTCCTGCACACGGCACGGGTGGCCATCGAGACGGACTACGAGTACTACGCCAAGTTCAACAACCCGACCACCGCCACCAACTACGCCGGCAACCTCATCGGCTACGCGTCCACCATCTACCTCAACGAGATCAGCACGTCCCTGGTGGTCCAATCCGTCAGCCTGTGGACCACCCCCAGCGATCCCTGGGCGCAGACCAGCACGCTGTGCGGATTGATGGAGTTCGGCCGCTACTGGAACCTCAACAAGACGGGCGTCTCGCGGACGATCGCCCACTTCCTGAGCGGCAAGAGCCTGGGCGGCGGCATCGCCTGGCTCGGCGTGCTGTGCTCGGGCGGCTTCGGCGCCGGCGCCAGTTGCCCGGGCCTGCCGACGGACGCCGCCTGGGGCGGCGGCTATGGATTCACCGCCAGCATCACCGGCACCTTCAACATCAACGCGCCGACCGTGATGTGGGACATCATGGCCGTGGCGCATGAGATCGGCCACAACTTCAACTCGCCCCACGGCCATTGCTACAACGGCATCGGCGGCAGCGCGAGCCCCATTGACCAGTGCTACTCCGGTGAGAGCGGCTGCTACTCCGGCGCCACCTCCCTGCCGGGCCCTGCCGGCTTGGGCAGCGGCACGATCATGAGCTACTGCCACCTGGTGCGCGGCAGCTACAGCGACATCAGCCTCAACTTCGGCACCGGCCACCCCTACGGCGTCCAGCCCGGGCGGGAAGCGGCGCGGATGACCAGCCACGTCAACTCCGTGGCCGCCGGCAATCCCACCTGCCTGGCCCCCGTCGCTCCCACGCCTCCGGCGCCGACGGACTTCTATACGCTGACTCCTTGCCGCGTTCTGGATACCCGCAATCCCAACGGCGGCCCGGCCCTGGCCCCCAACGCGACCCGCATCGTCACCGTCGCCGGCCTCTGCGGCATCCCGGCGACGGCCAAGGCCGTCTCCGCCAACGTCACCGTGATCGCCGGCGGCGCCTCGGGCTACCTCAGTGCCTATCCAGGCAACGTCTCCCCGACGGGGACCATCGCGGTCGGCTTCCCGGCGGGAGCGACCCGCGCCGGCAACTCCATACTCGAGCTGGCGACCAACGGCGCGGGGACGATCGGCGTGCAGAACGCCTCCAACGGCACCAGCCACGTCATCATCGACATCAACGGCTACTTCCAGTAGGCGCCCGTCACTCGAAGTAGCCGACGACGTCCACGATGACCTGGACCGTGGCTCCCCCGGCCGCGGTGTAGGAGATGGTCACGCCGCCGGCCTGGAGCTGGACGACGGCGTTGTTGGAGCGCGTCTGCCCGGCCGCGAAGTTGAGGTTGCTGGTAGGTGGCTGGAACGTGCCGACCGGGAACACCGTCAGATTGCCGGCGGCGGTGGATGCGACGGCGGTGAGATTGATCGCCACCGCCACCGCGGTGGCCGGCACGCCGCAGGCTCCGGCGACGGTGAACGTGCGCGGTGTGCCACTGGCGAGCGCCGGTCCGCCCGCAGGCCCCGGCGGCTGGCGGGTGTCCACGAGCCGGCAGGATGCCACGGTGTGGTAATCGGACGGGTGGGCCGGTCCCGTGATCCGCCGCACCTGGCCGCCGCCGGCGAAGGTCGTGTAATAGAGCGCCTGGCGGCCGCCGAACGGACCGAAGGCTAGGTGCACCACCGTCCCGAGACCGCTGCCGAAGTCGCTCGCCGACGTTCCGCTGAGCCGGAAGATGCCGCCGCAGACGCAATCGCCGAACAGGTAAGCGCCGTCGAACCCCGGCCACAGCCCGTTGGGGACGAAGGCGCCGCCGCTGATGCAGTTGCAGTTCGTGGGGCTGGTCGTGCCCGGGATCGTCACGCCGTGCTGGTACTCGAAGAAAGGATCCACCATGCTCGGTGTGGAAGGGCAAGCGCCCGTGTCGTGCGCCCCTTCGCGGCAGTTCCAGCCGTAGTCGGCGCCCGCCTGGGCGACGTCGATCTCCTCCCACGCCCCCTGTCCGACGTCGTTGATGCGGAAACTGGTATCGGCGGCGTTGGCGTCGAAGGCCATGCGGAAGGGGTTGCGGAACCCCCAGGCGAAGGTCTCCCGGCACTTGTTGCCCGGCGTGGTGCCGCCGGTGAATCTGCAGTCGCCGGTGCCCGCCCCCTGGAACGGATTACCGGCCGGAATGCCGCCGCTGTCGGTGACGCGTAAGACCTTGCCGGACAGGATGTGCTCGATGCGCGCATTGCTACCGGGCCCGCCGTCGCCGATCGACACGTAGAGCAGGCCGTCCTTGCCGAACTGGACATCGCCGGCGTTGTGGTTGCCGTTCGGCGAAGGCATGTTGTCGATCAGCAACAGCTCGCTGGCGGGATCGATGACGTTCGAGTCGGGCAGCGTAAAGCGGGAGACGCGATTGACGCAGGGAGTCTCGTCGCCCGGACCCGGCTGCTCGAAGCTGTAGAAGAGGTAGATGTAGTGGTTGGTCGCAAAGGCCGGGTGCACGGCGACCCCCAGCAATCCGCGCTCCGAGTTGGTGCAGATGGTCTCGTCGCCGAAGGTGAGCGCCGGCGTCGCCAGCAGAGCGTCGTTCTGAATGACCCGCAGCGCGCCACCCTGCGTGGTGACGAGCAGGCGGCCGTCCGGCGTGAAGGCAAGGGCGATCGGCGATCCGACCGATGCCACCAAGGTATCGCTGAAGCCGGCTGGCACAGCGGCCACCGCCGGCGAAATGCAAGCGCTGGCGAAGAATCCGAACCCCGTCCAAGCCATCCACCGTCTGAGTCGCAGCACGCGCGGCCTCCTCTCAAGGCGCAAAATAGTCTATTGCGCATAAGCAGAAGGCGTGCCAGTCCGGCCCGGCTGCGTGCCGCTCAGCGATAGAGGCGGGAACGCCGGAGGCCCCTCTTGTGAAGCTTGTAGCCGAGGAGCACCCGCAGCACCGAGAAGCCGTATTGGACGCTGCGCCAGAAGCCGATCTGCGACGCTTCCTCGAAGTAGCGCGTGGCGATCGGGATCTCGCGGATCCGCATCCCCTTCCACACCCCCTGGGCGATGATCTCGGTGTCGAAGACGAAGCCGTCCGAGTTGGCCTCCAGATCGACCGCCTCGAGGTATCTGCGGCTGTAGGCCCGCAGCCCCGAGTGGTACTCGGAGAGGAAGACGTAGAACGTGGCGTTGGCCGCCGCCGTGAGGAAGAGGTTCGCCAGGTACTTCCACCGCGGCATGCCGCCTTCCATGGGCCGGCCTCCCAGCATGCGGCTGCCGAAGACGGCGTCGCACTCCCCGGCCAGCAGCGGCTCGACCAGCTCGGGGATGTAGCGCGGATCGTACTGGTGGTCCGGGTGGACCATGACGACGATCTCCGCGCCGCGCGCCAGGGCCTCGCGGTAGCAGGTCTTCTGGTTGCCGCCGTAGCCGCGGTTGCGCGGATGGACGAGCGTGTGGAGGCCCAGCGAGCGGGCGACCTCGACGGTGCGGTCCGTGCTCGCGTCGTCGACGAGAACGACGTCGTCCACCCAGCCGAGCGGCAGGTCATGGTACGTCCGCTCCAGCGTCTTCTCGGCCTGGTAGGCCGGCATGATGACGCAGATCCTTTTCGCTCGCTGGGACGACGGGCGGGGGCGCGGTTCCTGGCTCAAGAGGGCAAGCCTATACCAAGCGGCCTGCAATAAGATGTCCGAGCTACGATGCGCCTGCGAGAGATCGTCTCACCCCGATCGCTGCTGAACGCCGCCGCCCTCGCCGGCCTCGCCTGTACGGCCTGCTCCCCGGCGGAGTCGCGGCCGGCGCCGGCGCCCGCGCGCAGCCTGATCGTCGTCTGCATCGATACGCTGCGGGCCGATCATCTCGACGCCTACGGCTACGCGCGCGACACCGCGCCGTTCATCGCCTCCCTGGCGAAAGACGGCACACTCTTCACGAACGCCTACGCCCACTCCAACTGGACGGTGCCCGCCACCGCCAGCCTGCTCACCTCGCTCTACCCGTCCGAGCACGGCGCCGGCATCACGGGCGAGGTCCGGCTGCTGGCCGACGACACCCCCGTGCACCAGATCCGGGACGGGGTGGAGACCCTCGCCACGCACCTCCGCCGCGCCGGCCTGCGCACCGGCATGTTCTCGGGCAACCCCTACCTCTACGGGCGTTTCCAGGATGGTTTCGACGCCGCGGACGTCGGCCGCAAGAACGCCGCCGAGCTCACCGCCGCGGCGCTGCGCTGGCTCGCCGAGGAGCCGGGCGAGCCCTTCTTCCTCTACCTCCAGTACATGGACCTGCACCAGCCCGTCGCGCCGCCGGAGCCGTTCTTCGACCTGTTCCCGGCAAGCGAAGGAGGAGCCCGCGGACGCCAGCACGGCGATTGGAGCTTCGACCGCCTCGCCAGCCCACGGGACCTCGAGGATCCCGCCTTCCGGCGCTTCCGTGACCACCGTTTGGCGCTCTACGACGGGGCGCTGCGTTTCGTCGACGAGGAGGTCCAGCGGCTCTACGGCTGGCTCGCCGAGACTGGCAGGGCTCAGCAAACCCTGGTCGTCGTCACTTCGGATCACGGCGAAGAGCTCTGGGATCACGCCTTGGCCGAACGCGCCGGCGGCAAGGACCCGCGCGGCTCCTGGGGCGTCGGGCACGGCCATTCGATGTACGAGGAGCTCCTGCGCGTGCCCCTCATCCTCCACGGCCCCGGGGTCGCCCGAGATCGCAGAGTGGATTGCCCCGTCCGCCACGTCGATGTGATGCCGACCGTGCTCGCCCTCGGCGGTCTCGCCTCCTCGGGGAAGATGCGCGGGCGCAGCCTGGTCCCCCTGCTCGCGAGAGATGCCGCGCCGGGGAGCTGTGTCGCGGCGCCTCTGATCGCCGAGTCGCCCGCCTACGGCCCGGACGCCAAGGCCGTGATCTGGCAGGGCCGCAAGCTCGTCGTGCGCAGCCGCGGCGGTCCGCTCCTCTTCGATCTCCGCGCCGATTCTGAAGAGCGGCACGATCTGGCCGGGACCGAGCCCCGCCTCCAGGCCCGCCTGTGGGCGGTCTTGCGGCGGGAGCTGGCCGGAACCGGCGGCGCGTGGCAATCCCAGGCCTCGGAGCCCGACGAGAAGACCCGGCGCGAGCTGCGGGCTTTGGGGTACGTAAGGTAAGCCCCGCCCTGGGTGGCGGGTGGGGTCGGTGGGGGGCGGGCCGGGCGATCTACACGTAAATCTCCGCCCCGCCCTCCCTGAACTCCGCCGCCTTCTCCTCCATCCCCACCTCCAGGGCCCTCTCCTCCTCCAAACCTTGTTGCGCGGCGTACTCGCGCACCTCCTCGGTGATCTTCATCGAGCAGAAGTGCGGTCCGCACATGGAGCAGAAATGGGCCGTCTTGGCGCCCTCCTGCGGCAGCGTCTCGTCGTGGAAGGCGCGGGCAGTGTCGGGATCGAGCGAGAGGTTGAACTGGTCCTCCCAGCGGAACTCGAAGCGCGCCTTCGAGAGGGCGTTGTCGCGCGCCTGCGCGCCCGGGTGCCCCTTGGCGAGGTCGGCGGCGTGGGCGGCGATCTTGTAGGCGATCACCCCTTGCTTGACGTCCTCGCGGTCCGGCAGCCCGAGGTGCTCCTTGGGCGTGACGTAGCAAAGCATGGCGGTGCCGAACCAGCCGATCATGGCGGCGCCGATGGCCGAGGTGATGTGGTCGTAGCCGGGCGCGATGTCCGTCGTCAGCGGTCCCAGGGTGTAGAACGGCGCCTCGCCGCACGCCGCGAGCTCGCGGTCCATGTTCTCCTTGATGAGGTGCATGGGGATGTGGCCCGGACCCTCGATCATCACCTGCACGTCGTGCTCCCAGGCGACGCGGGTGAGCTCGCCCAGCGTCTCCAGCTCGGCGAACTGCGCGGCGTCGTTGGCGTCGGCGAGCGAGCCGGGGCGCAGGCCGTCGCCGAGGCTGAAGGCCACGTCGTAGGCCTTCATGATCTCGCAGATCTCCGCGAAGTGCTCGTAGGCGAAGCTCTCCCGGTGGTGGGCCAGGCACCACTTGGCGTGGATCGAGCCGCCGCGCGAGACGATGCCCGTCATGCGCTGGGCCGTCAGCGGGATGTAGCGCAGCCGCACGCCGGCGTGGATGGTGAAGTAGTCCACCCCCTGCTCGGCCTGCTCGATCAGCGTGTCGCGGTAGATCTCCCAGGTGAGGTCCTCGGCGCGGCCTCCCACCTTCTCCAGGGCCTGGTAGATGGGCACCGTGCCGATCGGCACCGGCGAGTTGCGCAGGATCCACTCGCGCGTCTCATGGATGTTCTTCCCCGTCGAGAGGTCCATCACCGTGTCCGCTCCCCAGCGGATGGCCCAGATCAGCTTCTCCACCTCCTCCTCGATGGACGAGGTCACCGCCGAGTTGCCGATGTTGGCGTTGATCTTCACCAGGAAGTTGCGGCCGAGGATCATCGGCTCGCTCTCCGGGTGATTGACGTTGGCGGGGATGATGGCGCGGCCGCGCGCCACCTCGTCGCGTACGAATTCCGGCGTGATGACGGGCGGCATGGCGGCGCCCCAGGCCTGGCCCGGGTGCTGCGCCACGCCGCCGCCCCAGGCGCGGCCGTCCTGGTCGCGGAGGAGCTCCCGCCGCTGGTTCTCACGGATGGCGATGAACTCCATCTCCGGCGTGACGATGCCGCGCCGCGCGTAGTGCATCTGGGTGACGTTGGCGCCTGGCTTCGCCCGCAACGGCCGGCGCAGCCGCGGAAACCGGATCGGCGAGAGTTGCGGATCCTCGGCCCGCTGGCGACCGTAGAGGGAAGTGACCGCGGCGAGCTCCTCGACGTCGCCGCGGCCTTCGATCCAGGCGCGACGCAACGGCGGCAGCCCCGCGTAGACGTCGATGCAAGCCTCCGGATCGGTGTAGGGACCCGAGGTGTCGTAGACCGTCACCGGCGGGTTCTCCACCGTCAGGCCGGCGTGGGTCCGCGTCGGCGCCACGCGGATCTCCCGCATCGGCACCCGCACGCCGGACCGGCTGCCCTCGACGTAGATCTTCCGCGCGTTGGGAAAAGGATCGGTGGTGATGCTGGGGCGGCGCAGGCCGGTGGGCTCGATCATCGCGGGCTCCTCATGTGAGAGCGGGGCCGGCGATTCTGGCTTCCCTACGCTGGCATGACCCAGGTCAGGTTCTGAGGGTGGTCCCCGAAGGGATCTCAGCCGTGCGGCCCCCCTAGCTCAGCCGAATCGTACACCCTCGGGGGAACAAAGCCAAGAAAAGAAACCCTTTAGCCGTCTTTCTCCCTCCTCTCCCTCTGGGAGAGAGGGGTTAGGGGAGTGAGGGCTTCGAAGGGCAGGCAAGATCCGCCGTTGCAACCCGCCCCCGTTCGGCGTAGCATTGCAGAAAAGCCGGAGTATTGAGACGTTCGAGCTGCGCCTTTGGGGAGGCTCACCATGAGCGGATGCCTGCCGCTGTCGAGGGTCCTGCACGCCGAGTACAACCACCTCTATCCCGAGACGCCTCTGGACGACGGGATCGCGGACGATCTCGACGCGGTCGTCGCGGCGCTGCACAAGAAGGAGCGCAGCGCGCTCTGCTTCTCCGGCGGCGGCATCCGCAGCGCGACGTTCGCCCTCGGCGTCATCCAGGGACTGGCGAGCCTCGGCAAGAGCGCGGCCGACAGCGTCCTGGCGAAGATCGACTACCTCTCCACCGTCTCCGGCGGCGGCTACATCGGCGGGTGGCTGTCGGCGTGGTCGGCGCGCAAGGGCGGCATCCAACCCGTCATCGAAGAGCTGCGCAGCCCGCCGCGTGAAAAGCTGATGCCGGAGCCCCAGCCCGTCCATCACCTCCGCGAGTTCAGCAACTATCTGACGCCGAAGCTCGGGCTCCTCTCGGCCGACACCTGGACCTTCGCCGGCACCTACGTGCGCAACCTGCTCCTGATGCTGCTCGTGCTGGTGCCGCTCTTCGTCGGCGTCCTGGCCCTGCCGCGGCTCTTCGTCAGCCTCATCGTGAACGCGCCGCACCTGGGGGAGGCGATCAGGATCGTCGCCGTCGTTCTGCTCGCCTGGGCGCTCGGATTCCTGGCCTTCACGCGGCCGGCCAGAGAGGCCGCGCCGAAAGAATGGCTCGCCGGCAAGGCTCCCTGGAGAGAATGGCTTTATACCAACGGCGCGTTCCAGCTTCTCGCCCTCCTGCCCTTCTGCCTCGTGGCGGTCGACCTGGTCATCGGCCACGCCTGGTTCGACATCACCAGGTTCACGCTGTCGAGCGTGATAGGCGCGGCGGCGGCCACTGCGGTGGCCGCGTCGATCGTCTACTCCATCCGCTATTGGCGCGCCAACAAGGACCGGAAGAATCGCGGCGACGCGCGTCGCGGCGTCTCGCTTTCTTCCTACATCTTCAAGAAACAGTTGCTCGAGATCTGCGTCGCCGCGGTCAGCGGTGCGCTCTTCGGTGCGCTCATCTACGTCTTTCTCGGATCGTTCGCGCATTCGGGCTTCAAGATGGCGGCGCCCAACCTGCAGGCGTGGATACAGACCTATCCGCCGCAGCTCAGCCACTCGCTCGCCGCCTCGTACGTCGTCTTCGGCGTGCCGCTGATCCTCCTCGCCTTGATCCTGCAGGCGACGGTGTTCGTCGGCGGCACGAGCTGGTACAACGAAGACTTCGACCGCGAATGGTGGGGCCGCGCCGCGGCGTGGGTGTTCATCGCGGGGATCGGCTGGATCGGGGTGACCGCCGTCGCGATCTACGGACCGGTCCTCCTCTACTATGCCCCCAAGACCATCGCCGCCGCCGGCGGCGTTTCGGGTCTGATCGCCACCCTCATGGGGAGGAGCGGCAAGACCGCCGCGAACCAGCAACAGAAAGAAGGCGAGTCGGCGGCCGGCAAGGCGTCCAGCGCCCTCCTGGTGCTGGCCGTGCCCATCTTCGTCTTCGTCCTGCTCGCGGCCCTCTCGCTCGCCACGACGATAGGAGTGCGCCAGTGGCTCGAGCAGACGCACGCGATCGGCGAGAAACCCAAGACGGATCTCGCCGTTCTCGGGCAGACGTCGTGGAGCTATGAGAAGAAGGTCCCACAGGCCTTGGCGCCGCTCGGCGAAGGCGAGCAGACGCTGAAGACCGCCGGCCAGCCCGCCGTGGATGCGGCAAAGCTCGACGGCCTCGACCATCTCTACGTCATCGAGAAGACATCTCCGGGGAAGGCCCTGCTCGTCGTCCTCGGCCCGCTTCTCTTGAGCCTCATCGCGTCGTGCTTCATCGGCGTGAACCGCTTCTCCATGCACGCCCTCTACCGCGACCGCCTGATCCGCGCCTACCTCGGCGCCTCGAACGAGAAGCGCTCTCCGAGCCCCTTCACCGGTTTCGACCCCCGCGACAACATCCCCATGACGGAGCTCGGGAAGCTGCGGCGGCCGATGCACGTCGTCAGCATGACCCTCAACCTCGTCGCCGGGGAGAATCTGGCCTGGCAGCAGCGCAAGGCGGAGTCGTTCACCGCCTCGCCGCTGCACTGCGGCAGCCTCAATCTTGGCTACAGGCCGAGCGGCGACTACGGTGGGCCGCGCGGCATGACCCTGGGCACGGCGGTGGGGATCTCCGGCGCCGCGGCGAGCCCGAACATGGGCTACAACTCCTCGCCGGCGCTGGCCTTCCTCCTCACCTTCTTCAACGTCCGCCTCGGCTGGTGGCTCGGCAATCCGGGACCGGCCGGCGACAATACGTTCCACCTCCGCAACCCGCGCGCTTCGCTGCGGCCCCTGCTGGCCGAAGTCTTCGGCAATACGGACGCCAGCCATCCGTACGTGTACCTTTCGGACGGCGGCCATTTCGAGAACCTCGGCCTCTACGAGATGGTCCTCCGCCGCTGCCGGCGGATCATCATCAGCGACGCCGGCGGGGACCCGAAGTTCGTCTTCGAAGACCTCGGCAACGCCATCCGCAAGATCTACATCGATTTCGGCATCCGCGTGCGCATCGACCGCATGGGGCTCTTCCCCCGCCCCCTGGACAAGAGCAAGGACGATAACCCGAAGTACTGCGCGACGGGGCGCATCTTCTACTCCGAGGTGGACGGCAAAATAGACGGCAAAGACGTGGTCGGCGAGTTCGTCTACATCAAGCCGGTCTTCTACGGCGACGAGCCGCACGACATCTATAATTATGCGCAGGAGAACGAGACCTTCCCCCACGAGTCGACCGGCGACCAGTGGTTCAGCGAGTCGCAGTTCGAGAGCTATCGCGCGCTGGGGAGCTATACGGTCAGCCAGATCTGCGAGAAACTGGAGGGCGTCGAGGTCGATACGGTGAAGGAGTTCATCGAGGCGGCGAGAGCATACGCCGATAAAAAGGTAGAAAAGGCAGAAAAGGAGGGTGTCGTCGATACGGTGAAGGACCTCATCGAGACGGCGAAGACTTATCTCAAGAAAAAGGCAGAAAACAATGTCTGATCTCCAAAACCCCGCTTCCAACGCCGCCGCGCAGACCGAAGCCTACGTGGCGGCCATCATGGCCGCCCTGGGCTCGCGCGATCCCTTCATGGTGCTGGCGGACACTCCTGAGAAGTTGCGCCAGGCCGTCTCCGGTCTATCCGCGGAGCAGGAAAAGACTCCCGAGAAGGCGGGCAAGTGGTCGGTCAAGCAGGTCGTCCAGCACCTGGCCGACGCCGAGCTGGTGGGCGGGTTCCGCTATCGCATGATCCTGGCCCACGACAGCCCGACGCTGCCCGGCTTTGACCAGGACCTCTGGGCCGAGCGCCTCCACTATCAGGACAGCGATCTCCCGACGGCCCTGAACGATTTCGCCACCCTGCGGGCCGCCAACCTGCGCCTGCTGCGGGCCGCTACACCGGCGGACATGCACCGGATCGCAAGGCATGCGGAGCGCGGCGACGAGAGCCTCGAGAAGATGGTCCGCATGTTCGCCGGGCACGACACCGTCCATCTGCGCCAGATCGCCCGTATCCGGCAGGCCATCGGGGCTCCTCCGGCCGCCGGGTGAGCATCGCCTCGCCGGGCGTGCCCTTCGAAGCCCTCACTCCCCTAACCCCGCGGAAGCCTTTTTCGTAGGGGCGGGGCTTGTCCCCGCCCTGAAACGTTGCGGG
>JBIOVX010000302.1:0-30272 GCA_044868005.1 Thermoanaerobaculia bacterium | reverse complement strand
GGCCCGCCGCTACGGCCCTTCGATCGCCGACCGTTCGCCGAAGAGTCGTAGCGGCGGGCCTACGTGCCCGCCGTCCTACGTGCCCGCCGCATGCTTTTTCCATCCCGAGTGTCAGATAAGTCCCACTTTTTCCGTTTATAGGGGGTTATGAGACCCTCAGAACGCTATCGAACCTGGTCCAAATCCCGTGCCCCACGCCTGGCGGAGACCGCTTATCTGCTCGGCCATCCGGTCCATCTGACGCTCTCGGCGTTCCGGCGAGTACCCTTCTTCTTGAATCCAAGCCTGGCCCGCCAGGTCATGGATCTCGTTGTCAGGGAGGGGGACACCATGGCAGCCTGCCTGATGCCGGATCATCTTCACTGGCTCGTTCTGCCCTCGGAGGTTCTTGGAAACGTCGTCAAGAGGTTCAAGCTCTCCTCGCTGGAGGTCGCCTGGGATCTGGGAGTGAAAGGAAAGCTCTGGCAGCGATCCTTCTACGATCATGTCGTGCGCGACGAGAGAGATCTCGCGGAGACGCTCCGCTACATCGCTGAAAACCCTGTCGAGGAGGGGCTCGTCGATAGCGCGGAGAAATGGCCTTATCAATTCCGGCGAGGGTAAGACGGCGGGCCTACGTGCCCGCCGTCCAGAGGTGCGATTTCACGGTGTCTCGGAATCCCCCGGCATCCCCACCGTCACCCGCAGCTCCTCCGGCCGCACATGCCGGCGTGCCGCCGCCTCGACCGTCGGGCGATCGACGGCCTCCAGCTCGGCCTTGCGCTGCGCGAAATCGTCGACGGGGACGCCGTACTCCTCGGTCTCGACGAGCAGGTCCGCCCACTGGCGGGCGGTCTCGCGGCGGAAGGGCTCGCGGCCGAGCAGATAGGCGCGGGCCTCCGCCACCTCCGCTTCCTCGACGCCGTGCTCGACCACGCGCGCGATCTCCTCGGCGACGCCGCGCTCGGCTTGCTCGACGGTGGCCGGCGAGGTGGCGACGTAGGCGACGAGACGGCCGCGATCCAGCCCGGAGCCGGCCACGGTCTGCGCGTAGGCGGTGTAGGCGAGCCCCTCCTTCTCGCGGATGCGGGCGGGGATGCGCCCGGTCAGACCCGCGCCCGAGCCGAGGATCACCGCGAGCACCTCCAGCGCGGCATAGTCCGGATGGCGGCGCGGCACCGTGAGGTGGCCGGCGTAGAGATGGGCCTGGTCCTCGGCCTCGGTGCCGACGACGCTCCGCCGGTCGCCACCCGTGGGAACCGGCGGCTCCGGGAACGGCTCGGCATCCGTGCCGGCATCGCCCAGGAGCTGCCGCAGGCGCTCGCTCACCGCGTCCTCGTCGATGACTCCGGTCACGGCGGCGATGAGGCGATGGGCGCGGGCGCGGTGCTGGAAGGCGGCGCAATCCGCGGGCGTGAGGCCGAGCAGGCTTTCCCGGCTGCCGTGGAGAGGCCGGCTGCGCGGGTGCGGCGCGTAGAGCTGTTCGAGGAAGCCCCAGGCCGTCTTCACCTCCGGCTGGTCGGCCAGGCTCTCCAGCTCGGCGGCGGCCTGGCGCGCGATCCAGGCGCAGCGGTCCTCGGGGAAGACGGACTCCAGCAGCAGCTCGGCCGCCCACTCCAGGGCCAGCTCCCAGTCCTGCGCCAGCGCGTCGATGGCGACGCCGAGGCTCTCGAAGTTGCCGCTGCTCTGCAGGATCATCCCCTTGCCCTCGGCTTCCTCGGCGATGCGGCGCCAGTCGCGCCGGCGGGTGCCTTCGGTGAGCATGCGCCCCGTCACCAGGGCCTGGCCGGGGATGGGCTCCTGGCGTCCGCCCGCCTGCAGCCAGAGGCGGACGGCGGCGACCGGCGCTCCTTCGACGCGCCGGACGCGGATGATCGGAGATCGCGTCGCACGTTGCGGTTCCTGGGATAGGACTGTCATTGGTACACCAACGTAGGGGCGGGGCTTGTCCCCGCCCTCAGTCCTGACGTCACCAGTGTCCGGGCGGGGACAAGCCCCGCCCCTACGTTGCGGATTCGAATCGAATTTCTCTTCACGATTTCGGCAGCGACCAGCCGATGACGCCGCCGCGCTCGGGGCGGAGATGGCGGTCGGCGACTTCGAGGATATGGCCGGCGCCGGCGGCGAGCAGGCGCTCGAGGTGGAGGTCGAGATGCTCGAGGTCGAAGAGACCGAGGGCGACGCCGACGGAGAGGGCCTGCTGGTGCACCTTCTCGTGGCCGAACACCCAGTCGGCGGCGGCGATCTGGCGGCAACGCTCCAGCTCCTCCTCGTCCGGAGGATGGCGGCGCAGATCCTCCAGCAGCTCGAGGACCCGGGCCTCCACGCGCGCCGGATCGACGCCGGGCACGACCTCGGCGGCGATGGTCATCATGCTGGCATCCAGACCCTCGGAGAGGTCCGCGGCCACCCACACGCAGAGCTGCTCCTCCTCGACCAGCGCGTGCTGGAGCCGGCTGGTGCGCCCGCCGCCGAGCACGATGGCCGCCAGGCGCAGCGGCGCGTGGTCGGCGTGCGAGCCGTGGGGCGCGGGCAGCGCCAGCAGCAGCCGCGCCACCTCGCCCTTGTGCCGCTCCAGCCTCTGCAGGGAGCCGGACAGGGTCGCCGGCGGCGTGAAGGGGCGGCGGGGCTCGGCGCCGGCCGGCAGGCTCCCTATCGTCCGCTCGACGGCTGCCAGCGCATCCTCGCCGACGTCGCCGGCCACCACGAGCACGGCGTTGTCCGGCCGGTAGAAGCTGCGGTGGAAGCCGCGCAGGGCCTCGGCGCCGGTGGCCAGCAGCTCCTCCCGGGTGCCGAGCACCTGCCGGCCGTATTCGTGGCCGGCGAAGAGCTTCGCGTGCACCGCCATCTCGAGGGCGTCCCAGGGCTCGCTCTCGTACATGGCGATCTCTTCGAGGATCACCTGCCGCTCGCTCGCCACCTGCTCCGGATCGAGCGTGAGGCTCGCCATGCGGTCCGCTTCGATGGCCAGCGCCTGCGTCCAGCGGTCGGCGGCGAAGTTGAAGTAATAGACCGTCGCGTCGTGGCTGGTGAAGGCGTTGTTGGAGCCGCCCAGGGCCTGGGTGAGGCGGTCGATCTCGCCGGGGCCGAAGCGGCCGGAGCCCTTGAACATCATGTGCTCCAGGAAGTGGGCGGCGCCGCCGTGCCCCGCCGGCTCGTCGCGGGTGCCGGCACGGTAGACGAGGGTGGTGGTGACGATGGGCGCCTGCGGGTTGGCGAGCAGGCAGAGGGTGAGGCCGTTGCCCAGCCGCTCCACCCGCAGCCGGCCGGGCAGGGACTTGAGGGCCGTCGGCGCCTCCAGCGTGGCGACGTGGGGGTGACCGCTCCACACGCCGCCGCCCTTACTCACCGCCGCCTCCCGGCACCAGGCTCACCTCGATCCGCTCGCGCTCCTTCTCGGCCGTGGCGACCACCTCGACGGAGATGTCCCGCTGGCGGAAGCCCGGCGAGGTCAGCGAGATGCGGTATTTCCCCGGCGCCAGCTCGAGCCATTCGCCCTTTCCCCGCAGCAGGCGGCCGCCGGAGAAGCGCCGGGCCGGGCCCATCGGCTGGCCGTCCACCAGCACCTCGGCGCCGGGCGGCTGCACGCGGAAGGCCACCGCCTGGCGCACGCGCACCGTCTGCAGGTCCGAGGCGTCCACCTGGGCGGCGGGCAGCGGCTCCAGGCGGACGGCGATCGGCGTCGTGCCGCTCGTGGCGCTGGCCTCGACGGCGATCCGGTACTCCTTCATGCCGGGCTTCCTGAGCTTCACGAGATAGCTGCCGGGGCCGGGGAAGGTGTAGGTCTGCTTGCCTTTGAGACCGCTGTAGTCCTGCGCCTGGCCGATCACCGTGCGGTCCACGAGGACGTGGGCGTCCGGCGGCGCCACGCGGAAGGCCACCTGCAGGCCGGTGCGGAGGGTACGGTCCGCGTCCACGGCAGCCGGCGCCGGCGCGGGCTCCGGTTCGGGCTCGCGCGCCGCCGGCTCCGGCTCGGGCCGCGTTTCGGGAACCGGCGGCGCGGCAGGACGGCTCGGCAATCCGGATTGACCGGTGGGCGGAGCGGAGGCCGTCGCCGGGCTCTTCGCGGGTTCCTTCTCCGGCGGCCGAGGCTCCGGTTTCACCGGGGGCACCGGC
This sequence comes from Thermoanaerobaculia bacterium, assembly GCA_044868005.1. Classification (GTDB taxonomy): domain Bacteria; phylum Acidobacteriota; class Thermoanaerobaculia; order Multivoradales; family UBA5704; genus DATARR01. Next base: position 26,177 of record JBIOVX010000302.1, on the reverse strand, counting down.
GCCGGAGGGACCTGGGTCTGGGTCTGCGAGGGCGCTGAAGAAGTGATCGGCGCCGCGGTTCCCGTTGCGCCTTCGGAGGTGGCCGCAGGCTGCCCCGGCGGCGCGGACCGAGCGGTCTGCGGCGGGACCTCGGATTGCGTCCGCGGCCGCAGGAAGAGGAACCATCCTCCCGCTCCCGCCGCCACGAGCAGCACGGCCAAGACGGCGAGTACGATCCAGAGGCTGGAGCGGCTGGGAGGCGCCGCGGGAGCCGGGGTCACGGGCAGCGGCGGAGGCGTCATGGGCAACGGCGGCGGCACGCTCGGGGTCGTCGGCGGCGACGCCGGCACGGTGCCGAGAGTCGAGCGGACAAGCGGCGGAGGCGGCGGCATGGCGGGCGCGGTGTCGGCGGCGCTCTGGCGCGGCAGCAGCTTCGTCGCCTCGAAGGGGCCCGCGCCCGCCGGTGCCGAGAGGGTCTCCTCCGTCAGCTCGCCCTCGATGAAGGCCAGCTCGCGGGCCACCTCGCCGGCGGTCGCGATGCGGTCGCCCAGATCCTTGGCCAGCATGCGGCGCAGCAGCTCCTCCAGCCGCGGCGGCACGGCGCGCAGCTCGGAGACGGGCGGCGGCTCCACGTGCAGGATCTGGTAGACCAGCGTGGTGATGGTCTCGCCGTTGAACGGCCGCTGGCCGGAAAGGAGCTCGTAGAGCACCACGCCGAGCGAGAAGAGGTCGCTGCGGCCGTCGAGATCCTCGCCGCGGACCTGCTCGGGCGAGAGGTACTGCGGGCTGCCCATCACCGAGCCGGCGATCGTCAGCTCGGTGCTCTGGCCGGCCATCTTGGCGATGCCGAAGTCGGCCACCTTCGCCCGGCCGGCGGGATCGAGCAGGATGTTGCTCGGCTTGATGTCGCGATGGACGACGCCCTGGCCGTGGGCGTAGTCGAGGGCCTCGGCGGCCTGGCGGGCGATGCGCAGCACCTGGCGCAGGCTCGGCCGCTCGCCGGCTTCCAGCCGGGCGGCGAGGTCCGTGCCTTCGACGAACTCGAAGGCGAGGTAGAGGAGCCCCTCCGCCTCGCCGGCGTCGAACAGCGTGACGATGTTGGGATGCAGCAGCCGGCCGGCGGCGCGGGCCTCGCGCAGCAGGCGCTTCTTGCGCTCGTCGATCTCCTGCGGCCGGCCGGCCAGACGCACGGTCTTGATCGCCAGCTTGCGGTCGATCTGCGGGTCGAGGGCGAGGTAGACCTCGCCCATGGCCCCGGCGCCGAGGAACTTCTCGATGCGATAGCGGCCGACGCTGCTGCCGCCCTCCAGCGCGTTCACGGCTCGCCTTGGCTTTCCTCGTCCTCGGCGAGCGGCTCACCCGCCATGGCTCCGTCGTCGCCGGTGGCCACGTCCTCGCGCTGGTTGAGCAGGGCCTTCGCGTCCTGGGCCTGTTCGGGGGGGACGCGGATGCGCACCTGCGCGAGCTCGCCGAAATCGATCGGGAACTCGCTGGCGGCGAGCGACTCCGCCTCCGCCTCGATGCCGCTGCTCTCGAGGAAGCCCACCACGATGTTGGCTTCCTCCTCGGTACTGACGATTTTTACGATCTCCCAGTCTTCGGCCATCCGCGCCCTCCAGAGCTCGCGGGGGATCATATCGCAGCAGGGAGGTTGAAGAGGTTCGCTATACTACGTTGCCTTCCGCAATGCAGGGTCCACTCGCATGACGCCCGAACATACCGAGATCGCCGTCCGCTGCCGCGGGCTCGTCAAGCGCTACGCCGACGTGGTGGCCGTCAACGGCCTGGACCTCGCGGTGCGGCGAGGCGAATGCTTCGGCCTGCTCGGTCCCAACGGCGCGGGCAAGACGACGACGATCGAGATCCTCGAAGGCTTGACGGCGCCGGACGCCGGCGAGGTGGAGGTCCTCGGCTCGAGCTGGCAGCGCAACGGCCGGGAGTTGCGCGAGCGGCTGGGCATCTCGCTGCAGGAGACGCAGCTCGGCGAGAAGCTCACCGTCGGCGAGACGGTGCGCCTCTTCCGCTCGTTCTACCGCCGCGGCAGAGATCCCGAGGAGGTGCTCGCCAGGATGTCGCTCGAAGAGAAGCGCGACGCGCGGGTGGGCAAGCTCTCGGGCGGGCAGAAGCAGCGGCTGGCCGTGGCCTGCGCCCTGGTGGGAGACCCGGAGCTGCTGTTCCTCGACGAGCCGACGACGGGGCTCGATCCGCAGAGCCGGCTGCAGCTCTGGCGGCAGATCACGGATTTCCGCGCCGGCGGCGGCACGGTGCTGCTGACGACGCACTACATGGACGAGGCCGAGCGGCTCTGCGATCGGGTGGCCATCATCGATCGCGGCCAGGTGATCGCCCTCGGCACGCCGGCGGAGCTGATCAGCTCGCTGCACGCCGCCAACGTGGTGGAGTTCTCCGCCGAGCCGGAGGTCCCGGAAGAGAGCCTGCGGGCGCTGCCCGGCGTCACCGAGCCGCTCCGGCGGGGGGACCTCTGGTCGCTGCCGGTCGGGTCGCTCGCGGAGACCGTGCCGGCGCTGCTGGCTCTCGTCGAGCGGTCCGGCTCGCGGCTGGCCACCCTCTCCACGCATCGGGCGACGCTCGAAGATCTCTTCGTCTCCCTCACCGGCCGCGCGTTGCGCGAGGACTGAGGTCCTGACATGACCGTTCGCCCGCCCCTCCTCGAGCTGACCTCCTGCAAGGCCAAGGAGTTCCTGCGCGAGCCGGAGGCCATCTTCTGGGTCTTCGCCTTCCCGGTGCTGCTGGCGATCGCTCTCGGCCTCGCCTTCCGCGCCAAAGGTCCGGAAAAGATCCCGGTGGGAGTAGTGACGGCCGCGCCGGCGGATGCGGCCGCCGCGCGGACGCTCGCCGCGCTCGGCCGTTCGCCCGCCCTGCTCGCCCGCCCCTACTCGGCGGCGGCGGGAAGCGACGCGTTGCGCACGGGCAAGATCTCGCTGCTGGTGGAGCCGGGGCCGCCGGCGGTCTTCCACTTCGACGCGACGCGGCCGGACTCGCGCATCGCCCGGCTGGAAGCGGACGACGCGCTGCAGCGCGCGGCGGGCCGGCGCGACGCGCTGCCGGTGCGCGCCGAGAAGGTGACGGAGAAGGGCTCGCGCTACATCGACTTCCTGATCCCGGGCCTGCTCGGCATGAACCTCATGGGAACGGGGATCTGGAGCCTCGCCTTTTCGGTGACGACGGCGCGCAACCGCAAGGTCCTCAAGCGCCTCATCGCCACGCCGATGCGCAAGAGCCACTACCTGCTGTCGCAGATCTTCGGGCGGCTGGGCTTCCTGGTGCCGGAGGTCGTGATCCTCGTCGGCGCCGGCTGGCTGATCTTCGGCGTCACGGTGCGGGGCTCGCTCCTGCTGCTCTTCGCCACCTCGCTGCTCGCCGCCATGACCTTCTGCGGCATGGGCCTGCTCATCGCCTCGCGGGTGAGCACCATCGAAGGCGCGAGCGGCCTGGCCAACCTGGTGATGATGCCCATGTGGCTCCTCTCCGGCGTCTTCTTCTCCTCGGAGCGCTTCCCGGACGCCGTGCAGCCGCTGATCAACCTGATCCCGCTGACGGCGCTCAACCAGGCGCTGCGCGGCATCATCACGGAAGGCCGGGGCCTCTCCGGCATCGCGCCGCAGCTCGCCATCGTGGCCGCCTGGGGAGTCGTCAGCTTCGCGGTGGCGTTGAAGATCTTCCGCTGGCGGTAGGCCTTCTCTGTTAACGCTTTCCTTTCCCCTGACGTACCGGACACGAACAGCAGCCGGGGACTTGAGCCCGGCCTTTCACCGAAGGGGAACGAAATGGAACGCTGGCTCGTCGTCCTGATCATTGCCGAGCTCGCTTTCGTCGGCTGGCTCATCTGGCTCTTCTTGAACTACCGGCTGCGGCGGGAGCAGAGCCGCAGCGAGGAGCGGGAACGGCTCCTGTCGCGTTTCGCGTCGAGCCAGGAGCTGGCTGATTTCCTGAACTCGCCGGCCGGGGATAAGTTGTTCAATCCCCCGGCCAGGACCTCCAAGCGCGCGGCGCGGGCGCTCGTCGGCGCGTTCATCACCGGCATGTCCATGCTCTGCGCGGGAGCGTTCTTTTTCCTCCTGCGCCGGATGGGGCATCCGGCGGGCGACAACCTCTACGTGCCGGCGATCCTGTTCAGCTTGTTCGGTTTCGGCACCCTGATCTCCGCGGTGGTCTCTTTCTTCCTCGTCCGGCGCTCCGGGCTGGTGCCCAGAAACGGCGAAGGCCGTGGCACGGACGAACCTTGAGGGCGGGCTGGGTCTCGGCGAGGCGGAATTCGAAAGGTTCTACGCTGCAACGGCCGCCTCCCTATGGGCCTACCTGCGGCGGCTCGGCGGCGATCCAGCCCTGGCCGACGACGTCCTGCAGGAGAGCTACGTGAAGCTCCTCGGCCACGTGGATCCGGCGAGCGAAGAGCGGGAGAAGCGCGCCTACCTCTATCGCATCGCCACCAACCTGCTGCGCGACCGCTGGCGGCAGGACCGGAGAGAATTCCTGGGGCTTTCCTCGCTCCTCGGAGGATGGAAGGAGTGGGGCCGCGAGACCGACGCGTCCGCGAAGATGGACCTGGAGTCGGCGTTCCACCGGCTCGAGCCGCGGGAGCGCGCGATCCTCTGGCTGGCCTACGTCGAGGGCTATGATCACCGGGAGATCGCCGGCATCGTCGGCGTCAAGGAGGGCAGCGTGCGGGTGCTCTTGTTCCGCGCGCGCAAGAAGGCGGCCCGGGAGCTGGACCGCAAGGAGGTGAAGTCGTGAGAGAGATCCCAGAGGAACGGGATGAGGAGCTCCAGGTGGCCGACGCCTTGAGGCGGCTCGCGGCCGAGACCCGCCCGCCGCGCCCGCTGCCTGCCGCCGGCCACATCTGGTGGCGGGCCGAGATCGTCCGGCGGCTGGTCGAGAAACCGGACAAAGAGGTTGAGCGGCGGCTCCGGCCTGCCGTCTGGGGAGAGACGGCGGGGATCGCCCTGGGCCTTGCCTTGCTGCTCGGCTTTTCCGGCCTGCAGGCACCAGCCCTCCTGGAAACTCTCGGCCGGCTCGCCGTCGGCGATGTCCTGACGGTCCTCGGGCTGGTGCCGCTGGCAGCCGCCAGTGTCCTGGGACTTCTTCTCGCGCGGCGGATCTGAAGGGCGGCGCGGGCTCCTGACCGCGGCTCTCTTCTAGGGGTTGCCGCCGAGCTTTCTGATCTCCTCGTCCAGGAAGGCCAGGGCCTGCTCGAGAGAGGCGCGCCGGAGGGCGGATCGGGTCGCCTGAAGCTCCTGCAGCACCCGCCGGCGCGAGAGGTCGAGGCTGGCCCGCTTCGCCTCGATCTCGCGTCCTTCCCGCGTCAGGGCTCCGGCCCGGTCCGCCTGCGAGCCGGCGTCCGCGATCTGCGATTCGACGGATTTGCTCTCCCAGCCGCGCGCCATGACGACTCTATCTTACTCATGCCGCTCCGCACCGGCCGCGCAACCTCCCGCCGGCGGCGACGTAGATCTCTCCATGCGAAAGACAGGTTGGCTTCTCTGCCTCCTCTCCCTCTGCGTCCTCGGGTCCGCACGGGCCCAGATCCAACTGCCTCCGGTCAGCCCGGCGGCTTCCGTCAAGGCGGTCGTGGGTCTCACCGAGGTGGAGATCTCCTATCACCGCCCGGGTGTGAAGGGACGGAAGATCTTCGGCGCGATGTTGCCCTGGGGCGAGGTCTGGCGCCTGGGAGCCAACGAGGCCACCACCATTCGGTTCTCCACCGACGTCAAGGTGGAGGGCCGCGGCGTCCCGGCCGGCACTTACGCGCTGTTCGCCATTCCGGGTCCGGATCGCTGGACGCTGATCCTCAACAAGCAAGCCAAGCAGTGGGGCGCCTTCCGCTACAAGCAGGCGGAGGACCTCCTGCGCTTCGACGTCCAGCCGCGCAGCGGACCCTTCGCCGAATGGATGGGCTTCGCGATCGCTCCGGAGAGCAGGAAGAAGGCCGTCGTCGAGATGGCGTGGGACACGGTGCGGGTGCCGTTCAGCGTCGAGACCGGCGTCGACGAGGCCGTCTGGCCGCGGATCGACAAGGTGCTCGCCGGCGCGCCGGAGTGGTCGGACTACCTGGCCGCCGCCCAGTACGCCCTGTTTTCGGAGCAGCGTCTGGACGAGGCCATGGGATGGATCGAGAAGGCGCACGCGCTCCAGGAAGGCTTCTGGTATCACGAGGTCAAGGCGAAGCTCCTCCAGAAGCAGGGGAAGATCGGCGAGGCGCTCGCGCAGCTCGATCTGGCCCTCGCCGGCGCGCGGGATCAAATGCCGCGCGACTTCCTCTGGAACCTGGAGCAGCTCAAGGCCGAGTGGACGAAGGCGCTGCCTTCAATGTAGAGACGCCCCGTGGGGCGTCTCTACTCGCTGGACCAACGCGACCGGGTTTACGGCTTGGGCACCTTCTTGACCAGCTTGGTATTCAGGATGTGCTGGAAGATGCTCTTGCTGCCGATCGCGGCCTGGACCCCTTGATTCTCGCTCCATGCAGTGACCGGCTCGTCGATCAGCCAGATGTAGCCGTCCTTGAACTCCGCGCACACCGTGCCCGGCGGACGCTGCTGGCAGTTTCCCGCGTAGGACGGCTGCACGGTGAAGCCCGTCTTGTCCACGGGGGGAACCACGGGATGGGCGTGGGACGGAGCGGTCTCCGCTATGGTGCCGCCGGGATAGAAGCCGTTGCCCGGGAAGAAGCAATCGGAGGGATAGCCGGCGGGCGGGGTCTTGCTCCACGGCGAGTTGGCCGACTTCAGGTCCACCGCGGGACCGGGCTTGTGGAGCTTGGGCGGCGCGTTGGGTCCGGCTCCCTTCGCCACGACGATGACGTCGGCGACGACGTGGATGGACGAATCGAACGTGTTGCCGTGCACCGTCAACGTTCCGGTGGAGGGCGGCAGCGGATCGAGCTGCGGCAAGGCGCTCTGGCTGATCAAGCCGTTCGAGTTGTTGATGGTGATGTACACGTCGACCGGCGTGCCGTTCAAGGTCACGGCGCCGCTGTTCTTCATGAACAGCGCCACCACGGTGATGGGGATCTTGCCGTTCACCGCGGCTTGGGTGCGGTGCATGATGGTGTCGGCGGCGCCGGTGCAGGGGCAGATGGGCACGCCCTTGAGCGGGATCTTCTGGGGTTGCACGGGAATGCCGGCGCCGCTGAGGTCGATGATGGCCCCCTGGGGCGGGGTCTGCAGGAAGTCGTAGCCGGCCTTCTGGGCCGACGCGGCCAGCGGGCAGACCAGCAGCAGCGCCGCCATCAACGTTGTCTTGTGCAGAAGGATCTTCATGAAAGGTACCCTCCTTGGGAATCGGTTTGGAATGGAGTGCTCGCGCGACCTCTGGCTTGGATAGGCGCGGGGGCGGGCGGTTCCGTTACCATCGTGCGGGGACGGGCGGCCCTCCTCTCCCGAAGGGAGAGGAGGGAGAACAGCGAGACGGAGTGGGATCAGGGGAGCGAGGACGCCGAGCCTCAGCAGCCGCAGGAGTTGGTGATGATCGTCTGCCACTCCGTGCACGAGTTGCTGAACTGGTCGAAGCAGACGCGGAAGCGTTCCAGCTTCTGCTTCCAGGCGGGACCCGGGCAGGGGCCCCACGGCTCACAGTCGTCCCCGCAGTGGGGGCCGCTGCCGCAGAAGGGATCGTCGCAGTCCGAGTAGCCGGACCAACTGGCGCAGGACGGATAGTTCGGCTGGCAGCTCACGTATCCGTGGCAGGCGGCCTTGGTGAGGCTGGACGGATCCCAGCGGACGAGGTCCTCACTGCGCAAGTTGACCCCTTCCTGCTGGTCGCACGTGCAGGTGGCCGCGAGGTTGTCGCACGCCGTCAGGCAGGCGCCCATGCCCGCCTTGTCGCCGCGGCCGAAGCAGGCGGCGTTGCAGTGCTGGAAGGCGAGGGCGCAGATGCCGCAGCTCGCCGCTTGCGGCGGCGCCACGGCTTCGAAGGCCGCCCGCGCCCGTGCGGCGGTGGTTCTGGGCCGTTCCTCCGCGGCGCCGGGGAGGGCGAGCAGCAGCGCGAAGACGGCGAGGAGAATGGGGGTACATCGGAACGTTCGCTGGTTCATGGGATCTCCTTTCCTGTTGTTCCGCCCCTCAGATGGACGGGGCGGCGAACGTCGAGCTTCTACAGCCTTGATCGTGCGCATCCTGGCAGGGCGCTGTCGTGGGCGGCGAGCCGCGCGCTTCAGCAGCCGCAGGCGACGAGGACCAGCGTGCCCTGCCACTCCGTGCAGGAGTTGCCGAACTGGTCGAAGCACACGCGGAAGCGTTCGCGCGGCTGGCGTGTGGCCAGGTCCCAGCAGCCGAAGGGATCTCCGCAGTCCCCGCACCACCGGTAGATGCCGCACTGCGGATCGCCGCAGTCGGCATAGCCGGACCAACCGGCGCAGGACGGGTAGTTCGGCTGGCAGCTCACGGTGCCGTGGCAGGCGTCCTTGGCGACGCCCCGCCAGCCCGCGCTACGGACGAAATCCTCGCTGCGCAGGCTGGCCTGGCCGTCGCACGCGCAGAGGGCGGCGGCGTTGTCGCAGCCCATCATGCAGGCGACGAATCCGGCCTTGTCCGTGCGGTCGAAGCAGCCGACGGCGCAAGCTTTCTGGGCGTCTACGCAGGGGCCGCATCTCGCCGCGGCCACGGCGGCGCCTGGCGCGAGGGCCAGCAAGGTCAAACCGAAAATGAGGAAGGGGAACTGCCGGTACGCGCGATCCTTCATGGTGCCCTCCTGGGTGTCGGACCGAGGCTCGCTGCCGGCAGGCGGGCGAGCCTCTCTACCCTCTACAGTGCGCACATCTTTAACTGCGTGACATCGAGCGGCCAGGAAGAAGGATTCAGGCCGGCCGGGGGCTGCCTCTCCCTCTTCCCGCAGCCGGGGGAATTTGGTGGAATAGCGGCAGTCCGCGCGGAGCGCCGGCCCGTCAAGGAGGAGATCTCATGTCGCCGGGAAGACTCGATCCCGCCGTCCTCGCCATTGCTGGGGATCTCGCATCCCGCGAGGGAATCCAGCGGTGATCCCCGCCGTCCGCCGCGCCTACAACGCCGCTTTCACGGAGGAGCGCTATCAGACCATGGTGCGCGACCTGGAGCGCGACGCCGGGTGCCCTTCGATCTTCCGCATCGGCGAGACGCCGATCTTTCTCTCGGCGGCGCTCACCGGCGAGCTGATCGAGGCCGCCCACGACGTGCTGGCGGCGGTGACCTCCGAGGACTACCTGAAGGTCGCCGATCGCGCCGTGCCGCCAAGCCTCGCCGTGCCGGGCGAGGAGGGGCATACCGTGTTCCTCCAAGTGGACTTCGCTCTCGTGCGCGGCGAGGACGGCAACCTGACTCCGCGGCTGATCGAGCTCCAGGGCTTCCCCTCGCTCTACGGCTTCCAGTGGCTCCTCGAGAAGGAGTTCAGCGCGCACTTCCCGGCCATCCCGAAGGACTTCACGCCCTACTTCAGCGGTCTCGACACGGAGAGCTATCCGGCCGTCCTGCGCGAGGTGATCGTGGGCGATTGCGATCCCGAGAACGTCGTGCTGCTGGAGATCGAGCCCGAGAAGCAGAAGACGCGCGTCGACTTCTGCATTACCGAGCAGCTCCTGGGGATCAAGACCGTCTGCGCCACCGACGTCGTCGAGCGCGGCGGCCGGCTCTTCTATCCGCACGGCGGGCGCGAGGTGCCCATCCACCGCGTCTACAACCGAGTGATCTTCGACGAGGTGGAGCGGAAGGGAGTCGATCTCTCGCACATCTTCCGCCGCGAGCTGGACGTCACCTGGGTGGGGCATCCGAACTGGTATCTGAAGATCAGCAAGTTTTCGCTCCCCTTCATCAAGAGCCGCTGGTGCCCGCCGACTTTCTTCGTGAGCGATCTCGAGAAGCTGCCGGAGGACCTGGAGAACTACGTGCTGAAGCCCCTCTTTTCCTTCGCCGGCCTGGGAGTGGAGATAGGGCCGTCGGCCGAGCGCCTGCGCTCGCTGCCGGATCCCGAGGACTTCATCCTGCAGCGCAAGGTGGACTACGCGGCCGCCATCGAGACGCCGGACGAGCCGGCCAAGGCCGAGATCCGCATGATGTTCCTCTGGCAGGACCGCCCGCGGCTGGTCAACAATCTCGTCCGCATGAGCAAAGGCCGCATGATGGGCGTCGACTTCAACAAGGAGAAGACCTGGGTCGGCTCCAGTTTGGCGTATCACCCGCGGATCGAGTAAGACAAAAGCGGAATCCGTACATAAAAAGGGTCTGGCGATCTACGGGACGGAGCTCCGTTCCCTCAGATCGCCAGCCGTCGCTATCGTCAATTTTCGGGACCGCGATGGCTCAAGGCTTGAACCACAGCCGGATCCCTTCGTCTTTCTCGATTCTTTCTGCCAGGAGCTTCAGTAGGTCGCCGAGATCCTGAGTACCGTTCTTCTCCTTGCCGGGAAACTCCGGGAGGAGCTGCGCCCGAATGTAAAAGTCCTTGGATCCGGCCGGATCGGATTTGACCGGCTCGCGAATTGGGATCCGCTCGATCGGCACCATTTCCTTGGGGTCTGGCAGCAGCGTGGCCACGAAGCTCACAGCCTGCTCCCCATTTACCCGGCCTGCTCCGAGTCGGGGGTTTGGTTTTGGACCTGCGGCGGTTGTGGGATCGACGATTTGCCGCAGCACCTTCGGGCTGTCAGGATTTTCCGCGTCGGCCGGCGCGGACAGGAGCTCGCGGATTCTGGTGAAGGGAGGGATGATACAACCCGCCCGCAGGACGAGTTGGAAGAGGAGAGCGATCAGGCCGGTAACGTGAGGGGCCGCCATACTCGTTCCCGACATCGCGGTGACTCCTCCCCGCGCCCGCGCGGCCACGATGTTTACGCCGGGAGCGCTCAAATCAGGTTTCGCTCTCCCGGGCTCGGTTCCCTGTTTCGTTGGCCGCGTGGGCCCCACGGAGCTAGCTTCGAAGGGCGGGGCCAGACATGCGTTTATGGCCGTGTCGAAGGCTCCCACCGACAAAGTCGCGTCGTTGCAGCTGATCGATCCTATCGTCGAGTCGGTCGTCGACTCTTCGAACCGTGACAGACCGAAATCATCCTGCTCGACCCAAGCATGGAAGCAAACCTTTTCATCTTCGGTGGAGAGCTCGATTTTCCAAGGTTTCTGGACGCCGTCAAGGTGGGGGAGCCGGATGTCGATGTGGTTGTCGTCGTTGTTGGGGTCCTCCTCCCGATGAATGATCCGTCCGAGCCGGGTGCCGTTGGCCTTGTCATAGAGCTCCTTGATCTCGCCTTTGTCCACCGTGCCGATGGGCTCCGTGCGACCGGGCGCATAGAGCGTCACACGGAGGGTCTGGTCGCCGCGATACCAGATCTCCATTTCGTTCTTCGTTCTCTCCGGATCGCTGTGTCGGGGGTCGGTGTGCCAGAGAATAGTCGCCTTGCCGTCCTTGCAGACATCACCGTTTACGTGGCTCTCCTTCAGGAATCCATTGCCGGCAGAGACGACGATCGCCCGTGCCGGCTTGGCGTTGACGAGGGCCGCCAAGCCTTGCTCGACCAGCGTGGTACCGTCATGAGGGCCGCCGGAGCTGGAGAGGTTGACGACCGCGGGCATCTTCAGCTCGTCGGCCTTTTTGAAAATGTAATCCACGGCTTCCAGCAGGTAGCGGGAGTTGCCCAGAAAACCTCCCTCCAGGGTCCTCAGATGGACGAAGATAATCTGAGCGTTGGGCGCAATCCCTGGATGCGACAACTGGCCGGGAACGGATCCTGGTTGGCCGCCGAAGTCGTTGGGCTCCCGGCCGTTGCCTGCCGCGATGTCCATGACGTGCGTGCCATGCGCCGCGATGTCCGGCATGTAGCCCAGAGACTCGTAAGCCTTGTCCTCGTCGCGGAGCGCCTGGTTGATCCGGTCTGCGCTGAATTCCCGCCCATAGTCATATTCACTCGGCGGCAGATCCCGCGGATCTTTCTTTTCTTTGCTTTTGTCTTCGCGCTGATCCCATAGGTACCGGAGGCGGGTCGCGCCGGAGGCTTGACGGAAATTCCGGTGCCGGAAATCACAGCCGAAGTCCACGACGCCGATAATGGCTCCGGAGCCGTCCAGTCCCGGAAAACTCTCCCCGTTCGGCCCCCGTGCGGCATCCAAGGACTTCGGGTCGCAATGGATGGCGGATACGGAATGGTAAAGAGCCTGGTAGACCTCGGTGGCGGCCTTGAGGCTTCTTACCTTCCTGCGCGCGGCCTCGATCTTGTCGACCTCTACCATGCCCGTGACGATGGTATACGGTCTTCTCGCCTCGATGACGTCGCCGATGGGCCTGCATTTCAGGATCTCTGGGGGGATCTGGATGGTTCCTTCTTTGGGCTTCCTGAGCTTCGCGATGACATCCACATACCGCTTTCCCGCGACTTCACAGGTGATCGCAGGGGTGCCGCACTGCCGCGCCCTTTGCCGATGCTTCTCCTCGCGGAGATGCGGGTCGTATTGAAAACACTTTCTACGAGTTTCTGCTTTTCTACCTTTTCGGTTACTGGCTTGGTCGTCATCGGGGATGAGCACCAGCGCGTTGACGTCGAACGTGGCCATGTCCGCCTCCTTGGGTTCGGGTCCGTTCTCTTAGACGGAACCGCTCGCGGACTTCCGAGCAGAAAAAGACGAGCGCGTCCGTCCACAGAGGCGAACGGACATCACCTCGATGCTCACGATGCATTCCACCGTTGCGGGACCCGGTTGCGATCTCCAGTGGTACCATGCGAATCCAGCGTGGATTTCTGGAGGTGGACATGCGAGCCCATTCGTCCAAGAGCCCGTGAACCGGCGTGTGCTGGCGGCTCTGGGCCTGGCGGGCTGCTCGCTTGCCGCGTGTGATTCATACCCGGGTGCGATGCATCGAGGGGGAGGGCCGCGAAGCGTCGAGCCTCGCCTGACGAGCACTCCCGCGTATGCGCGCTGTACGGTCGATAGGGAGGCTCCGGACCTCATTCCGGACGCCAGGTGCGCCAGTCGGCTGCCACGGCAGAGGAGGCACTCGGAGCCCTCCGCGGCCGGAGATGGGAGCGTGCTGCGGGGCGAGAGCCTCTCTGCGACTCCGCCTCTGGAGATGGACCTTGGCGGCTTGCTGGCCGCCGGGGACGCCGGCGATCTGAGCCGGGCCGTACGCAGGCTCGAGGCGTCGGTAGCCGCCGATCCCCATGACGCCCGGAGCTGGAGCGACCTCGCCGCCTCTCGCCTGGTCCGCGCGCAACGGACAGACGATCCGCGGGATCTCCTTCGTGCGTATGAGGCCGCCAACCAGGCGGTGCGAGAGGACGGCTCTCTAGAAGAGGCGAGATTCAACCGCGCCCTGAGCCTGGAGCGGCTCTTTCTGATTCCTGAGGCGGCTGCTGCGTGGGAGGCCTATCTCGATCTGGACAAGACGTCCGGCTGGGCCACCGAAGCCGGCGAGCGCAGGGCGGCCCTCCGCCGGCTCTCTCTGCCGCAGAGCCCCTGGGATGCGCAGAAGCTGCGACTCGAACGGGTGGCTCTCGCCGGCAGGCAGGGAGAGGTCGAAAGGATCGTCAATCAGTATCGCCAGGCCGCGCGGGAATATGCCGAGCAGGAGCTCTTCGGATCCTGGGCGGATGCCGCGGCCGAGGGGGACACGCAACGGGCGGCGGATCGGCTCCGCGTCCTGAGAGCTCTGGGAGATGCGCTCGCCAAGCTGAACGGCGAGCTTCTCGTCCACGATTCTGTGGCGTCTATCGACGCCGCTGGCGGCGATCCTGAACACCGGCGCGTGTTGATCCAAGGCATCAGGGATTTCCGGGACGGCTATAGGGCTTTCAATGAGCGGAGATCCCAGGCGGCGGTGCCGACGCTCGGGGCCGCACGGAAGGCGCTGGTCCAGGCGGGAAGCCCATTGGCGTTTCGGGTGGATTATCTCCTGATCGCCTGCGACTACCTCAACCACAACTATGCTCGGGCTCTCGCCAAGGCCGGGCGGCTCAGCCGTGAGCTCGCGGACAAGCCCTACGCTGGAGTGCGCGGCCAAGTCTTGCGCGTGAAGGCGCTGTCGGAAGTCACCCTGGGACGGATGAAGCTGGCAGTTGAGGACTATGGAAGGATGCGGGCTGAGTATCAGCGTCTTGGCGAAACCGAGAACCTGGTCGCCGTCAATTGTCTGCTCGGAGAAAGCCTCGTGGTCGTCGGCCGCACCCAGGATGCTTGGAGATCGATCTACCAAGCCCTGCGGATGACGCCGAAGCTGCAGCAACCGGGCGACCTGTCACGGATTTTCATGATCGCGGGCGATGCGGCTCTGCGGGATGGAGCTGACAGCGGGGCTCTGGCTTTCGATCAGGAGTGGGTCCGTTATGCCCTGAAGCGGAATCCCCGTGAAGCTGTCGAGGCCCTCACCTGGCTGGCGCGGATGCAAGACCATGGGGGAGATCGTGCGGGCGCCCTCGCGACGTTGCTGGACGCCCGGCGTCGGGCTGAGGGTCTCGAGCCGGAGCAGCGCCGCCGGAAGCAGGCGGATATGGCCATGATCGAGGGCGTGATGCAAGCGCGGGACGATCCGACGCGGGCCGCAGAGCTTCTGACCTCTGCCCTCGCTGCCTACGAAGGTGACGAGAATCTCATCTTCGGCCTGCAGACGCTGTTGGAGCGCGGGCGCGCTTACCGCACGTCCGGGGAGGACCGTCGGGCCGAGAAGGACTTCGAGGCGGCTCTCGCCCTCTACGACCGCATGGGAAATACGCTCGACCAGGAGGATCTTCGGCTGGCTCTCCTGGAGGAAGCTGATGAGGTCTTCGACGAGATGGTTGCTTTGCAGGCGGACCGCGATCCCGACCTGGCCTTCGCGTATGCAGACCGCGCGCGCACGCGGGTCCTGCCCGGCAGCACTTCTACACTCTGGACCAGCAACTCCGTCGAGTTGGATCGTCTCCTCGCCAGCGAGCCGCAGCCTCTCCCGTTGGCCGAGATCCTGGGGCGGGTGCCCGCAGGCGTGGCCCTGGTGCAGTTCTCCGTGCTCGAAGACCGGGTCCTGATCTGGCTCTTGCGCCGGAATGCGGGTGGAGCGCGTTTTTTCGAACGGCGGATCCGGCGGCAGGAGTTGGAGGCTGAAGTAGGGAGGCTTCAGCAGTTCGACCGGCCGGGATGGGACAAGTCCGCGGCCGACCTCTTTGATCTCCTTGTCCGTCCCTGGTCGGACGCCGTATTGCCCGAGGAGAGAATCGTCTTCATCCCCGACAAGATCCTGCACCGGGTGCCGTTCGCGGCATTGAGAGATCGTTCCACGAACAGCTTCCTGATCGAGAGCCATCCCCTCGCTGTCGCTCCCAGCGCCACCCTGTACGTCAACGCTCTGGGGAATCAGAAGAGCAAGGGATGGACACCTCGCACTCCGGGGCTCGTCATCGGCGAGCCGACGATCGATCACCGCCGGTTTCAATCTCTCGTTTCGCTGCCGGCGGCCACGGCCGAGTCCCGCCGGTTGGCCGCGCTGACCGGCTCACTCCTGCTGCTGGGCGAGGCGGCGCACAAGTCGGCTTTCCTCAAGCAGGCGCGAGAAGCGGAGTGGATTCACTTTTCCGGCCATGCATTGGTCGATGCTCAAAATACCTTGCTTTCCAAGCTCGTTTTCGCTCCTGGACCAGACGGCGATCCCGGGATCCTCACCGCATGGGAGATCTACCCGCTTTCTCTGTCGAAAACCCGTCTCGTCGTCCTCGCGGCCTGTGAGACGGGCAACCAATACGTACCTGGCAGTGAAGGGGTCACGAGTCTCGCTCGGGCTTTTCTCGCCGCCGGAGTGCCCACTGTCGTAGCGAGCCTCTGGAGTGTTGCCGATCGGCCGACCGCAGACCTCTTCGACGTCTTTCACCGCCATCTCTGGAACGGCGCAACGGCGGTTGATGCCCTGCGCCAAGCCCAGTTGGGGATGATCCGCGGCGGCAATCCCGGCAATCGGTCGCCGCGGGCCTGGGCTGCGTTCGAGGTGATCGGAGCCAGCGCCAAATAACAATCCACAAGGAGACATGCCATGCAGGAGCCAAAAGTGCGTATCTCGTTTGCCGGTCTTTGCTTTTTCGATTTCAATCCGTCGTTCAGGGGCGACGCCCAGCCCATCGAAGCGCGGGTCCTCCTGCAGCGGCTCACCCGCTCCCGGGCGCTTTCGCGGGTGATCAACTCCCAGCCGGAGGTCCTCGATCAGCATTTTCCCTTGCTGGAGTTCGATCTGGAGAATTGGGATCCGGCGAGCACACGGACGGCGGATTTCCATTGCTTTCCGGATGCCAGCGGCAGGATGACCAAGGGCGTCTGTCTGCTCAACGGAGAAGACTTGACCCTCCGCACCGAGGGAGAGCCGGAACCCTTCCGGTTTTCACGGTCACAACCGCAGAACCCCACCGATCCTCAAAGCGATGACGATCGGGGGACGCTGTGGTGGATGGCTCCCCTGGACGACGTCTTCCCGAAGAACAGCCTCGATTCCCGGATACGGGCTACCGCGCCTGGTTCGAACCAGCCGATTCTGGCTCGCGTCATGCTGAATCAAGGCACTCTCAAGACCCGGGAGCTGACCAACTCCCCGTGCACGATCGTCGGAGCTGGACCTTCGACGTTCAACCGGCGGGTCGCAACTTCGTTCAATCTCGAGATCTCCCGCAGGGCGGTTGAAATCCAGATGGAAAGAAACCGCAACGGCAGAACGACGACAAGCAAACTGATGCTGAATTCGGCAAGGGGTGCCGATGTGCAGATCGCGATCCGAAACATGGAGATCGATCGATTCATCGGCATGGATCCATCCGACGGCCCTCGCGCCCAGGCGGACTTCGAGGTCTTCGCGGATCTCCTGGAAAATGCGATTGTGGGACCCAAGCCGTTCCTGCTCGAGTCCAGCCCAGGTGGTTCGACGGGCTGTTGCGGCAGAGCCAACTGTTTGATCTCAGGTGGCTAGCCTACCAGGGGAGTCCCCCCGGGCTCTGCCGGGGTGGCAGTAGAAGTTTGACATTTCAGGGAGTGTCCACCGTAGGAGACTTCCAATCGTGAGCCGCCAAGCACACGAAAGGAAGGTCTACGATGGACAAGACGGAGAGTTTGAGCCACACGAGGTGGGAGTGCAAATACCACATCGTGTTCATTCCGAAGTGCCGTCGGAAGACGCTGTACGGGCAGCTGAGGAAGCATCTGGGCGAGGTATTTCGGCAGTTGGCAGCCCAGAGGGAGAGCCGCATAGAGGAGGGGCACTTGATGCCGGACCATGTCCATATGCTGGTGTCGATTCCGCCGAAGTATGCGGTGTCGCAGGTGGTGGGGTTCATCAAGGGCAAGAGCGCGATTCATCTGGCGCGGGTGTACGGGGAGCGGAAGCGGAATTTCGTGGGGCAGCACTTCTGGGCGCGGGGGTTCTACGTCTCGACGGTAGGCCGTGACGAGTCGGTGATCCGGGAGTACATCCAGAAGCAGGAGGAAGAGGACCAGCGATTGGACCAGCTTGGCCTGTGGAGATGAGTCGCCACCGTTTACGGTGGCGCTAAACCTGAGGGGCCGCGTCAGCGACCCCTCCCAGCCGCTTTGAGCGGCTCACAACCTAAAGCCCCCGGCTCTGCCGGGGGATACTTACTCGCGCGGGCCCTGAACCGTCAGGATCCAGCCGCCGCCGGCGCCAGGTCCTCTCGTAGCGAGATCTCCTGGCGCCGTCTGGATTCAGGGCGCGAACGCCGCCAGGAATTTCTGGAACTGCGGATTCTGCTGGAGCAGCTCGCCCGCCGTGGTCTCCAGCTCCTCGACCTGATCGGCCCGCAGGGAAAACGACGTCGGCAGCGACTGCAGGCGCTCGCGCTTGGTTTTGTCCGCGATCGCGTCGAAATTCAGCTCGACCGGATAGAAGACGACCTTCTGCAGGGTTTCCGGCGGCAGCTCGCCGTCCCGGCAATTCTCCTTGAAGAGCTCGTAGCAGGCTTCCACCTGTTGGACGTCCGTCGTCCATTGCCGCATGCTCTCCTTGAGGAGTTCGATCGTCTCGTAAGAATAGTTGCCCATCGGTCCGCCGGTGACGGCTCCGCTGACCTGCAGAATCTTGGGTGCGTTGCGGCGCTGTCCAATCTTGCTCTGCGATCGTGTTTTGGCGTTGACCGCGATGACGAGGATGGTGTCGATCTTCTCCAGGTTGATCTTCTGCAGGATGCTGCGGTCGCGAGCCGCCTGACCTCTCGGGGCAGCGCTGCGCGGATTGTCCGAAGAGGCCAGCGACTGCAGGGGACCGCGCAGGCCGATGTTGTCGGCGAGCCCGCCGTCGAGCAGGTGGACGTACTGTGTTTTCGGATCCAGATAGGCGTCGGTCTGTTGCGCGTTGTAGAAGCGCCGCGATCCCGCCTGCCGCTCCTCGCGCGCGTTGGTCAGCCAGATCGGCTCCTTGTAACCGCAGTCCCGCGGCGCGTTCTCCTTGGGTGAATAGGTTTTGAGAGTGATCGGAGAGAGCACGAATGGCACGGCCGACGAGGCGGCCACCGCGCGCGCTACGGGATAACCCGAGAGGTCCGAGCACAGCAGATCGAACTGGTCCTGGGTGAACTCGAAGTGGCTGTTCCGCGCGATGTCGGTCGCGTTGAGGATGATGAGCGGCGTCTGGTTGCGAGCCACGAGATTCTGGAAGGTCTGATGATCGAAGACGCGCCGGTCGTAGACGTCGGCCGCGAGATCGATGCGGTCGTAGTGGGGCGACCACAGGCGCGGCCAATTCCAGGGTGAGAGGAAGCGCCGCACGAGCTCTCCCTGGATGTTGCGCTTGAGGAAGCGGCTCTCGAAATCCTCGAAGAGACGTTCGCCGTAGAGGCCGTAGTAGGCGGAGGTGAAGCTGCCCCCGGAGACGGAGGAGATGATGTCGACCTCGTCCAGAAGCCGGCGCGTCTCGCCGTTCACCTTGATGGTGGTGCGCTTGAGCTCCTCCATGGCGCCGTAGGAGAGCGCGGCCGCCCGCGTGCCGCCGCCCGAGAAGCTCAGGATGACGAACAGGCTTTCCGAATTGCCCGGCGCCGGCGGCGGCTGGAACCGGTAGCCGGACTGCACGTCGATGCTTTTCAGCGCCGGATTCGGCCGCACGGAGGCGCAGCCGCCGGCGACGAGGAGCACGAGAGCGCCGAGGAGGAACCGCCGACTCCGGATCAAATTACTCCGGCTCAAAGGTCACCTCCAGCGGACACAGCGAGGTGGTGCCCTGGATGTCCGGACGGCGCCATTTGGGCGTGTAGTTCTCGGGCTCCCCCAGGTCGACCGTATGCCTCCCCGCCTCCACGCGCAGGGTCTTTTCGGTCTTCCCCATCGGCTCGCCGTCGACGAAGACATCCCTGGAGTCACGGAAGCGTACGACGATATATTCCATCGGCGTTCTCCTTCAGCCGGCCGGAGGAGGTGCCGGCCGCACCGCAGTTTCGCGTCGGACAGGATTCGCTTGAGTATACAGCGGAACTTCTACCGATACATAAACCGCAACGCCTTCGGCAACCGCCGGCGCCAGCTCTTCTCGCTGTGGGTGCCTTTGGCGTCGATGCGCCACATCAGGCGGTCTGAGTCGTAACCGCGCTCGCCGAGGTGATCCGCCTTGCGCTGGAGCAGGGGAATCAGCCGGCCCTTGTCCTCTCTCTTGCCGCCGTCGAGGTAGATGCGCGAGACCGGCGGCGTAGGCTGGCCGGCGATGTCGGCGAAGATGGCCTGGCCGGCAACCCAGAAGGCGGGGGACATCACGATGGCGCCGCCGAAGGACTGCGGGTAGTGGAAGTGGCTCCAGAACGCCGCGAGACCGCCCATAGAGGAGCCGCCGATCACCGCTCCGAACGGACCCGGGACGAGGTTGAGCTCCGCCGTGAGGAGGGGCATCAGGCGGCCGGTGATCCAATCCAGGAAGACCTCGGCCTGTCCGGTTTCATCCTCGATGTCGAAAGGCGACAGCTCATGGATGCGTTCCGTTCCTCCATGATCGATGCCGATCACGACGGGTACGGGCCGGCGCGACTTCGCGAGCGTCTCCACGATCTCGTGGATGTGCCAGCCGCCAGCGAACGAGGTGTCGTCGTCGAAGACGTTCTGGCCGTCGAACAGGTAGAGGCCGAAACGCGGCTCGGCGGGGTCGTAGGCGCGAGGCAGATAGACGCGGATCCGGCGCGGCGCGAGGCCGGGGACGGCGAAGGGACCGAGGATGTTGACTTCACCGGACTGCATGCGCGCCAGCGCGCCGGGGATTCCTTCTTCGACCGTAAGAGGCGCCGGCTCCGGTGGCACGATCTCTTTCGCCATTCCGAATTCATCATTCATCATTCTTTCGAGCAACTCCCGCACTTCCTCCGGATCCCGCAGCCGGTACTCCGCCGCCGTCTCCCGCGGCTCTTCGCTGACGAGAATACCGATGCCGCGGCCGGCGATGGCGCGAAAGGCGTCCTCGTCCGTCAGGTCATCCCCGATGTAGAAGGGGAGGACCTCCGGACGGTCGAGGCCGAGCGCGTCGAGCAGCCAGAGGAGGGCGCGGCCCTTGTTCCAGTCGACGTCGGGCCGCAGCTCGAAGAGCATCTTGCCGTGGCCCTTGCGCAGGCCGGGAACGGCGGCGAGGGTCTCGTCCACCGCGTGCTCGATGCGCGGCAGATCGCGCTCGTCCGCCAGCCGGAAGTGGACCGAGACGGCGAAGCGCTTGGGCTCGACGAGCACGCCTTCGATTCCCGCCAGCTCGCGAAGAAGCCGCTCGGCCGCGTGGCCGATACGCGCGGGGATGCCGTCGCCGACCTCCAAGCGCAGCGGCGCCGCGCCCGTTGTTGGGGGCGGGCCGGCGATGTCGAAGCCATGGCTGCCGGCGTAGACGAGGCCCGGCAGTCCCACCAGCGCGGAGGCGTCCTCGCGCAGACGGCCGGAGACGATCACCACCGGAAACAGCGCGGCGAGCCGCCGCAGCGCCTCGCGGGTTTCGCCGGGCAGCGTCGCCAGCTCGGGACGCGGCGCGATGGGGGAGAGGGTGCCGTCGTAGTCGAGGAAGAGGGCGGGGCGGCGCCCCTGAAGACGAGCGGCGATCTCGTCCCAGCGTTCGAGGGCGGATGCGGGCATTTTTTCTAGAGGTACTCTCCGAGCTCCAGGGCCGGAACGTACTCCGCCGGCGCGCGAAAGTCGGCGGGCACGGTGCCGAGCGCGGCCTGCAGGTAGTAATCGACCCACCAGAAGATATCCTGCTCGCGCAGGATCTTCCGCATCTCCTCCATCCGCCACCGGCGCTCCTCTTCATCCATGTCGAACGCGGCCTTGAGGGCGTCGGCCATCCCCTCGATGTCGTGCGGATTGACCAGCAGCGCGCCGCCCTGGAGCTGCGCCGCGGCGCCCGCGAACTCGGAGAGCACGAGCACGCCGCGGCCGTCGATCTGGCAGGCGCAGAATTCCTTGGCCACGAGGTTCATGCCGTCCTTGATCGAGGTGACGAAGCCGATGCGGGCCATGCGGTAGAGCGCGATCAGCTCGCGGCGCCGCACGCTCTTGTAATGGTAGTGGACGGGCACCCAGCCGGCGGTGGAGAACTCGCCGTTGATCTCTCCCACCAGCCGGTCGACGTTCGCCTTGAGGGCCTGGTATTCGGGCACGCCTTCCCGGCTGGGCACCACGAGCTGGGACAGCAGCACCTTCTCGCGCAGCTCGGGGTACCGTTGCAGCGCGTTGCGGAACGCCTCCAGGCGCTCGACGAGGCCCTTGGTGTAGTCCAGACGATCCACCCCGACGATGAGCTCGGCGGGGCCGAAGTGGCCGCGCAGCTCCGCCACCCGGCGCTCCACCTCCGGCGAGCGGGCGGTCTCGTCGTACGACTGGAAATCGATGCCGATGGGGAAGGCCCCGACCTTCACCGTCCGCGAGCCCAGATGGACTTCGCTCACCGGATACTGGTCGACGATCTCCGCCTCCGGCAGCAGCGCCTGCAGGCAGGCGAGGAAGTTGCGGGTGTCGCGCGGCGTCTGGAAGCCGAGCAGATCGTAGGCGAGGAAGGCCTTGAGGATCTGGCCGCGCCAGGGCAGCTTCAGCAGGATGTCGAGCGCCGGAAACGGAATGTGAAGGAAGAAGCCGGCGCGGAGGGTGTCGCTCTTGCGCCGCATGAACTCGGCCACGTGGATGAGCTGGTAGTCCTGGATCCAGATGAAGTCGTCCTCGCGGGCGTGTTGGAGGACGGCGTCGGCGAACTTCTCGTTGACGTCGAGATAGGCGTACCAGAACGAGGGCTGAAAATTGCAGTGCCCGAGCAGGTCATGGAACAACGGCCAGAGGATGGCGTTGGCAAAGCCTTCGTAGAAGCCCTTGACCTCCTCGTCGGAGAGGAGCACCGGCACGAGATCGTAGCCGCGTTCGCGGAAGCCTTCGGCGAGCACGGCTTCCCACGCCCCGCCGCGTTCGAGGGGCATTCCCGGCCAGCCGATCCATACGCCGCCGCGATGCGAGAGCACCGGCGCCAGGGCGTTCACCAGACCGCCGGAGCCCGGCTTGTGGCTCCAGCCGCCGGCCTTCTTTTCGAGGACGATGGGGAGACGATTCGAGACGACGAGCAGTCGGTGCTTGGTGGGACTCAAAGCATGGAAAACTGGTGCAAGGGGCGAGCCAGGAGGGCCGAACCCTGAACGTGTAACGCCCTGCCTCCCTCCGTCGCCTACATCACCGACGATCCTCCCATCCACGGGAGGCGGGGAGCTCGCCCCGATCCTCCCGTGGTCCTTTTCCTTCTTCCAGCGCTGAGCAGCTTGCAGTAGCATCGTCCTGCCAATGAGCCTCCAGGACCATCTCCAGCCCGGCGAAGAGATTCTCTACCGGGCCGACATCACGCGCCTCACCCTGGCGCCGCTCCTGGCGCTCCTGGCGCTCCTGCTCGCCGCCGCGGCTTTCGCCTGGTTCGGCATGCAGAACAACGTTCCGTTGGTCCTGGTCGCGCTCGTCGCGGCGGCGATCGTGAGTGCCGTGCTCGGCTGGAAGCTCCTCGTGCTGCGCGCCAACGAGTACGTCCTCACCAATCACCGGGTGCTGCGCAACACGGGGATCCTGAACCGCCAGTCCATGGACTCGCGGCTCGACAAGATCAACAACATCGAGCACCGGCAGAGCCTCTGGGGCCGCCTCCTCGGCTTCGGCGACGTGGAGATCGACACGGCGAGCGAGCATGGGATGGCGGTGTTCCGCAACATCTCCCGTCCTCTCGACTTCAAGCGCGCCATCGCCGCCGCGGCCGAGCAGTACCGCGCCGGCCTCCGCGGCGGCTTCGCCCCTCCCCCCGCCGCCGTTTCCGGCGCGGACCGTCTACGCCAGCTCAAGGGCCTCCTCGACGACGGGCTCATCTCGCGCGACGAGTACGAGGAGAAGCGGCGGCAGTTGCTGACCGAGCTATAGACGACGGCTGTCTCCCCCGAAGCCGCAATCCGCACAATCTATGAGTAGGAATGGCGAACGCCTATCTGAGGAGCCGATCCCGTGAACGAACTGGTGCAGAAGTTGACGCAGGAGCAGCGAATCATCGCCAGCCTTCGCCCCGAGCCGACGTTGGAGCAACTGAAGGCCGCGGTGGACAGGAAGTACGTGCTGATCAAGTTCACCGAGACGCGCGGAGGGACCGAGCTCGGCATCCGCCTGGATCCGGAGAGGAGCGATCTTTCCGCGGCGAACTTCGAAGCGGGTACCGGCAAGATACACATCTCCGGCGAGCTTGTCCTCGACTACGTTCCGGTGCGCTTCCACGGGGATATCGATCTGGCCACCCTGGACGGCACCGGAAGGCTGGAGGTGCTGGAGGCGAAGGGGGAAGGGTAGGAGGCCGATCCCGGGATTCCCGTGCTACCATCAGGCGGTAATGCCCCGTAACACCGCCGTCTCCGCCGTCCCTCCGCCGTCCTCCGAGCTGGGCTCCCTCGTCGAGGATCTGCGCGGCGATGCGCGGCTCGGGTCCCAGCTCCTCTACGCTACCCACCTGCCGGGGAGCGAGGCGGTGTATGGCGAGCTCGATCCGCCGTTGCCCGAGCCCATCGCGCAGGCTCTGGCGCGCGGCGGCGTGCCGCGGCTGTGGAGCCATCAGACGGCGGGAATCGCGGCCGCCCGGCGCGGCGAGAACGTGCTCGTCACCACGCCGACGGCTTCCGGCAAGTCGCTGATCTTCCAGGTTCCCGCTCTCGAGGAGGCCGTGCGGGGCGGACCGGGGCACGGCCTGTTCCTCTTCCCGCTCAAGGCGCTGGGACAGGATCAGCGGGGGAAGTTCCTGGGCCTCGCCGAGGCGGCGGGCCTGCCGCCGGAGGTCGCGGGCTGCGAGATCTACGACGGCGACACGCCGGCGTCGAAGCGGCTGGCGATCCGCAAGAACTTTCCGCGCGTGGTGATCTCCAACCCCGACATGCTCCACCTCGGCGTGCTCGGCCACTGGACGGCCTGGGGACCGTTCCTGGCGGACCTGCGCTGGATCGTGCTCGACGAGCTCCACACGTACCGCGGCATCTTCGGCAGTCATTTCCATCACGTCCTGCAGCGCTTCCTGCGGCTCTGCCGCTCGCTGGGCAGCGAGCCGGTGCTCATCGCCTCCTCGGCGACGGCGGCCAACGCCGGCGAGTTCGCCGAGACGCTCACCGGCCAGCCCTTCCACTGGATCCGCGACTCGGGCGCTCCCCGCGAGGGCCGCCACCTGCTGCTCTACCGGCCCGAAGGGAGCCCTTACACGACCGCCCTGCAGCTCTTCGTGCGCCTGCTCAACGCGGGCCTGAAGACCATCGTCTTCACCAAGGCGCGGCGCATCACCGAGCTGCTCTACTCCTGGCTGCGCC
The DNA here is from genome assembly GCA_044868005.1 of Thermoanaerobaculia bacterium. Classification (GTDB taxonomy): domain Bacteria; phylum Acidobacteriota; class Thermoanaerobaculia; order Multivoradales; family UBA5704; genus DATARR01. Next base: position 1,462 of record JBIOVX010000302.1, on the reverse strand, counting down.
GCCAGGAGCCCGCCCTCGCCGCGCGGGTGGCGAGCTACCGCGCCGGTTTCCTCGCCGAGGAGCGGCGGCGCATCGAGCGCTCCCTCTTCGAAGGCCGGCTGGACGGCGTGATCTCCACCTCGGCGCTGGAGATGGGCATCGACGTCGGCGGCCTCGACGCCTGCATCCTGGTGGGCTATCCCGGCAGCATGATGGCCACCTGGCAGCGCTCGGGGCGGGTGGGCCGCGACGGCCGCGAGTCGGTGACCGCGCTGGTGGCCATGCCCGACGCCCTGGACCAGTACTTTCTCGACCATCCGCAGGAGTTCCTCGAGCGGCCGTGCGAGCGGCTGATCGTCGATCCGGAGAACGATCCGGTGTCGCGCGGCCATCTCGTCTGCGCCGCCGCCGAGATGCCGCTCGGCGGCGAGGACCGGTCCTACGTCGAGCGCCATCGCACGCGGGTCGAGAAGCTCCTCGACCAGGGACACCTGCTCGCCGCGGCGGAAGGCGACGAGATCTTCTGCCTGCGCCGCCGCCCGCAGCGGTTCATCAACCTGCGGGGCACGGGGGAGACCTTCGCCATCCTCGCCGGCGGCCGCACCATCGGCACCGTGGACGGCGTGCGTGCGCTCCACGAGTGCCATCCCGGCGCCGTCTATCTCCACGCCGGCCGGCAGTACCTGGTGGAGGCGCTGGAACGCGAGGAGCGCCGGGTGCAGACCGTGGCCGCGGACCTCGACTACTTCACGACGCCGCTCACCGAGAAGGAGACCGAGATCCTGGAGGTGCTGGAGGAGCGCCGCGAGGGCCCTCTGCAGGCCTGGCTGGGGCGCCTCAAGGTCACCGAGCGGGTGGTGGGCTTCGAGCGCAAGCGCATCTACGGCCAGGAGACGATCGATCAGACGCCGCTCGATCTGCCGCCGGTGGAGTTCGAGACGGTAGGGCTCTGGTGGGCGGCGCCGCAGGCGTTGCAGGAGACGCTGCGCCGCCAGGGTGAGCATTACCTCGGCTCCCTCCATGCCTCCGAGCACGCCGGCATCTCGCTCTTTCCCATCCTTGCCCTCTGCGACCGCGGGGACATCGGCGGCATCTCCTATCCCCTCCATCCGCAGCTCGGCTGCGGCGCCGTCTTCATCTACGACGGCCATCCCGGCGGCGTCGGCATCGCCGCCCGCGGCTTCGCCGACCTGAAAGACCTCCTCGGCCGCGTGCGGCTGCTTATCGAAGCTTGCCCCTGCGAGACCGGTTGCCCCTCCTGCATCCAGTCGCCCAAGTGCGGCAACGGCAACCGCCCGCTCGACAAGCCCGGAGCCGCCCGCGCTTTGCGGCTGCTGTTGGGATTGGAGGAGCCGGTGATGGGGTGGGGGGAGGAGGTGGGGGTCACCTTGGCGAAGGCCGAACCTTTCCACCTCCCGAACCCTTACCCCCTGGCCCCCTCTCCCGCCCCCTCCCTCCCACCCTCACCGGGAGAGGGGGAAAA
>JBIOVX010000301.1:0-17048 GCA_044868005.1 Thermoanaerobaculia bacterium | reverse complement strand
CCAGAGGGAGAGGAGGGAGGAAAACAGAAAACGCGTTTTTCTTGTTTTTTCTTGTTCCCCTCTCTCCCTCTGGGAGAGAGGGGTTAGGGGAGTGAGGGCTTCGGAGGGCAAACCGCCGAAGCAGTCTCAGACCGCCACCGGCTCCCCCACCGCGGCCTCCACCTCCGCAAACCGTGCCGTGAAGTGGCGCAGCACCTTGGGCGCGTAGGTCATGCGCAGGCCCTTGAGCTCCTCGCGCATGGCGGCGATGTCCTCCAGGACTCCCGCCACGTACTCCAGGTGGGAGTTGGTGAAGACGCGGCGCGGAATCGCCAGGCGCACCAGCTCCATGGGCGCGGGGACCACGGCGCCGGTCTCGGGATCTTCGCTGCCGAACATGACGCTGCCGATCTCGACGCCGCGCACGCCGCCCTCCCGGTAGAGCGCCACGGAGAGGGCCTGCGCCGGGAACTGCAGCGGCGGGATGTGGGGCACCAGCCGCCGGGCGTCGACGTAGACGGCGTGGCCGCCCGTCGGCCGCATGATCGGGATACCCGCCGCGGATAGCATGGCGCCGAAGCGCTCCACCTGTCCGACCCGGAAACGGAGGTAATTCTCGTCCAGCACCTCGCGCAGGCCGCGCGCCACGGCTTCCAGATCGCGGCCGGCGAGACCGCCGTAGGTGGGAAATCCTTCGATGACGATCAGCCGCTGCTTGAGATGCTCCAAGAGCGCCTCGTCGCGGCTGGCGAGGAAGCCGCCGATGTTGGCCAGGCCGTCCTTCTTGGCGCTCATCGTGCAGCCGTCGGCGTGGCGGAAAACCTCACGCACGATCTCCGCGACCGGCCGGTGCCCCTGGCCCGCCTCGCGCTGCTGGATGAACCAGGCGTTCTCCGCGAAGCGGCAGGCGTCGATGTAGAAGGGGATGCCGAACTCGCGGCACAGCGCCGAGACGGCCTTGACGTTGGCGAGCGACACCGGCTGGCCGCCCCCGGAGTTGTTGGTGAGGGTCAGCATGCAGAGCGGGATGTCCTCCCGCTTCTCCTCGAAGAGGCGGCGCAGGCGGCCGAGGTCCATGTTGCCCTTGAAGGGATGGTCCGCCTCGGGATCGCGCCCCTCGGGAATCACCAGATCGAGCGCCAGACCGCCGTTCGTCTCGATGTTGGCGCGCGTGGTATCGAAGTGGCAGTTGTTGGGCACGATCATACCCGGCCGCGTGAGCAGCGCCGAGAAGAGGAGGTTCTCGGCCACCCGTCCCTGGTGAACAGGCAGGAAGTGCGGGAACCCGAAGACGTCCTGGATGGACTCCTGGAGGTGGAAGAAGTTGCGGGCGCCGGCGTAGGCCTCGTCTCCCTGCATGACGCCGGCCCACTGCCAGTCCGACATGGCGGAGGTGCCGGAGTCGGTGAACATGTCGATGAACACCGCCTCGGAAGGGATGCGGAAGAGGCTGAACCCGCCCTCGACGAGGAGGCGCTCGCGCTCCTCGCGCGGCAGCAGATGGATCTTCTCGACGACCTTGACGCGCCACGGCTCGGGCAGTGGTCTGCTCATGAAACTTCCCCCCTGATGCGCCGCCTGGGAAGCAGCGCGAAACAATGGACGGCAATGAAGCCGACGGTCTAGTACAGACCTGCGTCGGATTGTCTTTAAAGTGCGTCCCAAGGGGTAAAGCGAGACAAAGCCGCCTGAACTTTCTGATGGGGTCGGCGAGGCCAGCGTGGCATGAGGATTGCCGTATACACTTCCTATCTGTAGTGAACTACGAAAGGAGACCCCGATGATCGCTCAAGGCACCCGCACCAAGCTCCTCCTTCTCGTCATCCTCCTCGGCGTTGTGGCCGGGATCCTCGCCATGCCTGGAGCACAGATGGTTGCCGCCGCTCCCCCCTGCGAGTACTGCGACTACAAGTACGAGAGCTGTCTCAACGGAACCTGTTGTACTGGCTGCGCTCAGGATTGGACCTGCTGCCACAATCTGGTGGCGAGTTGCTATGCCTTTTGCGTCTAGCCTTGGGTCCCCGTCGCGGCCAACCGTGCCTCGTACTCTCTGACTTCCTTGCGGCCGAGCGCGCGGTAGAGCTCGATCAGACGTTGCAGCGCCTCTCGATTACGGCTTGCGGCGTTGCGCCCTGGAGTTGCGGCGAGGATGGGCTGACTATGGAGCAGCAGAGCCTCGGCGTGGCCGAACTGGCCCAAGCCGATCAGACTGCCCGCCAACAGGCTCTCAGCCGCGGCGATCTGCCAGTGACGAGCCGGGTGAACTTGCCGGAACAGCTCCAGGGCTTGGCGCGCTCGCAGCTCGGCTGCGGTTGAATTGCCGCGCTTCAACTCGAGATCCGCGAGGGCAAGCAGTGTGGTAGCTAAAATCTGCCGCGGACCCGGTGTTTCACGGAGAATCGCGATGGCCTCCTCGTACAGGCGCTCGGACTCCTGCCAGGCTTGGCGGTCCTTGAGCAGGCTCGCCAGGTTGTTTGCGGCCCGCGCCACCGCCAGGTGACGATCGCCGAAGGTCTTGCGGCTGTAAGCCAGTACCTGCCGATAGAGCCGCTCCGCAGCCGCAGTCTGCCCCATCTCATGGAGCACGATCGCCAGGTTGCCGAGAGTCTGGACCACCACCGGGTGCTCGTCGCCGTAGTGGGCCCGCCGCCGTGCGAGCGCCGCTTCGAAGAGCTCGTGGGCTGGCGCGAGGTCCCTTTTCTGTAACAGGATTACGGCGAGATTGTTCTCGCTCTCGCTCACGTCGATGTGATCGTCTCCCAGCAGCTTTTTACGGATTCTCAGGGCTTCGCGGTGCAACTTTTCAGCCTGCTCCGACTCGCCCCTGAGCCAGACGGCGTTCGCGAGGTTGTTGAGGCTCGTTGCGACGTCTTCGTGCTCTTCACCCAGCAGGCGACGGCGTAGCTCGAGGGCTTGGCGGTAGAGCGACTCGGCGGCGGTGTATTCACCATTCGCACAGTGAACGTTGGCGAGGTAATTGAGGCTCGTGGCCACCGTGAGGTGCTCCGGTCCGACGAGGTGTTGCCGGATTGCCAAGCTTTCCCCGTAGGCCGCCGCGGAAGCTTCTGTGTCGCCCAGCTCGAGCCGCGCGGTCCCCAACTCGTCGAGGACCTTCGCTACGTCTTCACGCTGCTCGCTATGCAGCCGACGGCGGATATTGAGAGCCGATTCCAGGAGCGGGATCGCGCGGTCATAGAGCGCCAGCCGCCGATAAATCGAACCCATCGTCATCGTCATGGTGGCCTGGGTTTCCGGTTGATCCCGCAACTGAACGGCGATCTTGGCAGCGCCACGGTCGAGGAGCTCGCGGGCCGTAATGGTCTCGCCGGCTTTTTTCAAGGGATCGGAAACCTCGAAGATCTCGGTCAGGAAGGCTGTCACCTGCTCGGCCCGCCGGCTCTGCTGCTCAGCGTGCTCCCGCTCTTGATAGAGCCTCGTCGCCAGCGCTGCCATGGCCACTCCGAAGCCGAACACTGAAAGGAGAATCGCCGCTGCCACCATCGCCCCAGCCCGGTGGCGACGCAGGAACTTCGAAGTCCTGTAGCCGAGCGTGCCCGGCCGGGCGAGCACGGGACGTCCGGAAAGAAAACGTCGTACGTCCTCCGCGAGCTGCTCCACCGAGCCGTAGCGCCGAGTCGGCTCCTTCCGCAAGGCCTTCAGGACGATATTATCGAGGTCGCCCGCCAGTTGGCGGGAGAGTCGTTCGCCGTTCGCCGACGCGGCCAGGCTCGGCCTCTGCGGCTCCTCTTCCATGACCAGCCGTCTCATCTCAGCGGGACTCGCGGCTCGCGAGCGCAAGGGATGGCAGCCAGCGACGAGCTCAAAAAGAAGAACTCCGAGCGAATACACGTCGCTCGCCGTGGTCACGTGCTCGCCCCGCATCTGCTCGGGGCTCGCGTACTCCGGCGTCATCGGCTGCAGACCCAGGCCGGTCGCGCCCATCGTGGAGGACGAGAGCTCTGGATGAAGCAGCTTGGCAATGCCAAAGTCGAGCAGCTTGAGCGTGCCTTCCGCGGACACCAGGATGTTCCCCGGCTTGATGTCGCGATGGACCACGAGGTTGCGATGGGCGTGCTCGACGGCCGAGCAGACGGCGAGGAAAAGCTCCAGGCGCTGGCGCAGAGAGAGCCGCCGCTCCTCCCAGTAGGTATCGATCGGCTGCCCTTCCACGTACTCCATGACGAGGTAGGGAAGGCCTCGCTCGGTCGTGCCGCCATCGAGCAGCCGGGCGATGTTGGGGTGTTCCAAGGCGGCGAGGATCTGTCGCTCGGTGCGGAAGCGGTGGATCACCTCCTCCGAATCGAGACCGGGCTTGAGGACTTTGAGAGCCACGCGGCGCTCGAACTCGCCGTCGGCACGGAGGGCCAGGTACACCACCCCCATGCCACCAGCGCCAAGCCGTTGGATCACCTGGTAGGGACCGATCCGCTCTCCGGGCAGAGATGCCTGCTCCAAAGTGCCCTCCTCTGGTCCGCTCAGGAACCCCGCCGCCGCCTCGTGCGCAGCCAGCAGTGATTCGAGCTCGGAGCGCAGCTTGGTGTCTTCGCCGCAGATCTCGGCGAGCCGCTCCAGCCGCACCCCGGGCGGCTCCGCCAGGGCAACCGGGAAGATCTCCCGCAACCGTTGCCAACGTTCGGGCTCCATGTGGATTCACCCTCCTGACAACTCGCGAAACAGCCAGGCCCGCGCCAGGCTCCAATCCAGCTTAGCGGTGGCCGGCGAGATCCCCAGAGCGTCGGCCGTCTCCTCGATGGTGAGCCCCCCGAAGTAGCGCAGCTCCACCACCTGGTATTGGCGGGGATCGAGCCTCTCTAACTCGGCCAGGGCGGCGTCGAGAGCTATCAGGCCGATGTCGCGGGCCTCTGCCACGGCGTGCTCCTCGCACAGGGTGACAGCAACGCCGCCCTGGCCGCGCTTGGCGGATCGGTGTCGGCGCGCGTGGCTGATCAGGATGCGCCGCATGGTGGTCGAGGCGAGGGCGAAGAAATGGGTGCGTCCTTTCCAGTCAAGCGCCTGGTGGTCCATCAGGCGGAGATAGGCCTCATGGACGAGCGCGGTGGGCTGGAGCGTGTGGTCCCTGCGCTCGCGGGCGAACTGCGCGCGAGCGAGACGGTGGAGCTCGTCGTACACGAGAGGAACGAGCCGGTCTCTGGCAGCCTCGTCGCCGCCGTGCCAGGAATGGAGCAGCTCGGTCACTGACGCGGACATTCTGGACCCTCCTTCACGGAGTGGCCGCGTCCTCCAAAGCATTTCAGCGCGAGAGCCACCAGCCGATTTCCCACCGCTTCGCGCCTCCATGGGTAGAACCCCGGCGGGCCATGGCGGCTCGCCGGCGCAAAAAGGAAGGAAGATATGAAAACTCAGCGTTCTCGATCGTTACAGCTCATCACTGGGCTTTTCTCCGCCACCTGGCTCTTCGCCTCTTCAGGTGGACGCGTGGCGGCAGCCGCCGACATACAAGGGAATTTCACCTGCTCGCTCGGCGGTGAATCCAGTCAAATCGAGCTCGCCTTCGCGACCGCACAGCAGCGGGTTCCGGTTCGCGGCCGCCTCGAGTTCGAAATCCAAGGCTCCGAGGCAGAGGTCTCCGAGCTCTCCTTCGACACTGACCCCATCCTTTTTCGCGGCAGTGAGACGATCCTGGAATTCACACTCGATCCGTCGTCTCTAGCCGTCGCGACAGCTTCCCCTTTCATTTCCCACTTCATCGTACCAGTAAGCCTGCTTGTCACCGCCGACCCCGCATCGCCGCAAGCCCGTATCGAAGCCTCGCTCCAAATCAACCTGGGCGAAACGCCCACTGGTCTTCTCACCGGTTCACTTCCCGGCGATCGGAATTCGTCGCCCAACCTAGGATTTTCACTTCCGGTGTCGTGTGCTCGCGACGGCTCAGCACAAACAGTGAATGTATATGGTACCCTTCTGGCTTCGGATGGCCTTGGGAGCGATATCTTGATCTCACACTGCTGGTGTGTGCATGACAGCCCTGACAGTCCTTGCACTTGTTACGGTCCCAAGGTCCGAATACCGGGCACGCAAATCCTCAAGCTTGAGATGTCGAATCGAAAGGGGACCGATGGACGCAATTTGAGTGTCGCGACAATGGCGAAGGATACCCGCATCATTGTGGGCCGAGATCCGTCTCCTGTGGACGCGGGTGTTTTCGTCCAAAAGACTGACGTGTTCGCGAAGGTCAAAATAAGCTTGAAGGGCGGCGGTGTCCTCGGAACCGCGGGCGCTATACTGGGCGCATTCCGAGTCGGCTACGAACTGGGTACTAAGATCGATCAAGCAACCGGCGCATCAACCGCACTTGGCGATCTACTTTGGGACTTGCTTCGCGATGATGATTAGCGCCATTGATCGGCCAGTCGGCGTCTAGCCCAGGCTTTCTTGGTCTTTCTCCCCTCTCTCCCTCGGGGAGAGAGGGGCGGCGGCGCGGCAACGGCTTGGCCTACGGCTCGGGGACCGAGGCGATGCCGGTTTGGCTTACGAGAAAGTGGCAACGTTGCCCCGGCTTGCAGCTCCCCGAAAGGGAGACCCAGTCACAGCCGTGCTTGCACTCGGCGGTGATGCCGTTAGCGGCGGGACGGATCTCTACGGCGAACGGTGGACTTGGCTCCCGAGCCCCGAGAATGGTGGTTGCGAGAAGTAGGACCACGAACAGCAGCAGGGACCACCGCTTGCTCATTTTGCCCCCTCCTTTCAGGGTCGAGCCAGGCCATGCGACCGCTCGGCTCTCTCATCTGTTCTACGAGGTTGGCGCCCGTGACGTTTATCTACCGATGAGCTTCTCCATCCCTGTACACGAAGTGGAGGTCGCGGCATTCCTGCTGACGGTTCTCGCTTTCGCCCAATGATCACCATCCAACCGTCATCGTCGCCCGGAGGAGCTCCGGCACCGTCCGGGGTGTCGTAGCCGTTCATCAACAGGTGCGTGGGCGGGATCAAATCTGAAGCAGCCGCTCCGACGCTCAGGGTCCCGAGACCTTACCGGGAGACACGGAGACCGGCTTATTTAAGCGCGCGACCACGCCTTGGTCCACGTTGATCTCGACGTGGTCTACGTCGATCTCGGCGTGGTCGACGTTGACCACGTCATGGTCGACGTTAATCTCGTCGTGGTCGACGTTGATCTCGACGTGGTCGACGTTAACCGCGTCGTGGTCTACGTTGATCGCGTCATGGTCCACGTTGATCGCGTCGTGGTCTACGTTGACCACGTCGACCACGTCATGGTCGACGTAGACCACAACGCGGTCGCGCGCTTAAATAAGCCGGCCCGCGCTGCCCCCGGCAAGGATAAGTCCTTATTTTGCTGGCGTGTAGGTCGCGACCCCTCGGATCGCCGCCCGGCGGTTGAAGAACTTACATCCCCGATCCCCAAGTCACTGAGCTCGAACCTGTGCTAGCATAGGCTGCGACATAGGCCGCCCTTGCGGCGGGAGGATATTGTGGAGACCGAACGGATCGTACGGTTGTTTCGGAACGGGCGGAATCAGGCATTGCGGATTCCGCGCGACCTGGAGCTACCCGGCAACGAAGCTCTTCTCCGCAAAGAAGGGAATCGTCTGATTGTAGAGCCGGTCCGGAGACCCTCTCTGCTGGAGCTTGCAGCCTCGTGGGAGCCTCTTGACGAGGATTTTCCAGAAATCGAAGATCCACCGCCGCTCGATGACGTGGATCTTTGAAGATGGCTGACTTTCGTTACCTGCTGGACGCCAACACCCTTTCGGAATTCATCCGCAATCCCAGAGGCTTCGTGAGCAAGCGGCTTGCTGTCGTCGGCGAGGCTACGGTCTGCACGAGCATCGTCGTTGCCTGCGAGCTCCGCTTCGGGGCGAAGAAGAAGGGGTCCTCTCGTCTCGAGGAGCGCGTCGACGAGGTATTGGCGAGTTTGGAGGTCCTGCCGCTGGATAAGGAAGCGGACCGCCACTATGCCGAGATTCGGACACATCTCAGCCGGGAAGGCCGACCTATCGGCGCGAACGATCTGCTGATCGCAGCCCATACGCTGGCGCTCGATTTGATCCTGGTGACCGACAACGTCGATGAATTTGCCCGCGTGCCAGGGCTTGCGATTGAAAACTGGCTTGCTGCCTGACCGTGAAGGCAAGCTGACGACGATGCGGCGGCTCGGGATGGCGGATTTCGATGGATGTTTGTCGCCCCATCGGCCTGTCTTCCTCCCAATAAGGAGACTCCACTGCCCGATGGCAGAAAGGTCAACGCCTCATTCCCAGGTATTTCAACCCGGCTTTGATGGTGCCTTGCTGGCGGAATATCATGATGGCAAAGCCGAGAAAAATCAGGCCGCTTATCGCCATGGCGATGAATGGAGACCATAGGTCGGAGACAAGGTTGCGATATGCGAACATGATACTCAGAACTGAAACGGCAGGAGCCACAAAGATCGCGATAAACCCGAACGATACCGTCCAGGTGATTCGGCGAGTGACGTTACTGAGATATGTAAGCCGGCCCTCTGAAGCCATTTCCAGCTCGATCACACCCACCGCGGAGTCGTTAACACGATCAACTCCATGCAACTGAGCGATGCAGAGCATGGTCAAGACAAAGACCACAGCCCAGTAATCCCCTTCCGTCGGTTTATTTATCTTTGCAAGGACTTCGTGGATGGCGTAGCCCGCGGCCGCCAGGAACAGCCCAATCCCCGTCACCGTCAAGGATTCGTGGTGCTTCAAACGGTCCATCGCAATTTGCCACTGAATCGTGAGAGCATCCATGGAATCGGCCATAGGTCTCCTTGGTATCCCCTTCAGTAATGACATCAATGACTCCTTCTGCCTGAAGGAAGTATATAGGCCGCGCCTGGTGGTGGACCCCGCCCCAGATCTCGGAGGCTCGTTCCCCTGCGATACGATCCCGGAGCCATGCCGGACTCCCCTCCCCTGATCGAGCTGCGGAACCTCACCAAGACCTACGAGGAAGGAGGACGGCAACGGCTGGTGCTCTGCGATACCAGCCTCTCCATCCAGCGCGGCGAGCTGGCCGTGCTCGTGGGACGCAGCGGCTCGGGCAAATCGACGGTGCTCAACCTCCTCTCCGGCATCGACCAGCCCTCCAAGGGCGAGGTGGTGATCGACGGCGTCTCGATCTCCTCTCTCTCGGAGCGCGATCGGACGCTCTTCCGCCGCGACCGCATCGGCTTCGTTTTCCAGTTCTTCAACCTCATCCCCACCCTCACCGTCGAGGAGAACCTGCTGCTGCCCGTGGAGCTGAAGGGCAGGGTGAGCCCCGCGCAACGGCGCTCGGCGCTCGATCTGCTCGCCGAGGTGGGGCTCGCGGACCGCGCGGCGAGCTACCCGGACCGGCTCTCCGGAGGCGAGCAGCAGCGGCTGGCGGTGGCGCGGGCCCTGGCGCACGATCCGCTGCTGGTGCTGGCCGACGAGCCGACGGGCAACCTCGATCTCGAGACCGGCCTGCAGGTGCTGGAGATCCTCGACCGCCTGAGCCGGCAGGCCGGCAAGACGATGGTGATGGCCACCCACAGCCCCGAGGTCGTGGGCATGGCGGACCGGGTGTTCCGCATAGAGGATTGCCGGCTGGTGGCGGCATGAGATCCCCTCTCCTTACCCGCTCCAGCCTCCGCTACCTCCTGCGCCACCCGTGGCAGTTCGGCCTCGCGGTGCTGGGCGTCGCCCTGGGGGTGGCGGTGGTGGTCTCCATCGATCTCGCCAATGCCAGCGCCCAGCGCGCCTTCACGCTCTCGACGGAGGCTGTGACGGGGAGGGCCACGCATCAGATCCTCGGCGGTCCCGAGGGCCTCCCCGACGCCGTCTTCCGGCGCCTGGTCCTGGAGGCGGGAATCGAGAAAGCGGCACCGGTCGTGGAAGATTGGGTGACGATTCCCAGGTCGCCGGGCGAGCCCTCGCGAGCTCTTCACGTGCTCGGTGTAGATCCCTTCTCCGAGGCTCCCTTCCGCGCCTATCTGAGCGGCGCGGCCGGCGGATCCGAGACGGACCGCGCCTCCATCGATCTCGGCCCGCTGCTGACCCGGCCCGGAGCCGGCGTGCTGTCGGCGAGTACGGCGGCGGAGTTGGGACTTCGGGTCGGCGGCACCTTTCGCGTGCGTGCGAGCGGCCGGGAAAAGACGGTCGAGCTCGCCGGCGTGCTGCGGCCTGGGGACGAGAACACCCGCCGGGCGATCGCCGATCTCCTAGTGATGGATATCGCCGCCGCGCAGGAGCTGCTCGGCCGCGCGGGACGGCTGGACCGCATCGATCTCATCCTCCCCGCAGGCGCGGAGGGCCGGCGGCAGCTCGGCCGCGCCGCCGCCGTGCTGCCCGCTGGCGCCCAGATCCTCTCCGCCGCCGGCAGGACGCGCACGAGCGAGGAGATGACGCGCGCCTTCCGGCTCAACCTGACCGCGCTCTCGCTGCTCGCCCTCGTCTGCGGCGCCTTCCTCATCTACAACACGATGACCTTCTCGGTCGTCCAGCGCCGCGGCTGGATCGGCACCCTGCGCGCCCTGGGCGTGACCCGCCGCGAGGTCTTCGCGCTGGTGCTCGGCGAGGCCGCGATCGTGGCGCTGCTCGGCACCGCCGCCGGCCTCGCTTCCGGCGTGCTCCTCGGCCGCGGGCTCGTACGGCTGGTCACGCAGACGATCAACGACCTCTACTTTGTCGTCTCCGTGCGCGAGCTGGCCGTGCCCGCCGCGACTCTCTTCAAGGGAGCGGTGCTCGGCCTGGGCGCGACGCTCCTCGCGGCGGCTGTGCCGGCACTCGAAGCCACGCAGGCGCCGCCGCGGGCGGTGCTCACCCGCTCGGTGCTGGAAGCGAGGCTGCGGCGGGCCCTGCCCCGCGCCACGGCCTTCGGCGTGGGCCTGCTGCTGCTCGGCGCGGGCCTGCTGATCCCCTCGGGACTCGCGGCGAGCTTCGCAGGCCTCTTCGCCGTCATCGTGGGCTGCGCCCTGCTCACTCCGGGGGCCACGGTGCTGCTGATGCGCCTCCTCCGCCGGCCCATGGGAGCCCTCTTCGGCATCCTCGGGCGGATGGCCGCCCAAGGCGTCATCGCCTCGCTCTCGCGCACGGCCGTGGCCGTGGCTGCGCTGGTCATCGCGGTCTCCGTGACCGTGGGGATCGGCGTGATGATCGCGAGCTTCCGCCAGACGGTGGTGCGCTGGCTCGAGATGTCGCTCCAGGCGGATGTCTACGTCTCCGTGCCCGGCCGGGCGAGCGGCTTCACCGCCGGCAGGCTCGATCCCGCGGTCGCCCGCCGCGCCGCGGCGCTGCCGGGTGTCGCGGGGATCCACCTCATCCGGCGCGTCGAGCTTCCCTCCCCCGCCGGTCCTCTCCGCCTGGTGGTGATCGGCACCGAAGACCGCAGCCTGCGCTCCTTCGAGCTGAAGGAGGGCCGGCCGAGCGACGTCTGGCCGGCGTTCCAACGCGGCGGCGCCGTGCTCGTCTCCGAGCCGTTCGCCTACCGCACCGGCCTCGGCCGCGGCAAGACGGTGCGCCTGCGGACGGCGAGCGGCGATCGGGACTTCCCCATCGTTGGCGTCTACTACGACTACGTCTCGGACCGCGGCATCGTCCTGATGAGCCGGGCGACATACCTCCGCTACTGGAACGATCCCACCCTCTCCGGCTTCTCGCTCGATCTCGCCCCGGGAGCCGATCCGGACCTCTTCGTGGAGCATCTGCGAGAGGCGCTCGGTACCGGCCCCGCCTTGTCGATTCAATCCAACCGCTCGCTCAAGAAACTCTCGCTGGCGATCTTCGACCGCACGTTCCTCATCACCGGCGTGCTCCGTCTGCTGGCCGGTCTCGTCGCCTTCATCGGCGTTCTCTCTTCGTTGATGGCGCTCCAGCTCGAGCGCGCCCGCGAGCTGGGAGTGCTGCGCGCCAACGGCCTGACGCCGGGGCAGGTCTGGCAGTTGATGACCTCGCAGACGGGCCTGATGGGACTCGCCGCGGGCCTCCTCTCGCTGCCAGTGGGCCTCGCCCTCGCGGCGATCATGATCTATGTCGTCAACCGGCGCTCCTTCGGCTGGACGATCCGCATGGAAGTCACCCCTGGCGTGCTCCTCCAGGCCCTGCTGCTCGCCCTCGCCGCGGCCCTGCTCGCCGGCCTCTATCCCGCCTACAAGATGGCGCGCACCTCGCCGGCGGTGGCGTTGCGGGAGGAGTAGCGATGCGGCGTCTCCTGCCGGTCCTCGCGCTCCTGGCGTTGGCAGCCACGGCGGGGGTGTATCTCCTCGCCCGGCCCGAGCCCTCCTTCTCGCCGAAGGCCTCCCTCTCCGTCGCCGGAGCCCTGCGCGCCGCGAACGACGAGGGGTACGCGAAGGCCCTTCAGCCGCGGAACTTCCAATTCCCCGCCGATCACGGCCCGCATCCGGAGTTCCGCACGGAGTGGTGGTACTTCACGGGCAACCTGGCGACGGCGGCGGGGAGACGCTTCGGCTTTCAGCTCACCTTTTTCCGTTCAGCCCTCGCGGCGCGGATGCCGGAGCGGGAATCCGCCTGGGCCACGCGGCAGGCCTGGCTCGCTCATTTCACGGTGAGCGATATCGCGGGCGGCAAGTTCCACTCCTTCGAGCGTTGGAGCCGTGGCGCGCTCGGCCTCGCCGGCGCGCAGGCGGAGCCGTTCCGGGTCCAGGTCAAGGATTGGACGGCTACGTCGGATCGGACCTTCCCCATGCGCCTTGTCGCCTCAACGGATGGGGCGACGATCGATCTCCTTCTCCAACAGGGCAAGCCGCCGGTGCTCCAGGGCGAACGCGGGCTCAGCCGCAAGAGCGCCGAGCCGGGCAACGCCTCCTATTACTACTCCCTCACCCGCATGCCCGCATCGGGCAGTGTCACCGTTGAAGGCGAGCGCTTCGAGGTGACCGGCCTCGCCTGGATGGACCGCGAATGGAGCACCAGCTCGCTCGGCAAGGACCAGGTAGGCTGGGACTGGTTCTCCCTCCAGCTCTCGGATGGTTGGGACCTCATGCTCTACCGTCTGCGGCGGCAGGACGGCACCGCCGATCCGGCAAGCAGCGGCACCTTGATCGATCCACGCGGCGAGTCCCGTTCTCTGAAGCTCTCCGATTTTCAAATCGAGACGTCCGGCCAGTGGCGCAGTCCCCGCAGCGGCGCCCGATATCCCGCCCGCTGGCGGTTGCGCATTCCGAGCGAGGATCTCGACTTGGAGGTCCGTCCCCTGCTGGCGGATCAGGAGCTGGACGTCTCCTTCCGCTACTGGGAGGGAGCGGCCGGCATCGAGGGAATCCATCGCGGCCAACCGGTCCACGGCCATGGCTATGTCGAGCTGACAGGATACGCGGAAGGTTCTCGGCGGTAACAACGATCCGCGACCGGCGTTGGGAGGGTGTACGCGCTCCTCCTTCACGCGCGTACACAGTACCCGGGCCGGTGCCCGCCGAGGGCTGGAGAGAGCCTCCTCATCCGTTTCCCACGGACGGGCACCGGCACGGTTTTCGTACGATTTTTGTTTGCCGAAGTTTATTTCGCCGACGCCGCCACCTGCTCCGACGCCGTCCCGGCATCCTGCCCGTAGTAGGCGAGCAGGCCGCGGACGACGGCTTCGGCGACCTTTTGGCGGTAGGCGCGGGTCTGGATCAGCTTGCGGTCCTGATCGTTCGCCAGGTTGCAGACCTCGAGCAGGATCTTGGCGGGAATCGAGTTGTAGCGCAGCACCGCCGGCACCCACTCGCCGTTGTTGCGGATGATCTTGTCGCGCACCGGCTTGAAGGGATGCACCGGCAGCCCTCCCCCCTGGAAGGCGGCGACGACCTGCTTGGCCAGCTCGCGCGACAGGCCTTCGCTGCGCTCGCGGTCCTCGCGGCCGAAGGCGACCCGCGGGCTCTCCTGCACCTCCTTGCGCACGGTGTAGACGGGCCCGTTCTTGCCGAAGCTGCCTTCCGTCATGTCGGCGGCGGGGATGTAGGCCATCACGCCCCGCAGCGACGGGTGAAGCGAATCGGCGTGGATGGAGAGGAACACCACCTTCTGCGGGTCCTTGTCCGTCTGCACGGTCTTGCGGAAGAGGCTGTTCGCCAGGTACCAGCGCAGGTTGACGCCGATCTTCGGGTCCTCTATTGGATACGGCGGCGTAGTGAGCACGGAGTGGCCGCGGGAGAACGGCAGCACGTCCATCTCCTGCACGCGGAAGGCGCCGCCGTCGCGCGTGGTGAGGAGCACGCGGGACGCCGTCTGGGCCTCCAGCACGGCCTTGACGCGCATGGCGATGTCGTAGACGTAGAGGCTCTCCCAGACGCCGCCGAGGCTGGCTCCCACGTCCTGGCCGCCGTGGCCGGCGTCGAGGATCACCGTGATGCCGGCGAGCCCCCGCACCTTGATCTGGTTGCTGAACCGGGCGCTGGCGCGCAGGCTCTCCTCGTACTCCTTGCGCTTCGGATGGCCCTCGGGCAGGAACTCGGGCTGCAACACGTCGAACGGGACCTTGACCCGGTAGCCGATGGGGATGTCCGTCACGTCGCGGATGCCGCTGCGCTTGGCGATCTGGGCCGCGAGCGCGTTGACGTCGGCGGCGAAGACACGGCCGGTGAAGCGCACCACCACCGACGAGTAGAGGGCCTCGCCGGGCCGCAGCCGGTAGACGGCGTATTCGCCATCCTTGTCGAGCCCGTACTCGAGGAGGAACGGTTTCTCGGGAACCGGCAGCACGGTGCGGAAGACGGGCAGCAGCAGCTCCGCGGGGATCGTCACCGCGGTTCCCCGCGCCACGTCCTCGTCCGGCAGCTCGTTGTACTCGCGGATGGCGCGGAAGTTCTCGCCGGTGCCGGTGAACCACTCGGAGAGCCGCCAGAGGTTCTCGCGCTGCAGGGCGCCGACGCCGCGCACCTTATGGCGCCAGCCGTCCGCCTGCCCGCGATCCTCGGCGAACAGGCCCTTTGTCGCCTTGAGCTGCCACTCCGCGGAGAGCAGAGGGAAGGGAACGGTGTAGCGGGTGCCGGCGAGCAGGTTCCGCGCGCCGCCGTTCACCTCGGCCACCTGCGTGGCAAGCCGCGCGTCGCCGCACAGCCGGAGGGCGAAGGCGGCGAGGCCCTCGCCGCGCCGCGGGACGGCCTCGACGACGATGCCGCGTTCCTCGGAGAGCGCCGCCACCACGCCGTCCGCCAGCGTCACGCGGACGGTGCGGGACGCGGCGGCCGCGGACGCCGCACCGGCGAGCGACGCCAGCAGGGCCAGAGCGCAGAGAACCCTGACGGCGGCCGCCCGCATGCTCAGCCGGCCTCCGCTCCCCGGAAGCTGGGCGCCACCTGCCAGCTCACCTCGCGCTCGAAGGCCCGCGCCGCGCGGAAGACCGCGGCCTCTGCGAACGGCTTGCCGGTGAGCTGCAGCGACAGGGGCAGACCCTCCTCGTCCATACCTGAGGGCACGGCCACGGCCGGCAGCCCCACGAGGCTCGCGGGAGTGGTGAAGATGTCGTTGAGGTACATGGCGAGCGGATCGTCCATCTTCTCGCCGAGGCGGAACGCGGCGCTCGGGCTGGTGGGCGTCGCCAGCAGATCGGCGGACTCGAAGGCGGCGGCGAGCTCTTGCCGCATGCGCTCGAGCACCGCGCGGGCGCGGCCGTAGTAGGCCTCGTAATAGCCGGAGGAGAGGGCGAAGGTGCCGAGCATGATGCGCCGCTTCACCTCCGGGCCGAAGCCCTCGCTGCGGCTGTCGACGTAGAGGTCGAGCAGGTTGTCGGCCTCGGGCGAGCGCCGGCCGTAGCGCACGCCGTCGAAGCGGGCCAGGTTGGCGCTGGCCTCGGAGGTGGCGATGACGTAGTAGATGGCGATCGCGGCGTCCAGGCTGGGCACCGAGACCTCCACCAGCTCGGCGCCCGCCGCGGCGAGCCGCGCCAACGACTGGCGCCAGTTGGCCGCCGCGGCACCGCCGAGACCGGCGTGGCCGATCTCGCGCACGACGCCGATCCGCACGCCGGCGATGCCTTCCTCGACGCCCGCCAGATAGTCCTCCACCGGCTCCTCGGCGCACGTCGAGTCGCGGGGATCGGCTCCGGCGATGACCCGCAAAGCCAGCGCGGCGTCGCGCACGTTGCGCGCCAGGGGACCGATCTGATCCGTCGACGAAGCGAAGGCGACGAGGCCCCGGCGGGAAACCCGTCCATAGGTGGGCTTCACCCCCACGACGCCGCAGAGCGCCGCCGGTTGGCGGATCGAGCCGCCGGTATCCGATCCGAACGCGAGCGGCACGCTGCCCGCCGCCACCGCCGCGGCCGGACCGCCGCTCGAGCCGCCGGGCACGGCGCGCAGGTCCCAGGGATTGCGGGTCGTCTGATAGGCGGAGTTCTCGCACGACGAGCCCATGGCGAACTCGTCCATGTTGGCGCGGCCCAGCGGCACGGCGCCGGCGGCGAGCAGCCGCTCGACGGCCGTGGCGGTGTACGGGGCCACGTAGCCGGCGAGGATGCGGGAGCCGCAGGTGAGGGCGTGATCCTCCAGGCTGAGGTTGTCCTTGAGCGCCACGGGCACGCCGGCGAGCGGTCCCGGATCCTCGCCGGCCGCGAGGCGGCGGTCGATCTCCGCCGCGCGCGAGCGGGCCTCTTCGAAGATCTCCAGGTAGGCCGCGATCAGCGGCTCGACGCGCGCCGTGCGGGCGAGGCAGGATTCCAGCACCTCGACGGCCGACACCTCGCGGGCACGCACCCTGCGCGCCGTCTCCTCCGCCGCCAGCTCCCAGAGCTCAGGCATCGCCGCCTCCCGCCTTCACTTCCGGCACCAGCAGAAAGGCGTCCATGGTCTCGGGAGCGTTCGCCAGGAAACGCCCGCGGGGGAGGCACTCGTGCGGCTCGTCCGGCATCTCCCGCACGCCGAGCGCGGAGACCTCCGGCGGCGCGCCTTCGTAAGCCTGTAGCTGATCGATGTAGCCCACGATCCTGGCGAGCTGGCCGGCGAGCTTCGCCTCTTCCTCGGGAGAAAAACGCAATCGGGCGAGCGTGGCGATTTTCCTTACATCTTCGAGAGTTAGCGCCATGTCCTTGAAGTGGAAGTTTAGCGCCGATCAAGGATGTTAAGCAACGGCGAGGCCTGGGAGCGCCGGCGTCTCGCCGGCATGGGGCGGGGAAAG
>JBIOVX010000300.1:0-27288 GCA_044868005.1 Thermoanaerobaculia bacterium | reverse complement strand
GGCCGCCCTGGGAGGGTGGTCGTAGACGGCGAAGGTCCGGAAAAACAGGGCGGCCACGCAGGGCCGCCCCTACAGGACCGTAGAGTCCTCCTCTGGCCCGACACCTTCAACAACTATTTTCATCCGGAGACAGCGCAGGCCGCCGTCGAGGTTCTGGAATCGGCGGGTTATGACGTATCGATCCCCGCAAAACCTCTCTGCTGCGGGCGTCCTCTCTACGACTTCGGGATGCTCGATCCCGCGCGGCGCCAGCTCCGCCAGATCCTCGACACCCTGCGGGATGAGATCCGCGCCGGTACTCCCATCGTGGGCCTCGAGCCGAGCTGCGTCGCCGTCTTTCGCGACGAGTTGACCAACCTCTTTCCTGAGGATGAGGACGCGCAGCGCCTGAGCCGCCAGGCCCTTCTACTGAGCGAATTCCTGGCGCGGGAATCCGATCAGTTTTCGCTGCCGCGCCTCCATGGCAAAGCGATCGTCCATGGGCATTGCCACGAAAAGGCGATTCTCCAACCGGACGATACGAGGAAGGTCCTCGCCGCTCTCGGCCTCGACGTCGAGGTGCTCGACTCGGGCTGCTGCGGCATGGCCGGCTCGTTCGGCTTCGAAGCCGGAGAGCATTATGAGGTGTCGATGAAGGTCGGCGAGCAGCTCCTGCTGCCCGCCGTGCGCGAGGCGCCGGAGGACGCGTTGATCGTGACCAGCGGTTTCAGTTGCCGCGAGCAGATCGCGCAGGCTACGGGCCGCCGGGCGCTCCACTTTGCCGAGGTGCTGCAGCGGGCTCTCCGAGCCAATACGACAGCAGGAGATAGAGGGCGAGAGGGATCACCGCGATCAGTGTGAGCACCGTGGCCTTGGCGGAGGCGTCCAGCTCGCGGCGTGTCGCGGCCCGGAATTCCTCGAGGTCCCGGCGCAAGGACCGGTCGCTCTCCCGCGTCTGCTGCGACAGCGCTTCGAGGCCTTGCGCGACGCCCGAGAGCGTCAAGGGCGGCGCAGGCAGCGAAGGCTCCAGGGCCGGTCTGCGCACACCCGGCGCGGACTCCGGCTGGCGCAGGACGGTGCCGGGCTCCGGGACGTTCCCTGAAAGCAGGGAGCCGACTCTCGCGGCGTCCGCCCGCAGCTCGGCCACGATCTCGGCCTTGAGGCGGCTGCGCGACTCGGCGAGCGCGCTCTCCAGGCGGAGGGCCGCCAGGCGCGACTCCTCCTGGCGCGCCCGCACCTCGAAGAGCTGAACGTAGAGCGCCATCGCCGCCGCCGCCAAGGCGATGACCGCCGCCACCAGCTTCGCCCGCCGCTCCAAAGAACCTCCGCGCATCAATTCCTCCCGCCGCGGTTGGCGCGGATGGCGGCCACGATATGGCGGATTTCGTAGCCAACGACGATTCCCGAATTGGCCCGCGTGTAGAGATCGTTATAGGCACCAGCCCGGGGATTGCTCAGGTCCTTCCGCTTCAGCACCGGCAGGGCCTCGTTGCGGTATCCGCCGATGACTCCGGCGACGCGGAACAGGCCGGTCTCCGCGTGCCAGAACACGATCGGGCCACCGGAGAAGCCGGGATTGTTCTGCCCATCGAGGTAGAGGACGATGGCCTGCGGGTCCCGGGTATCCAGCGCCGAGAGGATGCCGCTCTTGAGGAAAGGGATCTCGCCGAAGCCGCGAGGCGCCGCTACGGAGCCGAAGGTGCTCAGGCCATAGGGATAGCCCAGGAAGTAGACCTGCTGGCCGAGCGTCAATCCGGCGGCGGTGGGCTCGAGAGGAAAGGTGACCGTGATGGGCCGGCCGAGATCGAGCGCCGCGATGTCCACGGCCGCGTTCGCCGGATAGATGGCGCGCGCGCCGCTCGGCTTCCAGCGGCCCTCGGTCCACAGCTCGATGCTCCCCTCGTCGCCGAAGTCCCGCAGGTTGTGCCTCGCCGTGACGAGGTATTGCCGGCCGTCGACTTCGATGGTGAAGGCGGAGCCGGTCCCCGCGGCGGTGCGGATGCGCAGCACGCGGTAGATGACGTTCGACGTCGGGATTTCCGCCCGGGCGCTGAGGGCGGGAAGGAAGATCGCCAGCAGGACCGCCGCCACCCTTTCGCCGCCGCTTCGCCCGCACCCGCGCATGCCGCCTCTGCGCCGCAATTTGGGTGCCAGGCGGGGGTTTTCTGGCATCGCCTTCGCAGTCATCGTCCTCATGAGAGGAGGACGGCATGAGGAAGAGAGCGAAACCGCCCGAGGTCGTCGTCGTCACCGGGGCCTCCGCCGGGGTCGGCCGCGCCACCGTGCGCGCCTTCGCGGAGCGGGGGGCCTGGATCGGCCTTATCGCCCGCGGCCGCGACGGGCTGGAAGCGGCGCGCCGCGAGGTCGAGGAGCTCGGTGGCCGCGCGCTCGTACTGCCGCTCGACATCGCGCAGGCGGACCTCGTGGAGCTCGCCGCCGCGCAGGTGGAGGACGAGCTGGGGCCGATCGACGTGTGGATCAACAACGCCATGGCCGCGGTCTTCTCGCCCGTCAGCGAAATGACGGCGGAGGAGTACCGGCGGGTCACCGAGGTCACCTATCTTGGAACCGTCTACGGCACCCTCGCGGCGTTGCGCCGCATGCTGCCGCGCGACCGCGGCACGATCGTGCAGGTGGGCTCGGCCCTCGCCTACCGGGGCATCCCGCTGCAATCGGCCTACTGCGCGGCCAAGCACGCCGTGCAGGGGTTCTGCGACTCGCTGCGCAGCGAGCTGCTGCACGACGGCAGCAAGGTGCGGCTGTGCATGGTGCATCCTCCGGCGCTCAACACGCCGCAGTTCGGCTGGGTGAAGAGCCGGCTGCCGAGGAAGCCGCAGCCGGTGCCGCCGATCTATCAGCCGGAGGTGGCGGCCCGCGCCATTCTCTGGGCAGCCCGCCACAGCCGGCGCGAGGTCTCCGTCGGCTGGCCGACGGTGATGGCGATCGCCGGCAACAAGCTCGTCCCGGGCTTCGCGGACCGCTATCTGGCGCGCCACGGCTACGAGTCCCAGCAGTACGACGGTCTCGCCGATCCCCACCGTCTCGACAACCTCTGGGAGCCGGTGCCGGGCGATCACGGGGCCCACGGCAGCTTCGACGACCGGGCCACGGACCACAGTCCGCAGCTCTGGGCGACGACGCACCGCGGCCTGCTGGCGCTGGCGGGCGCAGGGCTGGCGGGAATGGTGGTAGCGGCGCTGAGACCGCGGTTTATCTAGCCGGCGACCTCGCGCAGAACCGCCTGCAGCGCCTGGAAGTTGATCGGCTTGGTGAGGTGCCGCGCGAAGCCGGCCTCGCGGCTGCGGCGCAGGTCGTCCTCCATGCCGTAGCCGGAGAGGGCGATCCCTTTCAGACCGTAGCGTCCGGCGAGCTCGCGCATGAGGTCCAGGCCGTTGCCGTCCGGCAGACCGAGGTCGCTGACCACCAGGTCGATCCCTCCCGGGCCGCGGCCGTGGATCTCCGCCGCCGCGGCCAGCCCGGCGGCGAGCGTGAAGGCCACCGTCACCTCGTGCCCGAGGAGACGCAGCAGCTCGGCGATGGCTTCCGCCGTATCCGCGTGGTCTTCGATCAGGAGGATGCGCAGGGTCCTCATCGCCTGCGCGGCCGAGCGGCTCGGCTCGCTCAAGGCGGCTGCGGCACCGGCGGGAACCGAGGTCAGCGGCAGCCGGACGCGGAACGTCGCCCCGCGGCCCGGGCCATCGCTCCGGGCCTCCAGGGTGCCGCCGTGGAACTCGACGATGGCGCGGCTGATGGCGAGACCCAGCCCGAGGCCGGATCCGAAGCGAGTCGCCGCTCGCGGCTCTCCCTGCTCGAAGGCTTGGAAGATCCGCGGCAGGAGCTCCGGCTCGATGCCGATGCCGGTGTCGGAGACCTCGACCACGAGCCAGGACTCGTCCGCCCACGAACGCACGGCGATCGTGCCGCCCTCGGGCGTAAACTTGACGGCGTTGCTGAGCAGGTTCCAGAACACCTGCGTCAGGCGCGGCGCGTCCGCCCACAAGCGCTGGCCGTCCGCGAGCTCTTCGATCACCCGCAGGCGGCCGGCGGCGATCTCCTCGCCGCAGGAGGTGCGGATGGCGTGCTCGAGGACCTGCCGCAGGTCGACCTCCTGGTACTGCAGCTCGAGCTTGCCGCGCGTGATGCGCGTCACGTCGAGCAGGTCGTCGATCAGGCGCGCCTCGAGCTCGATGTTGCGCCGCACCATGGCGATCTCGCCGCGTATCTTGGCCGGCAACCGGCCGCTCGCCTCCAGGTTCGAGATCACCGCCAGCACCGGCGTCAGGGGTGTGCGCAGCTCGTGGCTCAAGGCGGCGAGGAAGCGGTCCTTGGCCTCGTTCATGGCCACCATCTTCTCGTTCTGCTTCTGCTCGGTCAGGTCGGTGACCACCAGGCAGAGGACGCGCTCCTCGTCCAGGCGGAGGGAGGTCAGGGCCAGATAGGCAGGCACCTTCATGCCGTCCGCCGCCACGAGCTCGACCTCGGCGTGGCCGTGGCCGCCTTCCTCGACGCCCAGAAGCTTCTCGAAGAGGCCGCTGCCCGCGGGGGTCAGGAAACCCTGCAAAGGTCGGTTCATCACCTCCTCGGCCGGCATCTTCAGCATGCGGGCGAAACAGCCGTTGCAGTAGAGGATGATGCCGTGCGGCGTCAGGGTCACCGCTCCCTGGCCCATGGCCTCGATCATCAGCCGGAAGGAATGATCCGGACTCTTGAGGGTGTAGACCCGGTCGCCGCGCCGCTCCTCGACCACCAGGGCGTCCACCTCGCCCCGGCGGATGGCGCGCAGCACCTCTTCGGCCTCTTCCAGCCGGATGCGGAACTGATCGACTTCGAGGATGATCCGCTCTGATTCCATTTCCATGACGGCAGTCCTTCCCCGCGGGGCTCAGCCCCGTGGCCGGATGTCCAAGCCCACGAGCACGCGCTCGGAGTTCGAGAGGTCCCCGATGATCTTGCGCATCGGCGAGGGCAGTCTGCGGACCAGCGTCGGGATGGCGAGGATCTGATCGGTCCGCGCGAGCTGCGGGTTCGGCACCAGGTCGATGACCTCGATCTTATATTTGCCCGCGAGATGCTCCTCGCAGAACTTCCGCAGGTTGCTGATGGCCGCCACGGACTTGGGAGTCTGACCCGCGACGTAGAGCCGCAGGTCCCAGAGCTCCGTTTCGCCGCCGTTGCCCGATTCGTTCTGCTGGCCGTTCATGGCTGCCTCCTGATTCTGGGCTTCGCCGCCGTCTTCACTCCCCGGATGCGCGCCACGTCGTCGCCGTTTTCCATCAACTGCGCCTCTCGCGATTCTTCCTGCCCGAGGATCTGCCGCACTTCCTCCGCGTCGGCCTCGAACTCCAGGCGCAGGGCGGAGATCCGCGCCTCCAGCGCCAGGCGCTTGCGCTCCAGCTCCCGCTGCCGGCCCTCGATCTCCTGGCGGCGGACGAGCGCCGCGGCCTTCTCCTGCGCCTCCTGGGCCGCCCGCGCCGCGCCGGTGAACGCGCCCGCCGGACCGAGGTAGGCCTCCACCAGTTGCACCCCCTGGGCGGTCAGCCGCATCTCCCGGAGCTGGTTGGAGTGAGCCGTGCCGCGCGACTTGAGCACGTAGAGGACCCGGTTGCGCTCGCCGTTGCTCTCCAGCTCCTGCACCAGGAGCCAGGAATCCATCAGCGAGGAGATGCCGACATCGGTCTGCTCGAGGGCCGAGCCGCCCTGCGTCAGGCTGGTGAACAGGGTGGTGACCTGCTGCGTCTTCAGGAAATCGATCAGCCGCATCAGCATCGAGCTCACCTCGTCGGCGGATCCGGCCGCACCCAGGTTGGTGACCGGATCGATAACGACGACGCGCGGCTGAAAATTGCGGATCACCTTGTACATCGAGACCAGGTGCCGCTCGACGCCGTGCAGCGTCGGGCGCGCGGCGTGGATTTCGAGCAGTCCCTGATGCATCCAGGGCTCGAGGTCGATGCCGATGGAGCGCATGTTGCGCACGATCTGGCTCGCCGATTCCTCGAAGGCGAAATAGACGCAGCGCTCGCCGCGGCGGCAGGCGGCGTCGACGAAGTGGGCCGCCAGGCTGCTCTTGCCGGTGCCGGCCCTGCCGGAGATCAGGACGCTGCTGCCGCGGTAGAAGCCCTCGCCGCCGAGCATGTCGTCCAGTTCCGGTATACCGGAGGAGATCCGCTCCGTCGAGACCGCGTGCGCGAGGCCGAGCGAGGTGATGGGGAGCACCTCGATCCCCCGCTCGTCGATGAGGAACGGATACTCGTTCGTGCCGTGGATGCTGCCGCGGTACTTGACCACCCGCAGGCGGCGGGTGGCGAGGTGGTCGATGACGCGGTGGTCGAGGAGGATCACGCAGTCGGAGATGTACTCCTCCAGGCCGTGGCGGGTCAGCGTGCCCTCGCCCCGTTCGCCGGTGACGACGGCCGTCACCCCCTTCTCTTTCAACCAGCGGAAGAGGCGCCGCAGCTCCGCGCGCAGGATCCCCTGGTTCTCCAGGCCGCCGAAGAGGACCTCCAGCGTGTCCAGCACGACGCGCTTGGCGCCGATCGAATCGATGGCCCAGCCGAGGCGGAGGAACAGCCCCTCCAGGTCGTACTCGCCGGTCTCCTCGATCTCGCTGCGCTCGACGTGGACGTAATCGACGACGAGCTTCTGCCGCTGGATCAGGTCCTCCAGGTCGAACCCCAGCGAGCGGACGTTCTCCGCCAGGTCCTCGGCCCGCTCCTCGAAGCTCATGAAGACGCCGGGCTCGCCGTGCTCCAGGATGCCGCGCACCAGGAACTCCATGGCGAGCAGCGTCTTGCCGCAGCCGGCGCTGCCGCAGACGAGCGTCGGCCGGCCGGCGGGCAGACCGCCGCCGGTGATCTCGTCAAGACCGGCGATGCCAGTCGGAGCTTTGCGGATTCCCACCGCGGCGGGAGCGACCAATTGTTCCATCGTGCCCTCGAGGTCGAAGTTACGGGTAGCGGTTACCGGGCGGTCTATTGTAAACGAAGAGCCCGGAAATCGGGGACCGTCCTGCCCTCCGAAGCCCTCACCCCCTCACCCCGCCCACCACCTGCCGGATCGTCGTCTCCAGCGCCTGCCGGTCGACCGGTTTGGTGAGGTGGTGGGCGAAGCCGGCTTCCAGGCTGCGCTGCACGTCGTCCTCCATGCCGTAGCCCGAGAGGGCGATGCCCTTGAGGCCGTGGCGGCGGGCGAGCTCGCGCATCAGGTCCTGGCCCGAGCCGTCGGGAAGCCCCAGATCGCTCAGCACGAGGTCGAAGCCGCCGCCGTTGCCGCCAGCCTCGGCAGCGGCGAGGGCCGCGCCGACGGAGCCGGCGATGGTGACCCG
Source organism: Thermoanaerobaculia bacterium (assembly GCA_044868005.1). GTDB lineage: Bacteria > Acidobacteriota > Thermoanaerobaculia > Multivoradales > UBA5704 > DATARR01. The sequence continues at coordinate 19,985 of JBIOVX010000300.1, read as the reverse complement.
GTGGCCGCTCAGGCGCAGCAGGTCCGCCATGGCCTCGGCGGTGTCCGCGTGGTCTTCCACCAGCAGGAGAGAGAGGGGCCGCGGCGCCGCGGGCTCGGGTCGGTCCTCGGCGCGGCGACGCCGGGAGAACAGAATCCCGGTCTCGTCCAGATCCTCCTGGCCGCCCATCAGCGGCAGGCGGACGGTGAACGTCGAGCCGCGGTCCCGGCCTTCGCTGGCCGCGGTCAGGCTCCCCCCGTGCAGGTCCACGATGGCCCGGCTCACGGCGAGGCCCAGGCCGAGGCCGCCGAACTTGCGGGTGATGCGGCGGTCGGTCTGCTCGAAGGCCTCGAAGATCCGCGGCAGCACCTCCGGCTCGATGCCAATGCCGGTGTCCTCGACCTCGACCACCAGCTGGCGACGGCCGGAGCGGCCCGACGGCTCGAGCCGCGAGCGGACGCTGACGGTGCCTCCCGGCGGCGTGAACTTCACGGCGTTGCTCAGCAGGTTCCAGAACACCTGGGTCAGGCGGGCCGCGTCGGCGGCGACGCGGTGGCTCTCCGCCGCCAGCCACACTTCGAGGCGCACTCCCTTCTCCACCAGCTCTCGCTCGCTGGTGGCGAGCGCGTGCTGGACGACCTGCCGCGCGTCCGTCTTGCGGCGGCGCAGCTCCAGCTTGCCGCGCGAGATGCGCGTCAGGTCCAGCAGGTCGTCGATCAGCCTGGCTTCGAGCTCGGCGTTGCGGCGGATCATCGCCAGCTCGTCCATCTGCCCGGCGAAGCGCGGGTCCTCCTCCAGCCGCGAGATGACGGCGAGGATCGGCGTCAGCGGCGTGCGCAGCTCGTGGCTCAGCGTGGCGAGGAACTGGTCCTTCGCCTCGTTGGCGGCCTGCGCCTCGCGGTGCGCGGTCTCCAGCTCCTCCTGCGCCCGCTTGCGGTCGCTGATGTCGATGGTGCTGCCGACTACGCGCACCGCCTGGCCTGACGGCTCACGCACGATGAGCCCCTTGTCCCAGGCGTGGACGTAGTGCCCGTCGCGATGCCGCACCCGATACTCGACGCTGAACGAGGTGCCGTCGCCCTCGACGGCGCTCCACACCTCGGCGGCCACCCGCTCCACGTCCTCGGGGTGGATCTGGGCCTGCCACCACCCCAGCCGGGACTCCACCTCGCCGGGCCAGTAGCCGACGAGGCCGAACAGGCCGTGGGAACGCTGGACGCGATTCGATCCCACCGACCAATCCCAGATCATGCCGCTCACCGCCTCGGTCGCCAGGCGGAAGCGCTCCTCGCTCTGCCTCAGCGCTTCCTCGGCCCGCCGCATCTGCCGCGCTTCGGCGAGCAGGTCGCGCTCGCGGTCGGCGGCCTCGCGCCGCAGGGCGGCGGCGCGCAGGCAGGCTTGTACGCGAGCCCTTAAAGCACCGGCAGAGAAGGGCTCTATTAAATAGTCGGCGGCGCCGGCGGCGAGCCCTTCCAGGCAACGGTCCTCGCTCTCCGCACCGCCGAGCAGAAGCACGGGGATGTCACGGCCCGACGGATTGCCGGCCAGCTCGCGCAGCAGCTCGATTCCGCCCTCTTCAACCCGCCCCAGCACCGCCGCGGGCGCGCGCATCCGCAAGGCGGTCTCAGCCGCCTGCAGATCCGGCACCGTCTCGATGTCGCAGATCTCTGCGAGGACACCGGCCCGCGCGCCTGCTTCCACTCCGACGCAGAGGATCCGGCCGCGGCCGGCGGTCTCCAGGCTCTCGGTGGACAACGACAGCCTCCGAGAAGGAAAACGTTCCGACCTCAACCATAGCAGATGCGAAGAAACCTCTCTACCGCTGCAGGCCCTCCATCATCCTCCGCACCTGCTCCAGCTCGTCTTCGTTGACCGTATGGCCCAGCGCGGGATAGATGCGCTCCGTCACCTCAGCTCCCATCCGCCGCAGCACCTCCGCCGTCTCGTCCACACGCTCGCGCGGGATGTGCGGATCGCGGTCGCTGCAGCCGAGGAAGGCCGGCGTGCCGGCGAGCGAGCCTTCATAGGATCGTGGGGTGCCGGGCGGACCGATGAGACCGCCGGAGAGCCCTGCGATGCCGCCATAGCGGCGGGCGTTGCGGGCGGCGAATTCGAGCGTCAGACAGGCTCCCTGCGAAAAGCCGAGCAGGATCGTGCGCTCCGCCGGGATGCCTACCGAGGCCAGGAGATCGAGGACTTCCCCGATCCTGGCGAGACCCGACGAGAGGCCGGGCTCGTTGCGCTCCAACGGCGCGAGAAAACTGTAGGGGTACCAGGTATATCCCGCCGCCTGGGGCGCGACGAAGGCGAGCTCCGGATGCCGCAGCTCGCGCGCCAGCTCCAGGATGCTCTCCGCCGTCGCGCCGCGTCCGTGGACCATTACCATGGCGGCGGCCGCTTCGCGGCAAGGCTTTCCCGCCACCGCGAGCGGCTGCCCCTGGTGAGGTCCCGCGAAAGAGGATCCGTTCACGCCCGTCCTCAGCGCCTCAGGCCACGCCGAGGATCCATCCCTCCAAGCGAGCCCGCTCCTTCTCGCCGTCGTCGAGCGGCGGCGTGAAGTAGGGGCGCAGCAGACCCAACCGATCCCGCTCCTGGAGCCAGGCGCAGATGGCGTAAGCGTCTTGCTCCTGCTTGTTGAGCCCCTCTTTGCGGTAGCGGTGGCGGAGCCGGGCCGGCCGGACCTCGGCTACCACCGACTTTCCGGCCGGCACCTTGAAGCCGTCGAAAGGCCAGAAATGGGCGCGGTCTCCGGCGCGGCGGAGGTAGTCGAGCCAGGGCAGGCCGGCGTGGGTGGCCTTGGCCAGGCTGTCCTGGATGTCGAAGTGGAAGACGCTCTTGGGGAAGGCCGTCCACTGGCCGGCGAGCCGGTGCTCGTCCGGATCGCCGGTGCGCGGATTGCCCGGCAGCAGCTCGCGGACGGAGATCTCGTGCGTCGGCCAGTGCCCCTCGAAGTCTTTCAGGAACTCATCCCAGCTCTTGAGGCCGTTGCGGTCCATGTAGCTCTGCGGAAACGAGAAAGCGTGGTCGAGCCCGACGACGGCGGGCTCGCTGCCCGTGATCTTCTCCAGCAGCCACTCGGCGAGATCGCGGCGGCTCCACCGGCCGTCATCCTTCTGGCCGGGATTCAGCTCACGGTACGGCTCGTGGTCGTCCACCGCCGCAAAGACCTTGATCTCGCGGATGGGATCCCCAGGGTCCTTGCGGCCCGAGTAACGCACTCCGATGTAGTGGCGGAAGTCTGGCACGGTCCCCCTCCCAGGCGCCTGAGCGGCGCCGGAAGAGAATCGTATCAGCTTGAAAGGAGGGCTGTAGCGGAGGCTCGCCTCTGAAAGGACCCAAAGGATAACAAGGACTCCAAGGACAGGTGCCGCTCGGGGTGAGCCTCCTTGTCCTTGCTGGTCCTCGGTGTCCCTGTCGTCCTTTTGCGGATTCTTACAGGCTCGTATCCCACAGCCGGCCAGGCTCGATCTCGAACCCTTCGAAACTCTCCGGCCGGAAAATCGCGTTGCCCTCGATTGCCTCGACGATGCTGTAGGTTCCATCGCGCAGGACTTGGCGTTCCAAGATACGAGCCTCCGGATCGATCAACCAGTACTCGGGAACGCCGATCGCCGCATAGTCGTGACGCTTCTGGACCCTGTCCTTGGAGCGGCTGCTGGGCAAGATCACCTCGATGACAAGATCGGGATATCCGCGTTCGAGCCCAAGCTCCTGACCCACCGGGAAATTCTCCCTTCGGTAGAACTGAACATCAGGCATCCAGCCGCGCCGATCATTGATACGGATCTTGTAGCCGGATCCGAGCACCTGACCTGCTTTTCGTGGGCGAACCCACTGCTCCAGGCTGAAGGTGAGCTTCTGGATGATCCGCTCATGCGTCAACGTCGGCGTTTCGATCTCCACGAGGTGGCCGTCCAACAACTCGCGCAGATCGTCCTCATCGAGCTCGATGAAGTCGTTCCAGGTGTATGGGCCAACAGCGGCGTGGCTCACGACTGATCTTCGCTGTTCCGGTCGTACGTAACGATGTTCTCCCACTCCGAAGCGTCCGAGCGCGCCACGACGGCCACCACCGGCTCGGTGTCGCTCAAGTTGAAGACCTCGTGCGGCACGCCGGGCTCGATGAAGATGAAGTCGCCCTCCTCGTTCTCCACCGCCTTTTTGAGACCCGGACCGTACTCGTGACGGACGCGGCCCTGGAGGATGTAGAGCATCACCTCGAAGTCGACGTGGATGTGGGCGAAGGCGACGCCGCCCGGCGGGATGGTGGCGACGTTCATCGAGAGCTTGCGGGCATTGACGTTCTTCGCCGAGAGGCCCGCCCGGTACTGGATGCCGTTCCAGCCGCGGACGATGCCGCCGCCGCGGATGACGGAGATGCCGTCGTTGCCTTCGACGGCCTGTTTGAGGTCAATGATGTCGGCCATGGCTCTCCTCCTTGCGCGGGACCATTGTAGCCGTCAAAGCCGCGGGATCGATTAGACTCACCGCGCGAGAAAACCCGCCATGGAACAACCGAGAACCGCAGGGCCCTTCCCCACCGTCGGCGACGGCAGCGGGTTCGCCGGCACGGACCAGGTCTTCAGGGAGGAGCTTCAGTTGGCCCAGCGCAATCGGGGAATGCCGCTGGAAGCGTTGCGCTACCCGGTCACCCCGGCCGGCATGCACTACCTCTTGATCCACTACGACATTCCGGAGGTGAACGCCGAAAAGTGGCGCCTGGAAATCGGCGGCCTGGTCTCCACGCCCATGAGCCTGTCTCTCGCGGAGATCCGAAAGCGGCCGGCCCGCACCTTCGCGGTAACCATGGAGTGCGCGGGAAACGGACGTGCGCTCTTCGCCCCCCGGCGCATCAGCCAGCCGTGGCTCCACGAGGCGATCGGCACCGCGGAATGGACCGGCACGCCGCTCAAGGGGATCCTGGAAGAAGCCGGTGTGCGCCAGGATGCCGCCGACGTCGTCTTCACGGGTCTCGACCGCGGCGTGGAAGGAGGCGAGGTCCAGGATTACCAGCGCAGCTTGACCATGAGCGAAGCGCTCAGGGACGAGGTGCTGCTGGCCTACGAGATGAACGGCGAGCCGCTGCAACCTCAACACGGCTATCCCCTCCGCCTGCTGGTGCCTGGTTGGTATGGCATGACGAGCGTGAAGTGGCTGCAGCGGATCGAGGCCGTCGCGAAGCCCTTCGAGGGATACCAGATGGCCAGGGTCTACCGGTACTCGCGGACGCCGGACGGGCCCGGAGAAGCGGTGACCTTGATCCGCGTGCGCGCGCTGATGATTCCTCCGGGAATTCCCGATTTTCTGACCCGGACCCGGCTCGTCCAGGCCGGCGCCGCCACACTGACGGGCAAGGCCTGGGCCGGGCGGCTGAGCGTCTCGCGCGTCGAGGTGAGCGTGGACGGCGGCTCGACCTGGTCCGACGCCCGCCTGGACGAACCGGTCTCGCCCCATGCCTGGAGGACGTGGACCTTTCTCTGGAACGCGACGCGCGGCACGCACACTCTCTGCGTCCGCGCGACCGACTCCGCGGGAAACGTGCAGCCGCGGGAGCAGGAGTGGAACTTCGGCGGTTATGGCAACAACAGCGTGCAGCGCGTAAACGTCATCGTGGAGTGAAGAGGCGAGAATGCCTTCATGATCCCGGCCGCCACCTACGTCCTCATCCATGGCGCTGGCGATGTGGGATGGTACTGGCACCTCGTCGAGGCCGAGTTGCGCGAGCGTGGCCATGACGTGGTGGCGATGGACCTGCCGGTCGATGATGATTCCGCAGGGCTCTCGGCCTACGCCGATGTCGTAGTCGAGGCCATCGGCGACCGCGACGATCTCGTGGTGGCGGCTCAGTCGTTCGGCGGCTACATCGCACCGATCGTCTGCGACCGGGTACCGGCGAGGCTCCTGGTGCTCGTGGCCGCGATGATTCCAGCCCCGGGCGAGTCGGCGGAGGCCATGTTCGCCAACACCGGATACGCGCCGGTGGAGCAGGACGATTCCAGCGACTTGGCGATCTTCTACCACGATGTCGAGCCGACGCTGGCGGCCGAAGCGCTCGCCAAGAGCCGCCGGCAGTCGGAGACGCCAGGGAAAGAGCCTTGGCCGCTGGACGCCTGGCCCGACGTCCCGACGCGATATCTGCTGTGCCGCCACGACCGCCTCTTCCCTCCGGCGTGGGTCCGTCGCGTGGTGCGGGATCGCCTTGGCATCATCCCTGACGAGATCGACAGCGGTCACACGCCTGCGCTCAGCCATCCAGGCGAGCTGGTCCGGCGGCTCGAGGCCTATCGGGCCGATGTTTGGTGCGTGGCGGGTTGACGAGGATTAGAAACAGGTTTAGGATTCAATCTATGCAAAATAAAGAACTTACCGGATGCTCCGAGCCAACGGTAGGCTTCTCGCTCGAAGGTTGGGAGCTTCATATTAGACAGTAAGGAGTTTGATTGTGAGATTTCTGCCCACGGTCGTTGCGTTAATGGCTCTCGTCGGATTGGCCGTCATCTGGCTGCGATTGCGGGCTATCAAAAAGACGGTTGAGCATTTAGCGCAGACACATGGGTCTGCGACAGGTAGTCAAGCCGTCGAGGCTAAAGGGCTTTCTCTGCCGTCCGGCGCGTTTTCTGATGCGATAACGCCCACAGAACTGGTGGAAGAAAGATTAATCATCCTAGGCTATAGAACTCTAGTTATAACCTTGGATAATCAGTCAACGGTGATGCTGTCCTTACTAAGGACATTTCGATAGAAATTCCCACGGGAACAGTCCGCGTCCTTGCGTCGCTGGTTGGCTTCAGCCTTGTGTTCGGCAAAGCCACGGGTAGCTCGCTCGATTCCCTGAGCATCGAAGACCATCATCTTGGCGCGGAAGCTGTGGCTGTGGAAGCGTTCGTAGTCGGGAGCGGGACAGCGATTCTCCGTGTATACGCGCTACTAAGGGATAAGAACGGTGATGATAAATGGACTGGGTCTGTGTACGCCTCGGTTATCTTCATGGGAGACCAGTCTTAACAAAGGCGCGAACGAGCGGGGACGAACATGGCTGAGGTCTATCGAGGCAAAAAGAATTGGGGGGAGGATCCGATCGCGACGATCGAAGGCGGTGGAAGGATGTCTGCCGCTTGCGCTGCGGTGTACCTTCTTCTGATGTGATGAAAACGGCGGCCACGTAGGGCCGCCGCTACGGTTGCGTCTTCAGGATTCGAGGCTACATCGAGGCCTTCTTATCCCCCTTCTCCGCCGCGATCCAGCCGCCGATCCGCTGATCGAGCACGTCGAGGGGCAGGGCGCCGGCGCCGAGGACCTCGTCGTGGAACTTGCGGACGTCGAACTTCGCGCCGAGTTCCTTCTTCGCCCGCTCGCGCAGCTCGAGGATCTTCAACTGGCCGATCTTGTAGGCGAGCGCCTGGCCGGGCCAGACGATGTAGCGGTCGGTCTCGCTCTGCACTTCCACCTCGTCGATGGCCGAGTGATCGTGGAAGAACTGCACCACCTGGTCGCGGCTCCAATGCTTGTAGTGGAAGCCGGTGTCGACGACGAGACGGATGGCGCGCAGCATCTCGTCCTGCAAGTGCCCGTAGTCGCTGTAGGGATCCTGGTAGAAGCCGACTTCCTTGCCGAGGCGCTCGGAGTAGAGGGCCCAGCCTTCGGCGAACGAGGTGTAGCCGCCCTGCTGGCGGAACGGTGGCAGCGTCGGCAGCTCCTGGGCGATGGAGAGCTGCATGTGATGGCCCGGGACTCCTTCGTGATACGCGGTGGACTCCATCGAGATGGTCTTGCGCGAGGTGGCTTCGCCGGTGTTGACCTGCACGCGGCCCGGGCGGGAGCCGTCCGGAGCGCCGGGGATGTACTGCGCGCCCGAGGCTTCCTTCTCGCGGAACTCCTCGACGGGCTTGACCTCGACCTTGGCTTTCGGCAGGCGGCCGAACAGTTCGGGCAGCTTGCCCCACATCTGATCGATATATTTGGTGTAGAGATCGAGGATCTGCTGGCGCGACTGGGCCTTCAGCTTGGGATCGGCCTGGATGGCGGCGTTGAAGCTCTTGACGTCTTTGTAGCCGAGCTTCTTGGCGATCTCCAGCATCTGCCCTTCGATCCTCGCCACCTCGCGCAGGCCGATCTGGTGGATCTCCTCCGGCGTGAGGTTCGAGGTCGTCGACTGCTTGACGGCCCAGGCGTAGCGCTCGCCGCCGTCGGGCAGCGACCACATGCCCGGCTCGGTGCGTCCCTTCGGCGCGTACTCCTCCTTCACGAACTTGCCGAGCTTGACGTAGGCCGGCAGCACCGAGCCGCGGATGGCGGCGAACATGTCCTCCCGGATGCGCTTCTGGTCGGCCTCGGAGATCTCCTTGGGGAACTTCTCCAGCGGCTGGGCGAAGGGGGACTTCTCGGGCGGCGTCGCGGCGATGCCTTCCACCTGCGTCGCGACCTTCTCGAGCAGGAACTTCGGCGGCATCATGCCGGCGGCCATCCCCTCGCGCATGTGAGCGATCGTGTCGTCGAACACTTTGGGAAGCTTCTTGTAGCGGGTGATCAGGTCGTCGTAGTCCTTGACCGTGGTGAAGGTCAGGATGGATGGGAACTGGGCCGCTCCGAGATGGATGCCGCCCATCTGGTTGATCGGCATCAGCCAGCCCTTGAACTTCGAGCCTTCGAGATCCTCCTTGAGGCCGCGCACCATGAGCTGCTGGTTGAGGACCTCCTGCTCGGGGAAGCCGGTGGTGTCGATGGCCTCGAAGCGGCGCAGGAACTCGCGCGACTTGGCGAGATCGGCGTCGATGGCGGCCTGGGAGAAATCGGAGATCTGGTCGTTCCAGCGCTTGTCGCCGAGGATGGAGGCGAACTCCGGCGCGTGCGAGAGGGTGTATTCCCACTGCTCGGCGAGCAGGGCGTTCAGGGCCTCGCGCCGCGCCTGGAGGTCGTCCTTGGGCGCATCGGCGGCCCAGGCGGCGGTCGAAGCCAGGAGCAACGTGAGCAGCAACGGCTTTACATGCATAGAGGGTTCTCCTTTCATGGCGACTTCTATACGTACGGAGCGGCCCCCAGGTTACACGAGGAATTTTTCGGCGGTCTGCCCTCCGAGGGGCCAGGGGAGTAAGGGCTTCGGAGGGTCGGAGCCCCCGTCTTCGCGATACCATCGAGGCAGCGACTGGTTTCCCCAGGAGGAACGGACCATGCGGCTGAGGATCTCCTCGCCGGAGCGCGGCAAGGTGGGCCTGGGTGGCAAGATCGTCGGCAGCCTCTTCTTGCTGCCCTTTCTCGGCCTGGGGCTGGCCTTCGCGGGAATGATCGTCTACAGCTTCTACGGCGCGGTGCGCACGTACGGCTGGGACGAGGCCGAGTGCCTGATCCTGGAGAGCGGCGTGGACGAGCACCCGGAGGCCGCCGAAGCGAGCGAGGCCTACCGCTTCCGGGTCCTCTACGCCTACTCGGTCCAGGGAGCGCGCTACACCTCGGACCGCTACCGGCCGGGATATTCGGGCTCGGCGGACATCGGCGAGGCCCGCCGGCTCGCCGACCGCTACCGCCTCGGCTCGCGCGCCGCCTGCTACGTGGACCCCGCCAGGCCGCAGTCGGCGGCCTTGCGGCGGCCGAGCTTGTGGTTCGGCTTCACCATCCTCCTGCCGTTGCTGTTCGTCGCCGTGGGAGGCGGCGGGCTGTATTTCCTCTGGCGAGCGGAAGGCGAAGGCACGCCCGCCGTCCCTCGCCTGCAGCAGAAGATCCAGAACGCCAATCCCAAGGGCTGCATGGCGGCCTTCTTCGCCGTCTTCCTGCTCGCCGGCGCCGGCTTTTCGCTGTTCTTCGTGCGGCCGGCGCTGAAGGTGCTGGCGGCCAAGTCGTGGCCGTCCACCCCGTGCACCATCGTCAGCAGCCAGGTGCGCAGCCATCCCGGCGACGACAGCACCACCTACAGCGTGGACGTGCTTTACACCTACACGTACAACGGCTGGGAGTACAAATCCAACCGCTACCAATTCCTTGGCGGCTCGACCGGCGGCTACGCCGAGAAGGAGCGCGCCGTGCGCCGCCTGCCGCCGCTGACGCGCACCGTCTGCTACGTCAATCCCAAGGACCCCTCGGAGGCGGTGCTGAACCGGGACTTCAGCCACGAGTACGCCTTCGGCCTCGTGCCTCTCCTCTTCGTGGCGGTGGGGTTGGGCGGCATCATCTTCACCCTCCGCGGCGCGTTCCAGGAACGGTCCTGATGCTGAGGATCGCGCAGGCGGCGTCGGCCGAGGACCTGCGGCACGCCCGCGCCTTGTTCGAGGAGTACGCCGCCTCCCTGGGGTTCGACCTCGGCTTCCAGGACTTCGCGGCGGAGCTGGCCGGGCTGCCCGGCGCCTACGCGCCGCCGCGCGGGCGGCTGCTCCTCGCCTTCCACGCGGGCCAGGCGGCCGGGTGCGTGGCGTTGCGCGAGCTGGAGGACGGGATCTGCGAGATGAAGAGGCTGTACGTGCGGCCGGGCTTTCGGGGTCTGCACGCGGGCCGCGCCCTGGCGGAAGCGATCCTGCGCCAGGCGCGGGAGATCGGCTACGCCCGCATGCGGCTGGACACCGTGCCGTCCATGGAGCGGGCGCGGGCCCTCTACCGCCGTCTGGGGTTCCGGGAGATCCCGCCCTACCGCTTCAACCCGATCCCGGGCACGGCCTTCATGGAGCTGGAGCTGCGGCTGGACGATGCGGCTCGGCCGCCAGCGCCACCAGCGTCTCGAGATACGCCTGATCCGCGGAGCTGATGCGCAGGAACTCGACGCCCACCTGGTGCTCGGTCTCGCTCTGGCGGACTTCGTAGACCACCCGGCTGTCCGTCTTCACCACCCGCCCGCGGAGAGCGATGGAGAGTTCCATCAGCGAGCCGAAGCCGAGAGACTCCTCGCTGACGAACATACAGCCGCCCGGCCCAATGACGCGGGTGCGCGCGAACTCCTCGAACGCGCCCTGCCCCAGGAGACGCACCATGACGGCGTGCCGGGCCTGAACGCGGGGGAAACGACGGGTCTTCTTCTGCGGCTGCATGCGACCTCCTTCATCCACGTGTTGCAGCTATTACTCTACGTGAATAAGCTGGCTGGATCAACCCGTGGGAAGAAGTACAAAGGACGACAAGGATTCCAAGGACTGCAAGGACAGGCACCGCTTGGGGGCCTTGTCCTTGCCGTCCCTGTCGTCCTCGTCGTCCTTTTTTTACGGAGCGGCTGGAGGGCCTTCGTTAGCGAACTGCGCCGCGCCGGAAGAGGTTGACGATGGCGAGCAGGATGACGGCTCCGAGGAGCGAGACCAGCAGGGCCGCCAGGCTGAAGCTGCCCGAGGTGATGGGCGGAACCCCGAACAGCGGTGAAAGCAGGAAGCCCGCGAGCAGAGCGCCGACGATGCCGACCACGATGTTGAGCAGGATTCCCTGCTGCGCATTCGTGCGCATCACGATGCTGGCGATCCACCCGATGAGGCCACCGACGATCAGGATGAGAATCAGGTTCATGACGATCCTCCTTTGGCTGTGAGTTAGACTTCTTTCTCTCCCGAGCCTCACAGATAGCAACTGTCATGCCATAGAAGCCGCCTTCGCCGTCTCGAATGACACTCGGCGTCCTCTCCCGAGGACAAGGGAAAACCGCCGCAGGAGGACCTTGGAACCGACCCCCTCTCCGCCCTCCGACGCCGCGCCGCCGCGAGAACGGCGCGCCGGGCAGGCTGCCCCGTTGTTGCATCCTTTGCTACGAGCCGGGCTGTACCTGGCGGTCTACGTCCTCCTCCAGATCGTCGTCGTCCGCGCCTTGAGCCTGCCCGCCTTCCTCGTCGGCGACCGCTGGTTCCGCGCCGGAGGCTTCGCGAGCTCCAACGAGGTCTTCCTGCTGGCCATCGCGCTCTCCGCGCTGCCGACCGTGGGCGTGACCTGGCTCTTCGTGCGCTTTTTCGATCGCCGGACGCTGGCGAGCCTCGGCGCCCGCTGGCCGGAGGGCGGCCGGAAGGCGGCCCTGCGGCAGCTCCTCACCGTACCGCTCGGCGCGCTCGCCTTCCTCGCCGGCTGGCTGGCGTTGCTCCTGCTGCTGCCGGCGCCTCTCGCGGAGGTCCGTTATGGCGGCCTGGATCCTGGGGCTCCCGCCTGGTGGCCGTTTCCTTCCGGCTTGCTCCTCGCTCTCCTCGGGCTCGGCTTCCTGCTCCAGGCGGGGCTCGAAGAATGGATCGTCCGCGGCTACATCTACCGCGCTCTGAAGGACGCCTGGCGCCCCTGGATCGCCGCTCTCGCCTCCTCCCTGGTCTTCGCCCTGCTGCACGCCGACAATCCGGAGGTCTCAGGGCTGGCCCTGCTCAACATCCTGCTCGCCGGCATGATCCTCGCGGCCCTGGTCGAGCGCAGCGGCAGCCTGTGGAGCGCCACCCTCGCCCACGCCACGTGGAATTTCGCCGTCGCCTGCCTGCTCTCGCTGCCGGTCAGCGGCGTGCCGATGTTCCACCTGCTCGACCTCTCCATCCGCGGCGACGAGAGGCTCACCGGCGGCGCCTTCGGCCCGGAGGCGAGCCTCCTGCTGACCCTTCTCGGTCTGCCCCTCGCCGCGGCGCTGTGGCAACGTCTGCGGGGGTCCAGCCGGAGGGACCGCCTCCCGAGGGAGGCCGCGCCGTCAGCTCCAGAGGACGATTCCGGGGAGCCTTCCCCCTGGAAACCCATGGTTTAATTCTTGCAGCTTCCAGTCGATACAATTCGATCACCGTTGCGGGAGGGAAACCCTGACGATGAAAGCCCGGCTCGCCTGCGTCCTGCTGCCGTTGCTGGCCCTCTGTGCGGCCACGCTCGCCGCCGGCCCACAGGAAGAAATGATCGATCCACCGTCCTTCGAGGCCGCGGTGGAGGTGAACGTCGTCAACGTCGACGTGCGCGTCACCGACGCCAAAGGGCAGCCGGTGAGGGGGTTGAAGAAGAGAGACTTCGAGCTCCTCGAGGACGGCAAGCGGGTGGAGATCTCCAACTTCGCCGCCTTCGAGAAGGGCGCCACCGCCGAGCCCGCACCACCGCCGGCGGACGGAGAGATGAAGCTCGCCGTCGCTTCAAGCGAGGAGGCCTGGAACCTCGTCGTCTACGTCGACAACTTCGACCTCCACCCGAGGAATCGCACCCGGGCGCTGCGGCAGCTCCGGGGAACCCTGGCCCAGCTCATGAAGCCGGGGGACCGGGTGATGCTCGTGAGCTACGACCTGGGAGTCAAGGTTCAGCTCCCGTTCACCTCGGACCCGGCCGCGATCGATCAAGCGCTGGCGAGGATGGAAGGGCTCGCCGCCCACGCCGACGAGGTCGACAACCGCCGGCGCCACGCCTACCGGGAGATCATGACCATACAGGAGGCGTCGCTCCTCGATCCGAAGCCCCTCCCGTGTCCTCTGAGGATCGCTCAGCCGGCCCACGACTTTGCCCAGGCGCGCCGCGACGAGGTCTTGCGCACCCTCGGCGCGTTGACGGTGATGGTGAACTCCCTCTCCGGCGTGCCGGGCCGCAAGGCGGTGCTCCACGTCAGCGACGGCCTGCCGGCGACTCCCGGCGAGGAAATCTTCCAGTTCCTGGCCGAGCTCTGCGGCGGCGGCAGCGGCACCGGGGGCATCGGCCGGCCGCAGACCCAACCGCAAGAACCTCTGGAGCCTGGGGACCCCGGCTATCGTCCTCGGGTGCGGGAGTTCCCCGCCAACACCCTGGACCCGAACACGGTCTACGATGCGAGGCTGCTCGGCCCCGGCGCCTACCAGGCGGCCTCGCAGGCCCCCATCGACGCCGCGAGCTACAGCGTGGCGAAGGCGCTGTCGGCGCTGGTGGCCCACGCCAATGCTCATCGCGTCACCCTCTACATGCTCCAGGCGTCCGGCGCCGAGCGGCCGGAGGCGTCGGAGGCAACTTACGGAAGCACAGACCGGCTGACCCAGTTCCCGTCGATCGAGACCGCGGCGCGGACGAGCGCGCAGAGCTCCCTTTACGCGCTTGCTTCCGGCACGGGAGGAGAGGCGATCCTGAACGTCAACGACTTCGACCGCAACCTCTTCAGGATGCGCGCGGACTTCTCCGACTTCTATTCCCTCGGCTTCGTGCCGCGGCACGACGGCGACGGCAAGGAGCACCGCCTCGAGGTGCGGGTCAAGCGCAAGGGCGTCGACCTCCGCTATCGCGAGAGCTACCGCGACAAGACCGTCCTCGAGCGGGCCATGGACCGCACGCTCGCCGCTCTATTTTACGGTTTCGAAGACAATCCGCTGAAAATCAGCCTCGCCGTGGGCGAGCAGACGCCGGGGCCGGACGGCAGCTTCGCCGTGCCGGTGCACCTGCAGATCCCGCTGGCCAAGGTGGCCGTGCTGAGCGGCGACGGCGTCTACGAGGGCAACCTGCGCGTGCTGGTGGCGGCGCGCAACGCGGACGGCATGATGCCCGCCGTGCGGCAGATCCCGGTGCCCATCCGCATCCCGCACAAACAGCTCATGACCGCCCTCGGCCAGTTCTATGTCTATACGCTGACCATCCAACTGCCGCCCGGCGAGCAGCGCGTCGCCGTGGGGGTGCGCGACGAGCTCTCCGCCAATACCTCTTTCCTGAGCCGCGCCGTGACCGTGGGGACCCAGGCGGCGAGCGCCCGGCCCTGACAAGGAGCCTTCTTTCCATGAGCCTGATGATCAGAACGGGATTCTTGCTGACCCTGGCCGCCGCCGGCGCAGCCTTCGCCGCCAAGCCTCAAGCCGCCCCCGCTCCCTCCAGCTTCGGCGAGACCGTGGAGGTCAACGTCGTCAACGTCGACGTCTATGCGACCGACAAGAGCGGCAATCGGGTGACCGACCTGCGCAAAGGCGACTTCCAGGTCTTCGAGGACGGCAAGCCGGTCGAGATCACCAATTTCGCCGAGTTCAAGGCGCAGGCGGCCGGTGGGTCTACGGCCGCGAGAGCCGCGGAGGAGGGCTGGAGCCTCGTCGTCTTCTTCGATACCTTCCACCTGCACCCGAGCGGCCGCGCCAGGGCCGTGCGCCAGTTGCGCGAGTTCCTGGCCCGCGAGATCAAGCCGCAGGACCGCGTCCTGCTGGTGAGCCAGGACTTCAGCTTGCGGGTGCGGCCTCCCTTTACCGGCGATCAGGCCGTGCTCGCCCGCACCCTCGACGAATTCGATCTGCTTTCCGTCCACGGCGTCGAGATCGATCGGCAGCGCAAGCAGGCCTACGATCTCATGATGACCATCAAGAAGGCCCCCGGCGCCGGCGAGCAGTCCCAGTGCCCGCCGGAGATGGCGACGCCGGCACATTCCTTCGCCGCCGAGCGCCGGCAGGAAGTGCTGCGTGCGATCGGCGGCTTGACGGCGATGGTGAACTCCCTCTCCGGAGTCCCCGGACGCAAGGCAGTGCTTCACGTCAGCGACGGCCTGCCCCTGAAGCCGGGCGAAGAGCTGTTCGAGCTGCTGGCGGCGATCTGCAACACCAACGCCCTGCCGCCGCCGGAGGCGATGGAAGCGTCCGAGTCGGAGTCCCTCCCCCGGACCGGCAGGCGCCCCGCCGCGGACAACGCGCCCAGCCCCGAGTCGGTGGGGTTCGGCGAGAGCATGAGGGTCGACATTGCCACGCAGGTCACGCTCGACGCCCAGTCCTACAGCGTCCTCAAGGAGCTGCAGGCGCTGGCGGCGCACGCCAACGCGCAGCGCGTCACGCTGTACACCCTGCAGGCGTCCGGGCTGCAGGCGCCCGACGCTTCGGCAGCCAGCTTCGGGCCGGAGGACCGGCTATTTCAGTTCCCCGCCATCGGCGCCTCGCTGCGGGCGAACAACCGCGACTCGCTCCAGCTCCTGGCGGACGACACCGGCGGCCGCTCGATCCTCGACACCAACGACTTCCTGCCCGACCTCGCCCGTCTGCGCCAGGACTTCGACAGCTACTACCTGCTCGGCTACGCGCCGGCTCACTCCGGCGATGGCCGCGAGCACCGCATCGAGGTCAAGGTCACCCGCCCCGGGACGCGGCTCCGCTACCGCCAGAGCTACCGCGACAAGCCCGTGCTGGAGAAGGCCATCGACCGCACCCTGGCGGCCCTCCTCTACGGCGTCGAGGAGAACCCGCTGCAGGTCGCCGTCAAGATCGGCGAGCAGACCGCCGGACCGGCGGGCACTTTCAACGTTCCCATCCACCTCAAGATCCCGCTGTTCAAGCTGGCGGTCCTCAACCGGGAGAAGCTGTTCGAGGGCAGCCTGCGCCTGCTGGTGGCCACCCGCGACGCGGAGGGCCGCTCGTCGCCGGTGCGCCAGGTGGCGGTGCCGTTGCAGATCCCCCGCAAGCAGGTGCTGACGGCCATGGGCCAGTTCTACTCCTACACCCTGACGGTGCAACTGCCTCCCGGCGAGCAGCAGGTGGCCATTGCCGTGCGCGACGAGATCGCGGCGACCGCCTCCTATCTCAGCCGCGCCATCACCGTGGGCACGCGGGAGGCGAGCACACAACCGTGAGAAGGAGCCGACATGAGGAGTGAGATCCGGCTGGCCGCGATCCTGGCGCTCACCGCCGTTGCCTCTGCCTTCGCCGCCAAGCCTCCGGCGACCCCGCCTCCGCCCAGCTTCGGCGAGACGGTGGAGGTCAATGTCGTCAACGTCGACGTCTACGCGACCGACAAGAGCGGCAACCGGGTGATGGACCTGCGCAAGGGAGACTTCCAGGTCTTCGAGGACGGCAAGCCGGTCGAGATCACGAATTTCGAGATGGCGACGGCGGGACGGCCCTCGTCCGGCAAGGCGGAGAAGCCGCCGTCTCCCTCTCCCTCTGTCGCCGCGAGCCCGCCTGGGGACGCCTGGAACCTGGTGATCCTCTTCGACACCTTCAACCTGGGTCCGAGCGGCCGCGCCCGGGCCGTGCGCCAGTTGCGTGAGTTCCTGGCCGGGGGACTTTCCCCGGCGGACCGCGTCATGGTGGCCACCCAGGATCTCGGCTTCAAAGTCCTGCTTCCCTTCACCGGCGACCAGGCCGCCATCGCACACGCCCTCGACGAGGCCGGGCGTCTGGCGGTCCACGGCACCGAGATCGAACGCGAACGGCGGCTGGCCTTCCAGACCATGATGTCCATTCAGGAAGACGCCCTGCTCGATCCAGACCCTCTCCCTTGTCCGCAGAGCATCGCGACGCCCGCTCACTCCTTCGCCAGCTCCCGTCGCCAGGAGGTCCGGCGCACGATCGCGGGCCTGACGATGATCGTGAACTCCCTCTCCGGCGTGCCCGGGCGCAAGGCGGTGCTCCACGTCAGCGACGGCCTCCCCCTGACACCGGGCGAGGAGCTGTTCCAGTTCCTCGTCGAGATCTGCGGCGGCGGCGGCACAGGCGGCATCGGACACAGCGAAACGGAGACGAGCTCCCAGAGCTCCGGCCGGGCCGCCGAGATCGGAATCGCGAGAGGCCGCGACGTCGATCCCCTGACCGTCTTCGACGCGCGGGAGCTCGGACCCGCCGCCTATCAAGCGGCCTCCCAGGGTCCGCTGGACGCCCAGTCCTACAACGTCGCCAAGGATCTGCAGGTGCTGGCGGCCCATGCCAATGCCCACCAGGTGACGTTGTATACCTTGCAAGCCTCCGGCCTCCAGGGGCCCGACGCCGGGGACGCGAGCATGGGACCGGCGGACCGGCTCTTCCAGTTTCCCGCCATCGGCACCGCGCTGCGCATGAGCAACCGCGACTCTCTCCAGCTCCTGGCCGACGAAACCGGCGGCCGGTCGATTCTGGATACCAACGACTTCCTGCCCGACCTCGGCCGCCTGCGCCAGGACTTCGAGAGCTACTACTCGCTCGGCTATACGCCGGCCCACAACGGCGACGGCCGCGAGCACCGCATCGAGGTCAAGGTCAAGCGGCCCGGAGTCCGGCTGCGCTATCGCCAGAGCTACCGCGACAAGCCCGTCCTGGAGAGGACCGTGGACCGCACCTTGGCGGCCCTCTTCTACAACGTCGAGGATAACCCGCTGGCGATCTCCCTCGAGATCGGCGAGCAGACGCCGGGGGCGAACGGCAGCGTCAGCGTCCCCGTCCGGCTCAAGATCCCGCTGTTCAAGCTGGCCATCCTCAACCACGAAGCGGAAGGGGTCTTCGAAGGCAGCCTGCGTGTCTTCGTGGCGACGCGCGCGCCGAACGGCAACAACTCGCCGCTGCGCCAGGTGCCGGTGCCGATCCGCATTCCGCGCAAAGGCTTGCTCAACGCCATGGGCCAGTTCTACCTCTACACGCTGACCCTCGAGCTCAAGCCGGGCTCGCAGCAGGTGGCGGTCGCCGTGCGCGACGAGATCGCCTCCACCACCTCCTACCTCAGCCGCGCCGTGACCGTGGGCACCACGGAGGCGGCCGCGAAGCCCTGAAACGTCTGTCCCTCCCGCCTCTCCTGCCGGACTCAGGAGAGGCTCGCCCTCATGCGCAGCTCCAGAGTGTGCTAAGGTGGACTTACCGCTGTTCAATGAGTGAGGAGGAGCTGAGATGGCCGCCCCGAGCAATCCCTACGGGATCAACTACGTCATCGTCGTCATGCTCGAGAACCGTTCCTACGACAACATGCTCGGCTGGTTGTACAACCCGAAGAACGATTGGCCCTATCAGTACCAGCCGCCCGGGCAGAGCAATCTGAACGGGCTCGGATGCAACAACATCAATCCGAACCCAACTCCGGCTTCGCCGCCGGAACCGCCGATCCTCGCGTTCAACCCGACCGAGCCGACATCGGTCGGTGATACGAGCTATCCGCCGACGGCCATGCCGATCTACGACCCAGGCGAGTGGTTCGGCGACATGGCCCAGCAGATCACCGGCGAGCCCTCGATTCCGAGCTCCAATCCCTACGACCCGAGTTATTCGCCGCCGTACAACCCGCAGTCCGCGGGACTGATGCAAGGATTCACCCTCAACTACTCGAACGAGTCTTATTGACCCGGCCATGAGATGTTGAAGTTTTTCCGGTGTTGGTTCACAATAGGAGGATGGAACCAACCAACGGAAAGAGGCTTTCGACTGCGGTGCTCAACGAGCGCCGTCGGCAGGCGGTGAAGCTGCGGTTGAGCGGGATGAAGCTGGCTGGGGTGGCCGAGACGGTGGGTTTGACGCAAGGGACGATCATTTCCGCGATGAAGTCGTACAAAGTGGGAGGCTGGAAGGCGGTGGCGGTGGGAGCCCGGGGGCGCTCCGTAGGCGATGGCCGTACGCTGAGCGCGGAGCAGGAGACGTCCATCCGTAGGATCATCTGTGACCGGACTCCGGATCAGCTGAAGATGCCCTATGCCCTGTGGACGCGCTCGGCGGTAGGTGAGCTGATTGAGCAGCAATTCGGCATCAAGCTGCCGGTGCGCACCGTCGGCCACTATCTCGAGCGCTGGGGTTTTACTCCACAGAAGCCGATCCGCAAGGCTTATGAGCAGCGGCCGGCGGAGGTGAAGAGATGGCTGGAGGAGGACTATCCGGCGATCACGCAGCGCGCCAAAGCCGAAGGGGCCGAGATCCACTGGGGCGACGAAACAGGGCTGCGCTCGGATGATGTACGCGGGCGCAGCTACGCGCCCAAGGGACGCACGCCCGTGGTCCAGGTGTGCAGCAACCGAGAGAGTCTCGCGCTGATCTCTAGCGTGACCAACCAAGGCAAAGTCCGCTGGATGGTGTTCGACGGCGCTTTGAATGCCAAGATCCTGATTCGGTTCTTGAAGCGGCTCATCGAAGCCGCACAGCGGAAGGTATTCCTGATCCTGGACAACCTGAGAGTGCACCATGCCAAGGTGGTTCGCGAATGGCTGGCAACGCAGGTGGAGCGCATCGAGGTGTTTTATCTGCCTTCCTACAGTCCAGAGCTCAATCCCGATGAGTGCCTCAATGCCGATCTGAAGCAGGCGGTCACTACCAAGGCACCTGCCCGGAGCAAGGGACAGCTGAAGAAGGCCACGGTCGCTCATCTCCGCAAGCTCTCCAAGTCACCCCAACGAATCAAGAACTACTTCCAGCACCAACCCGTGCGCTACGCCGCATGAGTTTCAACATTTCTTGGCCGGATCAATA
>JBIOVX010000299.1:0-39319 GCA_044868005.1 Thermoanaerobaculia bacterium | reverse complement strand
CCGCCCCTACGAAAAAATTCAGCGGGACGTCCCCCCTCGCCCGTCAGGGAGAGGGGGACAGGGGGTGAGGTTTCGCAGGGCAGGCCCGTCCGAAGTGCGAGGATCCTCACCGCCGCACCCCACGCCGCACCGCCGCCAGCACCCAGAGCGCTACGACCTGGAGCAGCGGAACGGCGGCGAGGTGGGCGAGGTCTTCCCGCGTATAGCTCCAGCTCCCGCCGAGCAGCAGGGGAATCGCGAGCTGTCCGGCCAGATAGACCCCGGCGAGAAAGACCCAGACTGCCAGCCACCTCATGGCGCGCCGATCATAATAGGATTCCTCGCGCCGCAGCCGCGGCTTTTGAACGAGGTGGAATGCATGGACGAGCGGGATTCTGAACGAGCCTGGGAGCTGCTGGGGCTGCTGTTCAAGGCCCATCCCTGGCACGGCGTGCCGGCCGGCCCCGACGCGCCGCGGGTGGTGACCGCCTATGTCGAGATCGTCCCCACCGACACGGTGAAGTACGAGATCGACAAGCCCAGCGGCCATCTCAAGGTGGACCGGCCGCAGCAGTTCTCCAACGTCTGCCCGACGCTCTACGGCTTCATCCCCCAGACCTTCTGCGGCGCGCGGGTGGCCGCCCTGTCGCAGGAGAAGACGCGGCTGCCGACCGTCGAGGGGGACGGCGACCCGATGGACGTCTGCATCCTTGCCGAGAAGGGCTTCTCGCACGGCGACTTCCTGCTGCAGGCGGTGCCCGTCGGCGGGCTGCGCCTGATCGACCGCAACCAGGCGGACGACAAGATCATCGCCGTGCTCAAGGGGGATGCGGCGTTCGGACAGTGGCGGGAGATCTCCGACGTGCCCGAGGCGCTCGTCGAGCGGCTCAAGCACTACTTCCTCACCTACAAGCGCCCGCCCGAGGCGGCGCGGAGCGCCATCGAGATCACCCACGTCTACGGCGCCGACGAGGCGCGCGACGCGATCGAGAGGAGCCGCGAGGACTACCGCAGCCGGTTCCCGCAACTGGAGGACCGGCTCCTCGAGATCCTGGGGAAGAGGGCGATCAAGGATTAGGAGAGCCCGAAGAGATCACCATTGCTACCGAGCTTCGAGCTCTCCCACATGAGAGTAGTGACGGACCCGGGTTGAACATTTCACGGCAGTGCCCCGCATCGCCTGCGGCAGGGCTGGCAGAGGAAGTAGCGCCCCGCCGGCTCACTTGCGTTATAGTCTCTCAAAGTAAATCATGAAAAGAGCGTCATCCGGCTCCGAAGAGAGGGAGCGCGTGGTCTACGAGTTCGGCATCTTCCGCGCCGATCCCGTCCGCCGCGTGCTCTACCGCCAAGGCGAGCCGGTGGCGATCACGCCGAAGGCCCTCTCGATCCTCCTCGTCCTGCTTGAGCGGGCGGGCGAAGTGGTGGCGAAGAAGGAGCTCATCGAGAGGGTCTGGCCGGGGACCTTCGTCAGCGACGCGAACCTGACGCAGAACGTGTTTTCCCTGCGCAAGACCCTGGGAGAGCGGGCAGGAGGCAACCGCTACATCGTCACCGTCCCCGGGCAGGGGTACTCCTTCGGCGGGGATGTACAGCGGATCGAGCGCCACTCCACCGGGGAGATCCCCATCTTCGTGGAGGCGCCCGCACCCCCCGCCGGCGAGCCTCCGGCCGTCGATGGTCCCGCAGCACCGGCCGCCATCCCCGAGACCTTGCCGCCCCGGCGCATCCCCTTCGGCGCCCTGGCGGTGCTGGCGACGATCGCGATCGCGGCGATTCTCGCCGGGCTCTTTCTGCAGGGTCGCCGCGAGGAGTCCCTGCCACGGAGCGGTACCGCGGTCCGGCGGGCCATCGCGGTGCTGGAGTTCAAGAGCCTCTCGCCCCGCGACGACAGGCGCTGGCTCGACACCGCCCTGGCCGAGATGCTGACCACTGAGCTGGCAGCGGTCGACACCATACGAGTGATCCGCGGCGAGACCGTGGCGCAGGCTTCATCGGGGTTTCGTCATGCCGGCGGCCTGGGGCCAGCCGATCTACGGCGGTTGCACGAGACTCTGGGCGCGGATCTACTGGTCGTGGGTTCCTATCTTCCCGTCGGCGAGAAGATCCGCCTGGACGTGCGTGTGGTGGAGATTCCGGACGGGGAGACGGTGAAGTCGTGGGCCGAGATGGGCACCGAGGCGGACCTGCTCGACCTCGTCTCCCGCACCGGAGCGGACCTGCGCAGGGCTCTGCAGATCCCGGAGCTGTCGCCGCAACAGGTGCGGGAGAAGCAGGCCCTGCGGCCGTCGAACCGCGAGGCGCAGCAGCTCTATGCCGAAGGCCTGGCGCGCCTCCGCGCCTTCGATCCTCCCGGGGCGCTCCAATCTCTGCAGCAAGCCGCCAGGGCCGATCCGGAATCCCCGGTGATCCACTCAACCCTTTCGCAGGCCTGGTCGACGCTCGGTTACGACTTGCGGGCCGTCGAGGAGGCGGGGGAGGCGCGGCGGCTCGCCAGGGCGTTGTCGCGGGAAGCGCGCCTCTCCATTGAGGGCCGCTACCACAAGGCGGCGAAGGACTGGGAGAAGGCGAGCCAGACCTACCTCTCGCTCTGGACCTTCCGTCCCGACGACCTCGACTACGGGCTGGATCTGGCCGAGAGCCTGATGACCGGCGGCCGCGGCGCTGAAGTGGCGGAGGTCCTGACGGCGTTGCGCAAGCTGCCGGCGGGAGAGGATCCGCGCATCGATCTCGTCGAGGCCCGGAATGCCTGGCGCCTCGGCGAGTACACCACCGAAAAGCTCGCGGCCGAGAGGGCCGCGGCGAAGGGGAGGAAGTCCGGGCAAGCCCTCGTCGTCGCGCAGGCGCTCGTCTTCCAGGGGCAGGCGCTGGAGAAGCTGGGGCGGACGCGGGAGGCGATCAGCCTCTATCGCGAGTCGGCGGCGCTGTGCGAGAAGGGCGGCTATCAATGGGGGGTCGGCAGAGCCCTCGCCAACGTCGGCATCGGTCTGCAGATCCTGGGTGATCTGGAAGGAGCCCAGAAGGTGCACGAGCAGGCGTTCGCCATCGCGCAGCGTCTCGGCAACGCGCTGGGCATGGGGTCGGAGCTCTACTACCTCGGCGACTTGCACCGGGACCGTGGTGAGCTGCACGAGGCGCTCTCGCGGTATGAGCGGTCCCGCCAGTGGTACGTCAAGATGGGAGACCAGCTGCTGGAAGCGCGAGCCGTGAATGCGGAGGGCGCGGTCCTCCTGGCGCAGGGCAACCTCGCGGCGGCCCAGCAGCGATTCGAGAGGGCTCTGCAGCTCAGCCAGGCGACCGGTGGTCTCACCGAAGAGGCGGTGGCGCTCGATCGTCTGGGCAGTGTCCTGGCGGCCCGCGGGGAGCTCGGCGAAGCCCGGCGCCGCCATGAGAAGGCCTTCGAGCGCCTGCACCGGTCCGGAGACCTGAGCCTGGCCGCGGCCGCGCTGGCGGACTGGGCTGAAACCGAGGCGAAGCTGGGCGACATGCGCACGGCATGGCAGCGGTCGGCAGAGGCCTTGGCGGCCATGCAGCAAGCCGGCGACCGGATCGGCGTCGGCCGCGTCCTCTGTCTACGCTCCTGGCTCGCCTACGAGACCGGGAACCTCGCTGAGTCGCTGGCCATCGCGAACGAGCAGCTCCGGATTGCTGGCAAGACTGGCGCGAGATCTCTTGCGGCCTGGGGTCTCCTGAGCCTGAGCCGCGTCGATTTTGCCGCCGGGGACCTCGCCGCCGCTCGCAGGTCTCTCGAGGAGGCGTTGCAGGGGAGCGCCGCCGGTGAGGGCCTGCGGGCGATGGAGATCCGCCTCGATCTCGCCGGGCTCGCTCTGGCCGCCGCGAAGCCCGGCGAGGCCGCTCTCCTCGCCGGCGAGGCGGCGGCGTGGTACCGGGAGCGCGGAATCCCTTGCGGCGAGGCCGAAGCCCTGTCCCTGCTCGCTGAGGCGCTGGTCCGTCAAGGCGGGAAGGAAAAGGGCCGCAAGGCTGCGGCGGACTTGCGCGCCAAGCTGGAGAATTGCGAGGACCGCGAAGTGCTCGTTACAGCCTACGTGCATCTGGCGCGGAGCGAGGCCGCGATGGGGAATCCTGCCGAGGCGCTCGAGCTGCTGCGGCACGCCACTCGCGAGGCGGCGAGAGGCGGTTTTTCCGCCGCCGGCCTGGAAGCGCGGCTCGCCCTCGCCGAGCTCCAACGCAGCCTGCGGGATCCCGCGGCGGAGGCCGCCCTCGCGGCGGTGCGCAAGGAGGCACGGGACCGGGGCTTCATACGTTTGGCGATCAGCACCGGATCCCCTCTCCGGCGACCGCCGTCGTCATGACCGTTTCTCCACGGCAACTTCATTGGATCCCCATCTCCACCAGCAGTCCGCGGGCCGCCCCGCCGTGGAGCGTCTCGAGCATCCATAGCAGATAGCGGACGTCGGCGCCGATGTTGCGCGCTACGTCCGGGATGTAGCCGAAGTCGTTGGCCACGTTCTCCCAGACGCGGTCGAAGTTGACGCCCACCAACTCGCCCCGGCCGTTGAGGACGGGGCTGCCGGAGTTGCCTCCGGTGGTGTCGGCGTCGGCGAGAAAGTTGACCGGAACGTCTTTCAGGCGCGGGTCCGCCCAGCGGCTCCGCGGCGCGTCGGGTGCGGCGGCGAGCAGCTCCTTGGGGGCGTTGAAGGGCTCCTGGCCGGTGTCCTTCTCCACGATGCCGCCGACGGCCGTCTGCGGCAGCATCCAGAGGCCGTCGCGCGGGCTGTAGCCCTGGACCTTGGCGAAGCTCACGCGTAGCGTGCCGTTGGCATCTGGCGCAATCGGCCGGCCGGCGTGCGCGATGACGGCGCGCTGCCAACGCGGGCGCAGGCGGGAGACCGCGCCCTTGAAGCGATCGTCTCTCTCCTTGAGGTCCAGCAGCTCGCGGTCCAGGGCGAACGCCAGATCGAGGAGCGGATCGTGGCGGGAGCGGAGCTGCTCGGCGCCCTCGTCGAACATCCGCCGGCGCTCGGCGGGATCGGTCACCCGGGTGCGGGCGAGGAGATCGTCCATCCTGGCGCGGACCGCGCCGCCATCGCGAGCGCCGGCCAGCAGGGTCTCGATCGCCGGCACGCGGCTCGCCTCCGGAAGGTTGGCGAAACGGGTGAAGATGTCGGCGAGCAGAGCGGCCTCGGCCGGCGGGTGCATGCGCTTCTGCTCGCGCTCGAGCCGCTCGGCCAGGCGCTGGCGGTTGCGTTCCTGGTAATCCGTTTCGCGTTCGAGATCCGGCTTGGCCTTCTCGCCCGCCCAGCGGGCGAGGGTGAGCGCCAGCTCGAGAGGTTTGGGGCCGTTCTTCATCTGGTCGAGCAGGAAGTCGCGTTCCCAGGTGCGCCGCCGCTCGGCGATGAGCTTCGCGAGCTCGTCGCGGGCGGCCACCGCGCCCGCCTGCTCGGGCCGCTGCGCCGCCCACGCCAGGACTTCCCGCTCGGCGGCCGCCTTGCGCTCCAGGATGCGGCCGCGGCGGATGCCGTCCACCTGGCCGCGGGCGTTCTTCTCCCGGTTGGCGAGGGTCTTCAGGCGGTCCGCGAGGGCGATGCGGGCGGCTTCGTCCTGGGCGGAGGCGGCCTCCATGAGATCGATCCAGGCGCGGTAGAGCTCGGCGCGGTGCGGGAAGTAGAGCTCGGCGCGCTCGCGCATCTCGGCTTCGGTGAAGGAGCGGTAGGTGGCGCTGTTCGGGTAGCCGGGGACGAGGACGAAGCCGTCCGGCTCGGCTCCCCGCGGCGAGACCGGAAACCAGTGCCGGGGGCGATAGGGAACGTTGGCGTCCGCCTTTGCGGCGGGCTGGCCGTCCGGGCCGGCGTAGACCCGCAGCAGGGCGAAATCGCCGGTGTGGCGCGGCCAGCTCCAGTTGTCGATCTCGCCTCCATATTCGCCCACCGAGCGCGGCGGCGCGTAGGCCAGCCGCACGTCGGAGAACTCGAGGCTCTCGACCAGCAGGTAGCGCAGGCCGCCGTCGAAAGCGGCGGCCTCGCACCGGCGGTGCGCGGCCTTCTCGCATTGCGCCACCAGCTCCTTCCGCTTGCGCTCGATGGCCCGGAACCGCGCCAGATCGTCCGCTCCCGCGGGCACCGAGGCTTCCACCTCGGCGGTGACGTCCGTGGTGCGATGGGGGAGGGTGGCATGGGTTCCCGGCCCGGGCAGCTCCTCGGCCGCCGTGCGGGCCAGAAAGCCTTGGGTGATGAGGTCCCGCTCGGGCGTCGAGTGCTGCTGCAGGATGCTGAAGGCGCAGTGGTGGTTGGTGATCAGCAGGCCCTGGGGAGAGATGAAGCCCGCCGAGCAGGTGTCGACCTTCACCGCCGCTTCCAGCAGGCCGGCGCCCTCGCGGCCCCACAGTTTCTCAGGAGGGATCTCAAGGCCCAGCGCGCGCAGCCACTGCGGGTCGTGCTCGAGCACCTGCTCGGGGGTCCACTTTCCTTCGAGGGCGAAAGCGGCGAGGGTCCAGAAGGCGAGGAGGAAGAAAGCGGCGGATCGGCGTCTCATGGCGGGCGAGTCTAGCCCAGGACGCCGCAACCGCCGTTCGTCAGTCGTCCTGGAGGAGGGCCTTGTACGTCCGCAGATGGCGGAAGGCGGCTTCGGGCTCGCCCAACTCCTCGTAGAGGCCGGCGAGATTGTAGTGGGCGTCGGCGTACGAGGGATCTCTCGCCAGGGCCGCCTCGTAGGCCGCGACGGCTTCGCGCAGCCGGCCGAGGTCCTGCAAGGCGACGCCGAGGTTGTAGGCCGCCGTGGGATCGTCCGGCAGCGCCCCCAAAGCGAGACGGTAGTGCCGCTCGGCCGCCGCCGCCTCTCCCCGCTCATGGAAGAGCCGGCCGAGGTTGAGGTGGGCATCCGAGAGGGCCGGATCGATCTCGAGCGCGCGGAGATAGGCCGTCATGGCCTCTTCCGGCGCCTCCTCTTCGAGCGCACAGCCGCGCTCGTACCACGCCGCGGCCCCCTCGTCGCCCTCGTCGCCCACTGGAGACGTTTCCGGCGTGTGCAAGGGCAGCGTCGAAGCCTCGCGCGCCAGCTCGGAGAGCTCGAAATCGAAGAGCGTCTGGCCGGACTCCGGATTCCACACCTCGCGGCCGTCCCGCACGACGACGTGGTGCCCGCGGGCGGCGATGCGGACGCCGGTCAGCGGCCGGTCCCCGGGGAGCTGCTCGCGCAGGTTCTGCAGGGCGATGCGCACGCGCCGCCGCGGCACGCGGGCGGCGAGGAGTCCCTGGGCCGTGCGCAGCAGGACGAGGTCCTGGAAAGAGAAGTAGTACTCGCCGCGCGGCCCCTGGCGGGGGGAGACGAAACCGGCGCGGACGTGGGAGCGGACCTGATCGGCCGAGAGGCCGAGCAGGCCGGCGACGTCCTTGGTCGAGTAGCCGCCGGACGAGCCCGCGCGCTCCACCTCGCGCGGGCGGCTGAGAGCGGAAGACCGGTTCATCGCTCTCAGTGTACTCCGGTCGGCTTATCTCTTCGAGGTCTTCCTCCTCGGCGCCGCGTCGCCGGCGGGCATTGAGGTGCGCGGAGACGGCCGGGCCGGCTTGCGCTCGGCGAGCGAGATCGGGGGTGGCGGCGAGTCGGCCGCCGGCGGCGCGGCGGCGAGGCTCGCCTTGAGCGCCGCCATGAGATCGATGATCTGAGCCCGCGCCGCAGGAGCCGGCGCGGCGGTGATCTCCTCGCCCTGCACCTTGCGCGCGATGAGCTCGCGCACCTGCTGGCGCTGCTTGTCCTCGTAGGCCTGGGGACGGAACTCCTCGCCGGCGATCTGCTCGATGAGCTGGACGGCGAGCTGGAGCTCCGGCTCCCGCACCTCGGCGAGACCGATCGGCACCTCCGCGAAGGGGCGCAGCTCGTCGGAGTAGCGGAGCTGCTGCATGATCAGGCCGCCTTCGAACGGGCGCAGCAGCACGAACTGGTCCTTGCCGCGCGCCACGTACCGCGCCAGCGCCGCCCGCCGCGTGCGCTTCATCGCTTCGGCGAGCAGCCGGTACGGCCGGTCGCCTCCCTTGTCCGGCCCGAGGTAGTACGACCTCTCGTAGTAGATCGGGTCCACCTGCTCGAGCGGCACGAACTCGGCGATCTCCACCGCGTTCGTCGGCTCCGGGATCAGGGCCTTGAGCTCGTCTTCCGTAAATAGAACATATTGTCCCCTGGAGTATTCATAACCTTTCACGATGTTCTCTCGTTCCACCACCTCGTCATCGAGCGGGCAAACATATTGTTGCCGCAATCGGGAACCGCACTTCTTGTGCAGCATGTTGAATTGGATTCCGGCTGCGCTTTCGCCCGTAGAATAAAGCTTTACGGGGATCGTCACCAGGCCGAAGGAGATTGTTCCGGAGGCGAAGGGCTTGGCGTTCATAAGGCGTAATATAACATTCGCCGAACGCGCTGGATCGGATTTTACATAAAGAATGTACTCCGGCTTGGGTGATTCTGAAGCGGGTCGATTTTAATCTTCATAAAGGACATCGGTTCCGTGAACAGGAAAGAGAAGCTGCCGGCGGCGGACGCGGAGGAGGTCCGCGCCGAGCTGGCGCGGCTGGGCGCGCCGCGGGCGGCGGTGGATCCCTCGGCCGTCGAGCTGATGAAGCCGCAGACGCGCGAGCGGCCGTTCAGCAAGGCGGGCTGGGTCTTCGAGCTGAAGTACGACGGCTTCCGCCTGCTGGCGGCCGGCGGCGCCGGCGAGGCGCGGCTGCGCTACCGCGGCGGCGCCGAGGCCACGCGTGCCTTCCCGGAGCTGGCGCGGGCCGTCGCCGCGCTGCCGTTCCATGGCGTCATCCTCGACGGCGAGGCCGTGGTGCTCGACGAGAAGGGAAGGCCGAGCTTTCAGCGCCTCCAGCAGCGGGGGCTGCGCACGCGCGAGATCGATGCGGCGCGCGCCGCGGCGGTAACGCCGGCGACGCTCGTCGTCTTCGATCTCCTCGCCTGCGCAGGGTTCGATCTCCGGCCCTTGCCGCTTCTCGAGCGCAAATCCCTGCTCCGCCGCGTGCTGCCGGGAGAGGGGCCCCTCCTCCTCGCCGAGGAGATTCCCGAACGCGGGGAGGATCTCTATGCCGCCGTCGCCGGCATGGGCCTCGAGGGGATCGTCGCCAAGCGGGCGCAGTCGCCGTACCGGGCGGGGTATTCCGCGGACTGGCTCAAGGTGCGCGTCGACCGCAGCGCCGATTTCGCCGTCGTCGGCTTCACTCCCGCGCGCCGCGGTTTCAGCAAGCTTCACCTGGCGGCGGCGGACGGCGCCGGCGGCTGGATCTACGCCGGCACGGTGGGCACCGGCTTCAGCCGCGAAGATCTCGCCGAGATCAGCGCCCGTCTGGAGCCCGCCGGCGGCGCGGCCTCGCGCGGCGCCGTCTGGGTCGAGCCGGAATTGGTCGTCGAGGTGCGCTACAAGGAGTGGACCGCAGGCGGGCACCTCCGCCATCCCGTCTTCCTGCGTCTGCGCGACGACAAGACGGCCGGGGAGTGCCTGCGGCCGGGCGACGGCTTAGCGGAGTAGAATAACGGCGAGCGCCTGCCAGGCTGGTCCGCAGGCGATCGGAGGTCCAATGTCCAAGAGCGCACCGCTGGGCGAAGACCTGGCCGTTCTGCACCGGCTCGAAGATCAGGCAGATCTCGCGGAGGCAGGCGAGGCCCTCGCCGAGATCGAGAAGGAAGGAACTGTCTCCTGGGAGGAGGTCAAAGCCGAGCTGGGTCTCTGATTGGAACCCCTGACCGCAGAGATCTACGACCGGCTCCCTTGATCCCAGGGCTCCGTCAAAGTCGCCGCGAATTCGAGTTTCCGATTCCGCCGCTGCCTCAGTTCCAGCGTCGGCGCCCCTTACCTCGCCTACCCCTCCTCTCCCCGAGGGAGAGGAGCTGCTTTTCTTTCCTCTCTCCCTCGGGGAGAGGGGCCGGGGGAGTGAGGGCCGGCGGCGGACCCCGAGAAAGATTCGCTCAGGGCGTGCAGTTTGCCGGAGTAGGTGAGCCTTTCCGGATGTCGTCCAGTGAGAAGCTTTTGCAGTCGACGACCGTTGGTGGATTCCGCCGGACGAGGTTGGTCAGAGAACCACCGGGTTGCAGCGTGGTTTCACCGAACTTCCACCGCACGGCCTTCAGGGTATCGGAGGTGATCCTGATCTCGGTGAAGTTGCCTTCAAGAGCGCCGCCGACGATGAAGGCGGGAATCGACCTAGCTGTGCGTCCGAGAGGATCGGACCAGAGGTGAGACCACCCGCTCCCCGGCGTGTGGTTGTGTCCCTCGATGAGCGCTACGACGTTGAAAGGAGCAACGATTTCCCAGTACCTGATTCTCTCCCCACCCGTCCACCAATGGTCGTTATCGCAGAATCCGTCCTTCAAGGTGCAGAAGTGATGGATAAGGATGACCGGACGCCCCGTTTTGCCAACATGCCGGTTCAGGTCCGCCGCCAGGGCTGCCGAGTTGAAAAGGGTGCCCGGATTTTTGTGAAGCTGCACGAAGTGAACGTCTTCCCAATCCCAGGAATAGTTTCCAAGCCCCTTATCGGGCGCGGTGGCGAATTTGGTAGCTCGGACGCGCTCCATATCTTTTAAGATGGTGGCCTTGCACACGCAGAAGCCCGAGTGCCCCAATCCCGCGCAGCAGTTCCCTTCTGGGTCGGTATCGTGGTTGCCGACTCCGTCGTAGAATTTGGCCGCAACACCCTTCCGGGCCTCCTTGTAGGCCTCCCACTCGTCGAGCCTAGCATTCTGCGTCAGGTCTCCGGCGACGACGATGCCGCGCAGGGTATCTTGCGACCGAAGCTTGTTCACCATATCCGACATCGTCAGGTTGGTCTTTCCTCTCCTGCAGTCTCCGCAGCAGTTGCAATCTCCTGTGTGATCCCTTGGATTATTCTCGTATTGCGGATCGGCGGTGGCGAGAAAGGACACGTCCCGGGGTCCAGCGTAGGAGGTGCTCACCGCGGCTAGCAAGCCAAGCATCATCGCCAGGGCGGCGATATGGAATCGAGAAATGACCGGTCTTGGCCTTTCCATGAATATCTCCTTTCAGGACAGGGGGCTTGGGTCCGGGGCGGCCCGCGGATCGGCAGCCGGCCGGCGCCTACACATGCCCACTTCGGATCTCCTGGCTACCGTTCTGCTGAACAGTTGACGTATCTATGATGCACGTCGCGTAGAGTCAAAACAACAAATATATTGCTATTTGTAAATGTGAGTGCCGGGTACGCTACGGGCATGCCTTGAGGCTGCCAACTCCCTGATCTTCTCAGCGGGCCTTCAATCGTCACACAGCTCCGGCGCCTGCGGTCTCCGCCGGAGTCTTGGAAGACTCCCAGGACGCTCCGCCGGAGGCTTCAGGCTCCTCCGCGCGGAGTTCCAGGGGTGCGAGAGGAGGGGTAGGGAGGGGTAGGGGAGTGAGGGCCGGCGGCGCGGCGACCCTGAAGGCAAGGCAACGGCGGGATCGGACCTGTTTTCCGGCGACTTTGACGGATACCTTGTGGGCGTAGCCTTCAGGCTTGCCGGATTTCCTGAGAAGCAACACAATACGGGCGTTTCCCCGGTGGGAGGATCGCCCTGGTGAAAGAGTTCCTGCGGAAGATCTCGCTCTTCGCCGAGCTGGAGGGTGCCCAGCTCGAGCGTCTGGCCGGCCTGGTCCAGGAGGAGCGCCATCCCGCCTACGAGCTGATCTTCCGTGAGGGCGAGCCGGTGGATGCCTTCTACGTCGTCCGCGGCGGCCTGCTGACGGTCTACCGCGACGAGACCGGCCAGCCGCAGCAGGTGCTGGCGCGGCTGGAGGAGGGCGGGTTCTTTGCCGAGATGGGGCTGCTCAGCGACAAGACCCGGCGCTACGCCTCGGCGCGCACGGCGGCGCCCACCACCCTGCTGCGGCTCGACAAGCCCGACCTCTTGACGGTGCTCGCCGCCAATCCCGGGCTCGAGCTCAAGTTTCGCGCCGAGATCATCCGGCGCCACGGCTTGAACGTCTCGGCGCTGCTCGCCCTCGCCGGGCAGCGGGACGTGCGCATCCGCCTGGGGATGCCGGCCGTCCTCGAGCTGGAGGACGGCATCCGGCTTCCCGTCGTCCTGGAAAACCTGTCGCTCGGCGGCGTGGGCCTCTCCGGCGTCCCCACCGGCTGGCAGGCCGGCCATCTGGTGAAGTTCCGGCTCGGCCTGCCCGAGGAGCCGCCCATCCTCGACGTCAGCGGCAGCGTCACCTGGCGCGAGGGAGAGACCGTGGGCATCGCCTTCGGCCCCGAGGCGGCCGGCAACGCCGCCCTCATCCAGAGGGTCTTGCGGCAGTTCCTGGACGGCCGGCGTTAGCGGGGGTCCGGCGCCTCAGTGTACGTAGCCGAGCGCCCGGAGCTGCTCCCGCACCTCGGCGTTCATCCTGCCCTCGGCGGGCTTCAGCGCTCCGGCTCGCGGACGCTCGGCGATGCGCAGATGAGTAGCCAGGTAGCCGGTCCGCACCGGCCGGCCGGGCGCCAGGTCCCGCCGCTCGCCGGGATCGGTGCGGCGGTCGAAGAGGGTCCTCTCGAGGGTAGACGCCCGCGACTCGATGAAGCGCCAGGCCGGCGTGGTCACCGAAGCCCCGCGGAAGCCGAACTCGTCGAGCCAGGAGAAGGCCTCTTCCTCCTCGCCGGGAGCGCCGTCGCCGCGGATCCAGGGCAGCAGGCTGCGGCCTTCGACGGCGGCGGGCACGGGCAGCCCCAGCGCGGTGAGGATCGTCGGCATGACGTCCACCTGCTGCGCCTGCCGCTCGACGATCTTGCCGTTTCCCAAGCCCGGAATGCGGATGATCAGCGGCACGTCCAGCATCTCCGAGTGCAGGGTCTTGCCGTGCTCCCAGCCGCCGTGGTCGAGGAACTCCTCGCCATGGTCGGAGATGAAGACGATCAAGGTGTCCTGCCAGAGGCCGCGCCGCACCAGCAGGTCGAGCAGCGCGCCGAAGGCCGCATCGTTGGCGGCGATCTCGGCGTCGTAGAGGGCCAGCAGGCCGCGGCGGATCTCGGGGGTCGGCGCGAGCTTTCCCTCGTGGAGCCGTTTCACCTGGCGCATCTGGGTGAGGCCGTCCGGCACGCCGGGTGCGAAGCGCTGCCGAAAGGCGAGCGGGGGAGAGTAGGGCGCGTGCGGCTCCACGGTATGGAGATAGAGGAAGAAGGGCGCCCGGCCGTCCCAGCCGTCCAGCCATTCGGCGGCCTGGACGTTGACGTCCGGCGCCGAGTGATGCCTGCGGCGCAGCAGCTTGTAGGTATCGAACCCCTGCGCGAAACCGAAGCTGCGGGCCACGTTGCCGTTGGTGGCGAAGCCGGCGGTGCGGAAGCCGTGATCGCGCAGCGCTTCCGCCAGGGTGACCGCCTGCCGGGACAAGGCATGCCGCCGCTTGTGCAGCCCGTGCGTGCGGGGAAGCAAGCCGGTGAGGATGGTGGCCGTCGAGGGGCGGGTCCACGAGGACTGGGCCACGGTATGGCGGAAGAGCGTCGCGTGCCGGGCGAAGGCGTCGATCCGCGGCGACACCGGCCTGCCGTAGCCATAGCAGCCGACGTGATCCGCGCGCAGCGTGTCCACGAGGTAGACGATCACGTTGCGCGGCCGGCCGGCGGCCGGCGGGGTGCGCAGGGAAGCGGG
This sequence comes from Thermoanaerobaculia bacterium, assembly GCA_044868005.1. Classification (GTDB taxonomy): domain Bacteria; phylum Acidobacteriota; class Thermoanaerobaculia; order Multivoradales; family UBA5704; genus DATARR01. The sequence continues at coordinate 25,774 of JBIOVX010000299.1, read as the reverse complement.
AGTTGCGGCAGCCGCCGTGGCCGGCGTCGTAGACTGGCTGCCGATTGCCGCCGGCGGCGCGGGCGCGGTGATGACCGGCCGGCGCAGCAGCAGGCCCTCGCCGCCGGAGCCGCCTGGAAGGGCGGTCAGGGAGATCCGCACCGGCTCCGCTCCCACCTCGTCCAACTCCACGGTCTCGGCCTTGCCGCGCGGGGAGAGCCGGGCCACTTCGCGCTCCTCGCCGTGCTCGGGCTGCACGGTCACCACCATCTCGCCGGGCCGGCCGTCGCGCGAGCGGAGATCCTCCATCGACAGTACGGCTCCGGGCGGCAGGCGCAGATAGAAACTCGCCTCCCAGCCGAAGGGCAGCGCCAGGCGACCGCCGCCCGCGCGCACGCGCGACTTTTCGTCGACGCCGGTGCCGAAGCGCAGGGACTCCCAGGCGACGGCCAGACGGCGGTGGTCGCCTTCCGCACCGGTCACCTCCGCCGGCGAGCGGGTCCAGGCGTAGCGCAGGACCAGCCGGTTCTTTCCCGCCCGCAGGTGCCGGCCCGGGAGGACGAAGCCGCTCTCTCCCTGGCTGTTCGCGCCGGTCATGCCCGAGATCCCGCCTACCAGCTTGCCGTTCACGAAGAAGGAGACCGCCTGCTCCGGCGCGCCGGGGAACTGGAAGGGCTCGCCGCGGAGGGTGAGCGGCACGTCGCGCGCCGCGGCGAGGAAGAACTCGACCTCCGACTCGGGACCGTCGCTCCACACGAACGTGCGGGTGCCTTCCGTCTCGTCCTGCGACCAGCCGCGCCGCAGCAGCTCGCGGGCCTCCGGAGTTCCCAGATCCACCAGTCCCGGCTCCCGCTCCACCTCCGCGAGGTCCAGATCGGCCGTCAGATCGAGGAGCGTCTGGCGCGGCGCCTCAGGCTGGCCGTTGCCGCCACAACCCGCCAGGATGCAGAAAAGAAGGGATACGACGACCCAGCGATGGGAGGAGGGACTGCTCATGGATGGAGGGGCAGTGTATCAGGCGAGGGTACGCCCTCCGAAGCCCTCACCACCCCGGCCCTCCTCTCCCAGAGGGAGAGGAGGGAGAAAGACAGAGAACAACGATCGAAGAGTGCTTTTCTTGGCTTTGTTCCCCTCTCTCCCATCCGGGAGAGAGGGGCTAGGGGAGTGAGGGCTTCGGAGGGCAGATCCCTAGAGAGATTTACCGGCCCAGTGGACTCTGCTCACTTCGGCAGGGTATGGTGGTCGAAGCTGATCACCCGCGTGATCTTCCACGCGCCGTCCTTCTCCTGCCAGAGGTGCACGAACTTCCCCTCGCCTACAGACTCCTCGCGGTCCCGTCCCGGATGGTAGAAGCGGTGGACGCCGATCTCGACCGCCCCGTAGCCGTTCAGGGGATAGACCTCCAGCGTGCCCGGAACGAGCACGCGATACACCTTGCCGCAGATGTTCTGCTTCACGCTCTCCACCAGGCTCTGCCGCGTCCGATTGGTCAGGCCGCCGTTGTCGTGATAGAACTCCAGCTCCTCCGTGAAGAACGAGCCGAACTTCTCCAGATCGCAGCGGTTGAAGGCATCGAAGACCTCGCCGTCCAACGACGCGATGGTGCGGAACAGCTCGTCCTGGGACGCCTTCGCCGGCGCGGACTGGGCGTCTAAGGAACCGGTGAATAAAAGGACCAGAGACAGGAATCGCAGCGTTTTCATAGCCGGTCCTACGTGACCTGGCGTGGGAAGTTTCGTTGGAGGATTCGCCATGAAACTGGGAGCGCTGCCGGAGAACCCGGTCGAGAGGATCGTCAAGGCCCTGGGGATGAGCCCCGAGCCGCTGCTGGACACCCACATCGCCATGCTGCTGGCCCGGGCGGTGATGGAGGGAGCGCGGCTGGGCGTTTTCGAGGCGCTGGTGGACGAGCCCCTCACCGCCGGCGAGATCGCCGAGCGCTGCGGCGGCCATCCGCGCGCCACGCGCAAGCTGCTGGACGCCCTCGCCGGCTGCGAGTACCTGCGCTATGAAGGCGGCCGCTACTCCCTGACCCCGATGGCGCGCAAGTGGCTGCTCCCGGACTCCCCGCAGTCGCTCCACGACAAGCTGCTGCTGCAGTTCGTCGAGTGGGACTTCATCGCTCACACCGGCGAGTACGTGCGCACGGGCAAGCCCATCGACCTGCACACCTCGATCTCGCAGCAGGAGTGGGGCCTCTACCAGCGAGGCATGCGCTCGGCCTCCTCCACCTGGGCGCCGGAAGTGGCGCGGCGGACGCCGGTGCCGAAGGGCGCCCGGGATATGCTGGATATCGGCGGCTCGCACGGCTTCCTCTCGGTCGCCATCTGCCGGCGGCATCCCGGCCTGCGTTCGGTGGTGCTCGACCTCTCGGAGGCGATCGAGCACGCGGCGCCGATCCTCGGCCGCGAGGGCATGGGAGACCGCGTCACCCACCGCGCCGGCAACGCCCTCGTCGACGATCTCGGCGAGGAGGAGTGGGACGTCGTCTTCATCGCCAACCTGGTCCACCACTTCGATGACGCCACCAACCGCGAGCTGGCGAAGAAGGTAGCCCGCGCGCTGCGTCCCGGCGGCGTCTTCGTCATCCAGGAGCTGATCCGTCCGCATTCGCCGCGGGAGGCCGGGCAGATCGGCGCGCTCCTCGACCTCTACTTCGCCCTCACCAGCGAATCCGGCACCTGGTCGTTCAAGGAGATGGCCGACTGGCAGCGCGACGCGGGTTTGAAGCCGCTGAAGCCCGTCAAGTTCGTGACCGTGCCGGGGAACGGCCAGCAGGCGGCGGTGAAGGCCTAGAATCCCAGCCGCACCCCCAACTGGTACTCGCGCCCCCCCGGGTTGTAGGTCGAGGTGGGGGTCAGGAAGCCGGCGGTGCCGAAGATGTTGTTGCCGACGCTCAGGAAGTTCTCCTCGCTCGTGGCGTTGTAGATCTCGCCGGAGAGCGCCACCGTGATCCCGGCGGTCAGCGGCAGGTCGTAGCGCAACGCCAGGTCGAGCCGCTTGAAATCCGGCTGCTCGGCGCCGAAGAACGTGCCGTCGAACCGCACCCCGTCGAGGCCGATGTCGGACGGCGGCGCGGCGTTGTACGTGCCGGCGGGCGCCGGGGCGCGGTTGCCATTGTCGAGGCGGTCGTTGGTGACGATCGTCGTGCGGTCGCCGGCGAGATAGCTGAAGATCCCCGCAATCGTGAGGCCGCGGGCCTGCCGCCAGCCGGTGCGGGGGACCAGATAGCTGCCCGACAGGACCAGGTTGTGCCGGCGCAGCCAGTTGACCGGCTGGCCGTCGTTGCGCGGATCGTCGAGGTTCAGGTCGAGCGGCTCGCCGATCCACTGGCCGGTGTCGAAGTTGTAGCCGCTCTCGGTGCGGGTCTGGAAATAGGCCGTCGCGGTGCCGGCGCCGGCGTTGCCGTAATTCCCTTCGGACCTCGACCAGGTGTAGGAGAAGCGTCCGCCGTAACGGCCGGTGAAGCGCTTTTTGAGGGCGAGCTGCACCGTGTCGTACTCGCTCCGGCCGGCGTTGACGTAGGAGCTGATGCTGCCGAGCGTCACGCGCTGGCCGTTGACGATGCTCACGTTCGGCCGGCCGCCCTGCGACTGGGAGAACGGGTTCAGGTCGACCAGCAGCAAGGTGTCCCTGTTCTCATTGTGGATGAAGTCGAGGGCGACCGACAGGCCGGGCAGGATCTCGTGCTCGGCACCGAGGCTCGCCGAGTCGACGTAGGCCTGCTGGCGGTCCGGATTGTCGACCGTGGGCGCGGTATTGAGGACCGTGCCGGCACCGCTCTCGATCTGCCGCACGAGAAAGTCGCACAGGCCGGTCAGGGTCGTGATCCCGTTCGCCCGGGCGAGGTCGAAGAACAACTGCTGGTTGATCCCGGCGTCCGGGAAGCGGACGATGAAGCCCTGGGTGATCGTGATCGCATCCTGGAAGAAGTCCTGGTAGAACCCGTACTGGAAGCGGTCGTAGAAGCGTCCATAGCCGCCGCGCACCACCGTCCTGCCCTTGCCGAACGGATCCCAGGCGAAACCCAGACGCGGGGCGTAGTTGTCGTCGTCGTCGGTGATGTCCTCCTTGTCGTAGCGCAGGCCGAGGCTCAAGGTCAGCCGGCCGTTGAGGCGCCAGTCGTCCTGGAGGAACACGCCCAGGGTCTCGTTGTCCGGGATCGGCGTATTGAGCCCGTCCTTGACCCGCACGCTGAAGAAGGTCGGATACGTCGTCAGGTCGCTCGCATCGAAGGGCCGGTCGGTGTCGAAGTTGAACTGGCCGTTGGCGATGCCGAAGTCGCCGGACGTCTCTTCCCGCTGCGCGTACTGGAAGCCGGCCTTGAGCTGGTGCTCGCCGTGCCAGGCGGGCACGAAATACGAGAAGATGTCGTCGAGCTGCGCCGACTCGTTGAGGCGGGCCAGGGCGACTCCGCTGCCGCCGTCGAGGATCGTCGGGCGCAGCTCCACCGGGGCCTGGTTGCGCTGCGCCTGGAAGCTCCGGCCGTTGTTGTTGAAGGCGGGGTTGGCGAAGGCCACGTCCTCCTGGTTGTAGGAGAGGCGGACCTCGTTGAGCCCGACGCTGCCGAGGACGGAATCCAAGGTGGCGATCCAGTTGCTGTCGGTGTCGGCCTCCTCGCGCGCGGCGGCGAGGGTGGCGACGGAGTTGAGATTGTTGATGATCAGGTTGAACTGCGGCGAGTCCTCCATCAGATAGCGCGCCGCGAGGTGGTTGCTCGCCGAGATCTGGTAATCGACCTTGGCAAGGTAGTTCTTGATCTTGTTGTCCACGGTGGTCGTGAAGTTGAGCTCCGGGCGGGTGTTGAAGACCCCGGCCACCCCGGCCCGGTTGGTGTTGTCCTCATAGCTGACGAAGAAATGCACCTTGTCGCGGACGATCGGTCCGCCCAGCGTAAAGCCGAGCGCGTCGAACCTGGTTTCCGGGTTCTCCCGGCCCGAACGCTCGACGAAGAAGTCCGTCTCGTTCCAGTCCGAACGCTGGAGGTAGGTGAAGGCGGAGCCGTGGAAGCTGTTCCCGCCGCTCTTCGTCACCGCGTTGAGCACGGCGCCCGTGGAACGGCCGAGCTCGGCATCGAACTGGCTGGTCAGGACCTGGAACTCCTGGATCGCCTCGATCGGCGCACGGGTCTGGGCTCCCGCGCGGGCGCCGATGACGTCGTCGTCGTCGTTGGCGCCGTCGATGTTGAAGGAGTTGTTGTTGTCGTCCTGGCCGTTGGCGAAGATCGCATCGGCGGAGGTCGCCTCGGTGGAGGGGACCGGCGTGACGCCCGGCAGGAGCGTCGCGAACAGGACGAAGCTGCGGTTCTGCGTCGGCAGGTCCTGGAACTCCCGGGTCGTCAGAGTGCCGCCGATCTCCTTCGACGTCGTCTCGACGATCGGGGCTTCGCCGCTGACGGTGAGCGACGCCGCGATCTGCTCCAGTTGGAGGGTGGCGCCAAGCCGGGTCTCCTGGCCGACCCGCAGCTCGACGTCCCTGCGGCTGACCGTCGGGAAGCCCTCCAGGTCGAAAGCGACCTCATAGACGCCGGGCCTGATGCCCGAGATGGCATAGGTCCCGTTCTCGGCGGTGACCGACGTGCGGACCAGGCCGCTCTCCTGGTTTCTGAGGGTCACCGTGACCCCGGGCAGGCCGGCGCCATCCGCTCCGGTCACGGTTCCGGAGATGGCCGAGTTGGCCAACTGTGCCCCGGCCGGCGAGGCGAACACCGCGCAGAGAGGGACGAGGATCCCAAGACCCAGGATTCGATGAAAGCGCATCGGCTCCAAGGGAATCATAGCGCCGCGCCACTGCTCTGCGCCGCGTGGAGCGGCACGCTTGCGGTCAATCGAGCCCCGACGCCGGGACTGGAATCGATCTCGAGCGAACCGCCGAGCGCCTCCACGCGTTCCACCATGCTGAGCAGCCCGAGGCCTTGACTCCACGCGGCCTCGACGTCGAATCCCACGCCATTGTCGATGATGGTCACCATGAGCCGGTCGGAGCTCCCGCTCAAGTGCACCGACACTTGACTCGCCTGGCTGTACTTGATGGCATTTTGTATAGCTTCCTGAACGATCCGGAACAGGCACAACATCAGATCCGGCGGCAGCGTCGATGGCACGTCGCGGTGGCTGAAACCGATGGCGATGCCGATGCGTGACAGATCGAGGCGAAGTTGGTCGATGGCGGCGGCGAGGCCGAGGAGCTGCAATTTCGTCGGATGGAGGCTGTGCGAAAGCTCGTGCAGGCTCTTGGCGATGCCCTGCGCCACCGCCAAGGCCTCCGCAACGCGCCCCTCTCGATCATGGGTGTCGTCCAACGATTTGAGCTCAACCGTCAGCACGAACATCCGCTGGCAGATGTCGTCGTGCAGCTCGCGTGCGATTCGCGAACGCTCGCTTTCCTGCGCGCGCAGCAGACGCGCCGCGAGATCGCGGTTGCGCTCATAGCTCCTGAGAACCTCGCCCTGGCTCGCCCGCAGTTTTTCTTCCGCTTGCCGCCGCCGCCGGCGCTGAATCAACAGTCCGGTAATCAGGACGCTCTGCGCGAGGAGCAGAGCGACGGCGCCGACGATGTAGGCTTTGTAACGGTCCCAGACCGTTGGGCTGCGAAACCTGACGAGCGTGCCGGGAGGGACGCGCGCTTCGTCGATGCCCCAGCGCCGAAGCTGGCGCCAGTCGACCTGATTGGCGTTCAGATGGAGCTCAGCGACCGGGATCGTATCGGCTGGCTCGCCGCGGAGCACGCGGAGGGCGAGCTCGCCGACACGCTCGATTGCATCCCGTTGGCTATAGAGGCTGCCGCCAACGACGCCATGGTCCATCGTCGAGTCGACCCAGCTATAGGTCGGGGCATTCGCCGCCGCTGTAACCCGGTCGACGTACTCCAGTGGGTGGAACTTTTGACCGGCCCCATCCTGGCTGACGAGCACGTAGTAGACGGCAGAGCGCGCAGGCAGTTTCGACAGCCGATTCACGAGATCTGACGTGGCGAGCCCCGACAGATAGGAGAAGGTCAGTCGAGAGTCGGAGGAGTCCAGTTGTCGTCGAACCGCAGTCTCGTACTGCCTGTCGGCTGCGGCGGCGCCGGTGACGATGAAGACGCGGTTCACGTCCGGCTGCAACCGACGGAGGAGCGCCAGTGTTGACGCGTAGTCGCGCACGTGGATCAGCCCTGTCGAGCTCGGGGTGCGGCGCGCCGTTGGAGTGTTGGCGAGGAACACCTCGGGCACGCCGGGAAAGAGGCTGTCCCGGTAAGCCCCGACGAATTCGACGGCCGCGTCCTGCATCGCGATGACCAGGTCGAACTCGACTCCCTGGTACTTCTGGCGAAGGAAGTCGCGGAACGCCAGCTTGTACGCGGGATCGGGAAACCTCGTCAGGTCGATGAACTCGGGGTAGTAGTCCAGGTTGCGAGCGAGGCCGGCGTCGAGAATTCGTGGCAGCTCGGCCTCACCCACGATGGAGAATTGGGCGTCGCGCCTCGTCGAGTAGAGAACCAGCACCTCCTTGTGTCCGTCTTGCGTGCCGGCGGACGCCGCCGGCGCGACGTGTGCGAGGACGAGGGTGGCCGCAGCGGCGACTGCGATACCGAGGACGCGTCCAGGGACAGCCAGCCTTTTCACCATCGGCCTGCCTGTAGAAACCGGCGCCATTCTCCAGATTCTGCGGTACTCTACGGTCCGTAGACGCCAGTCGTGAGGTGCCCCTGAAGCATGACGACCGCCCGACCGTCCCGCCCCCGGATCGTCCTCGCCGATGATCATCCGCACGTCCTGGCCGCGTTCGGCCGCCTGCTGGGCTGCTCGTGCGAAGTGGTCGGCAGCGTGTCCAACGGCTGCGAAGCGGTCGAAGCCGTCATGACATTGCGGCCGGATGTCCTCGTCGCGGACCTCATGATGCCCCACTTGAACGGCCTGGAGGTCTGTCGCCGAGTCAAGCAGGCCGCGCCGGAGACCGCCGTCGTCATCGTGACAGCATTCGCCGACGCCGAGGTGCAGAAAGTCGCGCTCGAGGCTGGGGCGTCGGCCATGATCCCGAAGCATGAAGCCGCCGATGCATTGGAGCCTACGATCCTGCAGATCTTTGCGGAGAGGCAGGATCTGCTGTAGCAGGAACGTGGTGCGCCAAAAGCACCACCTACAATAATACCCCCACCGGCTGCTGCGTACCGCCTACCGTTGCCCGAGCCGTCCCAGCGCCTCGACGAACCGGCGTTGGAGCTCCTCTTCAGCCGCCTCCAGTTGCCTGCCGAGGCGCTGCCGCTCGGCGTCTTCGGACGCGTTGTAGAGCCGCTGCTCGAGATCGTTGATCCGCGCCATGCCCGTCGCCAGGAGGTCCGCGAGGCCCGCGTCGTCCAGCGCCTCGGCAAGGCTCGCCATCAGGCGCCGGCCTGCGCCGCCCGCGAGCTCCGCGGTCTCCAGCCGGTCGATGAGCCAGGGCAGCAGCCGGTCGTCGTGCCACGGGCTGACCAGCTCATAGAGGTCGAAGGTGGCATCCTCGATCTGCGACGTGCGCAGCAGCGCCGCGGTCAGGCGCTCCCGGTGCGCGTCGGTGAGGAACGCGGCGAGGATCACCGGATTCACCTCGCGCTCGGGCGTGCCGCCGGCGCCGAGGAAATCGGCGAACACGTCTCGCAAGCCCTGCGCGTACCGGTCCACCGGGACCTCGTGCCGCTCGGCCTGCTGCTCCAACTGCCGGACCGCCTGGCTCAGCTCGGAGACCGCTTCCTTGCGGGTCGCCGGGTCTTCGGTGGTCGCCACCAGCCATTCCAGGAGCTCCGCGGGGCGCTCTGCGCCGCTCTCCGGGATCTGCGCCAGCGCCTCGATCCGCTCGCTGTAGGCTGCGAGCTCCGCATCGGTCAGCTCCCTGAGACCGGATATCGCATCCGCCGCGACGTAGCCGTCCGAGCCCCGGCCGAGGTCTGAATCCCGGGGGTTGAGGAAGGCCAGCACGTTGTCGCCGGGCTGCAAGCGGTTCGCCGGGTCCTCGTCCGGCATTTGATCGTGGAAGAGGGAGATTACCCGTTCCCGGGTGTCGCCCTTGAGGACCGACGAAATGACGAGCTCGGTGCGGACCTCCCAGCTATAGTCCTGCTGCCGTACGGTGACCGACTTTTTTGCGACGGCGAGGACGACCAGGCTGGTCTCTTCGTAGAGCCTGTGCATCGGCTCCACGGGCATGGCGATCACGCCGCCGAGAGCCACCTCCGGAGGTTCGCCGGCGACGATGCTTGCCCATACGTCGGGCGGCACGGTGAGCCCGATCTGCCGCTTCTCTCCGGCCGCGAGCAGGATGTCCTCCTGGTGTGCCGCGTAGTGTCCGCCGACCGACGTCGAGAGCCCATAGATCCCGGCCGTCACGGCAGCGAAGGAGAACCTTCCGTCGGCGTCCGTCCGCCGGAGGCGCTCCTGCCGGTCGAGCTGGTTGTAGAGCCTGACCTCGGCATCGGGGACCGGCTCTCCGGCTTCGTTGGTGAGCCTGCCGCTCAGGGAGCTGCCGGCGTCGCCGGTCCGCTGCGCCCGGCGGCCTCCGGGCTGCTCTCCGGCTCCATGTTCCGCCGCCGGCGAGACTGCGGTGGCCGGACCGGTCCATGCGGCCCCGCTGAGCCCCAGAACCGCCGTGGCCACCACCGTCACGAGCGGCGACACCCGCCGGAAGGCGAGCGGCTCCGCCGTGACCGGAGGCTCCAGGGTGAGGAGCCGTCCCCAGTCGTCGCGCGTCAGGCGGGCGCAGAGCTTGCCCTGACTGGCCTCGATCACGCCGGCGATCTCGCGCGGCGTGAGCTGCGCGAAGTCGTACACGGGCTTGTCGCACTGCAGGCAATGACGCCGGCGCCCGTCGCCGTGCATCGCCTCCCAGGAGCTGGAGCAAGGAGAAGCGACCCGAAGGCGCTGCAGCTTGTCTTTTCTCGTCGTCATGGCGGCTCCTCCCGCGGTGGCGCGGTGGCGTGAGCGCCCACGTCTACCGGCTTAGACACGTCGCGCCACGGTTTCGTTCCTGGGAGCCTCACCGCACTGTTATAGCAGGCGGCTATGCTGCCGTAGCAGGCGTCTACGTGCCGTAGTAGGGGTCTACGCGCCTGTAGCAGGCGTCTACGTGCCGTAGCAGGGGTCTACACGGCTGTAGCAGGCGTCTACGTGCCGTAGCAGGCGTCTACGCGACTGTAGCAGGGGTCTACGCGGCTGTAGCAGGCGTCTACGCGCCGTAGCAGGGGTCTACGCGGCCGTAGCAGGCGTCTACGTGCCGTAGCAGGCGTCTACGCGCCTGTAGCAGGGAGCTACGCGCCGTAGCAGGGGGCTATGCGGCCATAGCAGGGGGCTCGGCTTCAAGTACCGGTCCAGCCAGCGGATCGTCGCCTCCCAGGCGGTGCGGGCCTTCTCGCGGTCGCGGAAGTTGAAGACGTGCCCGGCGTCTGGAATCGCCATCAGCTCGGCCTCGCGGCCCAGCTTCCGCAGACGGCGCTCGAGCGCGTACATCGCCGCAGACGCTCTCTGCGTCGCCTTGAAACCCGGCGAGCTCCCCGCCGTATCAGGGGAGGGGTGAGCCTTGCCCCAACGTCAGAACGAGGTTGGAATCCGGCGGGCCGGTCCGCCGGTTGTAGCTTTAGGCCGTTTCGGCCCCCTCAACTCGTGAATCCCAAGGAGCCTTTTCATGTCCAAGATCCTGTTCCTCGCCCTCGGCGTCGCCGTCCTCGCGGGTAGCTCCCCGGCGACCGCGGACGCGCCGGCGGCCCAGCCAGCGAACCCGCTGCTCGCCCCGTGGAGCGGCCCGTACGGCGGCGTGCCGCCCTTCGACAAGGTCCGCGTCGAGCACTTCAAGCCCGCCCTCGAAGCCGGCATGGCCGAGCAGCTCAAGGAGATCGACGCCATCACCGCCAACCCGGCGAAGCCCGATTTCGACAACACCATCGCCGCCCTGGAGCGGGCGGGCCGCACCTTGGGCCGCGTCGGGCCGGTCTACGGCGTCTTCAGCTCGACGATGTCCACGCCCGACTTCCAGGCCGTCGAGAGCGAGATGGCCCCCAAGCTCGCGGCCTTCGGCGACCAGATCGCGCAGAACGAGAAGCTGTTCGCCCGCGTCGCCGCCGTCTACGAGGCGCGCGGCACGCTGAACCTCACTCCGGAGCAGCAGCGCCTCGTCTGGCTCGACTACACCGGTTTCGTGCGCTCCGGCGCCAAGCTCGACAAGCCGGCCAAGGAGCGCCTGTCGGCGATCAACCAGCGCCTCGCCAGCCTCTACACGAGCTTCAGCCAGAACCTCCTCGCCGACGAGACGGACCACGTGCTGGTGCTGGAGAAGGAGGCGGACCTCGCGGGCCTGCCCGAGCCGGTGCGCCAGGCCGCCGCGGCGGCGGCCGAATCGCGGAGCCACAAGGGCAAGTGGGCCATCCTCAACACCCGTTCGAGCATGGAGCCGTTCCTCACCTACTCGGACCGCCGCGATCTGCGCGAGAAGGTCTGGCGCACCTACTACAACCGCGGCGACAACGGCGACGCCCACGACAACAACAAGATCATCACCGAGATCCTCAAGCTGCGCGCCGAGCGGGCGAAGCTCCTCGGCTACGCGACGCACGCCCACTGGCGGGTCGAGAACACCATGGCCAAGACGCCCGAGCGGGCGATGGAGCTGATGGAGGCGGTGTGGAAGCCCGCCGTGGCGCGCGTCCACGAGGAGGTGGCCGACATGCAGGCCGTCGCCGACAAGGAGGGCGCGAAGATCACCATCGAGCCCTGGGATTACCGCTACTACGCCGAGAAGGTGCGCAAGGCGAAGTACGACCTCGACGAGAACGCCGTGATGCCGTACCTGCAGCTCGAAAAGCTGCGCGAGGGCATGTTCTGGGTCGCTGGCGAGCTCTTCGGCTTCCGTTTCACCCAGGTCAACGACGTGCCGGTGGCGAATCCCGACATCCGCGTGTGGAAGGTGACGGACCCGGCCGGCGAGCTCGTGGGGCTGTGGTACTTCGACCCCTACGCCCGTCCCGGCAAGGGCTCCGGCGCCTGGATGAACGCCTACCGCAACCAGGAGCGTTTCGACGGCGTGGTGCGGACGATCGTCTCGAACAACACGAACTTCGTGAAGGGCAAGCCGGGCGAGCCGATCCTCATCAGTTGGGACGACGCCACGGGCCTCTTCCACGAGTTCGGCCACGCCCTGCACGGCCTGGCTTCGTCGGTGACCTACCCGTCCGTCTCCGGCACCTCGGTGCCGAACGACTACGCGGAGTTCCCCTCCCAGTTGCTGGAGCACTGGCTTTCCACTCCCGAGGTGCTCAACCGCTTCGCGCTGCACTACCAGACCGGCAAGCCGGTCCCCCAGGAGCTGGTGGACCGCATCGAGCGCGCCTCGAAGTTCAACCAGGGGTTCAAGACGGTCGAGTACCTGGCGGGCGCGCTGGTGGACATGAAGCTGCACCTCGCCGCGACGCCCGACAAGGAGATCGATCCCGACGCCTTCGAGCGCCAGGCGCTGGCCGAGCTCGGCATGCCAAAGGAGATCGTGATGCGGCATCGCACGCCGCAGTTCGGTCACATCTTCGCCGGCGACGGTTACTCGGCGGGCTATTACAGCTATCTCTGGTCGGATACGCTCACCGCCGACGCCTGGGAGGCGTTCCAGCAAGGGGGCGGCGCGTATGACAAGGCGATGGCGAAGCGCCTGCGCGACAACGTGTTCGCGGTGGGGAACACGGTGGATCCCGCCGACGGCTACCGCGCCTTCCGCGGCAAGGATCCGGAGATCGCGGCGCTGATGCGCAAGCGCGGCTTCCCGGTGCCCTCCGCGGCCGCCGTGGAGCCCGCGCCCGTCAAGCCGTAATCTGTTGTAGGGGCGGCCCTGCGTGGCCGCCCTGCTACGCTTCGGTACGTCAGGAAGTGACCGGCGCCGCGGCGAGCAGGCTCTGCAGCCTGGCGGGCTCCACCGGCTTCGTCAGATGGTGGTCGAACCCCGCCTCGCGGGAGCGCCGGAGGTCTTCGTCCTGGCCGTAGCCCGTCACGGCCACCAGCATCACGCCGTCCCAGCCGGGAAGCTCCCGCAACCGCCGCGCCACCTCGAAGCCGCTCATGCCCGGCAGGCCGATGTCGAGCAGCGCGGCGTCCGGCCGGTACTCCGCGGCCAGGCCGAGGACGTCCGGCCCGCTGTAGGCGGTGCGCACCTCGTGGCCCCAGATCTCCAGCAGGACGGTCATGATCTCGGCGGCGTCGCGGTTGTCGTCGACCACCAGCACGCGGCGCGGGCCGGCGTGCTGGGGAAGCTCGGAGCCTTCGTTCACCGAAGTCTCCTGCGGCAGGTCGAGCAGCGGCAGGCGGAAGACGAGCTCGCTGCCGCAGCCGGCGCCCTCGCTATGAGCCTCGACCGAGCCGCCGTGCATCTCGACGAGCCGGCGCACCAGCGCCAGGCCGATGCCCAGGCCACCCTCGGCGCGCTCCGGCGAGCGGTCCCCCTGGGTGAAGAGGTCGAAGACCCGCGGCAGCAGCTCGGCCGGAATGCCGACGCCCGTGTCCGCCACCCGCACGACCGCCTGCCCGCCTTCTCTCGCGGCCGACAGGCGGATCGTTCCTCCCTCGGGCGTGTATTTGGCCGCGTTGTTCAGCAGGTTGACCACGATCTGCGACAGCCGGATCGGGTCGCCTTCGACGCGCAGCGGCTCGGCGGGGAGCTCGATCTCGAGGGTGTGCTTGCGGGCGTCGATCAGCGGCCGTGAGGAGTCGATGGCGCTCTCCACCACCCGGGCCATCTCCAGCGGTTCTCTCTGCAGGGTGATCTTGCCGCTGGCGATGCGGCTCACGTCCAGCAGGTCGTCCACCAGCCGGGTGAGATGGGTGACCTGGCGGTCGATGACGGTGCCGTACCACTCGCGCATGGAGTCGCTCAAGCCGCCCATCTGCATGAGGCTGACGGCGCTGCGCATCGGCGCCAGGGGATTGCGCAGCTCGTGGGCCAGGGTGGCCAGGAACTCGTTGGTCTGGCGTTGGGCTTCCTCGAGGTCTCGAACCCGCCGGCGGAGGAGGAACAGCTCGCCCGTCTCGTGCAGAGACTCATCCGCCACAAGCTGGGCTTGCTGGCGAGCCATGGCGAACGGCGAGATGCAAGTTTGGGACCGAGACTACGGCGCCGGCACCCGCTTCCCCTGCGCATCGTAGGCGAAGCGGTCGAAGCGGGCTTCGCGCAGGTCGTGGTAGCGGTCGAAGGACAGGGTTCCCGTCAGCCCCTCCACCTGAATGCCTTCGAGCGTCTTGCGGATCGCCTCGCCGGTCACCGGCTTGCCGGCCTTCTGCAGCGCCTCGACGGCGGCGAGCACCACCATGTAGGACTCGTAGGCCTTGATCGCCACCAGGTCCGCCTCCTCGCCGGTCTTCTCGCGGTAGGTCTCGGCGAAGCGGCGGCTCGCGGGCGACCTGCCTTCCGTGGGCAGCAGCAGGCGTACCCGCGCCCTGGCGTTTCCGGCCGCTTCCAGGAATGGCGGCTGCGCGAGGTTGTCGAGGCCCAGGAAGACCCCGCCGTACCCTTTCTCCACGGCCTGCTTGACGAAACGGCCGGCCTGTTCGCCGACGAGCGCGACGAAGCAGGCCTTGGGCGAGCGGGCCCGCAGCCGCGCGATGGCGGCGGTGAAATCCGTGGCGTCGTCCTTCACGGCGATGACGGCGTCCTCGGGCAGGCGGCCGCCCCGCGTACGGTAGGTGCCGAGAATGGAGTCCTTGAGCCCCGCGCCCCAATCGCTCGCGTCGTAGAGGATCGCCGCCGTCTGGAGCCCCTGGTCCAGCGCCCACTGGGAGAGGGCGGCGGAAGAGACGGAATCCGACGGCACGATGCGGAAGAACCAGGTTCCCTTGCCGCGCGTCAAGCGCGGGTGGGTGTCGATCCCGGAGACGATGGGGATACTGTCCCGCGCCGCCAGCTCCTCGAGCTTCAGGGCGAGGGCGTTGCCGGTGACCTCGACGAAGGCGACGACCTTCTCCTCGTTCACCAGCCGGTCGTACTCCCGCTCGGTCCGCAGGTCGCGCAGTTGCGAGTCGCCGAAGAGCAGCTTGAGCGCCGGCCGGCGCTGCTGGCGGGCGTCGGCCTGGGCCAATCCATAGGCGAGCCTCTGGGTGGCGCCGAGAGATTCGTACTCTCGGGAGAGCGGGATGATGGCTCCCACCCTGACGGCGTTGGGATCCTCCGCCGGGAAGCGGTCGTCGCCTTTTTCGCCGCTGCAGGCCGAGGTCAGAAAGAGAATGACGGCGAGGACGAACGGCAATCGTCTCCAGAGCATGCAGGTCCCTCCACAAGGTCCCTCGCGGGCGCCGGCCGATTTAACGCAACGGGGCCGGCCGGGTCAAGACCCGGCCGGCTCCGCGGGAGGGTTTACAGCGAGTTGAGGAAGGTGCCGATCTGGTTCTTCTGCGTGGTGCTGAGGTTGATGTAGTTCTGGATGACCGGCTCGGCCTCGTTGGTGTGGCGCAGGATGGCGTTGGTGCGGGTGACGTTGAACAGGTCGTGCATGAAGCGGGCGCGGGTGCGCAGGCCCCAGAGCGGCGGCGTGGTCAGCTTGTTGCGCGTCGACTGGCCGCCGTTCTGCACGATACCATCGCCGGTGCCCACGTCGTGCAGCAGGAAGTCGCTGTAGGGATGGATGATCTTGTCGCCGAGGGCGGCGGTCACCGTGAACTTGCCGGCGCCGGTGCCGTTGAACACCGTCCCCACCGGAGCGGTGGTGATCGACGTGCGGTGGCAATGAGAGCAGCCGATCGAAACGAACAGGTTCGAGCCGGCGATGGCGTCGGACGTGCCGGCGAGGGCCGTGTCGCGCGGCGGCGCCTTGGTGGAACGCATGAAGCGGGCGAAGGCTTCGACGTCAGGGCCGAAGGCCGTGCCGCTGTCCTCGGGATCGGGAACCTCGTCGAAGGCCGCGACCGAGTTGCCCATCGAGGTGTTCTCGGTGGGCTGCAGCGGGCTGGTAATCCCCATCTCGTTCAGGTAGGCGTCGGCGGCGAAGGAGATCAGGCTGGCCTGCTGGCCCTTCCAACCGAAGCGACCGACCCGGGTGAAGCCGGGAGACTCCAGGATGGGGACGTTGATGATCTGGCCCTGCATGCCGGACGGCTGACTGTTGCGGATGGTGGTGAACGTGCTGTCGGCGATCGCCTCGACGAAGCCGTCGCCCAGGACATTGCGCGACGAGCGGTCGACGACGATGTTGTCCGCCGTGGTCAGACGCTCCTGGATCAGGGCGTCGATCGCGCGGTCGTTGATCAGCGAGCCGCCCGGCGGGTTGACGAAGTTGCCGAAAAAGTCCAAGTGGCCCGCCCGCAGCTCGGTGACCTGGCTGGTGGCGCCGCTGACCGGGTTCTGATGGCACTCCCGGCAGGCCTGGGCGTTGTAGACCGGGCCCAGACCCTCGTCGATGTCTTCGACCTCGTCGAAGACGTCACGGTCGAGGTCGAACTGCGCCTGCGTCGTGAAGCCGTTGGTGAGGTTGTCGAATCCGGCCGGAGCTTCCGTGGCTGCGTACACCAGCGGCACAGACAGCGCCAGAATAGCCAGGAGGACCCCCTCGGAGACACGGAGACGCTTGATCCATTTCGTGCTGATTCCCTTCATTTGCTTCCTCCTTGAAGGAAAAAGGAACCGACGCTCGGAAGGGCTGCGGACCCCACCCCCCAGGGTCCGCATCCGAAACTCCGGTCCCGGATCCACAGACGCAAAAAACCCTTCCATCCATCCGTCTACACGAATGGCAAGCTTGGTCTCTGAACGAAACGGACTGTCGGACCGGGGCCGATCAGTCAATCCCTTGAAGTTACTTGCCCCTACTGAATGACGGTGCTCGACCCTGGCGAAAGCGAGCCGGCAGGGAAAAGAAATTTGAGGTCGGGAGGCCTACCGGATCAGGGTTCCATACTTCAGCGGCTGGCCCGTCTCCCAGGGGCGGTACCGGTTGCAGAAGTCGATGCGCTCGCCGAGCGGCGGATGGGAGGAGCGCCAGAGCTTGTAGAGCAGTCCGGGGCGCGGATTGCTCAGGTTTTCCTGCTGCAGCTTGACGAAGGCGGTAGCGCAGTCGTGGTTGTCGCGGCCGATCTCCAGGCCGAAGCGGTCCGCCTCGTGCTCCTCGTGCCGGGAGAAGGCGAGGACGGCGGGCGACAGCACGAAGGCGACGAGGCTGAAGAGCAGGGCGATGAGCGGCAGGGAGGCGACGTCCGCCAGCTCGGAGAAGCCGAACCGGTGGCCAAAGCGGGCGATGAGGCCGCCGGCCGAGCGGTGGATCGTCCACAGGCCGAACAGGACGAGCGCGGTTCCCAGGGCGATGATCTGGACGATATGGCCGAGCACGTAGTGGCCCATCTCGTGACCCATCACGAAGAGCACCTCCCGCGGCGTCAGCTTGGCCAGGATGGTGTCCCAGAGGACGATGCGCTTGGTGTTCAGAAAGCCGGTGACGTAGGCGTTGACCGTCTTGGTGTCGACGCTCTTGTTGACCTCGAAGACGCGGCTGCCCTCGATGCCGGCGCGGTCGGCCAGGGCCAGGATCTGCGCCTCCAGGGCCTTGTCCTTCATCGGTCCGAAGTCGTTGAACAGCGGCTCGATCCAGATCGGGGTAACGAAGAGGAGAAGGGCGAGCAGGGGGGCCGTGGCGAGGCCGGTGTAGAGCCACCATCGCCGCGGGCTCTTGCGCAGCAGCCAGTAGGGAAACCAGAGGAGGAGCGCGGTGAAGAGGCAGCCGATCCCCAGGGCCGTGAAGGCGTCGCTCCACCACTTGGCGGCGGTCTGGTCCGAAAGGCCGTAGGCGTGCTCGCGGACGAAGCCCGTATAGAACGCCAGCGGCAGGTCGAGGACGAAGGTCACCAGGGTGAAGAGGACGCCGTAGACGGCGATGGTGAGGAAGCGCCGGCGGCCGATCCTGGCGGCGGCGTCGCGCAGCCGGGCCGAGAAGCCGGTGAAGAGCAGCAGGCAGGGCACGGCGAAGCCCCAGAGCGTGCCGATCACCCAGAGCACGTTGCCGCTGCGGTAGCGGCGCATGGCCTTGTCGCTGGGCGGCGGCACCGGCACGGGCCGGGAGGCTGCCTCTTGTTCCCCTCTCCCGGTGAGGTGGGAAGAGAGGGAGCGGGAGAGGGGCAAGGGGTGAGGGCCCGTGCGAACCGCCGGCGCGGTGGCGGTGTCCGCGGCGGGCTGGGCGGCGAGCGGCAGGGCCGCGAGAACGAAGGCGGCGAGGAGCAGGGCGGCGGGGATGGCGTGGCGCATCGGATCCCTCCTTTGATCTTGTCGTCAGCGCGGGCGTAGGCGCGCGTAGACGTGGCAATCGAGAAAGCGGCCGTCCTTGAAGGCGCTGCGCCGCAGCGTCGCCTCGTACTCGTAACCCGATTTCTCCAGCACCCGCCGCGAGGCAGGGTTGGTGGCGAACACCCAGGCCTCCAGGCGCTCGAAAGGAAAGCTCTCGAAGGCGTAGGCGGTGAAGCGCGTCAGGGCCTCGGTGGCGAAACCACGGCCCCAGAAATCCTCGCCGAGCCAGTAACCGACCTCGGCGGTGAAGCGGGCGACGTCCTCCCACGCCTGCAGCCCGACGCCGCCGATGGGCCCGCCCGCGTGCTCGACGGCGAGGTTGAGCGGCGGATCGGGAGCGGCGAGGCAGCGGCCGATCCACTCGCGGGCGTTCTCCGGCGTGTAGGGATGGGGAAAGCGGTCGCGCAGGTTGATCCAGATCCCGCGGTTGTTGGCCTGGCGGGCGAGAGCCTCCGCGTCGTCCTCCCGCCAGCGGCGCAGCGCGAGCCGTTCGGTTTCGAGTCTCATGGCCTCCGCCAAGGATAACAAGGACGGCAGGGACAGCAAGGACACGATTTGCTAGCATGCAGGTCTATCCTGTTTGCGGTCTCGGGAGGCGAAGGCTCAAAGGAGAGACGATCATGGCTGAAGCCAGGTCCCGTTTTCTTGCCGTCACCGTCCTCGCCGCATGGCTGCCGGCCCTCGGCGGCCCGGCTCTCGCGCAGGGCTCCGGCGAAGTCGACGGCCACGTGCAGGATGGCCAGGGACAGCCCGTGCAGGGCGTCAGCATCAAGCTGCTCAAGACGGGGAAGGGAGCCGACCAGCAGCAGACCTCCGATGGACAAGGCGACTTCCACTTCAAGGGCCTCGCCTCCGGCGTCTACATCGCGGCGGCGTCGCGCGAGGGATTTGGCGAGGTCACCTGTCCGGGCGTGCGCGTCGTGGGCGGTCTGACCCGCCGCCTGGCGATCAAGCTGATGCCGGATAAAGGCGAGCCGTCGTCTTGTGAAATCGTAGCGGAGTAATGGCTCGACCTCACCCGGTTCTGAGCCTCAGAAGGAAGGCGGCACCGGCCGCGACTCGATCTGGCGGCAGGCCTTGCCGGCGCAGGAGCTCAAGTCCCGGGCGAGCTGCGCGAGATCGTTCAGCCACTTTCGCGACACCCGGTTGCGCAGGTTGACGAGCTCCTCCGGATCCTGCCGCAGGTCATAGACCTCCCGCTCGCCCGTGCCGTACTCCACGACCTTGAAGTCCGCCGAGCGCAGGCCCCGGTGGGCGGGGTAGCCGGCGACCGCCTTCTCGTCCTGGAGATCCGGCGGCTCGAGCGTCTTGTCGTTCTTGGGCGGCGCCGGCGGAAACTCGAACTGCTCCAGCAGGGCGACCTGGCGCCAATCCGCCGGCGTCTGGCCCTGGAAGAGAGGTGTCAAGGAGCGGCCGTCCGCCGGCACTCCGAGCGTTGCGCCGGCCAGCTCGGCGAGGGTCGGCGCGAGGTCCACGCTCGACGTCAGGGCGGCCGAGGTGGCGCCTGCCGGCACGCCGGGGCCGCGGATCAGCAGCGGCACGCGGACGTCCGTTTCGTAAGGCGTGTACTTTCCGGGCTCCAGCCGGTGCTGCCCCAGGTGATAGCCGTTGTCCGAGGTGAAGAGGATGTACGTGTTGGCGAGCTGGCCGGTCTCCTCCAGCGCCTGGACCAGCGCCGCCACGGCTTCGTCCACCGCCTGCAGCGACCGGATCTGCTTGCGGTACAGGCCGTCGAGGGTGGCGATCTGGCCGGCGGTGAGGCGCTTCAGGGCGCGGATGCGCTTCGGCTTGTCGCGCACGTCCGGCTCGTCGAACGACGGCGTGCGGGGCGCCTGGAGGTCCGCGAAGAGGCCGGCGTGGCGCCGCGCCGGCGTGGCCGGCTTATGCGGCGCGTAGGTGCCCAGGTAGAGGAAGAAGGGCTGGCCGCTCGCGGCGGCGGTGCGCACGAACGCCGTGGCCTTGCCGGCCAGCACGTCCGTCATGTACGCCTCGGGGCCGCTGCCGTATTTGACGGTCTTGCCGTCCTCGTTGAGCGTGTAGCGGTAGGCCGCGTAGGGACTGCCTTGGACGGGGCTCGCCCATTCGTCCCAACCGGCGGGAACGTACGCATTCGTCTCCTCTCCGGGATAGCCGTTCAGATACTTGCCGATCAAAGCCGTGCGATAACCCGCGGCATGGAGAGCCGTGGCGATCGTCGTCTCCTCGTGCCGCAGCTCGTCGAAGCGCTCGAAGCCGCCGTCGGGAGGAAAGTTCGTGTAGACCTCGTGATTGTGGGGATAGAGACCGGTGAGGATCGTGGCGCGCGACGGGCAGCAGAGCGACAGCGGCACGGTGTGCTGGGTGAACGTCATGCCCTGCCGCGCGATCAGGTTGCGCGTGCGCGGCATGGAGGCGAGGGTGCTCAGCTCCTGATCGTCGGTCAGGATCAGGATGATGTTCGGGCGCTGGGCAGCCTTGGAAGGGGCCGCACCGCCGGCGAGAACGCACAGAAGTGCCAGGGCGAGGATGGGGAAGAGCAGACGGCGGACTGCCATCATGGGCGCAGTCTATCGCATCACAGCATAAATGTGCGCGAGCGTTGTCCGTCCGTGTACCGTGCGGCTCGAGGATCTACCAGCTTCGGTATGCCAGCTTATGCTATGATGTTTCTTTTGTAGGCTCTCTTATCCCTTTCGCTTCGAAGCGCGCGACGTCTTGCCCAGGGGGCCTCCCAAGCCCCGAAAGGAGGGTGTCATGTGCAACCCATCCAGAAAGCTGTGGGTGGTGATCGCCGCGTTAGCGGTCGTGCTGGCGTTTTCGAGCCTCGAGGCCCAGCCGCCGGCGGCCGCGGGTCCCGGGATCAAGGAAGGAACCGATTGCTGGCACACGGAGCCGGGAACGGAGGCGAGCCTCTTCCTCCCCCCTGATGCCTGCTCCGGCTTCAAGCCGGCTCACGTGACCGTCAAGCTCAAGGGGCTCCCGCTCAGTCCGGACACCGTCAAGAACAAGTGCGGCTGCCAGGTCGACACCAAGATCGAGTACCTCGATCCCCACGGCAACGTGAGCTCGGAGAGAACGGTGCACACCGTGAAGCAGCGCACGACCGAGACGACGGACGTCGACACCTGCGTCCGCCGGACCAAGAACGCCAAGTTCAAGGGGAAAGGCGTCGCCGAGAAGATCGACATCAAGCTGGTCGAGCTCTCCCTGGAGAGCGTGAGCCCGGTCACGGTCGCCTTCAAGGATGGCCACAGTCACGCGTTCAAGATCTGCATCTCCGAAAACGGCGAGCAGGCGACCGGGACGATGACCTTCACGCCCACGACTCTCGGCAGGCTGTCGAAAGGTAACGTCAATCTCGAGCGGCTTCACATCGGCTACAGCATGACGTTCATCGAGCCGACACAGTCCTGTGCCTCGCCGCCGGCGGGGGCCTGTACGATCAACAGCAAGCTGTCGCTCAAGAACGGGCGGCGGCCGGGTACGTTCGTCCAGGTGGCCTCGCCGTAGAAGCCGGTTGCGCTCCCCTCCGCGGGAGCTCAATGCACCGGCTCGAGCACCAGCCGGCCGGCGACCTCCTTCTTCTCCAGGCGGTCGTGTGCCCGCGCGGCCTCGTTGACCTATATTGGATTCCTATATATGATGTACCTATGAAGCCGATCTCTCTCCACGTCGAAGACGAGGATTACCGGACCTTCAAATCCCTTGCGGAGCGCACAGGTAAGCCGGTCGCTGAATTGATTCGGGAAGCGATGGTGGAGTACCTGGATCGGAGAGGAACGCGAAAGGGTTCCATCTTCGATTTGCGTCCCCATCCGAGCGGACCGCTGCTAGCTCCATGGACTCGGGATGAGCTCCTGGACGAGATGCGTGAGCGGTGATCCTCGGGATCGACACCGATGTTCTTGTTGCCTGGGCAATGGAGGGAAGCTCCCGCCATGAAGTCGTCCGCCAGCTCATCGAGAGAGAGGTCCGCGAGGGCGGTCTGCTCCTCGGCGTGACTCCCCAAGTCGTCCACGAATTCCTTCATGCTGTGACGGATCCCAGAAGGTTCGAGAATCCTCTGCCGATGCCGTCAGCCCTCCGCATCGCACGGGCTCTGTGGGAATCCGAAGAAGTCGTCCAAATCCTCCCAGATCCCGAGGTGCTGCCGCGCACGCTGGAGTTGATGAATCGGCTGCAACTGGGACGGAAGAGGATTCTCGACACCGCCCTCGCCGCCACTCTGGAGTCGGCCGGGGTACGGAGGTTCGTCACCCTCAACCCTGGAGATTTCGGAATCTTTCCTTTTCTCGATATCGCCGAGATTCCCGCGGTCTGATCGACAGGTTAACGCTTCCTGCAAGGACTCGGCGTAGCGGAGATCGCGAGACGCGTCAACGTCCGCCTTCCTCAATGCACCGGCTCGAGCACCAGCCGGCCGGCGACCTCCTTCTTCTCCAGGCGATCGTGCGCCCGCGCGGCCTCGTGGAGCGGCAGGACGTCCGAGACCCAGGAGCGCAGAGCGCCGGTTTCGACGAGGCGCAGGGCCTCGTGCAGCTCGGCCTGGGTGGTGGCGTAGGCGCCGAGGATCTCCAGCTCCTTGACGATGATCAGACCGGGGTTCAGGTTGACCATCCCGGTCTCCAGGTTGCCGACGGTGACCAGCCGGCCGCCGGCGGCGAGGCTCTTCAGCGTCTGGGCGAAGGTGAGGCTGCCGACGATCTCCAGGGCGAGATCGGCGCCGTGGCCGTTGGTGCGCTTTCTGACCTCGTTGGCGAAGTCCAGATCGGGGCTGACGATCACCTCGTCGGCGCCGGCCTCATAGAGGACTTCCTCCTTGCCGGCACTGGAGGTGACGGCGATCACCCGGCCGCCGTCGTGGCGGGCGAGCTGCACGGCCTGCATGCCGACGCCGCCCGAGGCGCCGGTGATCAGCACGGTCTCGCCCGGGATCAGCCGGCCGCGCGTGCGCAGGCAGTGCACGGCCGTGCCCGTGGTGCAGCAGGTGACGGCGGCCACGGGCCAGGGAACCGAAGCCGGCACGCGGCCGAGCCCTGCCACGGGAGCCGCCATGTACGCCGCGTAGCCGCCGGGGATCTCCTCGCCGAAGAAGCGCGTGTCCGTCTTGCACAGGCTGTTGCGCTCGGCCTGGCAGTGGGCGCAGCCGCCGCAGGAGAGGCGCTGCAGCGTCGCCGCCCGGTCGCCCACGGCCCAGCCTTCGACGCCGGGACCCAGTGCGATCACCTCGCCGGCCGCCTCGTGCCCGAGGATCGCCGGCACGTGCGTGCGCGGCAGGTTGCCCCGGCGGTTGATCACGTCGTGATAGCAGACGCCGCAGGCCTCGACGCGCAGCAGCACCTCGCCGAAGCCCGGCGAGGGATCGGCGACAGTCTCCGGCCGCAGGTTGTCGGGGGATCCGAAAGCTCTGAGGACGATGGCTTCCATGGCTGGCTCCTAACCAATCAGACGGTCGCGAAGGCCGTCGGAGTCGATGCGGCGAATGGCGCGCACGTGCTCGGGGGAAGGTGCGGGTGTGACGGACAACGGTTGCGCGGTCTGGAAAGAAAATCCGGTGCGCTCGGCGATGGCCTCTTCCGCGGCCCACGCATGGCGGGCGACGAGCGCCGCGCCCTCCCCGCCCAGCTCGAAGACGCCGAGATCGGTGAGCAGCCGCGTGCGCCGGCCGGGATCGCTGGTGGAGGAGACCTGGACCTTGGGCACGAGATTGCGCCGGCTCTGGCGGCCGAGGACGATCACCGGCTTGGCGATCCACTTGCGCAAAGTGGCCGCGCCGGCCACGCCGGGGAACTTCACCTTCGGACGCGCGAGCGGACCGGCAGCGGAGAGGTTGGTGTCGCCCGTCCCGTCCACCTCGGCGGCGCCGAAGAACATGACGTCGACGCGCCCACGCCGGGCGTGATCGAAGAGATCAGGGATGGTCACCTCGCCGCGGCGGCCGTCGAGGTAGCCGAGATCTTCCGAGCAGGCGTGCAGCTTCGGAATCTCGGGATCGAGGGCGCCGACGCAGGCGAGATACGTCAGGCGCGGCGCGTGCGTGGCCTTGGCCACCGCGATGGCGAGGATGGCCAGCGGCGAGGCCACGCCCGTCGCCACCACGGCGCCGTCCTCGATCTCGCGCGCCATGGCGGCGACGACGGTCTCGGCCGGCGTGGCGGGATCGGATACGTTGCCGAGCGCGCTCATGCCGCCTCCTCGGCCAGCTCGGCCTGCCGGCGGGAGGCGCGGATGACGCCCTCCAGGTACTCGGCCTCGCGGCCCTGCTCGGCGAGCGCGAGGTAGCCCTCCAGGTGCGCCGCGTCGGCGGGGTAGAGGCCGAGGCAGCCGGTGGGGAAGGCGCCCATGGGCTCCTCGACGACCATGTCCACCATGAAGCCGGGGATCGTGGCGCGGGGCACGCGCTCGACGCGCTCCTCGGCCGTGGCGATCACCCGGCGGGCGGCGCCGGCGAGCAGGAGGTCTGTCGTGGGGTCCTCGATCCACAGGTTGCCGTCCGCATCCGCGGCGCGGGCATGGATCAAGGCGACGTCAGGATGAAAAGCTCGCTCGACCGGCACCGCCTCGCCGGTAAAAGGATCGATCACCCGCGGCAACGGATCGAGCCGCGAGAGAGCAGAGGCGTCGGCGTCCGGCACCGGCAGGAAGGGAAGCCCCATGCTCGCGGCGCGGAAGCGCTGGACCACGCGGTAGCCGTCGTGCTCGGCCCAGTCGAGAGTGCCGGCCTCGATGGCCCGCTTGAGACACGGCATGGGCCGCACCCGGCTGTCCAGCGAGATCGCCGCGAAGAGGAACTCCACCTTGCTCGCGGCGCCCGCCGCCACCAGGATCTCCGCCGGCAGGGGATTGGGCAGCGAGACGACGTGCAGCCCCTGCCGCCCCTGACGCACCAGCTCGAAGACGAGCGCCATGGGGGCCCGGCCCAGCATGAAGCCCCCCGGCGCCACGGAAGCGCCGTCCGGCACCGTCGCGACGGCCTCGTCGAGCTCCACCCAGCGCGCCCGCTTCATGATGCCCGCCTCTGCTCCAGCACCGGCCGGAACTTGTAGCCATAGACGAGATAGCCGTGCGGCCCCTTCTCCTGCAGCCGCCGCGTCACCATCTCGACCGGCATGCCGATCTCGACCTCGTCCGCATCCACGTCGGTGAGCTGCGCCGTGACGCGCACCCCTTCCTCCAGCTCCACCAACGCGACGACGTAGGGAGCGGCGAAGCCCTGAGGCGCCTGCGCCACCTCGGCGAAGGAGTACACGGTGCCGCGTCCCGAGAAGCGATAGGTCTCGAGCGTCTGGTTCCTGCATTCGCCGCAGGCGCCGCGCGGCGGGAACTGCACGGCGCCGCATTTCTGGCAGCGCTGGCCTTCCAGCCGGTAATAGGCCGAGGTCAGACGGTGGTAGCGGGGGAGATCCATGATTCGATACCTCGAAGTTCAAGCGTCCTTACAAACTCGTTCCGCTCTGCCCTTCGAAGCCTCACCCCCTGTCCCCCTCTCCCTGACGGGCGAGGGGGGACTCTTCAGAACCTTATTGCCAGAGAGGAGGCCTCGACTCTGGCAAGATCCCTTCGCAGGCGTC
>JBIOVX010000298.1:0-4572 GCA_044868005.1 Thermoanaerobaculia bacterium | reverse complement strand
GCGACGTTTCGTCAGCCCGGTGCGGAAGCGCCGGGCGCGGGGATCGGCGATCAGGCCCGCCGCCGCGACTGGCGCGACCGGCGGCGCGCGGGCAGCTCGCCGGTGCGGGGGGGCTCGGCCTTCGGCTCGCGCGGCTCGGCGCGGGGCTCGCCGCGGCCTTCCGTGCCGCCCGGGCCGCGCGAGAGGGCACCCGGCTTGCCCTTCCGCCACTTGCCCTGCACGCCGAAGAGGTCCTCCCAGAGCAGCGCGAACGGGCTCGCCACGTAGATCGAGGAGTAGGTGCCGACGATGATGCCGATGGTCATCACGAAGGCGAAGCCGCGCAGCACGTCGCCGCCGAGGACGAGCAGCGCCAGCACCGTGAGGAAGGTCAGGCCCGAGGTGATGATGGTCCGCGACAGGGTCTCGTTCAGGCTCTCGTTGAGGAGCTCGATGAGCGGCTTGCGCCGGCTCTTCCGCATGTTCTCGCGGACGCGGTCGAAGATGACGACGGTGTCGTTGACCGAGTAGCCGACGAGGGTGAGGAAGGCGGCGATGGTCGTCAGGTTGAACTCGAAACCGAGCAGGGTGAAGAGGCCCAGGGTGACCGTCACGTCGTGGATGGACGCCATGATGGCGCCGATGCCGAAGCGCAGCTCGAAACGGAACCAGATGTAGCAGAGCATGCCGAGGAGCGCCAGGATGACTGCCCAGAAGCCCTTCTGGCGCAGCTCGGAGCCGACCTGGGGACCGACGTTCTCGACGCCCAGCACCGCGAACGTGCCGAGGGCGGCGCCCCGCTGGAGCGCGGAGGCCACGGCCGGCGACACCCCGGGCACGCGGGCGACGCGGTCCATGGAGGTGAAGATGCCGTTCTGCCGGCGCTCCCTGACGATCGAGTCGGCGACCTTGCCGTAGTGGGAACGCGCCGCCTCGGGCCCGCGCGCGGCCACGCGGTCCGGATCGGCCCGGACGAGGAACTCGACCAGGCCGTCGCGGCCCACCTGGTTGAGGTCGAGGCCGGTGCGCCCCTGGTTGAAGGCGCGGTTGAGGGCGCCGACGACGCGCTCGCGGCTGCCCTCTTCCGAACCGGTGGCCACCGCCGTCTTGATCACCACCTGGTGCTCCTCGGCCGTGCCGTAGCGCTGGATCACCGCCTCGCGCATGCCCTCCTGCTCGAGGACGGTGCGGATGCGGTCGAGGTCCGGCTGCTCGCGGAAGGCAGCGATGATCTGGGTGCCGCCGGCGAAGTCGATGCCGAAGTTCAGCTTGTGCGGGCCGAAGATCGCGTAGAAGCCCACCACCACCAGGATCAGGGAGACCACGATCCAGAAGCGGCGGTACTTCATGAAGTCGATGTGAGTATCGTGCAGCAGTTCCATGGCTTGCTCCTTGCGTTCGCGCTTACCCGGCCTCAGATCGACAGCTTCTGCACCCGTCGCTTGGCGAGCACCACGTCGAAGAGCCAGCGGCTCACGAAGACCGCGGTGAACAGCGAGGCGAGAAGACCGATGAACAGGGTGACTCCGAAACCTTTGATCGGGCCGGTCCCGACGAGCAGCAGGATCAGCGCCGAAACCAGGGTGGTGACGTGGGTATCGATGATCGACGTGAAGGCGCGGTCGAACCCGAGATCGATGGCCGAGCGCACGGTGCGGCCGGCGCGCAGCTCCTCGCGGATGCGTTCGAACACCAGGACGTTGGCGTCCACCGCCATGCCGATGGTGAGGATGACGCCGGCGATGCCCGGCAGGGTCAGCGTGAAGCCGAACGCGGCCATGCCGCCGAACAGGATGATGATGTTGAGGATCAGCGCCGTCACCGCGTTGACGCCGGACAGCCGGTAGTACAGCAGCATGGTGAAGACGACGAGGAGAGTGCCGACGAGGCCGGCGCGCAGGCCGTCCCGGATGGCGTCGCGCCCGAGCGAAGCGCCCACCGTGCGCTCTTCCAGGTAGGTGATGCTGGCCGGCAGCGAGCCGGAGCGCAGCGTCGTCACCAGGTCCTGCACCTCCTGCTGCGTGAAGCTGCCCTCGATCTGGCCGCGGTCCGAGATGCGCGACTTGAGCACCGGCGCGGTGACCACCCGGCCGTCGAGCACGATGGCGAGGCCCGAGCCGACGTTCTTCCCGGTCATCTCGCCGAAGGCTTCGGCCCCCTGAGGCTTCAAGGTGAACTCGACGACGGGCTGGTTGAACTGGCCCATGCCGGGCTTGGCGCTGGCGAGGTCGCGGCCGGTGACGGTGCGCCGCTTCTCCACGGCGTAGTAGAGCTTGCCGACGACCTGCTGGTTGTCGTCCACGCGGTCGCCCTCGAGGATCTCCACGTCGTCGGGGAGCTGGCCGCCGTAGTTGGCGAGGATCTCCTCGCGGCTGCCGACGCCGCCGCCGCCCTTGGGGAACTTGACGACGCGGAACTCGAGGAAGGCGGTGCTCTTGATCAGCCGCCGCACGCGCTCCGGATCGTCCACGCCGGGAAGCTGGACGAGGATGCGGTGCCCGGTGGACAGGGGCTGGATCACCGGCTCGGCCACGCCGAAGGCGTCGACGCGGTTGCGGATGGTCTGCACCGCCTGGGTCACCGCGCTGTTGCGCACCTCGTTGGCGGCCGGCGTCTTCATGGTGAGGACGATGTCCTCGCCCTGCCGGGAGAGGTCCCAGCGGCCTTCGAAGTAACGGCTGTGGAGGGCGGCGATCTTGTCCCGCGCCTCGGGGGAAGCGGTGGAGATGGCGAACGCCGCGTCCCCCGTCCGCCGGCCCTTGACGCCGGTGACGCCCTCTTCCTGGGCGAGGTCGACCAGGCGGGCGAGGTCGGAGTCCGTCTCCGCCCGCAGGGCGTCCTCGGTGTGGACCTGCAGCACCAGGTGCATGCCGCCCTGCAGGTCGAGGCCGAGGTTGATCTTCTTCTTCGGCGGGTAGAACAACGCCACGAAGACGACGGTCACCGCCAGGATGAGGAGACCGCGCCAGAGCAGGGGTCGTTTCATGGTTTACTCCCTTTTTCGCTGCTGCTGTCGTCCTCGAGGCCGGAGACCGCCGACTTGGCGACCCGCACGCGGACGTTGTCGGCGATGCGCAGCATCACCGTCGCTCCCTCCACCGCGGTGACCTCGCCGTAGAGGCCGCCGGAGGTGATCACGCGGTCGCCTTTCTTCAGGTTCTCGACCATCTGCCGCAGGGCCTTGCGCTGCCGCTGCATAGGCAGCATGAGCACGACGTAGAAGATGACGAAGATGAGGAGCATGGGCACGAGGCCGCCCAGCATGCCCAGGGGACTCTGGGAAGCCTGGAGGGCGAGGGCCGTCGAAGCACTGAGAAATGTATTCATGCGTGGCATCCGGACAGGATCGGCCTGCCGTCAGGAGCTCCTTTGCTCAAGGGGATCGGAAGAGACCGTCAGAGACCTGAAGCCGGGCCCCTCCGGCGGATCTTCGCCGGGGGCGCGGGCGAGGCTCGCCGCTTCCGTCAACGCACCGAGCTCAATAGCCTGCCGGAGGCCGGCCATAAAGTCAAGGTAATAGCGCAGGTTGTGCAGGGTTCCGAGGACCGCCGCGGTGAGCTCGCCGGCCCGCGAGAGATGGTGCAGGAAGGCCCGCGAGGTGCGCCGGCAGGCCGGACACCCGCACTGCGCATCGACCGGCCGCGGGTCCTCGCGGTAGCGGGCGTTGCGGATCTTCAGCACCCCCTCGCGGGTGAAGAGCACGCCGTGCCGGGCGTTGCGCGAGGGCAGCACGCAGTCGAAGAGGTCCACGCCCTGCGCCACGGCATGCCGGATGTCCTCGGGGTAGCCGACGCCCATCAGGTAGCGCGGCCGGTCCGCCGGCAGCGCCGGCGCCGTCCACTCCACCACCGCCCGGCGTTCGCCCTCGGGCTCGCCCACCGCCACGCCGCCGATGGCGTAGCCGTCGAAGTCCAGCTCCGCGAGCTCCGCCGCCGCCCGCTCGCGCAGGTCGCGGTAGGTGCTCCCCTGGACGATGCCGAAGAGCCCGCCGCCCTTGCCGCCCCAGGCTTCACGGGCGCGCCGCCCCCAGCCGAGCGTGCGCTCCCAGGAGGCCGCCGCCGCGGCCCGCTCCGCCGGCCAGGGCGTGCACTCATCGAGCATCATGGCGACGTCGACGCCCATCCTCTCCTGGAAGCTCACCACCCCCTCCGGCGTGAAGCGGAGCGCCGAGCCGTCGAGGTGGCTGCGGAAGGTCACACCCTCCGCGTCCAGAGTGCGCAAGCCGCCGAGGCTCCACACCTGGAAGCCGCCGCTGTCGGTGAGCAGCGGTCCCCGCCAGCCGGTGAAGGCGTGGAGCCCCCCCAACCGCTCGACGGCGTCGATGCCGGGACGCAGCGCCAGGTGGTAGAGATTGGCGAGCAGGAGCGAGGCGCCGGCCGCCTCCAGCTCCTGCGGCGTGATCCCCTTGACCGCGCCGAGCGTGCCGACCGGCATGAACGCCGGCGTGTCGACGGCGCCGTGCGGAGTCGTGAGGCGGCCGCGGCGCGCCTGGCCGTTGGTCGCGAGGATTTCGAAGGTCAGGGGCATGGGGGATTGCGTCCGAACGGCGACTTCGTAGGGGCGGGGCTTGTCCCCGCCCTGAAACGGTGCGGG
>JBIOVX010000297.1:0-7458 GCA_044868005.1 Thermoanaerobaculia bacterium | reverse complement strand
TCCAGAAGGCCGGCGAGGACGCCGGCGCTCCCAGGAATTCCTACGGCGCCACCACTCGATATTTGAAGCACCCCTCGATCCGTCCCACCCGCCAGCCGAGTTGCCAGAGCCAGCGGGCTCGTCCCTCGCGGGTGAGCACCATCAGAGGGGTCTTGAGCATCAACTTTCCCCACCGCAGCAGACCCGGCAGCCAGCCCAAACGGGGCATCCCTTTCGAACGATACCGCGCATAGATGAGCACGTTGTGCTTGCCGTAGCTCACTCCCTGGCGGTAGATGCTCCCGAGATCGTGCCGGTGGCGGATGTGGACCACGGCTTCAGGAACGAAGTGGAAGGTGTAGCCGGCGAGCTGGATGCGCCAGCAGTAGTCCGTGTCTTCCAGGGCGGGGAAGGTCTCGTCGAAGCCGCCCACCGCCTCGTGGACCCGCCGCCGCACGCCGAGACTGCCGCCGCCGGCGTGGGGCAGGAAATCGGGATAGTCGTAGCGGGTGAGGCCGTCCTTCTGAGGATTGAGATGCGTGCGCCGCACCTCGACCGGATTGAGCTTCTCCTGGTCGTAGCGGCAGGCAACGAAATCATGGACCGTCAGCGCTCGGCCCATGGCCGCGAGCCAGCCGGTTCCCACCTCGTCATCGGCGTCGCAGAAGAGGAATGCGTCACCCGTGGCCGCCGTGGCGCCGAGATTGCGGGCGTGGGCTTGTCCCCGGCGATCCGAGGCGTCGACCAATCGCAGTCCTGGAATCCTTCCTCGATAGCTCTCCACGATCTCCCGCGAGCGGTCGGTCGAGCCGTTGTCGGCCACGATCACCTCCCACTCGCCCGGCCAGCTCTGGCGCGAGAGCGCCTCGAGCTGCGCGCCGAGCGTCGCCTCGGCGTTGAGGCAGGGGATGACGACGCTCAGCTTCAGGGGGTGGGTCGGGTCAGACATCGAGGAGAGGATGATAACGGAACCCGGATCGCCCCCGCCCGAACCCTCACCCCCTGGCCCCCTCTCCCGACCCCCTCCCTCCCACCCTCACCGGGAGAGGGGGAATAGGTTAGCTTTCATTGCTTGAGGCGAATCCAGGGTGGTGGGGTTTTCCAAACCGCGATGGCGATGTCTCGCAGCACGGAGTCAGGATCTTCGAGGACGCGCTGGTTAGGAAATCGCAGGACTACGTAGTTGAGTCCTCTCAAATAGGTGTCCCGCTCCGTATCGCGGGCCGTCTCCTGGGCTGATTCGTGCACCTCTCCGTCGAGTTCGACGATCAACCTGCGGTCACGGCAGCAGAAATCAGCAATGAAGGGACCGATCGGGAACTGACGAAGGAACTTCAATCCTTGCAACTGGCGGCCCCGGAGTCGTTCCCAGAGGATCTTCTCGGCCTCGGTCGCGTTCCGCCTGAGCCTGCGCGCCAGCTCCCTCATCCCCATTGACCCTCCTGAAGCAATTCGGAACATTCTCCCACAACCCTCCTCCGTCTCCGTCCAACCGTTTTTTCTTCTCCCCCCTCTCCCGGTGAGGGCGGGAGGGAGGGGGGTCGGGAGAGGGGGCCAGGGGGTGAGGGTTCGGGCGGGGGAAAGGTCCGAGTTCGCTGATACCATCCGCCTCCGTGACCGCGCCGATCCGCCGCGCCTTCCCCGGAGAGCCCCTCCTCTTCCTCCTCCTCCTCGCCCTCCACCTGGCGCTCCTCTGGTCCTTCTCCTTCATTCCCACGCAGGACGGCCCCGGCCATCAGGCGGTCGCCTTCATCCTGCGCCAGTACGACCAGCCGGAGGCGGGGCTGCTGCGCCAGTACTACCTGCCGAACGAGGAGGCGCTGCCGAACTGGTTCATCTTCTTTCTGATGAGCCGAGTGCTGAGCTTCGTTTCCGTGCCCATGGCGGAGAAGCTCCTGCTGACGGCGTACGTCCTCCTGTTGCCGCTCTCCGTGCGCTATGCCCTGAAGGCGATTGAGCCGCGGGCGGCGTTCCTTTCCGTCCTGTCCTTTCCGTTCACTTACAACTTCCTTTTTCAGATGGGATTCTTCAACTTCTGCTTCAGTCTGGCGGCGTTCTTTTTCGCGATGGGATTCTGGTGGAAAAATCAGGAGAGGATGGCACCGGCTCGAATTGCCATCCTCGCTCTGCTCATCCTGTGGGTTTACTTCTGCCATCCGGTCACGCTGGTGATGACCGTCGTGGCACTGCTCGCGCTCGTGGGATGGCGAATGCTGAAGACTGGATCGCGACGAGGGCTGCTCGGTCCTTTCCTTGCCTGTTTGCCGGCGCTGGTTCTCATGATCTCCTTCGTGGGCCGTCGAACGGGTGCCACGATTTCGATGCTGCCGCTGTGGGCCAAGATCAAGCACTTGGGCGGCCTCTATTCGCTCGCGTCGGTCAGCCGGTGGACGATCCTGCTGGCTGCGGCCCTGGCGCTGCTTTTCTTCATCGTTGCTCTCGTCTGTCTGCGAGCGCGGCAATGGCGGCCGTTCGGGATGGGAGACGGCCTGCTGTGGGTCGCGGTGATCTTCGCCTTGATCTACTTCGCCGCGCCGAGCGAGCTCGCCGGCGGCGGCTTCATCAACCATCGCCTCAACCTGTTTCCCTTTCTGGCGCTGATCCTGTGGTTCGGCACTCTCGATCATCCCGCGTGGCGGAGGCGATCGATCCAGATCGCGGCGGCCGGCCTCGCCCTCGGTTTCCTCGGCGTCTTCGCCGGGATGTACGCGCGGATCAACGCGGATCTGTCAAAGATCGTGGCCGCCGGAGATCACGTGGAGCCTGACCATACGCTGCTGTTCCTTTCCTTCGCGCATCGGGGAGAGCGGCCGGATGGCCAACCGCTCGTCTTTCGCACCGAGCCCTACGTCCACGCCAGCGGCTACATCGCGGCGCGGAAACGGCTGGTGGATCTTTCACTGTATGAGGCGAGCGAGGATTATTTTCCGATCTATTTCGAGCCCCGCCTGGACCCTTTCAAACACCTGGCGGCCGTGCGCCTCGGCATCGAGACCGAGCCGCCGCGCGTCGATCTCCTCGGCTATCCGAAACGGACGGGCGGGCGGGTGGATTACGTGTTGATCTGGGGATCGCCGGTGGGGGAGACGCTGCGGCAGCTCGCCGGTTACATAGAAATCTGGAGATCGGAGGATGGAAGGGTGAGGCTCTATCGCGCCGCCCTCATGAACACCCGCTCGACGTCCAAGTCCTCGCTCAGGAGCACGACGTCGGCGTCGTAGCCGCGCTCGAGCTTCCCTTTGCGGTCCGCGAGGCCGAGGATGCGCGCCGGCACCTCGGTGGCGAGCGGGATCACGCTCTCGACGGGCAGGCCCGCCAGCTCCACTATGTTGCGGACCGCCGCGGACATGGTGAGCAAGCTTCCGGCGAGCTCGCCCCCGGGCAGCCGCGCCGCGCCGCCGGCCACCGTGACCTCGTGGCGGTACAGCTTGTAGATGCCGTCCGCCAGGCCGCAGGCGCGGATGGCGTCGGTGATCAGCGCGATGCGGCCGGGCATTATGCGGGCGGCGAGACGGAGGACCGCGGGATGGACGTGGATGCCGTCCGCGATCAGCTCCGCGGTGGCGTCGGCCGAGAGCAGCGCCGCGCCCACCGCGCCGGGCTCGCGATGGTGCAGTCCCGTCATGGCGTTGAACAGGTGCGTGAAGTGCGAGGCTCCCCACCGGAGCGCCTCCATCGCGGCACCGTAGTCCGCCGCGGTGTGGCCGATGGAGAACCTGATCCGTTCGCGGAATCGCTCGATGAGGGCCTGCGCGCCGTCGAGCTCCGGCGCCAGCGTCATCATCCAGCGCAGCTCCGGCGCCTCGGCGAGAAGCGTCTCGACTTCCTGGATGTCCGCGGGACGGATCGACGAGCGGTCCTGCGCGCCGGCGCGCTCGGCGTTGATATAGGGACCTTCGAGGTGGACGGCACAGATTTGACTGCCGGGAACGCGCGACGCCCTGGCGATCGCCGCCACGGCGTTCCGCAAGTCGCGCGGCGAGGCGGAGAGCGTCGTCGCCGCGAGCGCCGTGGTCCCATGTCTCGCGTGAAAGGCGAGGATGCGCGCGTTGCCGGCATCGTCCGCATCCATGAAATCGGCGCCGTCCCCGCCGTGGATGTGGCAGTCGATGAATCCGGGGACGATCAGGCCTTTCACGCGCTCCGCGGCGGCGGGGACGTCGGCCGTCTGCACGACGTCGGCGATCACGTCGTCGTTCAGGGTGACAAGCACGTCTTCCTGGAAGGTCCCGCGCACGAAAGCGCGGCCGTGCAGAAGTCGGTTCGCCATCTCAGCTCACAGACAGATCTTTCCCAGGATCGCCGGCCGGCCGCCGGTCAGGCGTCCGACGTTGGTGTGCATGCCGGCCACCGAGTCGTTGGCGATGAGGGCCATGGCCATCGCTTCCTTCTCCTGCAGGTACTCGTAGACGCGCACTTCGGCGCCGGGGAGACGCTCGCGGAGCATGGCCACCAGCGTCGGATTCTTGGCGCCGCCGCCGGCGACGATCACCTCGTCGATGCGCCGCCCGATGAACGTGCGGTAGGCGTGTGCGATGCTCTCGGCGGTGAAGGCGGTGGCGGTGGCGATGAGGTCGTCCGGCGGCACGTCGGCGAAGCGTTCTACGAGGCGGCTCGCGTACTGGCGGCCGAAGCGCTCGCGCCCCGTCGTCTTCGGCGGCCGCAGCTCGAAGTACGGATCGGACATGCACCAGGCGAGGGCCTCCTCGCGCACCCGGCCCCGCGCGGCGCGCGCACCGTCGCGATCGAACGTCTCCCGCTGCTCGGTGAGCGTGGAGACGAGCGCGTCGATCACCATGTTGCCCGGCCCGGTGTCGAACGTCACCACGTCGTTCAGCTTCGCCTTGGGTGGAATGAAGGTGACGTTGGCGATGCCGCCGATGTTTTGCATCGCCCGCGCCCGCGTCGCGTGGCGGAGCTGCGCCCAGTCGAAATAGGCCACGAGCGGCGCGCCGTGGCCGCCCGCCGCCACGTCGCGCACGCGCAGGTTGCCGACCGTGATGATGCCGGTGCGCTCGGCGATCACCGCGGGCTCGCCGATGGCGAGCGTCGAGCGCGTGGCGATGGGCTCGCCGATCCACGGCACCTCCGCCGTCGATTCTTCTACCGTCGGGCGCGGACGATGCCAGATCGTCTGGCCCGCGGCGGCGACGAGGTCCACGTCCGCCATCCGCAGTCCCGCATCTTCGATCAGGCGGCGCGTGGCGGCGGCGAACAGCTCGCCGAGAACGAAGTCGAGGTGGCAGATCTCGTCGATGGTCGCGCGGTCCTTGTCGAACAGCGTGTTGATGCGGTTGCGGATGTCGGCCGGATACGGGAAGCTGTCGAAGCGGATCTTCTCGATGCGCGCCCGCGAGCCATGGCCGGAGATGCGCACCAGCACGGCGTCGATGGCGTCCACCGAGGTGCCGGACATCAGCCCGACGATGACGCGGCTCCGCTTGCGCGCGGTCTCGTACAACCGATCGAGCCGGTTCACGCCTCGAGCACCTCGCGCAATGTCCGGCCGTCGAGCAGCCGCCGCGCCTCCGCGGCCGGGACGCCTTTCTTCGCCATCACCGCCGCGAGCTTGACCTCGCCGCCCGCCTCGCGCAGCGCCTCTTCGGCCGCCGCGCCGCTCACGCCCGCCGCCAGCTCGACCATGCGCACGCCGCGGCGGCGCAGCTTCTCGTTGGTGGCCGGCATTTCGATCATCAGGTTCGAGTAGACACGGCCGAGGCGAATCATGACGCCGGTCGAGATCGTGTTCAGGACGAGCTTCTGCGCCGTGCCGCTCTTCATCCGTGATGAGCCCATGATCACCTCCGGCCCCGTCCGCACGACGATCGCGATGTCCACATCGCGTGCCAGCGGCGAGTCTGGAGCGGAGGTGACGCCGATCGTCAGCGCGCCGAGCCTCTTCGCTTCTTGTACGGCGGTGACGGTGTAGGGCGTCGTACCGGAGGCGGCGATACCGACGAGGGCATCTGCTGAGGTGACGTTTTCCTGTACCGCTCGGACGGCCGCCGCCTCGTCGTCCTCCGCTCCCTCGGCCGCGGCGAAGTAGGCCCGCTCGCCGCCAGCCATCAGGACGCGGACGAGGGAGGGCTCGACGCCGAAGGTCGGCGGCAGCTCGGCGGCGTCCAGCATGGCGATGCGGCCGCTCGTGCCGGCGCCGGCGTAGAGGAGGCGGCCCCCGCCGGCGAGCCGCTCGGCGATCCGATCGATCGCCTGCGAAATCCGCTCCTCTTCCCGGACCACGGCCTCGGCCACGAGGCGATCCTGCTCCTGGATGATACGAACGATCTCGAGGCTCGATCGGCGGTCGATGTCGAGGCTCGCGGCGAGACGGTCCTGAGACATCGGGGCCACGATATCACCCCGGCTCCCCACCGCCGGATCTGGTGTAGCATTCCGACAAGGAGGAAACCATGAACAAGCTCCCGCGCATCCTGCCCATCCTCGCGCTCCTCGGTCTCGGCGCTATGGCGGCTCTCGGCGCTGCCGACCTCCCGGCGAACGTACCGGCTGCTCAGATGTCACCGGCCCAGCAGGTGCCGGAGGTGCCGGATTGGATGAACCCCAACAAGCCCATCCAGACCACTTCGTGCTCGGCCAGGACGAAGTGTTACGCGTATCCCTTCAATTGGGTGAGCTGCACCGGTGAGTTCGACTGCTATACCTCGAACGGGTGCTATGTCTACTGCGACGGGTATGAATACGATTGCAACCCCTTCTATCTCTGTCCTTGAGGCGCGGTAGCCCAGGCCTGGCATGAGCTCCGTGGACTCCAGCTCGACGGGTGATCCCGCGCGGTATGCCACGCTGGATCACCTGGAGCGGAGCCTCTCCGCCATGCCTGGAGCGCCGACGGATCTCGGCCGCCTGGCCCTGCTCGTGAGGCGGTGGGAAGGCGGCTTGCGCGAGACGCCCGAGCGGGTCCGTTTGGAGCCGGACGCCGGGCTGCCGGGAGACGCCTGGGGCCGCCAGAAAGAGCCGCGGCCGGAGGCGCAGATCACGGTGATGCAGATCGACGTCGCCGAGCTGATCGCCAACGGCCAGCCGTTGACGCTGTTCGGGGACAACCTTTTTCTGGACCTCGACCTGTCCGTCTCCAACCTGCCCACGGGCAGCCGCGTGCACGTCGGCGACGCCACCCTGGAGGTGACGCCGAAGCCGCACAACGGCTGCAAGAAGTTCCACGCCCGCTTCGGGCCCGACGCGCTGCGCTTCGTCTCGAAGCCGGACCTCCGGCACCGCAACCTCCGCGGCATCTACATGCGGGTGGTGCAGCC
Organism: Thermoanaerobaculia bacterium; assembly: GCA_044868005.1. GTDB lineage: Bacteria > Acidobacteriota > Thermoanaerobaculia > Multivoradales > UBA5704 > DATARR01. Next base: position 205 of record JBIOVX010000297.1, on the reverse strand, counting down.
CGGCGAGGCGGCACCCGGGGATCCCGTGGAGGTCATCGCGCGGGCAGCGTCAGCTCGGTGATGGCCGATCTGGGATTCTGAACGGTCCTGCCCTCCGAAGCCTCACCCCCTGTCCCCCTCTCCCTGACGGGCGAGGGGGGACGCCTACGGAGGGTCTTGCCGAAAAAGGTGGCCTCCTATTGGCAAGACTGGCTGTGGATCGTCC
>JBIOVX010000296.1:0-9467 GCA_044868005.1 Thermoanaerobaculia bacterium | reverse complement strand
GCGGGCGGGGACAAGCCCCGCCCCTACGTTGAAATTCTGCTCGTTCCTCCTCTTTCTCCTCCTCCCCTTCGCCGCCGACGCCGCCTCCACCCCCCTCACCTCCACCTCCCCCACCTCGAGCTCCTTTCTCGACCGCCGGGTTTCGGCGGAGGAGAAGGCCGCCGTGGCCAGGCTTCCCGAGGCGTATCGGACCTGGATCGAGGAGGTGGACGTCCTCATCAGCGAGGACGAGCGGGCGACGTTTCTCGCGTTGGAGAAGGACTACCAGCGCGACGCGTTCATCAAGCGCTTCTGGGAGGTGCGGGATCCGCTGCCGCGCACGGCGCGCAACGAGCTCAAGGATCGCTGGGACCTCTATGTCCAGCAGGCCCGCGGCCTGTTCGGCGACCTCAAGGACGGCCGTTCCCGCGTGCTCCTCCTCAATGGCCCGCCCGAGGAGCGAGTGGAGTCGGACTGCTCGCTGCTCCTCTGGCCGCTCGAAGTCTGGTTTTACCCCGGCTCCGACCGCGTCCCCGAGCCGTTCTCCGTGGTCCTCTACCGCAAATGGGGCGCCGGTCCGTTCAGGGTGTGGAATCCTTTCGAGGGCATCGACGAGCTCTTCGCGCAGAGCGTTCTCGAGCAGCGTCCCGCCGCCGGCGCGGATCAGACGCCGGCCCGCGGCCAGGGCCGAGGCGGCGGCGGCAGTGACGTGGGCGGCGGGCACAGCCTCGCGGAGCTCACGGATCTCGCCGGTGGTTGCGGCGACTGGGAGCACGGCCGGAAGCTCGCCGCCGGCATCGGCTGGGTGGCGAGCCAGGGCATGCGCTGGGAGTTCCTCGAGGCGCGCATCTCGCTACGGCCCGACCCGCCCGGGCGCGAGTGGGTCTCGACCTTCAATTCCTATTCGACGGACGTGCCCGAGGACGCGGTCCCGCTGCCCGCCAGCCTCGCGGTCTCGTTCCCCGGCCGCTTCCAGAACCGCACCGTGATCCAGGGCGTCCTCACCGTGCCGGCCGGCGCCGCGGGACAGGCGGCCCTGGGCGAAGCGCGCTCGTACAACCTCCTGCTGACCGGCGAGGTGCTGCGCGAGGGCGTGCTCTTCGACAGCTTCCGCTACAAGTTCGACATGCCCGCAGGCGTTGCCGCGGAGACGCTCCCCCTGGCCTTCGAGCGCCCGCTGCGGCCCGGCGAGTACACGCTGGTGGTCAAGCTGCACGACGTCAACGGCGGCCGGTTCTTCCGCGAGGAGAGGGCCCTCTCGGTGCCGGCGATGGAGACCGCCGCCCCCGCGCCGCTCGTGGCACGGACGGCGGAGGAGGCCGAGAGCGCCCGCATCCTCGCCGAAGCCAACGCGGCCCTGCGCAGCGGCGATACGACGATCAAGATCGTGCCGCCCCTGGGCCAGCTCCAGACCGGCATGCAGCGCTTCGACACCCTGACGACCGGGCCGGGAATCTCCCGCGTCACCTTCGCGCTCGAGGGCAAGCCGGTGCTGAGCAAGAAAGCACCTCCCTATAGCGTCGAGCTGGACCTCGGCGCGGTGCCTCGCACCCGCACGCTCGGCGTGGCCGCGTACGACAGCGCCGGCGAGCTCCTCGCCGCCGACGAGATCCAGATCAACGCCGCCGGCAACCGCTTCCGCGTCCGTCTCGCCGAGCCGCAGAGGGGGAAGCGCTACGAGTCGAGCCTCCTCGCCCGCGCCGAGGTCGAAGCTCCCGAGGGCGAGGCCGTGGAAAGGGTGGAGCTCTACTTGAACGAGGCGCGGGTGGCGACGATCTACCAGCCGCCGTACGTCCATCCCATCGTGCTGCCCCAGGGCGAGCCGCTCGCCTACGTGCGGGCCGTGGCCTATCTCGCCGACGGCAACACCACGGAGAGCGTCGTCTTCGTCAACGCTCCCGAGTATCTGGAGCAGGTCAACGTCGATCTCGTCGAGCTCTACACCACGGTGCTCGACCGCCAGGGCCGGCCGGTGAGCTCGGGGCTCGCGGCCGGGGACTTCGCCGTGGCCGAGGACGGCGTCCGCCAGCAGATCCTGCGCTTCGAGCGGGTGACCGACCTTCCCATCCACGCCGCCGTGGCGCTCGACGTCTCGGCCTCGATGGAGGGGAGCCTGGAGAAGGCGCAGGCCGCCGCGCTCCAGTTCCTCAAGGGGATGGTGCGTCCCAAGGACCGCGCCGCCGTCATCACCTTCAACGACCATCCGATGCTGGCGGTGAAGTTCACGCGCGACCTCAAGGCGCTGGCCGGGGGCCTCGCCGGCCTCAAGGCGGAGCGCGGCACGGCGCTCTACGACAGCCTCATCTTCTCCTTCTACAACTTCAACGGCCTCAAAGGCAGGCGGGCCATCCTGCTGCTCTCCGACGGCAAGGACGAAGGCAGCCGCTTCACCTTCGAGGAGGCGCTCGAATTCGCCCGCCGGGCGGGCGTCACCGTCTACTCGATCGGGCTGGGCGACGAGGTCGAGAAGCGGAAGCTGGCGCGCATCGCCGAGGAGACGGGCGGCCGGGCCTTCTTCCCGGCGGCGGCCGAGGATCTGCCCGGCATCTACGCCGCCATCGAGGAAGAGCTGCGCTCGCAGTACCTGATCGCCTATCAATCCACCAGCACGCGTACCGATCCCGGCTTCCGCACGATGGATCTCAAGGTGAACAAATCCGGCCTGGAGGGGAAGACGATCCGGGGGTATTACCCGTGAGCCCTCACCCCCTAACCCCCTCTCCCGCGCTCCTCCCTCCCACCCTCACCGGGAGAGGGGGAACATAGCTGAGGTAGGATCGCGCCAAGATGTCGTCTCCGTTCCGCCGTACGTTCCTCGCCGTCCTCTCCGCCGCCAGTCTGTCCGTCGTTCCGCTCGCCGCGGCTCCTCCCAAGACGCCACCGCCGATTCCCGCGGACCTCGCTCCGCGTTACGCCTCCTGGCTGGAGACGGTGGCGATGCTGATGAACGCGAAGGAGCGCGAGGTGTTCCTGGGCCTCGCCAAGGACTACCAGCGCGACGCCTTCATCCGCCGCTTCTGGGAGGTGCGCGATCCCTTCCCGCAGACCGCCCGCAACGAATTCCAGGAACGCTGGGAGGAGCGGGCGAAGGCGGCGCGCGAGCGCTTCGGCAATCTGGCGGACGAACGCTCCCGCATGATGCTCCTCAACGGCGAGCCCGCCCACGTCATGCCGGCCCGTTGCGAGGTGCTGCTGCCGCTGGAGATCTGGGACTATCCGGGCACGGAGAAGATCCGCGGCGATTTCAACCTCGTCTTCGTCGCCCGCGGCGCGACGTACCGCCTGTGGAGCCCCAGCGACGGCATGGAGTGGATCCTCGCCCAGGATCTGCGCGTGCCGTCGGCCGATCTTTCGCGCAGCCTGCAGGCGGTGGCAGACATCTGCCCGCGCGGCGAGGACATCGCGGCCCGTCTGGCGGAAGCCCTCGACTGGCGGCGGGTCGAGACCTCCGTAAAGCTCCTCCCCGAGCCCGGCGAGGAGTGGCTCTCCACCTTCTCCTCGTTCTCCACCGAGGTGCCGGCCGGCGCGGCGTCGTTCCCGGCCCAGGTGGACATCTCGTTTCCCGGCCGCTTCGGCAGCCGCACGGTGATGCAGGCGCTGGTCTCGGTGCCGCGCCAGGCGGTGAGCCCCGAGCGGCTGGAAGGGAGCACGGCCTCCCATTACAGCTTCGTGGTGGACGGCGAGGTGCTCTACAAGGGCGACCTCTTCGAGCACTTCCGCTACCGGTTCGCCCTGCCGGAGGGTGAGGTCACCTCGGACACCATCCCGGTCGTCGTCCAGCGCTACCTGCGGCCGGGGAGCTACTCGCTGGTGATGAAGATCGAGGACACGGGCGGCAAGCGCTTCTTCCGTGAAGAGCGCGAGCTGGAGGTTCCCGTGGTGGAGTCGGCGCCGGCCCAGGCCGCGGCGCCCGAGACGGCACCGGCCGCGGCGCCGGCGGTGCCTGCGCTCGCCGAGGCCAACGCGGCCCTGCCGTCCGACGAGCAGTCGATCCGTCTGCTGCCTCCTCCTCCCGGCCTGATCACCGGCAAGCTGCGGGTCGAGGCCGCCACCACCGGCACCGTCTCCCGCGTCAGCTTCGAGCTCGACGGCCGGCCGGTGCTCGCCAAGAGCCGGCCGCCGTTCAGCGTCGAGCTCAATCTCGGCGACCAGCCGCGTGCCCACACGCTGCGGGCGCTCGCCCTCGCCGCGGACGGCCGCAAGCTGGCCGAGGACGAAATCCAGTTGAACGTCGGCCCGCACCGCTTCGCGGTGCGGCTGATCGAGCCGGAGGCCGGCAAGGCCTATCAGTCGAGCGTGCGCGCCCTGGCGCAGGTCGAGGTGCCGGAAGGCGAGAGGCTGGACCGCGTGGAGTTCTTCCTCAACGACGAACGGGTGGCGACGCTCTATCAAGCGCCCTTCAGCCAGCCGCTCTTCCTGCCCAAGACGCGCGAGGTCACCTACGTACGCGCCGTCGCTTACCTCGACGGCGGCACCTCCACCGAGGACCTGGTGCTCATCAACGCGCCGGAATTCACCCACAAGGTGAACGTCGACCTCGTCGAGCTGTATACCTCGGTGGTGGACAACCGCGGCCGGCCGGTGGAGGGGCTCGGCAAGGACGACTTCAAGGTGATCGAGGACGGCGAGCCGCAGCAGGTGCGCCGCTTCGAGCGGGTGGAGGACGTGCCCATCTACGCCGGCATCCTGCTCGACACCTCGGCCTCGATGGGGGAGGCTGAGAAGCTCGACCAAGCGGTGCGCGGCGCGCTGCGCTTCTTCCAGAAAGTCATCACGCCCAAGGACCGGGCGGCGGTCATCACCTTCGCCGACCAGCCGACGCTGGCGGTGCGCTTCACCAACCAGGAAGAGGTGCTGGCCGGGGGACTGGCGGGCCTGACGGCCACCGGCAACACGGCCCTGCACGACAGCCTGATCTACGCCCTCTACTACTTCGGCGGCGTCAAGGGGAAGCGGGCGCTCATCATCCTCTCCGACGGCAAGGACGAGGGGAGCCGCTACAGCTTCACCGAGGCGCTGGAGTACGCCCGGCGCTCCGGCGTGGCCCTCTACACCGTGGGCATCGGCCTCTCCACCCGCGAATCCGACGTGCGCCTCAAGCTCTCGCGGCTGGCGGACGAGACCGGCGGGCGCTTCTTCTTCATCGCGCAGGCGAGCGAGCTGGAGGGGATCTACGACACCATTCAGAAGGAGCTGCGCTCGCAGTATCTCCTCGCCTATCAGTCCTCGCAGGAGGGCGACTCCGACAAGTTCCGCACCGTCGAGGTGAAGATGGCCAAGCCGGGCATGGAGGCGAAGACGGTGCGGGGGTACTACCCGTGAGGGGGGTCCTGCCTGATCGAACCCGCCTGCGCTTCGAAGCCTCACCCCCTGTCCCCCTCTCCCTGACGGGCGAGGGGGGACGAAACAGATCCAGTCTTGCCGGTAGGAGGCCACCTTTTTCGGCAGATCCCTTCGCAGGCGTCCCCCCTCGCCCGTCAGGGAGAGGGGGACAGGGGGTGAGGCTTCGAAGGGCAAGCCGCTCCGCCTACCAAGGACCCCCTTGACCGCTCCTCTCCCCACCCTCGTCCTCGCCTCCTCCTCCCCCCGCCGCCGCGAGCTGCTCGGCGCGCTGGGATTGCGTTTCGCGGTGCGCGCGGTGGACCTCGACGAGACTCCGCTGCCTGGCGAGGAGCCGCGCGCGACCGTGCTGCGACTGGCGCAGGCCAAGGCGGCGGCGCAGGCTCATGCCGACGAGCTGGTGTTGGCGGCGGACACCGTGGTGGTGATCGACGGCGAGCTGCTGGGAAAGCCGCCGGACCCCGCCGGCGCCCGCCACATGCTCGCCCGCATCGCCGGCCGCGAGCACACGGTGCTGACCGGTGTCGCCCTGGAGGACCCCGGCCGGGACCGGCGAGCCTCCGATGTCGCCTCGTCGCGCGTGCGCATGGCCGCCATGTCTCCCCCGGAGATCGACTGGTACGTGGCCACCGGCGAGCCGCTCGACAAGGCCGGCTCCTACGCCGTCCAAGGCCTCGGCGCTCTTTATGTGGAGGAAGTCTTCGGCAACTACGCCAACGTCGTCGGCCTGCCGATCCCCCTCACGTATCGGCTGTTCCGGGAGCTGGGCTATGACCTGAAGACCTTCCGGTGATATCGTGATATCATTGCGGTATGGCTCAGCTCCTGGTCCGCCACCTCGATGACGACGTGAAGATCAAGCTTCAGCGCCGAGCTCGTCGTCATGGTCGCAGCACTGAAGAGGAAATTCGCGAGATCCTCCGCAACGCAGTGAAAGACGAGGGCGGCGCCCGGCCGCCGCTCGGATCACGGTTCGCTGCCCGCTTTGCCGGGATAGGCCTCGAACAAGACATTCCCGAGTTGCGTGGTCAACCGCCTCGTCCGGCCAACTTCGACTCGTGATCGTGCTCGACACGAACGTCGTCTCAGCCCTGATGCGGCGCGAGCCGGATCCGATCGTCGTGGCATGGCTGGATCGCGTCCCGGCCGAGTCCATTTGGACGACCGCGATCACCATCTTCGAGATCCGTCTGGGTTTGGAGATCCTGGCTGCCGGCCGACGGCGGCGAGAGCTGGAAGAGGCTTTCGCGAAGGCACTAGAAGAGGATCTCGAGAACCGCGTGCTACCCCTTGACCAAGCTGCGGCCCAAGCCGCCGGCCGTATTGCCGCAGAGCGACGCCGTGCGGGTCGCACAGTCGAGATTCGCGATGTCCAGATCGCGGGCATCGTTGCGGTCCGCAAGGCCACTCTCGCGACCGGCAATCTCCGTCATTTCGAGGGATGCGGTTTGGTGCTCGTCGATCCCTGGTCCGCGTGACTACCCCTCGACCTTGATCGGCTCGCCCAGCTTGTCGAGGGAGAAGTTGGCCATGATCTGGTGGCCGTTGAAGTCGAGCACCCGCAGGTCCTCCTCGGCGTCGAGGTCTCGCGCGACGTTGTCGAAGGAGTGGGGATAGCGCTCGCGCACGGCGTCGAGCGCCACCTCGTAGGCGATGAACTTGTCGATGCCCTTGTAGCGCAGCTTGCCGACCAGGCGCTCGTCCATCAGGCTCGGATAGGTGGCGAGCACCAGGATGGGGCCGCTGCCGGTGAAGACGAGGTAGGCGCGGATGGCGTGCGCGGACATCGCGGTCTTCCCTCAGGCCACGAAGTAGGCGCTGGCGCGGATCTGCAGGCGGGCGCGGGGCTCGAAGCCGCTGCCCACCACGGCGAAGGCGCTGGAGCTGCCGAGGACGGGGAGGACGATCCAGCCATCGAAGCTCTCGCCGCCGGCGTAGGGCGGCACCACGGGCTCGATCTCGGCGATCTTCGTCCAGTGGTCCTCGTCCGGATCGAAGGAGGCGCGCAGCTCGACGTAGGCGCGGTCGAGGTCGATCGTGCGCTGCCCGGAGGGATGCCAGATCGAGAAGACGAAGCGCACCTCGTCGTAGGAGCTGGTGCCGAGGAAGGACTTGCCGGCCACCAGCAAGGGGAAGGTGAAGGAACCCTGGGTGTCGGTGGCGTAGATCTCGGGAGTCGGATCGAAGACCACCTGCCGCGGCGGGGTCGGCGTCGAGTTCATCTCTCCTCCTCTCTCTCCCTCTCGAAGGCGTCGCCGCGGGCCAGGGCCAGGGCGCGGGAGACGCGCCGCCGGGTCTCGGTGTCGTCGGGACCGACGCCGAGCAGCGGCGCGGCGAGGCCGAAGGCCGCCGCGCCCGCCATGGCGTAGGCGGGGATCTCCTCGACGCCGAAACCGCCGGCGGCCAGCATGGCGATGTCCGCGAGCGGTCCGCGGATGGTGGCAAGATAGCTCGCCCCGCCGACCGGCGGCAGCGGGTAGACCTTGACGAGGTCGGCGCCCAGCTCGTTCGCCGCCACGATCTCGGTGGGCGTGAGCGCGCCCATGACGAGGAACAGACCGGCCTGCCGGGCTTCCCGCGCCACCTCGGCGCTGACGTTGGGGGTCACCAGGAACTCGGCCCCGGCGGCCGCCGCCTCGCGGGCCCGCGCCGCCGTGGTCGCCGTCCCCATGCCGAACCAGGGGGGCCCCTCGGAGGGGCGGGCGGCCAGCAGCTCGCGCAGCAGGCCGGAGGCACCCGGCACGCTGAAGGTGATCTCGACCAGCTCGACGCCGGCCGCCGCCAGCGCCCGGGCCTGGGCGGCGGCCTCCTCGCGCGAGCCGGTGCGCACGACGCCGATGATCGGCGACCGGCGGAGGCTCAGGGCGACGCGATCGCGAATTTGCACCGTAGTAGCCATGGTGGGGGTGAAGTCTATCATCGCGGTCTCTCCCGAAATCCAGCAGAATCCGGCAGAATCCACGTTGCGGGTGGGAAAGAGTCTCCTTCCGAGTTATCATTGCCGCTACGCCCAAGCGGGGACCGCTTCTCGGCAGGAAACGAACGGCAAATGGCAGTGTCCGATCAACCGGTAGGTAGAGAGTCGCTGGACCAGCTCCTGCGACGGCTCCGACCGAGGCTGAAGCAGGTCCTCGGCCGGTATCGCGTGCCCGCGCACGACGCCGAGGATCTGGTGCAGGAAGCCCTCATCTCGACCATCCAGAAGTGGGACGTCATCCAGGACCCCGAGGCCTGGCTGCTCGTCACCCTGCGCAACCGCTGCGTCGTCTACTGGCGCAAGCGGCGGAACAACCTCTACAACTCGGTCGACACCGCCATCCTGGAGCTGCTCTCCGAGCCGGTGGCGGCGCCGCAGGAGCGGGCCGAGCTGTTATGGGATCTCAACAATCTTCTCGAGGAGCTGCCGCCGCGTTGCCGCAAGCTCCTGCGCCTGCGCTACGGCCTCGGCTACGACTCCGGCGAGGTGGCGGAGCGTATGGGGTATCACCCCTCCAGCGTGCGCAAGGTAGCCCGGCGCTGCATGGCCGCGCTCACCTACCAGATGGTCACCCGCGGCTTCACCAAGCTGGGACTGCCGCGGGAGGATGACGACGAGGACGTGAGCTAGCCCTCAGTCCCACCGTCTTTCTCTCCTACCCCCGCCTTCAACGTCCCTTCCGCCCGCCGGCAGATGCCGCGCAGGATGCGCACATCCCGGCTGTTCGGCGCCGCGCGGGCGGCCAGCCGGCGCAGGTCGCGCAGCACTCCCGGGAAGCTGTCGTCGCGGGCGAAGCCGATGCGCGCCAGCACGCCGGCGGCGTGATCGAGCAGTCCGTCGAGCTCCTCCGCGGTGGCCGGGGGCTCCTCGGCGGCGGCCGTGGCAGGAATCGAGTCCCCGGCCAGGAACAGCTCGTAGGCGAGGAGGAGCACCGCCTGGGCGAGATTGAGGGTCGGCTGGACGGGCGAGCAGGGGATGGTGACGACGGCGCTCGCGAGCGCCAGCTCCTCGTTGGTCAGGCCGCCCACCTCGGGTCCGAACACCAGGGCGGCCGGAGTCTCCGGCGGATCCTGGGCCAGCCAGGCCGGCAGCTCGCGCGGCGCGAGCAGGGGGATGCCGGGGGTGCGGTCGCGAGTCGAGGTGGTGCCCACCACGCGCCGGAAGGGAGCCA
>JBIOVX010000295.1:0-29848 GCA_044868005.1 Thermoanaerobaculia bacterium | reverse complement strand
CAGTCCGGCGAACACCGCGCTTGCAGCGGACGCCTGAGGCATTCTCACCCACGGTGTCCTGCGGCGGTTGGTGGCTTCGAGGAAGGCTGGCGGCCTGCAACGGGCGCACGCTGAAGCGCCAAGCGTTAGGCGATCAACGGTCAAAGTGACGGGAGAAAATATGACTTGGTTGAGATTGGCCCTTGCTGTTTCGGCAATCGCTCTGATGGGATGTCCGGAGCCTCCCCAGGCAACACCACCGTCACCTCTCACCGCTAGCTTCGCCGATGAGGTACATTCGGTAACTTTCCGCCCGTTGGGGTATCGAGTTGGTGAGACTGAAACGGTAATCGAGGTGCCGGCAGGCTTTGTCACCGACTACGCTAGCATTCCAAGAGCATTCTGGCAGTTCCTGCCCGTTCATGGACGGTATGGTAGAGCAGCGATCGTGCATGACTATTTATACTGGACGCAAGCCTGCACGCGGAGGCAAGCTGACAACATAATGCTAATTGCGATGACCGAGTCAGGAGTTAGTCCCAATACCCGATCTGCCATTTACAAAGCCGTCCGTGCAGGTGGCGGGAAGGCGTGGGAGCATAATGCGGAGGAGAGAAAAGCGGGTAAACCGCGCATTATACCTGAAGAATTTCTCATGGCTGACGAGTTTTTACAACTTGCAGGCGAAGAGACTTGGCCTGAGTATCAGCGGCGCCTTATAGAAGCGGGTGTACATGACAACGCTAATACGGCGAACGGTGCTGACTACTGCAAGTTGGGCGATATTAAAGTCCCTCCTGCGTCGCCTAACACGGTCGGTGAAGCGGACCATTGACGTCGCCGCTTACCTCCAACAACGTTGCTGCCGCCATCTGTTGGGTCAAGGTGGTAAGGATGGTCTCCAATAAGCTGTAGAGGATTCTATGGGCAGCGCACCTGGCGGAGTTCTCGCGTTGATCTTCGAGCTTCTTTGGACTGTCCTATTCTTCATTGGCCTCTTCATTGGCAGATATATCGTGGCGATAGTAACCTTGGGCCATTATCCAACGAGATATCCGACTCCTGCTCAGAAATTGACTATGTTTCTGATAGGTACACTTGTTTTAGTCGCCACTCTCGTAACAATCCGAAACTTAATCTGGCCGTAACATTATCGGCCAGGCGGCTAGCCTTCAAGCGGGAAGTCCCTGCCGCTCAGGAGGAAGCCTCCGCTGGCCTCCGCACTCGCGCGGCACCTTCCCATCGCCATCGCGGCGCTGGGTCTACGCTGATCTGAGTAGGTAATGAGTGAAGAGATCGGCTGCCGGAAAAGCCGTGCCTCCCTTCTTTCCCTGTCGGGCTTTCCAGGATCTACCGGACGGACCTCATCCAGTCGCCGGCCATGGCGGCTGGAAGTGGATCGGAATGACACGCCGAATGAGATCGAAGTCCCCCAAGTTCCGAGTCACGAGCATGGCTCCCAGCTCGCGAGCGGTAGCGGCGATTAGAAGGTCGTTGGCGAAGCTGCGTTGGGCGAGGCTGCCGTCGTAGCTACCCAGCTCCCGTAGGCCTCGATCGATGTCCGCCGCTAGATTCCATGTGGCCAGTGTCGGCACATGGATCCGGCGTCGGGTCCGGAAGGGCTCGATCAGGCCCCGTTCGAGAGCGTCGATCCGACGGCGATCGCGAGCGCCGACGAGCAACTCGTGTGCCACCACCGCACTGAGGATCAGCCGCGGCAGGTTCTTCTGGTGGAAGGCTCGAAAAGCCTCGCCGAATTCGGGATCATTGAATCCGGCGATGTAGACGTTCGAGTCGAGGAGGAACACGACCTACTTGGTGGACGGGGCGAAGTGGTCTGCGAAACCGCCGTGCCCGAGCAGGTCGCGGAGCCCCTTCTCCGTCTCCTCGCGGAAGCGGGCGAGCTCGCGAACTTCATCGAGTGCGCGGTGAATGGCCTCCGTCTCGGTGGCGGCTCCCAGGATCTCCTTGGCGCGATCGATCTTGCGCTGGTCAAGGATCAGGTTCTTGCGTTTCAGGCTGCTCTTGTCGGCAACGGCTCTCATCGCGAGCCCTCCCATCGATCTGTATTGTACCCGCAATCATCTGTATCGAGCAAGTATGAGCCGCCCCAGACGGCGAGTCTTCAGGGGAAAGAAAGGAATTTGTAAGCGATGTAAAGTCTGGCCGGCGTCCCTCCGCGCGGCTGCTACACTGACTGCATGAGGGCTCGGGGACGACTCGCGCGGCACCTTCCCGTCGCCATTGCGGCGCTGCTGCTGATCCTGCTGGCCGTCCTGGCGGTCCTGCAATGGCGCTGGATCGGCGAGGTGAGCGACATGGAGCGGCAGCGCATGCGGGCGGGCCTGCTGCGCGCCGGCGGCCGCTTCGCCGAGGACTTCGACCGCGAGGTGGCGCGCATCTTCCTGTTCTTCCATCCGGAGATCGACGCGCCGAACGGCGATCCGCGCGTGCGCGTGGTGCGGCAGTACGACCGCTGGCAGGCCGAAGCGCCGTATCCGGAGCTGGTGCGGGACGTCCTTCTCATCCGTAGCGAGGAGACCGGCGAGCCGGCGCTCGAGGTCCTGCGGCCGCGGGCACGCCGCTTCGCGCCGTGCCCGTGGCCGGCCGAGCTCGCGGCGCTCCGCAAGGAGGCGTCCGGCCCGTCGGGTCTGCACACCGGCTTCTGGGGCATGGCGCCGGTGATGCGGGCGGAGGTCCCCGGTCTGCTCCTGCCGCTCAGCTTCCGGCCTTCGCCGGAGACGGGCGAAGCCGCCGGGGGGAAGGACGGCGTCCATCTCCTGGTGCGCCTGGATCTGCGGGCGATCTCCGGCGAGATCCTGCCCGCTCTGACGCGGCAGTATTTCGACGACGCGCGGGGCGGCGAGTACGCGCTCGCGGTGCTGGATCCCGCCCCTGGCGGGCACGCTATCTTCCTCTCCGACCGCCAGGTGCCCGCCTCCGCCTTCGCCGACGCCGACCTGCGGCTGGGGATGCTGCAGTTGCGGCCGTTCGACGAGCTGCACTCCCTGGTTCCCCGACATGGCGGCCACTCGCATTGGCGGCGGCTGATGGGCGGCTTGCCCCACCTGCGGCAGGGTGCGCCGCCCGCCGAGCCCTGGGAACAGAGGGGAGCCTGGACGCTGGCCATCAAGCACCGCGACGGCTCGCTCGAAGCCGCGGTGGCCCACATCCGCTATCACAATCTCGGGGTCAGCCTCGGCATCCTGGCGCTGCTCGCCGGCAGCGTGGCGATGCTGCTGGTGTCGACGCAGCGGGCGCAGCGCCTCGCCCGCCAGCAGATCGAGTTCGTAGCCGGCGTCACGCACGAGCTGAACACGCCGCTCACCGCCATCCGCTCGGCGGGCCAGAACCTGGCGGACGGCGTGGTGGCGGAGCCGGCGCAGGTGCGGCGCTACGGCACCGTCATCGCCAACGAGGGCCGGCGGCTCTCCGCCATGGTGGGGCAGGCCCTGGAGCTCGCCGGCATCCAGTCGGGCCGCCGCACCTATCACCCGCGGCCGGTGGAGGTGGCGGAGATCCTCGACGGCGCGCTCCAGGACAGCCGCTGGCTCCTGGAGGAGAAACGCATCGAGGTGGACCGCGAGGTGGAGCCCGATCTTCCCGCCGTCCTGGCCGATGCCGCCGCCCTGCGGCGCGCCGTGCAGAACCTGGTGGAGAACGCCGTCAAGCACGGCGGCGGCGGCTGGATCGGCGTGCGCGCCCGCCGGGCAGGCGCGGAGCAGGTGGAGATCACGATCATCGATCGTGGGCCCGGCATCCCGGCCGAGGACCTGTCCCACCTCTTCGAGCCCTTCTTCCGCGGCCGTCACGCGGCGGTGGGCAACATCCCCGGCAGCGGCTTGGGGCTGAGCCTGGTGCGCCACATCGTCGAGACTCACGGCGGCCGGGTGACGGTCGACTCGGCGCCGGGGCGGGGGAGCGCCTTCACCCTCCGCCTGCCGGCGGCTTCCGAGGCCGCGGCGATGCAGGCGGTGGAGGAGCCGGCGTGATCGCCGAGCGGCAGCCGGCTCCGAATCCGGCGCCCCGCCGGGTGCTGCTGGTGGAGGACGAGCCGAGCCTCGTCCTCACCCTCACCGACCGCCTGGTGAGCGAGGGCTACGAGGTGGAGACCGCCCGCGACGGCAACGAGGGCCTCTCCCGCGCTCTCGCCGGATCGTTCGACCTCATCCTGCTCGACGTCATGCTCCCCGGCCGCGACGGCTTCGAGGTCTGCGGCGAGCTGCGGGCGCGCGGCGTCGAGGTGCCCATCCTCATGCTCACCGCCCGCGGCCAGGTGGTGGACCGCGTCGTGGGTCTGAAGCTCGGCGCCGACGACTACGTGACCAAGCCGTTCGAGATGGCCGAGCTGCTGGCGCGCATCGAGGCCCTCTTCCGCCGCGCCCGCGCGCCGCTCTCCTCGCCGGCGGGCACCTACGCTTTCGGCGGCGTGCGGGTGGACTTCCGCCGCGCCGAGGTGTTCCGCGCCGGGCACCCGGTGGCGCTCTCGGCGCTGGAGTTCAAGCTGCTCGCCTACTTCATCCAGAACCGCGGCGCCCTGCTCTCCCGCGACGAGCTGCTCGACAAGGTCTGGGGCTACGACGCCATGCCCACCACCCGCACCGTCGACGTGCACGTGGCCTCGTTGCGCCAGAAGCTGGAGCGCAATCCGTCGCGGCCCGAGTTCGTCCTCACCGTCCACCGCCGGGGCTATCGCTTTGCCGGCTGAAAGGCTTTACATTCCTTACAAACTTCTTGCGGCGTCTTGAGGACTGTGCTCCGGCACGCACCTATGCTCGGCGCCAATGACTACGAAAGGAGAAACCAAGTGAAAAAGATTCTCGCCTTCACCTTCGGCCTCGTGCTCATCGTCGCGGCCGCCTTCGCCCTCCATGCCCAGGGACCCGACTGCCCCCATAGCAAGGGCATGATGCATGGCGGCATGATGCATGGAGACATGGAGCAGCACATGGAGTTCATGGCCAAGGCTCTCGACCTCACCGACGAGCAGAAGGCCGCCGCCAAGAAGATCCACGCCGAGGTGTTCGCCAAGGCCAAGCCGCTGATGGAGCAGTCGGAGAAGCAGTGGCAGGAGATCCACGACATGCTGGAGAGCGGCAGCACCGACGCCACCGCCATCGGCCAGCGGATGATCGCCGCTCACGCCTCGCGCGAGGAGCTCAAGGCCCTGCACGAGGACGCCATGGCCAAGTTCAGCGCCCTGCTCAACGCCGAGCAGCTCGAGAAGCTCAACAAGTTCAAGGAGATGCACGAGCGCGAGGGGGGCCACGAGCACGGGCCGCACGGCCCCGGGCACGGGTTCTAGCAGGTTCGTAGGTTCAGGCGGGTGGAGTCAGCTTCGGCGGTCTGCCCTGCGAAGCCTCACCCCCTGGCCCCCTCTCCCTAACAGGAGAGGGGGGACGTATACGAAGGGTGTTGCCGTAACTGGCCGACTTTTTCGGCAATACCGTTGTGGAGCGTCCCCCCTCGCCCGTCAGGGAGAGGGGGACAGGGGGTGAGGCTTCGAAGGGCACCCCGCCCCAACTACCCATACCCGCATGAACCGCCGCCGCCCCCTCCTCCTCGCCGCTCTCATCCTCCCTCTCGCCCTCTGGACGCGCTGGCACGCCTCTCCGGAGCCCAAGGGCGCGCGGTTCCATCCCTGGCCGGACGCCGTCGATTACGCGGCCGAGGCGCAGGCGCTGGCGCGGTCCGGCGAGGTCTACCTTCAGGTCGGCCCGCATCGCGTGCGGCCGCGCTATCCGCCCGGCTGGCCGATGCTCATCGCGCCCGCCATCCGGCTGGGAGTCGCGGGACAGAACCTCTGGCGCGTCACCGCGCTCTTCGGCGCCGCGCTCGCCTGGCTGCTGGCCTTCGTCGCGGCGCGCACCGCGGAGGCGCTTTCCTCTCCCGAGGAACGCTCCGGCGCCGCGCCGCTCGTCGCCGGCCTGCTCGCGGGAGGCGTCTGGGCGCTCACTCCCATCGCCGTGGACCTCGGTGCGACGCTGATGAGCGACGAGCCGACCGCCCTGGTGTGCATCGCCGGTCTCCTCTTCACCGGCGCCGGGCTCCTGCGGAAGGAGGGGCGCGTCTCCTGGATGATGGCCGCCGGCGGCCTCGCCTTCGGCCTTGCCGCCGCCATGCGCTCCATCGCGGCGGCGTTGATGGTGCCGCCGATCCTCATCTTCCTGCTGGGCTGCATCCGCCGTTTCGGGTT
Organism: Thermoanaerobaculia bacterium; assembly: GCA_044868005.1. Lineage (GTDB taxonomy): Bacteria > Acidobacteriota > Thermoanaerobaculia > Multivoradales > UBA5704 > DATARR01. Next base: position 23,673 of record JBIOVX010000295.1, on the reverse strand, counting down.
TCGGGCCGCTCTCCGGCGGAGCCTGCCGTGGCTGGCCGGCGCGGCGGTCTTCTCGGCGGTCACGGTTCTCGTGATGCTGCGTTCCGGCTGGCCGGCGTGGGAGTGGTCCGGATACCGCTTCTGGATTCCGCAGCGTTTCGACCGGCTCTCGCACGCCTTCAGCCTCGAGTTCGCGCTCGCGCCGGACTCCGCGTTTCGCCAGTTCATCAACGGCAAGCCGGTGTCTCACCTCGAGATGGCCGTCCGCATCCTCCTCGGACTGCCCGGCCTGGGCCTGCACCACTACGTCGGCCTCTTCTGGCCGAGCCTGGGCTGGCTCGCCGCAATCCCTCTGTACAGGGCCGCGAAGCGCCGCGGCGGCACTCCGGCCGAGATCGCAACCTGGGCGGCGCCGGCCCTCCTCCTCTGGACGTTGGGCCACGTCGCCGTCTTCTCTCTCTACTTCTTTCCTGCCTCCCGGTTCTATCTGGGTCCCCTGGCGCTCTGTCTCCTCCTGCTCGCCGCCGCCTGCGGCCTCGGCCTCGCGCAGCCGCGGCGCCGCGTGCGGCTCCTCTCCGGCGCCGCCGCCGCGCTCGTTCTCTTCTTCGCCTTGCAGGATTTCCTCGCGCTGCGTCACGAGCCCCTGCCGCGGCTGAAGAAGGAACGTACCCGCATGGCCTTCACCCGCTGGCTGGCGCGAAGCGACGCGGCACGCGCCGGCCGCGTCATGCCCTTCGATCCCGTTCACGCCCAGGCCCTCGGCCTGCTGACCCCCGAAGTCGCCGCCGGCATCCGCGAATGGGGAGACCTGCCGCCGACGGTGCACGTCCGCCGCCTCCGCGCCAACGGATTCCTGGCGCCGCAAAGTCGCTGAATTCGCGTTCTGTAGGGGCGGCCCTGTGTGGCCGCCCTGTTCCCCCTCGCCCGTCAGGGAGAGGGGGCCAGGGGGTGAGGCTTCGGAGGGGACCACGCCGGAACTGCCAAGGCGCCTCTGTACGCGTGGGATAGAATCGCTGCGGAGGCCTGCATGACCGTTACACTCACACCGCCCACCAACACCGCCGCCGACGTCGAGCCGCTCACCATCGCCGGCCGCACCTTCCGCTCGCGCCTCATCCTCGGCACGGGGAAGTATCCCGACTTCCAGACCATGGCTGCCGCGCTGGAAGCTTCCGGGACCGAGATGGTCACGGTCGCGCTGCGCCGGGTGAACCTCGACGAGCGCGGCCAGGGCTCGCTCCTCGACTTCGTGGATCCCGACCGCTACCTCCTGCTGCCGAACACGGCCGGCTGCTACACCGCCGACGAGGCGATCCGCACCGCGCGCCTCGCCCGCGAGCTCGGCGGCTGGGACTGGGTGAAGCTCGAGGTGATCGGCGACAAGAAGACCCTCTTCCCGGACAACGGCGAGCTGCTCAAGGCAACTGAAAGGCTGGTGGCGGAGGGCTTCACCGTCCTGCCCTACACGAATGACGACCCGGTGGTCTGCCGCAAGCTGGAGGAGCTGGGCGCCGCGGCCGTGATGCCTCTCGGCGCGCCCATCGGCTCGGGGATGGGCATCCGCAATCCGGCCAATCTGCGCATCATCCTGGAGCAGGCGAAAGTGCCGGTGATCGTCGACGCCGGGGTAGGCACGGCCAGCGACGCCGCGCTGGCCATGGAGCTCGGCGCCCACGGCGTGCTCATGAACACCGCCGTGGCCGAGGCCAGGGATCCCGTCCGCATGGCGAAAGCCATGAAGCTCGCCGTCGAAGCCGGCTGGCTCGCCGCCAACGCGGGACGCATCCCGAGGAAGCTCTACGCCTCCGCCTCGTCGCCCATGACGGGTCTGATCGAGTAAGGTAAGACCGTGCAGCCATAGCTCAATGGATAGAGCGGCAGACTTCGGATCTGCGGGTTGGGGGTTCGAGTCCTCCTGGCTGCACCATCTAAGTACCCAATCTGTTTCTCGGAACGGGCCGCTCGTACCGGAATTTCTGTCGCTGGTTCCGCGGAACGGGTCGGTTCCCCCGCGGAACCAGTCATTGGTTTCGCGATTCCAGGCGCTCGTTTCGTGGGATGAGCCAGGCAGGAACGCCGAACGGGGCTGCGGCTTGGAATCGGCTGGATCTCCCTGCGGGAATGAGCCCTGCCGTCTTCGGGTTAACGGACCGGGGGAGTTGCAGCCTGGCCCCGGGTACCCTACAATTCCTCCTCCCGCGCGGTCGGGAACGTGCAGCCATAGCTCAACTGGATAGAGCGACAGACTACGGATCTGTAGGTTGGGGGTTCGACTCCTCCTGGCTGCACCACTTCTAGATCTCCCTAAAAGCTTTATCTGTCAGGCCGGCCCTTCGGGGCTTGACGATGCGTCGGCTATGCTACCCGGGGTTGAAACCCCGGGCTGTTCAAATACTGCTCCCTCGGAGCGAGGAATGGCTCTGACGCAGGTCGATCCGCTTTGGCGGATTTGCGCCGCCGGGTCTGGGCTCCTGGCCCCGCTCAGTCCTTCCACTTCAGAGGAGAAAAGAGCGGAGAAGAGATCGCCAGTTCTTCATGGGTATGAAAGGGAGGAACCGGTTCGCATCTCCTCGCCGGCCGCTCCGGAGGAGCAGGATTTGAACAGCCCGGGGTTTCAACCCCGGGTACGTCGTCCACCTACCTCCACAAGCCCCGTAGGGCCGGCCTGAACGTCAATCGAAGAGGTACTTGGGATCGTATTCGATCCCGTGCTTCTCCAGCAGCTCCAAGAGATCCTTCTCGAAATTGGACGGGCGCGGCTCTACCGTCGTCCCTCGATCTCTCGCGCCTTCCTCGCGAAACGGTCGGGCTCGAGGAGCAGCTCGTCCGTCATGCCCCAAAGCTGGTGCTCCCACCAAGCCGGCTGGGGTGGCGTTTTGCCTTCCCAGCGGGCCTTTCGGTCGAAGAGGAGCCAGACGTCCCAGGCGGCTTCCGGAGTTTTCAGGATCGGCTGGAAGGCCTTGCCGACCGCCTGGCCTCCATCCCAGTAATGCCGGGTCCGGCGGTCGGCCACGAGATCGGCGGCCTTGGCTACGCGCCGCTCCACGCCCCCTGATTGGCTCGACCAGACGACGTACACCGCCACATCGTCGCTGCCGTCCTTCTCCAACCACGTCTTCTGCAGTTCGGAGGCCCCCCGAAGACAGCCCCCTCACGTCGGCGAGGCCAGGAAGATGGCCCTCACCTTTCCGGCGTCCGCGTTGAACTGTGCGCGCAATGGAGAAAGATTGTCGCCTGAAAGGGCCGTGTGAGCGGGCGCCGGGCCGCTGGGCTCGCAGCCCACGAGCATGAGTAGGGAGGCCGACATCAAGAGCGGGAACCAACTCATTGCCAGGTGAGTGTAGAGGAAGCGTGCCTCCCGACGACAGGCCGGCCCTTCGGGGCTCGCGGAGATGGAGGGTACTTGTACCCGGGGTTGAAACCCCGGGCTGTTCAAATTCTGCTCCTTCGGAGCGAGGAACGGCTCTCTCAAGCCCCGAAGGGCCGGCCTGAACGTCAATCGAAGAGGTACTTGGGATCGTACTCGATCCCGTGCTTTTCCAGCAGGTCTACGATCTCCTCCTCGAAGCTGGCGCGGCGATGGTGGGCTTCCTGGTTCAGGATGTATGACTTCACCGCCGCCTCTCGCGAGGGACTGACCGAAAAGGCAGCGTAGCCTTCCTGCCAGGCGAAGTCCGGGATCGGGTTCCGCTTCTCGTGGATCCACTTCGACGAGCCGGCCTTGAGGGCGCGCACCGTGTCCGACAGGCTCAGATCCGCCTTGAGACGGATCAGGGTGTGGATGTGATCCGGCATGCCGCCCAGAGCCAGCAGCGTTGCACGCTTTTGCCGGACGATGCCGGCCATGTAGGGGTAGAGATCGGCGGTCAAGGCGGAGTCGATCATCGGGACGCGCTTCTTGGTGCTGAAGACGAAGTGGACGAGGACCTTCACGAGCGAGGCCATGCGTGGGTCTCCTTATAGGGACCGGACGGGCGAATTCCCGTTCAGCCCTATAAAGACGGAAAAACAGTGGGTTATCGCTCACCTTTTTTGTGGGAGCGCGTCCCCGGTCGATAGGTCGGCCCTTCGGGACTCTGGATTCTGTGGGGGCGGTTCTACCCGGGGTTGAAACCCCGGGCTGTTCAAATTCTGCTCCTACGGAGCGAAGACCGGACGCCGTCGGCCTCTATAGACGATGGCGTTAGGCTGAGCTCTCATCGTCGTTCCTCAATCTCCCTCGCCTTCTTCGCGAAAACGATGGGGATCAAGGAAGAGCCCAGACGTCCCAGGCGGCATCCGGGAAACGTCCCCGCTTGGCCAACTGTCTTTTTGGTGGTTCGGGAGGCGGGAAGAGGTGCGGACCAGCGAAAGGAGAGTACTCCCTCCTTCCCATCCTCAGAATATAGCGCCCCAGGGGGCTTGCGGCAAGACCCGGGTCGTGCCGCAGAGTCGGAGGCCTCGGCCAGACCCTCTGGCCCAGGCCAAAACCTTCAGGAACGGGAGGAGGGAGCGGATGGGCTGCTACGTGTTGGGTTTCCAGGAGATCGACCAGACGCAGGTCGCGGTCGTCGGCGGCAAGGGCGCGCACCTGGGGGAGCTTTCGCGGATCGAAGGCATCCGCGTGCCGGCCGGCTTTTGCGTGACGACGGACGCCTTCCAGCGGATCCTGGCGGACGCGCCGTCGATCGACGAGCGGCTCGATCGGCTGTCGCGCCTGAAGCCGGACGACCGCGAGGCGATCCGCGCGCTCAGCGCGGAGGTCCGCCGGACCCTCGAAGGGATCGCCATCCCCGACGATCTGGCGGCGGCGATCACCCGCCCGCTCGCCCGGCTCGGCGAGCAAGCCACCTACGCCGTCCGATCCAGCGCGACGGCGGAGGACTTGCCGACGGCCTCCTTCGCGGGCCAGCACGACACCTACCTGAACGTCGTGGGGCCGCCGGCGATCCTCCAGCACGTCAGCCGGTGCTGGGCCTCGCTCTTCACCGAGCGGGCCGTGACCTACCGCCTGCGGAACGGCCTGGACCACCGGAAGGTCCACATGGCCGTGGTCGTGCAGCGGATGGTCTTCCCGCAGGCGGCCGGCATCCTGTTCACGGCCGACCCCGTCACGGGCAACCGCAAGGTCGCCTCCGTGGAGGCCAGCTTCGGACTCGGTGAAGCCCTGGTCTCCGGTTTGGTGAACGCGGACGTCTACAAGGTGCGGGACGGCGAGGTCATCGCCAAGGCGGTCGCCACCAAGCGGCTCGCCATCTACGCCACGCCGGCAGGCGGCACGCAGGAACAGGCGATCGAGCCGGAGCGGCAGGACGAGCCCGCGCTTACGGATGCGCAGGTCGTGCGGCTCGCGCAGATGGGCCGGCGGATCGAAGCACACTTCGGCCGTCCCCAGGACATCGAATGGTGCCTGGTCGACGACGACTTCCAGATCGTCCAGAGCCGGCCGATCACGACGCTGTTCCCGATCCCCGAGGCCGGCGACGGAGAGAATCATGTGTACGTCTCCGTCGGCCATCAGCAGATGATGACCGACCCCATGAAGCCCCTGGGCCTCTCCGTGTGGCAGATGACGACTCCGCGGCCCATGGCCGAGGCCGGCGGGAGGCTGTTCGTCGACGTCACCCAGGGCCTGGCTTCGCTGGCGAGCCGCGACAGCATGCTAAGGATGCTGGGGAAATCCGATCCGCTGATCGGAGATGCACTGCAGACCATTCTCGACCGTGGCGACTTCATTCCGTCGCTTCCGGACGCGGCGCCCGGCTGGGCGCCTCCCGGCGGCGGACACGCTTCGGTCGAGACCGATCCGGCCATCCCCGCCGAGCTGATCGCGCGCAGTGAGGCCTCGATTGCCGCGTTGAAGCGCGACATCCAGGCGAAGTCCGGATCGGCGCTGCTCGACTTCATCCGGGCGGACATCCAGGAGCCGAAGCGGATCCAGTTCGATCCGCGGAACCTTCAGGTAATCATGGCGGGGATAGAGGCCACGTGGTGGCTCAACGAAAAGCTGCAGGCGTGGCTCGGCGAAAAGAACGCCGCCGACACGCTCGCGCAGTCCGCCCCCCATAACGTCACGTCAGAGATGGGGCTCGCGCTCCTTGACGTCGCGGACGTGATCCGTCCACATCCGGACGTGGTGGCTTTTCTCGAGCACGTCGAGGACGAGGGCTTCCTCGACGAGCTGCCCAGGCTCGCGGGCGGGCGGGAAGCGCGAGACGCCATCCGCGGCTGGCTCGACAAGCACGGCATGCGCGGCGTTGGCGAGATCGACATCACGAGGCCGCGGTGGAGCGAGCGCCCCTCCACGCTCGTGCCCATGCTCCTCGGCAACATCAGGAACTTCGAGCCCGGCGCCGCCAAGCGGCGCTTCGAGCAAGGATTGCAGGAAGCGGCGAAAAAGGAACAGGAGGTGCTGGCGCGCTTGCGGGCCTTGCCGGACGGTGACCAGAGGGCCGAAGAGACGAAGCGGATGATCGACCGGGTCCGGACGTTCAGCGGCTACCGCGAGTACCCGAAGTACCGCATGGTCAGCCGGTACTTCGTCTACAAGCAGGCCTTGCTGGAAGAAGCCGAGCGCCTCGTGCAGGCCGGCGTGCTGCGGGACAAGGAAGACATCTTCTACCTCAGGTTCGAGGAGATCCAGGAGGTCGTGCGCACGCACCAAGCGGACGACCAGCTCATCCGCGAGCGCAAGGACGCGTTCGCGTCGTATCAAGCGCTCACACCGCCGCGGGTGCTCACGTCGGACGGCGAGGCCGTCGCCGGGTCGTACCGGCGCGACGACTTGCCGGCCGGCGCGCTGGTCGGCTTACCGGTTTCCGCCGGGACCGTCGAGGGGCGGGCCCGCGTCATCCTGGACATGGCGGAGGCCGATCTCGAACCGGGCGACGTCCTGGTCACCGCCTACACGGACCCGAGCTGGACGCCCCTGTTCGTCGCGATCAAGGGCCTGGTGACGGAGGTGGGGGGCCTGATGACCCACGGCGCGGTGATCGCGCGGGAGTACGGCTTGCCGGCCGTCGTGGGGGTGGAGCATGCCACCCGATTGATCCGGGATGGCCAGCGGATCCGCGTGCATGGAACGGACGGGTACGTCGAGATCCTGCCCTAGCTGAAGATGGGGGTGCTAAGCTGGCCCGCGACCACGCCACGGCATTCGCGGAATGCGCCAGCTCTTTCGCGAACTGCGTGTCTGACTTCGCGGAAGAAGCGGTTCATTCCGCGGAATAAGCCACGCATTCCGCGAAGTGAGCCTCTTATTCCGCGGAATAAACCGCTGATGTCGCGGAATGGCGGCGGCACTCCGTGGAGTCGAAAGCGTATTCCGCGACTGCGGTCGGGCGTTTCGCGAAGCGGGGAATGTACAATCCGGAACGAGGGGTCCACGCCGCGAAGCCGGGCACGTACAATCCGGAAGGAGGAGTTCCCATGCGACAGCACGCGCTCATCGCCGCGACCGTCACCTGCTGGCTGGCCGTCTGGCCGGCGGCCGCGCAGGAGGAGTCCCATGAACACCACCACGCCGAGGCGGAGGTTCTGGGCCGCGTTCACTTACCCGTAACCTGCAAGCCCGAGCTCCAGCCCGCCTTTGACCGCGCGGTGGCGCTTCTCCACTCCTTCGGCTACGAGCTGGCGCGCGAGGCGTTCGCCGCGGTGGCCGCGCAGGACCCGGCGTGCGGCATGGCCCGCTGGGGCGTAGCCATGACCTACTACCACCCGATCTGGGCGCCGCCCACGCCCGCGGAGCTCGCCGCCGGCCGCGCCGCCGCCGAGGAGGCGGCCCGCGTCGGAGCCAAAAGCGAGCGCGAGCAGGGCTACATCGCGGCCATCGGCGCCTTCTACCGGGACTCCGACAAGCTCGACCATCGCACGCGAGCGCTGGCTTACAAGGCGGGGATGGAGAAGGCCGCCGCGGCGTTTCCCGACGACGACGAAGCGTCCCTCTTCTACGCCCTCTCTCTCCTCGGCACCGCGCCGCCCACGGACACGACGTACGCCAACCAGAAGAAGGCGGCGGAGATCGCCAACCGCCTGCTGCCGAAGTATCCCGATCACCCGGGACTCCTCCACTACGTCATCCACTCCTTCGACTATCCGGAGCTCGCCTCGCTCGCCCTGCCGGCGGCGCGCGCCTACTCCAAGGTGGCGCCCTCTTCGCCGCACGCGCTGCACATGCCGTCGCACATCTTCACCCGCCTCGGCCTGTGGCAGGAATCGATCGCCTCCAACCTCGCGTCCGCCGCCGCGGCGAAGGCGCAGGTGGCCCGCGCTCACCCCGGCGCCACCTCGTTCGACGATCTGCACGCGCTCGATTACCTGGAGTACGCCTATCTCCAGCTCGGCGACGACCGCAAGGCCGGGGAGGTGCTGGCGGAGGTGGCGAAGGCATCGCGCTTCGACGAGGCGAACTTCGCCGCCGGCTATTCCGTGGTGGCCGTGCCGGCGCGCTACGCGCTGGAGCGCCGCGACTGGAAGGCCGCGGCGGCGCTCGCGCCGCCCGCCGCCGAGCTTCCCTGGGAGCGCTTCTCCTATGCCCGCGGGATCACCTCTTTCACCAACGTCCTGGGGGCAGCACGCCTCGGGGATGTGGACCGCGCGCGCAAGGGCCTGGCGGACCTGGAGGCGCTCCATGCCGGCTTGGTCAAGGAGCCGCCCGCGGGACCCTATGACTGGGCGGGGAACGTCGAGGCCATGCGCCTCGCCGCCGCCGGCTGGGTGGCCTTCGCCGAGGGCCGCAAGGAGGAGGCGGTGAAGCTCCTCACCGCCGCGGCGGACAAGGAGGACGCGGTCGGCAAGCATCCCGTCACTCCGGGAGCGGTGCTGCCGGCGAGAGAGCAGCTCGGCGATCTGCTGCTCGAGCTGGGCAAGCCGCGGGAGGCCCTGGCGGCCTACGAGGCCTCTCTCGCCAGTGCGCCGAAGCGGTTCAACGGTCTCGCCGGCGCCGCCCGCGCCGCCGAGCTGGCCGGCGAGCCCTCTCGCGCCCGCGGCTTCTACCAGGAGCTGCTCGCCCTCTGCGGTCCGGCGTGCGCGCGTCCCGAGGCGGGGCGGGCCAAGGCCGTGGTCGGCGGACGCTGATCAGACCCGCAAGGCGCACGACCAGCAGGCGCTCGGCGGCAGCGGCGGACCGAACGGCACGGATGCCCCCTCTTCCAGGCCCTCGACGGCCACGGCGTGGAAGACCCCCGGGTTTCTCTTCTGAATCCCGAGGAAGCAGTAGGGATCGTTGTGCAGGCTGTCGGTGCAGACGTACGACATCGACGTGCAGCCGCCCCGGCATTGCTCCGCCAGCGTGCAGCCCCGGCAGTTGGGTCCCATGCTTTCGACCGAGAACTGGCGCGTGTAGGCGAAGGCGCCGTCGCGAAACCAGATGGTCCACAGATCGTCCCGGCGCAGATCGCCTTCGATCATCTCGTCGGGCATCGTCAGGCAGCCTTTGACCTTGCCGTCGCTCATGATGCCGACGGTGAAGAGGCCGGCGTGGCATCCCCGCCACGGCGGCTCGAGCAGATCGAGCTCGGTGAAGTAGCCGAGGCTGTCGGCGGGAACGATCTCGAAGCCCTTGGCCTGCGCCTTGGGCCGCTCGCTCCGGAAGAAGGCGCCCAGCTCCAGGAATTCCCGGTCTGACAACGCGAGGTCCGGCGCTTCGCCGCTGCGGCCGCGCGGCAGGTTCGGCTGCAGTTGCCAGTGCCGGACTCCGATCGACTGCAGCAGGTCGAGGATCTCCGGCAGCTCGCGCAGATTCCTCGCGTTCACGGCGGTGATCACGCCGACCTGGAGGCCCCCGTCCACGGCCCTCTCGATGCCGGCGAGGACGCGGCGCCAGAGGCCGGGAAGCGCACGGATGTCGTCGTGCGTGGCCTCCAGCCCGTCGAGGCTGACGCCGACGGTGCTGATGCCGACTTCGCGCAGGCGGGCGACCGTAGAGGAGACCAGGGGCAGGCCGTTGGTGACGATCCTCGTGGTGATGCCCAGCTCTGCTACGCGGGCCGCGATGCGCCACCAGTCGGGCCGCATCAGCGGCTCGCCGCCGGTGAAGTCGACTTCCTGCACGGCCAGCGGCGGGAACTGGTCGCAGAGGGCGAGCGCCTCCTCTGTCGTCAGCTCATCCTCTCGCGGCAGCCCCGCGGCGGAGGCGCAGTGCCGACAGCGAAGGTTGCACGCCAGGGTGAGCTCCCAACCTACGACGCAGGGAAACCCTTCGAAGCTCATGACGGTTGCTCCCGTGAGGTGTGCTGCGGCGCGTCCATCCTGGGCCGCGAGATGTCGGTCTCCCGGCCAGCCGGAAGCCGCGGCAGGGCGCGGCCCCAGAGACAGCGGGGGCCCGGCCAGGCCAGGGCGGAGATGGGACGCGCCGCAGCGCGGGTTGGACGTTCACGCCGGCCAGACCGGCTTCTGGCCGCGGCCATGGGCTACGCCTTGGCGCCGCGGATGAAGTTCTGCACCGCGATGTAGTCGCCGGCCCGCAGGGTGACGTCGCGGCCGGCCAGGTAGTCGTCCGCGGCGTTGAGGACGGCTCCCTCGATCGCCTTCGGCGGCGCCTTGCCCTCCTTCACGTACGCCTCCACGTGCTTGGAGAAGGTCTCGTAGAAGCGCTCGTCGGGCCGGGCCTGCAGCAGCTCACCGAACTTCTGCGCCGCATGATCGACGATGATCAGGTAATAGACCCAGATCCGCCGGTCGAGAAGGCTCTCCCGCTGGATGAAGACGGGTCGCCGGATGTTGATTCCCATTGCCCACCTCCTTTCAAGGTGTTAGGGAGCGACCGGACACCGCCGCGGCTTCCGCGGGAAGACGTTGCGGCGTCCTACCCTCACCAATACGCCCTTTCCGCAGCGGGTACCACGTCCCGGGGAGCGGTTTTTCACCGGTTTCGCGCCACCTCAACGGGCGGCTCCGGCGGTGTTGGAGAGCTGTTCCTTGGCTAGAATAGTCGCGCCATGCTCCTCTATCGCACCGCTCCCGAAGGCTTCTGGGCCGTGGCCGAGTCTCCGGCGGACTCTGCGCTGCGCCTCCTTTACTCCGATCCGTACGAGACCCTCCCGGGGGGCTGGGAGTACGGCAAGGAGATCCCGCGCGAGGCCACGGCTCTGCTCCTGCCGGTGACCCCCAGCAAGATCGTCTGCGTCGGCCGCAACTACGTCGAGCACGCCAAGGAGCTGAACCATCCGATGCCGGAGGAACCGCTGCTGTTCCTCAAGGCGCCGTCGTCGCTGATCGGTCCCAACGCACCGATCGTGCTGCCGCCGGAGAGCGAGCGGGTGGAGCACGAGGGCGAGATCGCCGTGGTGCTGCGCAGCCGCCTGACGCGCGGAGCCACGCCGGAGGAGGCGCGCGGCGCCGTGCTCGGCGTCACCTGCGCCAACGACGTCACCGCCCGCGACCTGCAGCGCAAGGACGCCGTCTTCGCCCGCTCCAAGTCGTTCGACACCTTCTGTCCGGTGGGGCCGGCGATCCGGGTGAATGCGGACCTGGAAGACCTCGAAGTCGTCACCCGCGTCAACGGCGCCGAGCGCCAGCGCGGCCACACCCGCGACATGGCCTTCGGCCTCGTCGATCTGCTGCTCTACGCCTCGCGCATGATGACCCTCGAGCCGGGAGATCTCCTGCTCACCGGCACGCCCGCGGGCGTCGGGCCGCTCCTCGACGGCGATCGCGTGGAGGTGGAGGTCTCGGGCGTCGGCGCGCTGGCGAATCCGGTGGAGGCCCGCTCCTGAGGCCATCGCGCCCCTTGTACCTGCCTTGCCCGCCCTGCTAAAGTGGCGGGTCCCTCCGAGAGGGAAAGGAGCTCATGCATGCTCAAGGTATTTCGGGACAACATCAAGAATCTCGCCTGGATCCTCTGGGGGATCATCATCGTCTTCATCCTCGGGCTGGCCATGGAGTTCGGCGGCAACGTGCGCGGCGGCGGCACCTCGGCCATGGCCGCCAAGGTCGGCGACGAGCAGGTCTCCATCGCGGAGTTCCAAGGTCAATATCGGCGGCTGCAGAACCTTTACCGCCAGATCTACGGTGACCAGCTCACGCCGGAGATGGAGAAGCAGATGGGCCTGGCCCTGCAGGCTCTCAACAGTGCCATCGACCGCAAGATCATGGTGGCGGAGGCCGGCCGGCTGGGGCTCACCGTGAGCGACGCCGAGCTGCAGGACCACATCCTCAAGATGCCGGACTTCCAGGACGAGCAGGGGCGCTTCATCGGCGAGGAGCGCTATACGCAGATGCTGCAGCGGGCGCAGATCAGCCCGGCGAGCTTCGAGACGGAGATCCGGCAGGAGCTACTGCTGAAGAAGCTCATGGATGCGCTCTCCGCCGGCCTGTACGTCAGCGACGAGGAGATCCAGCGGGCTTATCGCGAGCAGGTCGAGCGCGCCAAGATCCGCTATCTGCAGCTTCCCCGCGCGCGTTTCGCCGCCGAGGCGGAGGCGCAGGTGCAGCCGGCGGCGCTGGCCACCTACTTCGAGGCGCACAAGCGGGAGCTCCAGCTTCCGGAGCAACGCGAGGTGGCCTACCTGATGGCGGACGCCAGCCGGATGCTCGACCAGGTGAAGGCCGGCGATTCCGAGCTGCAGAGCTGGTACGACGCCCACAAGCAGGAGCTCACCCGACAGGAGCAGGTGCGCGCCCGCCATATCCTCGTCATGGTCAACGATCAGCGCAACGACGCGCAGGCCCGCCAGCGCATCGAGGAGGCGAAGGCCCGCGTGCAGGGCGGCGCCGACTTCGCGGCCGTGGCGCGCGAGATCTCGGAGGATCCCACCTCCAAGGACAAGGGCGGCGACCTCGGCGGCTGGTTCAGCCGCGGCACTTACGCGCCGGAGCTCACGGAGGCGGCCTTCTCCGCCCAGCCTGGCAAGCTCGTCGGCCCGCTGAAGACCGGCGTCGGCTACGAGCTGCTGGAGGTCCTCGACAAGCGTCCCGCCGGCGCGCCTCCCTTCGCGGAGATCAAGGATCAGATCCGCATGCGCCTCTCCTACGAGAGCGCCCGTCAGCTCGCCCAGGCCCGCGCCAAGGAGCTGGCCGACCGGCTGGCCAAGAACAAGCCGCGCGGCGTCGAGGAGCTGCGCACGATCGCGCAGCAGAGCCCGGGCGTCGCCTTCGCCGAGACCGGCAGCTTCAGTCCCCAGGATCCGGTGCCTGGCCTGGGGCCCAACCCCGTTTTCAGCACCACGGCCTTCGGGCTCAAGAAGGGCGACGTGTCGCAGGCGATCCAGGTGGGGCAGGGCTGGGCCGTCCTCTATCTGAAGGAGATCCATCCGCCCCGCGTGCCCACGCTCGCAGAGGTGGAGCCCCGCGTGCGCGCGGCGATGACCAGCCAGAAGCTGCAGGAGATCGCCATGGGCAAGCTCGAAGCGGCGCGGCGGCAGATGGCGCAGGGCAAGACCCTGGACCAGGTGGCCGCCGAGCTGGGAGCCGAGGTGAAGGAGACGGAGGAGTTCGGCGCCGAGGGGCAGATCTCCGGCCTCGGCAGCAATCCCGAGCTGGCGAAGGCCGCGCTGGCGCTGCAGACCGGTCAGGTGGGCGGGCCGATCGCCGACCCCCAGGGCGCGCTGCTGTTCCAGGTGACGGACCGCAAGGGATGGGATCCCAAGCAGTTCGCCTCGAACCGCGAGCAGACCCGCGCCAGCCTCGTGCAGCAGAAGATCTCGCGCCTGGAAAGCTCGCTCATCGAGAAGCGGCGCCGCGAGCTCAAGGTCGAGTACGACCGCCAGCTCCTCGAGCAGTTCGGCGTGGCGCCCGAGCAGCAGCAGGGGTAAACCTGGGAGCGCCGGCGTCCTCGCCGGCCGTGGCCCACCACAGAAGAAAATGCCGGCGGGGACGCCGGCGCTCCCAGGCCCCGGTGCTATCCTCACCTCTGCCATGACGACGACCCTCCATCCGGCCGCCGCGGTCATCCCCGAGCGGCCCGCCGCCCTGGACGAGAGGTCGCTGAACGCCTACCGCCGGCTGGGGTTCCTGCTGGCGGACCTCGACCCGATGCATCGCATCGGCACCGAGGAGCAGACCGGGCTCGAGGACTGCGATGAGGCTACCGCCGAGTACGCGCGCCGCTACTACTGCGGCACCATCGGCGTCGAGTTCATGCACATCCAGGATCCCGCCCGGCGGCGGTGGATCCAGGAGCGCATGGAGACGGAAGCGCCGCGTTTCGACCGCGACCGCATCCTCGACCTGCTGACCCGGGCGGAGACCTTCGAGCAGTTCCTGCAGTCCCGCTACCTCGGCACCAAGCGGTTCTCCATCGAGGGCGTCGAGGCCTTGCTGCCCTGCCTCGACCAGATGCTGGAGAGCGCGGCCGAGCACCGCACGGGCCAGGTGGTGCTCGCCATGAGCCACCGCGGCCGGCTCAACGTCATGGTGCACACCGTCGGCCGGGACACCGCCGAGATCCTCGCCGGCTTCGAGGACGTCGATCCGCGCAGCATCCTGGGGGGCGGCGACGTCAAGTACCACATGGGCGCCACCGGCGATCACACCGGCCGCAACGGCCACACGGTGAACATCCATCTGGTGTCCAACCCGAGCCACCTGGAAGCCGTCGATCCGGTGGCCGTCGGCCGGGTGCGCGCCAAGCAGACGCGCCTCGGCGACGACGTCGCTCACGAGCAGGTCTTTCCCATCGTCCTCCACGGCGACGCCGCCTTCGCCGGCCAGGGCGTCCTGGCCGAGACGCTGAACCTGGCGGACCTCCACGGCTACCGCGTGGGCGGCACGGTGCACGTCGTCGTCAACAACCTGATCGGCTTCACCACCGAGCCCAAGGCGCTCCATTCCTCGCGCTTCGCTTCGGACGTGGCGCGGCGCCTGCCCATCCCCATCTTCCACGTCAACGGCGAGGACCCCGAGGCCGTGGCGCGGGTGGCGCAGATGGCCGTCGACTACCGCTACGCCTTCAAGAGCGACGTCGTGGTGGACCTCATCGGCTTCCGGCGGCACGGCCACAGCGAGGTGGACGATCCCACCATCACCCAGCCGCTGCTCTACAAGAAGATCCAGGCCCATCCGCCGCTGTGGCGGCTGTTCGCCCAGGCGATCGGCCTGGCGGACGAGGAGACGGAGCGCCGGACCGAGGCCGTGCGCGCCGAGCTCGACGCCGCCCACAAGCAGGCGGGATCGATCGAGAAGAAGCCCACGCTGCGCACGCTCCCCGCCTACTGGGACCCCTATCAGGGCGGCCGCTGCCTGCCGGAGCATGATGAGGTGAAGACGGGATTGCCGCCGGAGGAGGTTGCCGCGCTGACGGCCTCGTTGACCACGGCGCCCGCGGGCTTTCACGTCCACAAGAAGATCCAGGCTCTCCTCGCGCAGCGGGCGGAGATGGGGCAGGGCAAGCGGCCGCTCGACTTCGGCATGGCCGAGGCGCTCGCCTTCGCCTCGCTGGTGAAGGCGGGGGTTCCCGTCCGGCTCTCCGGCCAGGACAGCCGGCGCGGCACCTTCAACCAGCGCCACTCGGTGCTGATCGACGTCGAGAACGGTGCCGAGCACACGCCGCTCCAGCACGTGGCGCCCGACCAGGCGCGCTTCGAGGTCTACGACTCGATGCTTTCCGAGGCCGCCGTCCTCGGCTTCGAGTACGGGTTCAGCCGCGACTACCCGGAGACGCTGGTCTGCTGGGAGGCGCAGTTCGGCGACTTCGCCAACGGCGCGCAGATCATCATCGACCAGTTCGTCACCGCCGGCGAGGACAAGTGGGGCCTGCTCTCCGGCGTCGTCCTGCTGCTGCCGCACGGTTACGAGGGTCAGGGCCCCGAGCACTCGAGCGCGCGGCTCGAACGCTACCTGCAGCTCGCCGCCGAGGACAACACCCAGGTCTGCCAGCCGTCGACGGCGGCCCAGTACTTCCACATGCTGCGCCGGCAGGCCCTGAGCCCCTGGCGCAAGCCGCTGATCGTGATGACGCCGAAGAGCATGCTGCGCCACAAGGATTCCTCCTCGACGCTGGAGGACCTGGCGCGCGAGCGCTTCCTCAAGGTGGTGCCCGACGCGGAGGTCGAAGGAGCCCAGCGGGTGATCCTCGCCAGCGGCAAGATCGGCCACGAGCTCAAGCGCGAGCGCGAGAAGAGGCAGGACGCCGGGTCGGCCATCGTCTTCCTCGACCAGCTCTACCCGTTTCCGGAGCGCGAGCTCGCCGCCGAGATGGAGCGCCACCCGCAGGCGCGCGACGTGGTCTGGGTGCAGGAGGAGCCGGCCAACATGGGCGCGCTCTTCTTCGTGCAGCCGCGCATCGAGCGTCTGTTGCGCCGGCCGATCCGCTCCGTCAAGCGCTCGGCCTCCGGCAGCCCCGCCACCGGCTCGGCCAAGGCCCACACTCTGGAGCAGCAGACGCTGCTGACGCTGGCGTTTTCCATTGGGAAATAGATCAACGGTCTTGCCGGCAAGACCCCGCCGTATAATCTCGCTCCCTCTTCACGCCGTCCGCGACGACAGCGACACCTGCACGCTCTGCGGCAGCGTCAGCGCCAGGTAGACCGGGCAGCGCTGCTTCCAGACGGCGAGCAGGGCGTCGATCTTCTCCTGCGGGCTGGGCGAGTCGATCTCCATCTTCAGCGTGAGATTCTGCAGATCGGGCACGGCTCCGCCGATGCCGAGGAGGCCGCGGTCGTCGCTTTCGCAGGAGGCGGAGGCCTTGACGGAGCGCAGCGCGATGCCGAGCTGCGGCGCCAGGATGTCGCGCAGGAAGAGGACGGCGCAGCCGGCGAGAGCGCTCAGCAGCAGGGCCGTCGGGCTCGGCGCGGAGTTCCCGCCGCCCAGCGCCGAGGGCAGGTCGGCCCGCCACGAGAAGGCCCCGGCGGCGAAGGAGGCGGCGGTTCCTTCCAGCGCCGCGGTCACCGCCAGGCGGCCCCTGGCCTTCTCGGGCTGGGCGCGCCAGAGCTGCGATGTATTGTGGATGACGTCGAGCGTCATATTGATCTCCTTAAAGCGGATCTCCTTGAAGCGATTCTCCTCAAAGACGTCGTCACACGGGGCGGAACCCGTGCGTGAGAACGAAACGATCAGGGAGAGCGGTTCCCCTCACCTGGAAAGGCGCTGTGATATGAACTTCGCCATGACATCCGCGACCCACGGCGAGCTGCAGCAGCGTTTCGATCGCCTCTGGGAGGTGATCGCAGGCCTGCGCGGCCGGCTCGCTGCGACCCCGCCATGAGCTGGATGATCTACGGCGCCAACGGCTACACGGGCGAGCTGGTGGCGCGCGAAGCGGTGCGGCGGGGGCTCTCGCCGATCCTCGCCGGGCGCAACGCCGAGGCGGTGAAACGGCTGGCGCGGGACCTCGGCCTCCCGAGCCGCGCCTTCTCCCTCGACGACCGCCAAGGGACGGCGGCGGAGCTCTACGGTGTCGCGGCCGTGCTCCATTGCGCCGGACCGTTCCTGCACACCAGCGCGCCGATGGTGGCCGCCTGCCTCGCCACCCGCGCGCACTACCTGGACATCACCGGCGAGATCCCTGTCTTCGAAGCCGTCCTGGCGCGCGCGGAGGAGGCGCGCCGGGCCGGCGTCGCCCTGATCCCGGGCGTCGGCTTCGACGTGGTGCCGAGCGACTGCCTCGCCGCCCGCGCCGCGGCCGCCCTGCCGGACGCGACCGACCTGGCCCTCGCCTTCTATACCGCCGGGGGAAGCACCAGCCGCGGCACCCTGAAGACGATGATCGAGAGCCTGCCCCACGCCGGGGCCATCCGCAGGAACGGCCGCATCGTACCCGTGCCGCTGGCCTGGGACGCACGCGAGATCGACTTCGGCGGCCGCGCCGGCAAGCGCTGGACGATGACCATTCCCTGGGGCGACGTGTCGACCGCCTACCACTCGACGGGCATCCCGAACATCCGCGTCTACACGGGGACGCCGCCGAAGAGGATCCGGCGTCTGAAGCGGCTGCGCTTGCTGCTCCCCCTGGCGGGGTTGAAGCCGGTCAAGCGTTTCGCCCAGCGCTGGGTGGAGCGCCGCGTCACCGGTCCCACGGCCGAGCAGCGGGAGCGCGGCCGCACCTACCTGTGGGCGGAGGCGCGGAACGCCGCCGGACGTACGGCCACCGCCACGCTCGAGACGCCGGAGGGCTACCGCTTCACGGCGATCTCCGCCGTGGAGAGCGTCGTGCGCGTGCTGGACGGCCAGGTGCAGCCCGGCGCGTGGACCCCCTCGCGGGCGTTTGGAGCGGATTTCGTGGGCGAGTTGCCTGAGGTGGTGATGGGAGAGGTAGAAGTTACCGGCGTTGCCGGCTCGGCCTCACCCCAAACCCTCTCCAGGGGATGAGGTCGCGCGGGCAGGGACGGTGCGGACTGCCGCCTACGGCAACGTCGCTTCCCGCACCTTCCGGGCCTGCTCGTCGACGAACTCGCGGAGCTTCTGCCGCAGCTCGGGACGGGTGTTGGCGAGGATGCGGACGGCCAGCAGGGCGGCGTTGACCGCGCCGGCCTTGCCGATGGCAAGCGTCCCCACCGGCACGCCGCCGGGCATCTGCACCATCGACAGCAGGGAATCGAGGCCGTTGAGCGCCTGGCTCTGAACCGGCACGCCGAGGACGGGGACCAACGTATAGGCCGCGATCACACCCGCCAGGTGAGCCGCGCCGCCGGCGGCGGCGATGATCACCTCGACGCCCCGCGCCTCGGCGCCGCGCGCGATCTCGGCCGTCAGATCGGGGGTGCGATGGGCGGAAGCGACGCGGCACTCGTGAGGCACGCCGAAGCGCTCGAGCATCTCGTCGGTGTGCCGGAGGGTCTCCCAATCGGACTTGCTCCCCATGAGGACGCTGACCAAGACGTTGTTCTCAGTGCTCATAGCGGAATCTCGGAAAAAAGGTGGAGCGCGAGGGCCGGTCCGGAGGTATAATGCCGCCGTTCAGAAGACCGCATTCGCGGGCGGAGCTTAGCACAGGGGTGAGGTGCATCCGTCCGAAAACCTGCGCACCGAAAAGGAGGGTTGTATCTATGGCGCGTGTCCGTTCCAACCGCTCTAAGGTCTGGGCTCTAGCCCTGACGGCTATGCTGGTCGTCTTCGGGCTGGCCGGCGCGGTGTTCGCCCAGACCGACGTCACCACCAGCCGCCTCTCCGGTACTGTGGACGGCGCCGACGGCGCTCCGCTGCCGGGCGTCACCGTCGAGGCGACGAACACCGAAACCGGTCTCGTCCAGGTCGCGGTGACCGACGCCGAGGGCTTCTACCGAGTCCTCAACCTGCCCACCGGCACCTACAAGGTGACGGCGAGCCTCGACGGCTTCGCCACCGCGACCGCCGACAACGTCCGCCTGCTGCTCGGCTCGACGCCGACCATCAACTTCACGCTGCAGAGCGCGACGGTGGCGGAGACCATCACGGTCACCGCCGACGAGCTGCCGACCGTCGAGGTCACCAACACCCAGGTCGGCACCACGATCCAGCAGGAGCAGATCGAGAACCTGCCGAGCGCCGGCCGCGACTTCAAGCAGCTCGTGCTGCTGACCCCGGAGAGCCGCATCGAGTCCGAGCGCGGCACGCTCTCGCTCTCCGGCGAGCGCGGCATCAACACCAGCATCACCCTGGACGGCATGGATTACAACAACGCCTTCTTCGGCGGCTCCGTGGGCGGCGCCGAGGGCCGCGCCCCGCTCGCCATCTCCCAGGAATCGATCAAGGAGTTCTCCGTCGTCACCAACGGCGCCTCGGTCGAATACGGCCGCTCGGGCGGCGGCTTCGTCAACATCATCACCAAGAGCGGAAGCAACAACCTTCACGGCTCGGCCTTTTACTTCGACCAGCCGCAAGAGTGGCTCTCCGACGTGCCGCGCGTAGGCGCCACGGCGGGCAGCAAGGCCTCGGACCAGGACAAGAACCAATACGGCGGCTCGCTGGGCGGCCCGATCATCAGAGACAGGCTCTTCTACTTTTTATCGTACGACCAGCAGGAGCAGAGCGTCACGATTCCAATCGTCTCCGGGCAGCTCCTGCCGGCGTTCTTCACCACGTACCCGGCGCTCACCTCGACGCCCAATTACGTGCAGACGCAGGACGGCTCGGTACTCTTCGGCCGCCTCGACTACCAGATGAATCCCGCCCACCGCTTCATGCTCCGCGCCAACACAAACGACTACGACGGCATCAATGGCACCTCGAACCAGCCTAACCGCGCGTCGACCTACAACGGCATCGAGGGCTTGGACACCAAGGCTTACGTCGGCTCGTGGTCCGGCCAGTTCGGCGCCAACTGGCTCAACGATCTGAACGCCAACTACATCAACGAGGAGACGCCGCGCGAGGACAAGGCCCTCAATCTGCCCGAGATTCAGGTTGCCAGCACGAACCTCCGGTTCGGCGAGGTCAGCTTCCTGCCCATCCAGACCACCAACAAGCGCAAGCAGGTTGCCGACACGCTCTCCTACCTGCGCGAGCGGCACGTCTTCAAGGGCGGCTTCGACTACAACGACACCAGCGTCGACCAGATCTTCAAGGGCAACTGGCGCGGCGTCTTCATCTTCGCCAACAACGACGATTTCCTGGCCGGCCGCTGGCGCGAATACCGCCAGTTCGGCGGCCTCGGCGGCCTCACGTCGGATCAGGCGGGCAAGGCCACGTTCAGCCAGAAGGAGACCGCCTTCTTCGTGCAGGACCAGTGGTTCGTCCGCTCCAATGTGACCCTCTCGGCAGGCCTCCGCCTGGAGAGCCTGGACAACCCGAACAATCCGATCCTCAACCCCAACGACCCCAACGGCAGCGGCGGGCTCAACCTCAGCGCCCGTATCCCGGATTCCAACAATCAGCTCAGTCCCCGTTTCGGCCTTTCCTGGGCGCCGGATGACAAGACCGCCGTCCGCTTCTCCATCGGCCGCTACTGGAGCCGCACGCCGGCGCTGCTGTGGGCCCAGCCGTTCACCTCGAACGGCGTCCGCGGCGCGCAGGTCAATATCTTCGCTCAGAACGGGGGGGCTGGGCCGCCGACCGATCCGCTGGCCCCGGGCTGGGGCAGTGGCAGCACCGCGACGAATGGCGGCTTCAATCCCGTCGGCGTCGAGCGCTATCCGTTCGGCTCGGTAAGCCGCCCGTCAACCCCGCCCAACGTGTTCACCGTCGATCCGGACTTCGAGAATCCCTACACGGACCGCGTGACGGTCGGCGCCGAGCGTGAGATCCTGCCCCGGACCTCCTTGGGCCTCGACTTCACCTACGCCGAGGGCAACCAGCTCCAGCGGCTGACCGACATCAATCGCGTCTATTGCAGGTCTGCGAGCGACCCTGGATGTTCCGCGGGTGTCACGGCAGCCAACGGCCTGCCGCGCTACAGCACCGCCCGGCCTCTTTCCTCTTATGGCGCCGTCATCACCGACGTCTCGGATGCCGAATCCGAGTACAAAGCGATCACTGCCACCCTGCAGCGGCGGTACGCCAACAACTACAGCCTCTACGGCGCGGTGACCTGGTCCGAGGACCGCGACAACGACTCCAACGAGCGCAACTTCTCCGGCATCCAAGCCGAGGACTTCAACAACCTCGGCCTCAACTGGGGCCCGGCGGCCCGCGACCAGGAGTGGAAGGTCAACCTCAACGGCGTGTGGGACACGCCTTTGTGGGGGATCGGGCTGGCGAGCACTTTCCTCTACTACTCGGGCTCGCCCTTGAACCCAGTGGCGGGTAGCGACCTCAACCAGGACGCGGTGGCGGGCACTGACCGCCCGACCGTCGACGGGCATCACCTCGGCCGCAACAGTGAGCGCTTCCCCGACATCTGGACGTGGACGCTGCGGCTGACCAAGGGGTTCGCCATCGGCCCAACCGGCCTGAAGATATTCGCGGAGTGCTTCAACTGCAGCAACCACACCAACGAGTCGACGACCAACACCACCTTCGGTACTTGCGCGACTCCGCAACAGTGTCCGCTCCCCACCTTCAACGTGAACAACACGCTCTTCCGGTTCGATGCACCGTTCGGACCGCGCACCATCCAAGTCGGCGCGCGGTTCGACTTCTAAGAGGTAACCCTAGCCTCGGGGCTGCAAGGGGAGCGGAAACGCTCCCCTTTTCTTATGGGGGCTGAAAACGAAAAGGCCGCTCGGCGCGGCCTCGGGAAGGATTCAGCTTGGCTGGGAGGCAGGGACTCGAACCCCGATTCTGCGGTCCAGAGCCGCATGTCCTACCATTGAACGACCTCCCAGCAGGACGGGCCGATAGCGTAGCGAAACCGGCCCGGAGAGGTCAACCCGGGACGCCCGTGCCGTATTTCCCTTGAACTCCCGCGAGGTTGTTCGTAGAGTCCGCCGGTGTTTCTCCTCGTCTTGCGCTCCCTGGCCGTCTACGGCGGGACGGCCGCCGTCCTGGCGTATGCGGCCCACCGTTGGGTGCTCCCGCTCCGGCCCAGAGTCGCCCTGCTCATCGCCGTCGCTCCGCTGTTGTTCACCGGCCCGGCGACCTTGCGCGGCGGGGTGTACGCGCCGCTCGAGATCAACTATCTCTTCGAGCCGCTCGCCTCGCATCGCCGGCAGCTCGGCGTGCCGCGGGTGAAAACGCCCCTGCTCTCGGATGTCGCCTTCTCGATGATCCCCTGGCAGAAGGCGGTGCGCGAAAACGTGAAAAACGGCCGTGCTCCCCTGTGGAACCGCTTCGTCCTGGCCGGCGAGCCGCTCCTCGCCGTGCAGCAATCGGGCGCCCTGCATCCGTTCACCTGGCTCAGCTTTCTACTGCCGCTCGCGCAAGGCTGGACTTTCCAGATGAGCGCCCGGCTGTTTCTCGCCGTGCTCTCGGCCTACCTGCTGTTCCGCGACCTCGGCTGCCGCGACTGGGCTTCTCTCCTCGGCGCGCTGGGGTGGGGGTTCTCGGATTTCCTGATGTTCTGGCTGGGGTATACAGTCGGCAACGCGCTGGCGCCGTTCCCGCTGCTGATCCTGGGGCTGTCACGGCTCGTCCGCGACGCCGACCGCCGGGCCGTGGCGCTCACCGTCGCCGCGCTGCTGCTCATCATCACCGCCGGCCATCCGGAGAGCCTGCTCTTCGCCGTGGCCGGCGCCGGCGTCTATTTTCTGTTCCTCCTCGCTTGGGCCGGCCCGCAGCGGCGGCTGCGCCCCCTTCTGCTGTCCTTCGCCGCGGGCGGCATCGCGCTCGGCCTCACGGCGGTCCAACTGGCGCCGATGGCGGAAGCGCTCCCTCACACCTGGGAGCAAGCTCTCCGCTCCGGCCATTACGCGCACCTCAAGAAGTCCGTCGCGCCGCGGGAGAGCGCGCGCCGGAGCGCCACCTTCCTCCTGCCGTTCGTCCACGGTGAGTCGGGACGAGGCCAGGTCCGCGAAGGCTTCGGCGTGCCGGGAGGGTACGCGGGGACGATCCTCCTGCCGCTCGCCGCGTGCGGCCTCTTCGGCTCTGACCGCAGACGCTGGGCTTTCCTGGCCATCGGGCTGCTCGGGCTCGCGCTCTGGGCGCGCCTGGCGCTCGTCACGGACGCGCTCGCCGCGTTGCCGCTGTTCGACATCGCCGTCACCGATTACTTCGTCTTCCTGGCCGCCTTCGCCACCTGCGCGCTCGCCGCGCTCGGCGCCGACCGGCTCCTGGCCGGCGAAGGGCGCGCCGCATTCCTGGCCGTCGCGGCCCTCACCCTCCTGGCAATCGGTACGCTGTACGCCGCCCACGAGCCGGGGATGCTGGAGCTCATGCCCAAAGCCTTCCTGCGCCGGCGGCTCCTGCTGGAGGCCGTGCCGCTGGCGTGCGGACTGCTCCTCTTCGCGGTCCGGCCTCGCCACGCCGCCGGCGTCCGCGCCGCGGCGC
>JBIOVX010000294.1:0-3342 GCA_044868005.1 Thermoanaerobaculia bacterium | reverse complement strand
GGGCAAGTCCGCGCCCAGCACAGCCCGCGCCGCCGTATCCAGAAGCGGCCCCACGGAAGCCGCCGGAAGTATCCCTACGATGATACAGGTCAGCACGAGGATCTCCACCGGGAAGCGCATCCAGGCCGGCGGCTCGTGCGGCGTGCGCGGCAGGTCGATCGGATCGGGGCCGAAGAACGCGCCGTGGATGAAGCGCAGCGAATAGGCGACGCTGAAGGCGCTCGCCACCATCGCGAGGACGGGGAGCACCTGGAACAACCCGGGCACGGGCGGTGGGGCGGACAGGGCCTCTTGAAAGAACATTTCCTTGGACAGGAAACCGTTGAGCAGCGGCACGCCGGCCATCGCGGCGGCGGCGACCGTCGCCAATCGCGCGGTGAAGGGCATCGAACGGTTGAGCCCGGAAAGGCGCCGGATATCGCGCGTGCCGGTCTCGTGATCGATGATGCCGGCGGCCATGAACAGGGAGGCCTTGAACGTCGCGTGGTTCACGATGTGAAAGATCGCGGCAACCATCGCCAGCTCGCTGTCGAGCCCGAGCAGCAGCGTGATCAACCCGAGATGGCTTATCGTCGAATAGGCCAGGAGGCCCTTCAGGTCGTGCTGGAAAATCGCGATGTAGGCGCCAATCAGCAGGGTAAGGGCGCCCGCGGTGCTCACGATCAAGAACCAGGCCTCGGTGCCCGCCATCACCGGCCAGAGCCGCGCCAGCAGGAACACGCCGGCCTTCACCAGCGTAGCGGAATGGAGGTAGGCGGAGACCGGCGTCGGGGCCGCCATGGCGTGCGGCAACCAAAAGTGGAATGGAAACTGTGCGCTCTTGGTAAAGGCGCCCAGCAGGACGAGGATCAGCGCCGGCAGATAGAGCGGGTGCGACCGGATCCGGTCACCCGAAGCCAGGACCACGTCGAGGTCGTAGCTCCCGACGATGTGACCCAGCACCAACACACCGCCAAACAAGCACAGTCCGCCGAAAACGGTGACGATCACCGCGATACGCGCGCCGTCGCGCGCCGCCGCGGTATGGTGCCGATAACCTATCAGCAGAAAGGAGAAGAGGCTGGTCAGCTCCCAGAAGAAGACTAGCTGGACCAGGTTGCCCGAGAGGACCATGCCCGTCATGGAACCCATGAAGGCGAGTAGCAAAGAGAAGAAACGGGAGATCGGGTCTTCCTTGGACATGTAGTATCGGGCATAGAGCACCACGAGAGCGCCGATGCCCGTTACCATTATCGCGAAGAGCCAGGCGAAGCCGTCCATCCTCACGGTGAAGTTGAGCCCGAGATCGGGCAGCCATTCGAGCTCGTGGCGCATCACGGCTCCGGCCGCAACGGCCGGATAGGCCGCCCAAAGGGCGCCGAGGCTCACCAGGGCGATCCCGCCGGCCAGCGACGCCGCGGCATTGCGCGCGTGCCTGGGCAGTAGGCCGGCCGCGGCGGCGCCGACGAACGGCAGACAGATGGGAGCAAAAAGGAGCAAGGCGTTCGGCACGGCTGGGACGCCTCGAACGTGTCAGCGAGCCACGGCGCGGCGCCCACCGATGCGGCGGCGCGGCTCCGCTCCGCCTGACTGGGAGACCGACCGGCTCGACCGAGCGGCTGGGGTGGTGACTATATTGGCGAGGCGGGGGGTCGGGAAGACGCCCGCCCGGATCGTCCCGGACCGACCGCGCATCACTCTGACTTCGGCGCGGGAGCTGCGCCCAAGCCAGAGTATCCTTCTCGCCGGAACAGCGCCACCACCTCGTCGGGAGAGCTCGCGAGCCGGAGGCGCCGCGTCACCTCTGGTTCGCGGAGCGACCGGCAGATCTCGGACAAGGTGGGCAGAAAACCCTCCGCGCAATCCTCCGGCCAGAGCAGCAGGATGACCAAATCGACCGGCTCGTCGTCCGCGGCTTGGAAATTGATAGGGCGGGCCAGCCGCGCGAAGAGCATGACCGGGCGCCCGCCGCCGCGGAGTTGCGCGTGCGGGAGCGCGATGCCCCTGCCCAGCGCCGTGGAGCCGAGCTGCTCTCGATCGTGCAGGGCGCCGAAGACCTCCTCCTTGGAACGCCCGAGCCGGGTAGCCGCGGAAGCTGCCAGGCTCTCGAGCAGCCTTCGCTTGTTCCCCGCGCTCAGGTCGAGGGTGACGTCCGCGGGGGAGAACAGGCCCATCAACGCTATCGCCATTCTCCATCAGGACGGGGTGACCCGCTCGGATCTCCGCTGCTGTCCGCCAACCCTCTCCTTGTAACCGGCGAACGCTTCTATCATGACGCCGTCTCGAACCTTTCCAAGTAGAAGAGAGGCTTGCAGGCTTGCACACGCCGGATCTTGCACCGACGGGTCCCGGAGTCGAGTCTTCGTTGCTAGAAACGGGCCGTCGCGAGCCGCGATTGCTAATTCGCGGTTCGAATCGCGCAACGGTTCGCACGCCGCCGGCGTTTACCTGCCATCGAGACAGCGCTCGACCCCGCGATTGGAGCAGCCCCATCTTTTCCGGATCTGCTCGCCTATGCGCAAGAGCGCGGTCGAACTTCGCAAACGGAGCTTATCGCAATGAGTAGTCAGTCTTCCGAGAACGACGAGCAGCGGCTGGTTACCGGGGCCGAACAGCAGGTGGGCGCCGGAGAGGTGGAAGAGGACAAAGGCGACGAGAAAGCTGCCGGCGTCGGCGAGCAGGAGCACGCGCCGCAGAACGAGGCACAGGCGAAACCAGGAACGGTTACTGCCGGCGCCGATCCCGATCGCGAGATGCCGAGTGCCGCGGAAGCCGAAGATCGCGGCGGCCCCGAGCAACGTTTGAAGGATGACGAGGAGGCGGCGGAACTCGATGACGCGCTCGATGACAGCTTTCCGGCCAGCGATCCGCCGGCGCAGACGTCGAAAGGCAAGGTAAAGTAGTCGACGTGGCGCGCGTGGCCGCCGCTCTTAGCCCCTGAGGACGGCGCCCGTCGCTCGCCCGACCTGCGCCACGACACGGCCCGCCAAGTCTTCGATCTCCGCTTCGGTGAGCGTGCTCAGGGTGGGCTGGAGGACAACTGTGATGCCGATCGATTTCGTGCCCGCAGCGAGCCCTCCGCCCTCGAAAACATCGAAAACCCGCACGTCGGCGATCAACGCCCGGTCGGCTGCTCGCGCGGCATGCACCACCGCTTCGGCATGAACATTCGTTTCCACGACGAAGGCGAAATCCCGCTCGACCGGCTGCAACGGCGACAACGCCAGCGGCGGCCGGGCGGCGGTTGCCTCGGACTTCGAGGGCACGGCATCGACGAATACCTCGCAGCCGACCAGCGGAGGGCTCGCGTCGAGATGCGCCAGGACACGCGGATGGATCTCGCCGAAGCGCGCCAGAACCTGT
>JBIOVX010000293.1:0-30537 GCA_044868005.1 Thermoanaerobaculia bacterium | reverse complement strand
GTTTCCTCCCCCTCTCCCGTCCGGGAGAGGGGGCCAGGGGGTGAGGCCTCGGAGGGCAGGCCCGTCCGCTGTCCAAGGGCAGGCTGGACCATCACCCACGCTCAGTACGGCTGTAGCACTCCGCCATCCAGGCGCTGGATGCGGGTGCAGCGCTCGGCGATCTCGGGGTTGTGGGTGACCAGAATCCCCGTCGTGC
Source organism: Thermoanaerobaculia bacterium (assembly GCA_044868005.1). Lineage (GTDB taxonomy): Bacteria > Acidobacteriota > Thermoanaerobaculia > Multivoradales > UBA5704 > DATARR01. The sequence goes on along the minus strand of JBIOVX010000293.1, from coordinate 30,341 downwards.
GGTGGCGGGCCTGGAGGTCGAGGAGGAGCTGGAAGACGTTGTCGCCGCTGGCCGGGTCGAGGTTGCCCGTGGGCTCGTCGGCGAGCAGCAGCGGCGGCTCGAGCACCAGCGCCCGGCAGAGGGCCACGCGCTGGCGCTCCCCCCCGGAGAGCTGGTTCGGGAAATGATCGAGCCGCTCCGCGAGGCCCACCTCCAGCAACAGCCGGCGGGCGTTCTCCAGCACCAGCCCCGGATCGAGCCCGGCGATGCGGCCCGGCAGCATGACGTTCTCCAGGGCGGTGAAGTCCGGCAGGAGCTGGTGGAACTGGAAGACGAAACCGATCGTGCGGTTGCGGAAGGCGGCCATGCTCGCTCCCCAGAGGGCCTTCAGCGACTGGCCGCCGACCTCGACCGAGCCGCCGTCCGGCCGGTCCAGGGCGCCGAGCAGATGGAGCAGCGTCGACTTGCCCGAGCCGGAAGGGCCGACGATGGCCACCATCTCCCCCGGCTCCACCGTCAGGTCCACTCCCCGCAGCACCTCCACCCGGCGGACGCCGTCCTGGTAGGTCTTGGTGAGGCCGGCGGCGCGGACGGCGACGCTCATGGGGAATTACCCCCGGACGCGTCTGCCCTTCGAGACCTCACCCCCTGGCAGGCCGCCGCAACCGGCAAGGAACTCTGTAGCCTCATCTCCGCATCGCCTCCACGGGATCGAGCGCCGCCGCCCGCTGCGCGGCGTAGAACGAGGCGGCGAAGGCCAGCAGCAGCGTGAGCGCCAGGGCCACGACGAGATCCCCCGGCTGCACGAGGAACGGCAGGTAGTCGAGGAAGTAGACCCGTCCCGGCAAGCGGATCAGATGGTAGCGGTCGCAGATCAAGGCCCCGCCCACGCCCAGCACGATGCCGGTCAGCATTCCGAAGCCCGCCACCAGGCCGCCCAGCAGGACGAAGGCCTGGCGGAGCGCCGCCGGCGTCGCACCCATGGTGCCCAGCATGCCGATCTCCGCCTGCTTGCTGGAGATGATCAACGCCAGGTCGGCCACCAGGGCGAGCGAGGCCACGAGGACGATCAGCGACACGGCGACGAACATCACCAGCTTCTCCAGCCGCAGGGCGAAGAACAGCGGCCGGTTGAGGTCCTTCCAGGTGCGCACCGTGCTCCCCCGGGGCAGCGCGGCCGGCAGCCGCTTGGCGACGGCGAGCGCGGCGTCGAGGCCGCCCGTCTCCACGTCCAGCCGGCGGTCCGCCGTCCCCAGCAGGCTCTCGGCGACGGCGCGCGGCAAGGCCACCCGCTCTCTCTCCTCCTGGGTGCGGCCGCCTTCGTAGGTTCCCGCCAGCAGCACGCTGCGCAGGCGCGGCTGGGGCCCGAACGGCGTCAGGGTGGGACGGGGGGAGACGACGTCGAGGCTCTGGCCCGGCTCGAGCCCCCAGCGGGCGGCGAGCGTCGACGGCACGTAGAGGCCTTCCGGCTTCCCCGCGGCGCCAGGGAAGGAGCGGGGCACCCGGCCGTCGAAGCCCACCAGCTCCACCGTCTGCGTCTTGCCTTGGTCCACCAGCCAGCCTCCCCCGCTCACCTGGATCTGCACCGAGGCGACGCCGGCAACCCGGCGCACGGTCTCCCGCACGGCCTCCGCGTCGGCCTGGGGAGGCAGCTCCACCTCGATCTGCGGCGTACGGTCGAGGATCTCCGACCGCAGGGCGGTCTGGAAGCCGGAGATCACCGCCAGCGCCAGGATGAGCGCCGTCACGCCCAGCCCGAGCCCCCCGGCCGCCACCGCCGAGAGGAAGCTCGCGAAGGCGTCCCGCCGCGTGCTGCGCAGATAGCGCAGGGCGAGGATCGCCGGGAACGGGAGGTTGCGCAGGAGGAGACGGCTCATCGCGCCGCTAGCCTATCAGCGGGGATGCTATAGAGGCATGCAAGTTTGTAGTCATACAAGAATTATGTAATGATTCAGAAGGAGACGGGCAGAACCGCGAGTAGAGCTCGCAGGAGGAGCAAGACGACTATGGAAACGTTGAAGCGTTACTGGACGAAACGCGTCGCCTTCGTGATCATGCTGCTGCTGGTTGGCGCGAGTCTCGCGGTGAGCTCGCTCGGACCGGCCTACGCCTCTCCCTGTTGCGAATGGAAGATCATCACCAACTACTATTCCGACGCCAGCCATACCGTTCTGGTCGGCCGCTGCATCGACAGCGATTGCGACGGGTACAGCTGTACCGGTGAGCAGACCGAGTTTACCAGCCAGATCGTTCTCTGCTGCGCACATTGCGGTTGGTGAAGGCCCGGACGGCAGCCCGCTGAGCCGCGTCCGGAAAGCTGCCTCGCTCGTCTCCCCTTTCCAGCCAGGCACTAGGCGGCTACGCTTTCCTCAGTCTTCCCCCTCCGGCCCCTCCGGCCGCATCAGCGGGAACAAGATCACATCCCGGATCGATTGCCGGTCCGTCATCAGCATGGTCAGGCGGTCGACGCCGACGCCGATGCCGGCCGCCGGCGGCATGGCGTGCTCCAGGGCCCGCACGTAGTCGGCGTCGTAGGGATGGGCTTCCATGTCGCCCGTCTGCCGCGCCGCCACCTGCTGGCGGAAACGCTCGGCCTGCACGTCCGGATCGTTGAGCTCGGAAAAACCGTTGGCGATCTCCATGCCGCCGATGTACAGCTCGAAGCGCTCGGTGAAGCGGGGATCGTCCGGCCGCTGCTTGGCGAGCGGCGAGACGTCCGTCGGGTGGTCGGTGATGAAGACCGGCTGGAAGAGATGCTCCTCCACCGTATCCTCGAAGAGGCCCATCACCAGGTGGCCGTAGGTGCCGCCCGCCGGAATCTCGAGGCCCTTCTCCGCCAGCACCGCGCGCACCGACTCCGCCGTCTCCAGCCTCTCCGCCGGCACGCCCGCGAAGCGCGCGATGGCCTCGCGCATGGTCAGCCGGGGCCACGGCCGCGCCAGCTCGATCGGCCGTCCTTCCCAGGTAAGCTGATCCTTGTGCTGCAGGCGCCTCGCCACCTCGGCGAGGATCGACAGCAGTTCCTCGGCGAGATCCATCATGTCCCGGTAGTCGGCGTAGGCCCAGTAGAACTCCAGCATCGTGAACTCGGGATTGTGGCGGGTGGAGATCCCCTCGTTGCGGAAGTTGCGGTTGATCTCGTAGACGCGGGGAATGCCGCCCACCAGCAGCCGCTTGAGGAACAGCTCCGGCGCGATGCGCAGGAAGAGCTCCATGTCGAGCGCGTTGTGACGGGTCTTGAACGGCCGCGCCGTGGCGCCGCCGGGGATCACCTGCATCATCGGCGTCTCGACCTCGAGAAAGCCGTGGGTGTCCAGGAACTCGCGCATGCCCTTGACCAGCGCCGCCCGCACCTCGAAGACCTCCCGCGACTCCTCGTTGGTGGCGAGGTCGAGATAGCGCTGGCGATAGCGCGCCTCGACGTCGGCGAGGCCGTGCCACTTCTCCGGCAGCGGCCGCAGGGCCTTGGCGAGGAGCGTCAGCTCGTCCACCTTGAGCGACAGCTCGCCCGTACGCGTGCGGATGAGCGTGCCGGCGGCGCCGACGACGTCGCCCAGGTCCAGGTTGTCGAGAACGAGCTGGCCGGCCTCGCCGAGATCGCCGCGGCGCACGAGGAGCTGCAGCTTCGTCTTGCCGTCGTGGATGTCGAGGAACGCGCTCTTGCCATGCTGGCGGATGGCGCGCACCCGGCCGGGCACGCGCAGCCGGACGGCGGCCGCCTCCAGCTCCTCGGCCGTCTTGTCGCCGTGCGCCATGCAAACGCCGAACGGCTCGAGGTCCCACTCGAAGCGGTGCGGATAAGGGACGATCCCCGCCGCCGCCAGGCGCTGGCGCTTCTCGCGCCGGTTCTGGATCTGTTCGTCGAGCTCGGACATGGATGCGATTTCCCCTCCCACGCTCCCCGGCGCGGCAGGGATAGCCTATCCGAGAAGGGTGAGAGGGTTGAAGGTGGAGGCGCGGGCGGCTTTCCGCGCCTATCTCGGTTCGAGGCTACGGCGGACAGGTGCTGAACTTGCAGTGGCAGTGGTCCGTGCAATACGTCTCGTTGCAGGTGTAGGTGTAGTCACAGGGGTAGCAGCTCCAGGCGCACTCCTGCTCGTAGGTGCACCAGTCCTGGGGGCAGCCCGGACATTCGGTGTAGGGACACCAGGTGGTGACGCCGTCGCAGGTGACGTGCCCTTGCTCGCCCACGTCGCAGTTGCGGTCCGCTCCCGTGCAATTGGCGGGGTTGGTGTTGTCCTCGCAGTAGACGGTGCCGGACGCGCAATTCGCCGTGGCGCTGCAGAGGGACTTCGTGCCCACACGTCCGACCGGCGGCGGGCGTCTCCCTACGGCAACAGGCGTCGCCGGCGCGGCAATGGAGGCCAGGAAGGCCTGGAGCGAAGCGCTCGGCGCGGGCTGCGGCGGGCTCGCCGCCGCCATGACTGGAGAAACGAGGAAGCCGAGACCTGCGAGAGCCAGAAAAAGCCCAAGGGCCAACTTCTTCATGCTGATCTCCTTTTCGGATATGAAGCTCGTCCTCGCGGAAAGCCGCCGCGCGATCTTGCGTACGCAATAAAGAGGCCAGAAAGCCGCCCTGAGGCGCGGCTCTCCGGCCGATCCTGCGGTTTCGCCTATTGCGGACAGGTGCTGTAGTGGCATTCACAGTCTTCCGAGCAGCTACCCCAGTCGCAGGTGTAGGTGTAGTCACAGGGATTGCAGCCCCATGAGCAGTTCCACTCGTGGGTGCAGAAATTCGACGGACAGCACTCCCCGCCGCACCAGGTGTAGACGCCGTCACAGCGGACATATCCGAGGAAGCCCCACGCGCAGTCACCGTCCGCGGCGAAGCACGAGCTGTTCCCCTCGCAACTGACGGTGCCGCCGAGGGCGCAGTTCGCCTCCGCGGTGCAGAGGGACTTCTCTCCCGCTCCGCCGGCGGGTGGGCGCCTGGGAGCACGTCCCGGGGGCGTTGGCTCCCTCGGCCCGCCGATCGAGGCGAGGAAGGCCCGATCCGCGGCACTCAGCGTCGGCCCGGTCCGCGGCGCGTCCGCCGCCGGCGCCGGCGAGCTGAAGAAGCCGAGAGCCGCAACAGCCACTAATAGCGCGACAGCCAGCTTTTGCATAGCGATCTCCTTTCTGAAGTGGAGCTTCGTCTCCGCGGAGAGACACTTCAATGTACAGAGATTTCGCGCATAGAACCTCCCTAAAGAATTGGTGCGCCAGAGCGGCGTCATCGCGACTCCGCCAGAGCTCGACGGCCGGCTGCTTGGAAACTCGATCGGCTGCTACGATAGGCGTCCATGGAAGACGCCGACGAGCTCGACGGGCTGGTCCACCGGTCCCTCGACGAGGCTCCGGCCGGCCTGGAGGAGCTGATCGCGAGCCACAAGTCCGCCGTCGAGCGGTTCGATCTGCTCGGCTGGCCGCGGCCGGAGGTGGTGCTGGTCTCCGGCTCCGGCCTGGCGGTCGACGTCGGCGAGAAGAGCCACGGACCGGTGCAGCTCGAGTTCCTCCTCCCCTTTCCCAGCCAGGCGATCGAGGGCCATCCGCACCAGGTGGAGATGTTCCATCCGCTGCCGAACCGTCCCGTCCTCTATTACAAGGGGCGTCTGCATTCCTACCAGGGCTACAGCGCCAACGACACGGTCTTCCCGGTGCGCCTGGCGGCCTTGCTGGGCGCCAAGGTCCTGGTGATGACGAACGCCACCGGCGGCCTGCAGCCGCACCATCAGGCGGGGGATCTCGTCCTCCTCCGCGACCACCTCAACCTGACGGGAATGAATCCGCTGCGCGGCCACCTGCCGCCGGAATGGGGCCCGCGCTTCCCCGACATGACCTTCGCCTACGATCCGCGCCTGCGGGAGCTGGCCCTCCGCAAGGCCGGCGAGCTGGGGATTCCGCTGACCGAAGGCGTCTATGCCGGCCTCCCCGGCCCCAGCTATGAGACCCCCGCGGAGGTGCGGATGCTGCAGACGCTGGGCGGCGACGTCGCCGGCATGTCCACGGTGCTGGAGGTCATCGCCGCCCGCCACATGGGGCTGCGCTGCCTGGGCGTCTCCATGGTCAGCAACGTCGCCGCGGGCCTGAGCGACGCGCCGATCAACCACGAGGAGGTCCTCACCGCGGGCCAGGCCGCCGCGGCCAAGCTGCGGGCGCTGCTGGGGGCGGTACTGCGGGCGCCGGAGCTGATCTAGACCATATCCTTCGGAGCGCTCTGCAACTCGTGTCTACACCCTCCCCGCTCCTCCTCCTCGACACCGGCTCCCCTCTCGTCAGCGTGGCCGTGGCTCGCGAAGGCGTGGTCGTGGCGGAGCGTGCCGTCGAGCAGCACCGCTCCTCCGCCCTGCTGCTCGACCTGGTGCAGGAGGCGCTCGCGGAGGCGGGGATCGGCGTGCAGGACCTCGGCGGCATCGCCGCGTTGCGCGGGCCGGGGAGCTTCACCGGCCTGCGCATCGGCCTCGCCACCGCGCTCGGCCTGCACCAGGCGCTCGGCGTGCCCGCCACCGCGCTTCCCACGCTGCAGGCCCTCGCGGCGTCGGCACCGGCCGCGGAGGGCAAGACCGTCATCGCCGCCGTGGACGCCCTGCGCGGCGAGTGGAGCGCGCAGGCGTTCGCGGCCGGCGCCGTTCCGGTGCCATTGACGGCGATGATGCTCGTGCCCGGTCCCGAGCTGCCGCAGCTCGCCGGCGGCGCACCCTCGGCGATCGTGGGATTCGGCGTCTCCCGGCTCGCCGGTCTTCCCGGCTGGCCCGCCGGACTGCGGCTCGTCGAGCCGGGCCCTCTCGCGCCGGCCGCCGCGCGCCTGGCCGTGGCGCCGGGCACGGAGTGGAATCCGCAGCTCCTCGTCTCGCCTCTCTACTCGCGCCCGCCGGCGATCTCCCCTCCCCGGCCGCGGCCCCTGGTCGCGCGGGAGGCCTGAGGTGCGCGAGCCGGTCCTCGACGTCGCGGTGCGGTCCGCCACCAGCTCCGACCTCGACGCCATCGTCCGCCTGGAGGAGGCCTCCTTCCAGGATGCCTGGCCGCCCGACATGCTCGCCTGCGAGCTGGCCCATCCGCGGTCTTTGCTGCTCGTGGCCTCGCGGGGAGAGACGGACCCGCCCGTGGGCTATGCCGCCTTCCGGCACGCGGCCGGCGAGGCCGAGCTGCTGCGCCTCGCCGTCCTTCCGGATGAGCGCCGCCGCGGCATCGCCCGCGCCCTCATCGCCGAGGGCCTCGAGCGCCTCGTCCGCGAGGACGTCCAGGTCTGCTTCCTGGAGGTCCGCCTGGACAACGAGCCCGCCGTGGCCCTCTACGAGCGCCTGGGCTTCGCCCGCATCGGCCGGCGCAGCCGCTACTACCGCGACGGCTCGGATGCGCTGGTGTTTGTGCTGGAGTTATAGGGGGCTCTGGTCCCCCCTCCCAGGGCGGCCAGGGGGTGGCGCCCTTGAACTGCTCTACGCTTGACTTTCGCCGTCTCCTCCCATAGGATCTCTTCACACAAAAACGGCCCGGAGTGAGTTGGAGCTCACGTCCGAGCCTGACCACGCAAAGGAGGCAAGTCCCATGCGTAGCTACCCCGATTCTAGCAACGCCTTTTCCCCCTCCTTCCTCGAGCGCGTCAACGAGCAGGACGAGCCGCCCACGGCGGGCGAGGCGGACGTCGCCGGGCCGTGGCGCATCGAGCCCATCCCGGGCCTGGGCTTCGGCCTCTTCCGGATGGGCGAGAGCCTGACGTGCGGCTTCCGGCCGGCGGCGGTGTTCCCGGACCGCTGGCTGGCGCTCCTCGCCGCCGCGGTGCTGCCCGGCACCGGCCGCGACGCGCTGCTCCACCTGGAGAAAGAGGCCGACGCGGAAGGTTACGGGATCGTGCTCGACGACGGCGACGTCGTCGGCCACTTCGAGCTGTTCGACGAGTCGCTGCTGGACGCCATGAACGTGGCCGTGGGGCTCGCGCGCTCGCCGCAATCCCTGGCGTACCTGCTGGAGGCGGCGGGCGCGGCGGCCCTGGAGCGGTGCGGGGCGATCCTGGCGGCGCTTCGAGAGCTGTAAACGCTGCCGGCGGACGGCCCGACTGGCGAAACAGGCTCTCCGACCCGGCGGTCGGACTCTTCGACCCACGGGTCAAACTCTTCGCCCCGACGGTCGGACTCTCTGCCCCCCTGGTCAGACTGTCTGGCCCTCGGGGCGGACTCTCCGACCCTCGGGTCGGACTCCCTGATCCACGGGGCGGACTCTCCGGCCCGCGGGGCGGACTGTCTGCCCCACCGGTCGGCCTCTCCGACCCACCGGTCGGACTCTCCGACCCGACGGTCGGGCTCTTCGACCCGCGGGTCGGACGCTCTGACCCGCCGGTCGCCTTGATCCCCCGGCGGGCCGGTGCTATTCTGCGTCCGTCAGGCATGCGGACATCTCTTTCCATCACGGCCGCCCCCGCTCCCGAGAGGCTGCGGCGTGCTCGTGCCGCGGAGCCGGTCGCACGGTGAGCCCGCTCGGCCGCCGCCCGCTCGTTCCCTTCTCCACAGCACGAATGCCGGTCCCTACGGGCCGATCCCTATCTATCCATGGAGTCCTGTCGGAAACCACAGGAGGTTCTTGCCATGTCTCAGCACGACGACTTGAAAGCGGAGCTGATCCAGACCGATGACGACTTTCGCCGCCTCTACGAAGAGCACCAGGAATTCGAGAGGCGGCTCCAGGAGATCAACCAGAAGACCCTCCTCTCGCAGGAAGACGAGATGGAGGAGAAGAAGATCAAGCTGCACAAGCTGATGCTGAAAGACCGCATGGAGCAGATCCTGCGGCTGCACCGTGAGGCGCGGGTCACGGCCTGAGCCGCGCTCCCTTGGCACCCTTCCTGCGTAGAGAGTTCCGACGATGAAGTTCGCCAAGGAAGGCTGGCCGTTCGTTCTCCCGTTCGTGTTCCTGGCCGGGGTGCTCTTCGTCTTCGGGCGGCCCGGCTGGGGCGCCGCCGCGCTCGTCGTCGGCCTGCTCGTCCTGCTCTTCTTCCGCGATCCGAAACGCGCTTATGAAGGCGACGCCGGCTTCGTCCTGGCGCCCGCCGACGGCCTCGTCACCCGCGTCGAAACGGTCGAGGACCCCGAGATCGGCCCCGGCCGCTTCCACCGCGTCGTCACCTTCCTCTCGGTGTTCGACATCCACGTCCAGCGCGTGCCGGCGGCCGGCGAGGTGACCGTCTCCCGCTACAGCCGCGGCCGCAAGGTGGCCGCCTTCCGCGCCGACGCCGGGGAGGTCAACGAGAAGCACCTGACGGTGATCCGCCGGCCCAGCGGCGATCTCCTCGGCGTGCGGCAGATCGCGGGGCTCCTGGCGCGGCGGGTGGTCTGCTATCTGAAGGAAGGCGACCGCGTCCACCGCGGCCAGTCGATGGGGCTGATCAAGTTCTCCTCCCGGGTCGACCTGCTGGTGCCGGAGAGCTACCAAGTGCTGGTGAAGAAGGGTGACCGGCTGAAGAACGGCGCCACGCCGGTCGCCAGGCCCGCGGGGGAGCCCGCGTGATCGGCGAGCGCGCCTCCGTGCGCACGCGGATGCGGGGTGGTCTCCGGCGGGGCGCCTACCTGTTGCCGAGCCTGTTCACCATCCTCAACATGACGCTCGGCTTCTACGCCATCGTCTGCGGGCTGGGCGGCCAGTTCCTCAGGGCGGCGCTGCTGGTCTTCCTCGCCGCCATCATCGATATGCTCGACGGCAAGATCGCCAGGATGACCGGCACCGAGAGCGATTTTGGCAAGGAGTACGACTCGCTCGCCGACGTCATCACCTTCGGCGCCACGCCGGCGCTGCTGGCCTATCTCTGGGGCCTGCGCGAGTTCAACCCGGACGCCTGGCTGCTCTCCGTCTTCTACATGGTCTGCGCGGCGACGAGGCTCGCCCGCTTCAACGTGCAGGCCCGGGTGGTGGATAGCGGCTGGTTCGTCGGCCTGCCGATGCCCGCCGCCGCCGGCGCCATCTGCTCCATCCTCGTCTTCGCTCCCGAGTACACGGGCGACCTCCGCCTGGTCATGCAGGTGGTGATGGGCATGGCGCTGCTGCTGATCGGCGTGCTGATGGTGTCGACCTTCCGCTACAAGAGCTTGAAGAAAATCGACCTCCGCCGCCGCTGGAGCTACCGCGCCTTCGTGCCCATCGCGGCGCTCCTGCTTTGCCTCGTGTTCATCCCGCGCCTCGCCCTGCTCGTCGGCGCCACGCTCTACACCCTGTCGGCGCCGGTCATGGCGGGGATCTCGCGCCTGCGGCAGCCGCGCGGCGGCCGTCCGGAAGAGCCTCCCCCGCCGCCCCCGCTGCCGGTAGAAGCGCCGTGAGCGCCATCGCCATCCTGCATCCCTCGGGGCTCCTCGGCAAGGAGTTGCGCGAGACGCTGGAGGCGCGCCATCCCGAGTGGTCGGACCTCCGCCTGCTGAGCAGCCGCGAGGACGAGATCGGCACCCTGACCGAGATCGCCGGCGCCGCCGCCCTGGTGGGCCGCTTCGAGCCGGAGAGCCTCGCGGGCGTCGCCGTGGCCTTCTTCTGCGGCGAGATGGCGGCCAACCGGCCGCTGCTCGCCGAGCTGCCGGAGGAGACCACCGCCATCGTGCTCTCCTACGACGCCACGGTGGAGGACGGCCTGCCGATCGTGGCCGGGGTCAACACCGCGGACGCCCAGGGCGGGCGCGTGCTGCTCTCGCCCCATCCCGGCGCGGTGCTGCTCGCCCACCTCCTCCATCCGCTGCGCCGGCTCGCCCTCGCGGAGGCGGTCGCGACCTTGATCCAGCCGGCCTCGATGCGCGACGACGCCGGCCTGGAGGAGCTCTTCGAGCAGACGCGGCAGATCATCGCCATGACCCGCCGCAGCCCCACGCCGGTCTTCGGCGCGCAGCTCTCGTTCAACGTGCTGCCGGCGCCGCTGCCAGCCGATCCCGTCGCGGCGCAGCTCCGCTCGGTGCTGGCCGGCGCGCCGCCGGTGGCGCTGCAGATCCTCCAGGGCGCCGTCTTCCACTCCGTGGCCGCCAGCTTCTACGTGCGCTGCGCGGAGCCGACGAGCCTGCAGGCGTTTCGCAAGGCCCTCGCCGCGCATCCCCTCCTCGAGCAAGCCGAGAAGCCGCGCCACCTGGGACCGGTCGACGCCGCCGCCAGCGACAAGGTGCTCCTCGGCGCCGTGCGCAAGGACGAGGCCACGGGCGGTTTCTGGCTGTGGGCCGCGATGGACAACCTGACGCGCGGCGGGGCGCTCAACGCGATCGAGATTGCCGAGGCGGTGGCGTAGACCGGAAAATTGCCTCTTGACGCAGGCGTAAAAAAGGCGTAATCTCAGAAAAACTTGCGGCCCGGAGCGAGCCGTCACTCGCGCCGGGCCCCCAACCGCGCACAGGAGACCCCCCATGCGTGATCGAGAGGATCCTACCACCCCTCCCCGCAACGCTTTCGCCGAGGAGTTCCTGCGGCTCTTCGAGCAGGAGGACGAGCCCGCCTCCGCCGCCGAGGCGGACGTCGCCGGTCCCTGGGAGGTGCAGCCTTCGGCGACGGCTGACGGCCGCGAGGCCTTCGGGCTGTGGCGGCTGGGCGAGCGGCCGGAGTGGGGCGACGTGCCGGCCGGCCTCTTCCGCGAGCGCTCCACCGCGATGCTGGCGGCGGCGGTCCGTCCCTTCCTGGGCCGGGATCCGTTCTACGAGCTGGGGCGCGAGCGCTGGAACGGCGGCTTCCCCCTCCTGCGCCAGGGCGAGGCGGTGGGCTGGATCGATCTCTTCGACGAGGACTGGGCGTTCGGCGTCAACGTCCTGGAGCGCTTCACCCGCAGCCCGCAGGCGCTCGCCGCGCTGATGGAAGCGGCCGGCCCTCTCGCTCTCGAGCGGGCCGGGCGCATCCTGCGCCGGCGGGTGACCGAGGCCCAGGACGGAGACGAAGCGGACGGCTCGCCGCGCAGCTCAGGGCTGTAGAGAGTAGGGGCTCAAGGCCTCCGCGGCCTGGCCCATCGCCTTTTGGTAAAAGACCAGGCGGAAGGTCGCCTCGGCGTCGAGCCCTTTCGTGCAGGCCTGAGCGCTCTGCTGGAGCTCCCCGTAGGCCGCCGTCAGTACCCTGTGCGCGGCGGGATCCGGCGGCCTGAGGGCGGCAGGGTGGACGAGCAGCGCCGACGTGACGTTCAGCAGATCCTGGCAGGCCGATTGGAGCTTCGCGCCCTTCTGCAGCCTGAGGCTGGTGTAACTGGCGACGGCCCTCCGCACCGGCGCGACTTCCGCCGTGTAGCCGCCGTACCAGGAGCGCATGATCTCCATCCGCTTCGCCGGCGGCGTATCGAACCAGCTCGCCAGCACCTTCCCGCCGGGAACCTCCTCCTTCTCGCCGCGCTCCCGCCACTGCCGGACCGCCGCTTCGTGCTCGGTCTGCTGCTGCGCCATGAGCTCCTGAGAGGCCTCCCACTCGCGGCGCTCGCGCTCATATTCCTCGGGCGAGAGAACGAGGCGAGACCGCAGGCGCTCCGCGGTGGCGCCGCGAGCCTTCTCCACCTGCGGCAGGTACTTGTAGCGGGCGAACCGCAGGTCCGCGGCGCTGATCTGGAGGAGGGACCCGAGCCTCGCCTCGGCGGCTTCGTAGCCGCGGACCGCATCGTCGAACAACCGTTCATACTGCATCGGCGACCCCGCCGTGCGCGCAACCTGGCACACGGTGTCCTGTGCGGCCACGAGCGCTTCGACCGCCTGCGCGGCCTCCGGCGAGACTTCCGCCGCGGCGTTCGGCAGCAGGCCGCCGACCAGTTGGCGCGCGCGGTCCGCCGCCGCCAGCTCCGGCCTTGCATCGTTCGCCAGATATCGTTTGAGTATCTCTTCGCGCTCGCGGGCGGCGTCCCTTTCCTGCTTCGCCGCCTCCTCCTTGGCCTGCGAGGAAGCCGCCGCCTTGAGCAGCTCTTCGAGCACTTGGGTGGAGTCCTTCTCCAGCGGGGATTCCGTCGAGGCTGGCGCCGCCGGTGCGGGCGCGCTCTCCGGCTGGCGCAGGGATGCCGCCTCACGCAGGCGTTCGGACGCGGCCTTGCCGATGCCGGCGCAACGCTGCTGGCGGTCCCGGAGCAGGGCGACGATCTCGGGCGTCGCCTTCATCCCGGCGGTTTGCTTGCGCTCCCCCTGCGGCTGCGGCGTCCGCCCGCACGCGGCGAGCGCGGCGAGCGCCGTGAGGAGCGCCATGAGCTTGAGCACGGAAGTCGGCACCTTCTCTCCCGGTTCCCGAGGGACCTCTCGATCGAATATCCTCTGGGGCTAGAGCTCAATTGTATTACAACCCCAGGCCCTCGCCACCGCCTTCGGCTCCACCGTCGGCAGCTTCGATCAGGATCTCTGGCGCTGGGCTCTGAGCGCGCCCGAGGTCTGGAAGCGGGAGATCGTGCGCTACGACGAATGAGCCCGGCCAGCTCCGCCACATAGATCCAAAACCGCTCCCCATAGAGGCATTGACAGATCGCTCAGACTTTTGCATGCTCCAGGCTGCATCTCGGTGTTCCCAAGAAAAGAGCAAAGTCATCGCGAGGTGGCGACGCAAAGCCAGGGGTCTCCGTAACGGGAGACGGCCCGGCTGCCTTGGGGGAGGAGATCCCCATGGCTTGCGCGCAGCTTGTCCCGTCCGCTGAATTCCACAATCTGAGGAGGTGCATGATGCCGATTCGTCTGCGTTCACCCTTGGCATGCAGCCTGTGGGTCGTGCTCGGCCTGTGGCTGGCGGTGATGCCGCTGGCGGCCGCGGCCCAGAGCTCGGTTCCGATCGTCGGGAAGGCCGTCGACTTCGGCGAGTCGGACGAGTTGAGGAATCTCGAGCCCACCGAAGAGAAGCCGACCGAGGAGCCGCCCGAGGAGGGGAAGGTCATCCCCATGCCGCCTTTCCGCACCGAGATCGCGGACGCGGCACCAACGACGGATCCCGTGCTGCAGGAGCTCTCGCCGGAGCCCCTTACGCCGACGCCCTCGCTGTTCTTCGGCGGCCTCACCAGCGACGACAACGCGGTGGCCTTCGGCTTCCGCGTCATGCCGCCCGACACCGACGGCGACGTCGGTCCCAACCACTACGTGCAGATGGTCAACAACCTGTTCCGGGTCTTCGACAAGAACGGCAATCCGTTGACCGCCAAGTTCACCATCGGCAGTCTCTTCGTAGGAGCCGGCGTCAGCGCCGCCTGCGCCAATACCAACGCCGGCGATCCGGTGGTGCTCTATGACCCGTTGGCGGACCGCTGGCTGCTCAGCCAGTTCTGCACGGTGGCGAACCCCTTCAACCACCAGCTCATCGCCATCTCGAAGACGTCGGATCCGGCCGGAGCGTATTTCCTCTACGACTTCATGATGCCGAACAACAAGTTCAACGACTATCCCAAGTTCGGCGTCTGGACCGACGCGTATTACATGACGGACAACCAGTTCAACCAGGCCGGCACCGCCTTCCTGGGCGCCGGCGCCTTCGCCTTCGACCGCGCCAAGATGCTGGCCGGCGATCCCACGGCGAGCTATATCTATTTCGACATCGAGAACGGCAACGTCAACGTCGGCGGCGTGCTGCCCTCCGACCTCGACGGCCTGACGCCGCCGCCGGCCGGCACACCCAACTACTTCGCCTACTTCACGGCCGACGAGTTCGGCGATCCCGCGCACCCCTTCGACTCGTTGCGCATCTATGAGTTCAAGCCCAACTTCGCCACGCCGGCTTCGTCGACCTTCACCGAGCGGGCGGACAGCCCGGTCGCCGTGGCCGCCTTCGATCCGCGCTCGCCGGCCGGCCGCGACGACATCGAGCAGCCGCCGCCGGCCACCAGCGGCGCCTTCCTCGACGCCATCATGGACCGCCTGATGTTCCGGCTGGCCTACCGCAACTTCGGCAGCCACGAGTCGCTGGTGGTCACCCATACGGTGAACGTCAGCGGCGTGAGTCCCACGACGCCGGCCAACATGCGGGCGGGCGTCCGCTACTACGAGCTGCGGCGGACCTTGCCGGGCGGCGCCTTCGCCGTCAATGAGCAGGCGACCTTCGCGCCCGCCGACGGCCTCGAGCGCTGGATGGGCAGCGCCGCCATGGACGGCAGCGGCAACCTGGCGGTCGGCTACAGCGCCTCGAGCCTGACTTCGTTCCCGTCGATCCGCTATGCCGGCCGCCTGGCGACCGATCCTCCCGGCGGGCTGGCCCAGGGCGAGACGGTGATGGTCGCCGGCACCGGTGCCCAGACCGCCACCCAGTCGCGCTGGGGCGACTACTCCGCGCTGTCGGTGGATCCCGACGACGACTGCACCTTCTGGTTCACCAGCGAGTACTACACGGCCGCCAGCGCCGCCACCAGCAGCTTCGGCTGGGTGACCGGCATCGGCCGCTTCACCTTCCCGGCCTGCACGCCGGTGGCGACGGGCACGATCACCGGCACCGTGATCAATTCCGCCACCCTGGCTCCCATCCCGAACGCCACGGTGGTGACCACCAGCGGCTTCTTCCGCACCACCGACCTCGCCGGCTCCTACTCCATGAAGGTGCCCGCCGGCACGTACGACATGATGGCTTCGGCACCGGGCTACTCCACCGCCACGGCCTCGGGCGTGACGGTGTCCACCGGCGGCACGACGGTGCAGAACTTCGCCTTGAGCCCGATGCCGATCGTGCAGAGCGGCGGCACCGGCACGCTGGTGGCCGAGACCTGCGGCACCGGCAACGGCGCCATCGATCCGGGCGAGTCGGTGACCGTCTCCCTGCCGGTGAAGAACACCGGCACGGCGGCCACGGTCAACCTCGTGGGCACGCTGCTGGCGAGCGGCGGCGTCACCTCGCCCGGACCGCCGCAGACCTACGGCGTGGTGCCCATCGGCGGCACCGTGTCGCGCAACTTCACCTTCACGGCCTCCGGCATCTGCGGCAACACCCTCACGGCCAGCCTGCAGCTCCAGGACGGCGCCACCAACCTCGGCACCGTCACTTACACCTTCCAGTTGGGGCAGACCAACCCGTTCCCGCTGCCGCCGGTCAGCTACAGCAGCGGCAACCTCAGCGTGCCGCTGCCCGACGTCGCCACGGTCGACGTGCCGCTGACGATTTCCGATACGGGCGTCGTCAACGACGTCAACGTCCGCATCCGCCTCAACCACACCTTCGACGCCGATCTCAACATCAGCCTGATCGGCCCCGACGGCACCACCGTGGACCTCTCCTCCGGCAACGGCAGCAGCGGCGACAACTTCGGCTCCGGAGCCAACTCCTGCGCCGGCCAGCCGACCGTATTCGACGACTCGGCGGCGGCCTCCATCACCGCCGGCACGGCGCCGTTCGCCGGCACCTTCAAGCCCGAGCAGGCGCTCTCGGCCTTCAACGGCAAGCCCACCGCGGGCACCTGGAAGCTGCGTATCACCGACACCGCGAGCCTCGACGTCGGCACGCTGTTCTGCTTCCAGCTCGAGATCGCGCGCCGCGTCTTCGCCTGCTGCGGCGCCGGCGGCACGCCGGTGCCTCAAGGCCTGAGCTCCGCCGTCACCGCCGAGAGCTGCTCGCCGGCCAACGGCGCCGTCGATCCCGACGAGTTGGTGACGGTGGCCTTCTCCCTGGTCAACGCCGGCAGCGGCGACACCACCAACCTGGTGGCCACCCTGCTGCCCACGGGCGGCGTGCAGACGCCGAGCGGCCCGCAGAGCTACGGCGTCATCCAGGCCGGCGGCCCGGCGGTCTCCCGCTCGTTCAGCTTCGTGCCGGCGGGCACCTGCGGCGGCACCGTCACGGCGACGTTGCACCTGCAGGACGGCCTGACCGACCTCGGCAACCTCACCTTCACCCTGCCGCTGGGCAGCACGGCCTCGGCCTCCTACGGGCCGTTCTCCAACCCCGCGTCGATCAGCATCCCCGCGGGCGCGCCGGTGGCCACCTCCGGAGCGGCGTCGCCCTACCCGTCCAACATCTCCGTCTCGGGCATCGCCGGCACCGTCAGCAAGGTGACGGTGACGCTCACCAACATGAACCACACCTTCCCGGACGACATCGACGTGCTGCTGGTCGGACCGGCGGGCCAGAAGATCATCCTGATGTCCGACGCCGGCGGTACCAACGACCTGGTCAACAATACGCTGACCTTCGACGACGCCGGCCCGGCCTTGCCGGATTCGGCGGTGATCGGCTCCGGCACCTTCCGGCCCACCAACTTCGACACCCTCGAAGCGTTCCCGGCGCCGGCCCCGGCCGGCCCCTACGGATCCCTCCTGGCCGCGTTCAACGGCACCAACCCGAACGGCACCTGGAGCCTGTACGTCTTCGATGACGCGGGTGTCGATTCCGGCTCGATCGCCGGCGGCTGGCGCCTCAACTTCCAGACGGCGGATCCGGTCTGCTGCGACCAGGCCTGCTCGCTCGCCTGCCCGGCGCCGATCACGGTGAACACCGAGCCGAACGTCTGCTCGGCCGCGGTCGCCTTCCCGTTCCCCGGCGTCACCGGATCGTGCGGCACCCTCGCCTGCGTCCCGCCGTCCAATTCGGTCTTCCCGCTGGGCACCACGACCGACGTCTGCACGGCGACCCGGCAGGGCGGCTCCACCACGACGTGCAGCTTCCCCATCACCGTCCAGGATAACCAGGGTCCGGTCATCTCCGGCGTCTCGGCGTCGCCGAACACGTTATGGTCCCCGGATCACAAGTACCGCAACGTGACGGTGAACTACACCGCCGCCGACAACTGCTCGGCTTCAGGGGCCATCTCCTGCGCCTTGTCGGTGGCCAGCAACGAGCCGATCAACGGCCTCGGCGACGGTGACACGTCCCCCGACTGGCAGGTGGTGAACAACCATCTGGTCAAGCTGCGGGCCGAGCGTGGCGGCCTCGGCACCGGCCGCGTCTACACCGTCACCATCACGTGCACCGACCAGCAGGGCCGTTCCAGCAGCCAGACGGTGAACGTGACCGTGCCTCACGATCAGCCGTAGCGGTTTTCCTGAACCGGCCTCCGGGAGCGATCCCGGGGGCCGGCCCCGTTCCTGCATTCCCCCATCGCCGGAGGTGGCTTACGATGCGAAACGGTCTCGCGTGCGCATTCCTCCTGGCGATCTCGATCGGCTGTGCCGCGGCCACGCCGGCCGAGCAGGAGGCGCTCACCGGAAGCTGGGGCGGTCCCCATATCAGCCTGGAGCTGACAAAGGACGGCGGCCGCGTCGAGTACGACTGCGCCCACGGCACGATCGCCGGCCCCGTCGTCCTCGACCGCGAAGGGCGCTTCGAGGCGGCGGGCACCCACACCGCCGAGCATCCCGGACCCGTGCGTGAAGAAGACGAGCGAAGAGAGGGCCAGCCGGTCCGCTACCGCGGCAAGGTCTCCGGCGAGACGCTCACCCTGACGGTGACGCCGGCGGGCTCGAACGAGGCGAGCGAGGAAATCGGCACCTTCACTCTGACCCGCGGCGCCACGCCCCGGCTGATGAAGTGCCTGTAGGTCAGGGTTGTCCGGAAGGCGCCGCCGGGCTCACCAGGCCCGCGGTTCCCTGGCGCACCAGGTACTCCTCGACGAAGAGCAGGCGGTCCGGACCGGCCCGGCGGATGACGGCGAGGAGATCGTTCATGGTGGTGACCTCCTCGAGTTGCTCCTCCACGAACCAGTCCAGGAAGCGGACGCCGACGTAGTTCTTGTCCGCCTTCGCGATCTCCACCAGATCGTAGATCTGGCGCGTCACGTCCTCCTCCCCGGAGAGGGCCTTCCCCACCGCCTCCTCGGCCGAGCCGAACTCATCCTCCGGAGCCGGCAGCGCCGGGATCTTCACCTTGCCGCCGACGTCGTTGATGAACTTGACGAAGCGCATGGCGTGCTCCCGCTCCTCCGCGGATTGGCGGTAGAAGAAGCGGGCGAGCTGCGGCAGGGTTTCCGAATCGAAGTAGCTGGCGATGGCGATGTACTGCAGGGAGGCGCCCATCTCGTTGCCGATCTGCTGATTGAACGCCTCGATGAGCTTGTCGCTGGCGAGCATGCGGAGGTCTCCTTGGTAGATACCGCGCGCACAGCCTAGCACGGGAAAATCCATCCGATCCGTCCTATCCGTCCTATAAGATAGGCGCCATGGCATCGATACGACCTTTCCGGGCGCTGCGCCCGGAGCCCGAGGCGGCGGCCCGCGTCTCCTCCGTTCCCTACGACGTCGTCAGCACCGAGGAGGCCCGGGCCCAGGCGGACGGCAACCCGCTCAGCTTCCTCCACGTCACCCGGCCCGAGATCGACCTGCCGGCCGGCACCGATCTCTACTCCGACCAGGTCTACGCTCAGGCGGTGCGCAACTTCGAGCAGCTCAAGCGCGCGGCACCACTCGTCGTCGAGCCCGAGGCGAGCCTCTACTTCTATCGCCTGAGCGCCGGCGGCCACGCGCAAACCGGGCTCGCCGCCTGCTACTCGCTCGACGAGTACGACCGCGGCCTGATCAAGAAGCACGAGCACACCCGGCGCGACAAGGAGGACGACCGCACGCGGCACATGGTCGAGCTGCGGGCGCAGACCGGGGTCGTGTTCCTGACCTATCGCGCCTCGGCCGAGGTGGACGCGATCGCGCAGCGCGTCTGCGCCGGGCCCCCGCTCTACGACTTCACGGCCGCGGACGGAGTGACGCACACCGTCTGGCGGGTCGGCCCGGAGGACGGCGCCGCCCTCGCCGCCGCCTTCGGCCGCATCCCGGCCCTCTACATCGCCGACGGTCACCATCGAGCCGCGAGCGCCGCGCGGGCGCGGGTCCTCCTCCCGGGCGGCGATACGGACGAGGTCAGCACCATGCTGGCGGTGGCCTTTCCCGACGATCAGGTCAAGATCCTGCCCTATAACCGCACCGTGAAGGATCTGGCCGGCCGATCGCCGGAGGACTTCCTCGCGGCTCTCTCAGCGAAGCTGCCGGTGCGCGAGGGCGGGCCGGAACCGGCGCGCCAGGGCGAAGCCTCGATGTATCTCGGCGGCCGCTGGTACACGCTCGATCTCGGCGCCACGCGCTCCGCTGGCGGCGACCGCGGCGAGGGGCTCGACGTGTCGCTCCTGCAGCGGGCCGTGCTGGCGGACCTGCTGGGGATCGGCGACGTGCGCTCCGATCCGCGCATCGACTTCGTCGGCGGCGCCCGCGGCACCTCGGCGCTCGCGCAGGCCGTGGACAGCGGGCGCGCCGCGGTGGCGTTCTCGATGTATCCGGTGACCGTGGACGATTTGATGGCGATCGCCGACGGCGGCGGTATCATGCCGCCCAAGTCGACGTGGTTCGAGCCCAAGCTCCGCGACGGGTTGCTGGTCCATTTGATCTAGGGGAGACGGGATGAAGGTCCTGATCGCCGACAAGTTCGAGGCCAGCGGGGTCGAAGGGCTGAAGGCCGCCGGCTGCGAGGTGGTCCACCAGCCCGATCTCAAGGACGAGGCGCTGACGCAGGCGATCGCCGCGACGCAGGCCGACGTCCTCGTCGTGCGCAGCACCAAGGTCACCGAGACGATGCTCGAGGCCGGCCGATTGTCGCTCGTCGTGCGCGCCGGCGCCGGCTACAACACGATCGACGTGGCGGCGGCCTCGCGCCGCGGCATCTACGTGTCGAACTGCCCGGGCAAGAACTCGATCGCCGTCGCCGAGCTGACGATGGCGCTCATCCTGGCGCTCGACCGCCGGGTGCCGGACAACGTCGCCGAGCTGCGCGCCGGCCGCTGGAACAAGAAGGAGTACTCGCAGGCGCGCGGGCTCTACGGCCGCACCCTCGGCCTGCTCGGCTGCGGCAACATCGCCTGCGAGGTGATCCGCCGCGCCACCGCGTTCGGCCTCGACGTGGTGCTCTGGAGCCGCCGCTTCGACGGCGAGGACCGGCCGCTCTCCAAGGACGAGGCGCACGAGCTCGGCCTCGATTCGGCCGCCTCCATCGCGCTGGCGCCGTCGCCGGCCGAGGTGGCCGCGCGCAGCGACGTCCTCAGCATTCACCTGGCGCTCAAACCCGAGACCCGCGGCCTCGTCGACGCCGCGCTGCTCGCCAGGCTGAAACCCGGCGCCATGTTGATCAACACCTCGCGCGGCGAGGTGGTCGATCACCAGGCGCTCGCCGCCGCCGTCCAGGAGAAGGGGCTGCGCGTGGGCCTCGACGTCTACGCCGCCGAGCCGGCTACGGCGACCGGCGAGATGAGCGATCCGCTCGCGAGCCTGCCGGGCGTCTACGGCACGCACCACATCGGCGCCTCGACGGAGCAGGCGCAGGAGGCGATCGCCGCCGAGACGGTCCGCATCGTCCGCACCTACATGCAGACGGGCGAGGTCCCCAACGTCGTCAACCTGTGCCGCAAGACGCCCGCCTCGCACATGCTGGTGGTGCGGCACCGCGACCGCCCGGGCGTCCTGGCGCACGTCTTCGCGCACCTGCGCCAGGGGAACCTGAACGTCCAGGAAACCGAGAACGTCGTCTTCGAGGGGGCCGAGGCCGCCGTGGCGCGCATCAACCTCGACGCCGCGCCCGCGCCGGCGCTCCTCGACGAGATCCGCAACGGCAACGCCGACGTGCTCGACCTGCACCTGATCGCGCTGTAAGAGAGAGGAGACCAGCGATGTCCACCATGACCACCACCGATCGCATCTACAACTTCTCGGCGGGGCCGGCGGTGCTGCCGCTGCCGGTGCTCGAAGAGGCCCAGCGCGACCTCGTCACCCTGCCGGGCGTCGGCATGTCCGTGCTCGAGATCAGCCACCGTTCGAAGCCCTTCGACGAGATCATCCAGGGCGCCGAGGCCGACTTCCGCGCCCTCGCCCGCATCCCCGAGGGCTACCACGTGCTGTTCCTGCAAGGCGGCGCGAGCACCCAGTTCTCGATGGTGCCGATGAACCTGCTCGCCGCCGGCGCCACGGCGGATTACATCGTCACCGGCTCGTGGTCGAAGAAGGCGGTCAAGGAAGCAAAGAAGGTGGGCGCGGTCAACGTCGCCGCCACCACCGAGGCGGAGAACTTCGCCCGCATCCCGCGCCAGGACGAGCTGAAGCTGACGCCCGGCGCGGCCTACGTCCACTACACCTCGAACAACACCATCTTCGGCACCGAGTGGCGGTCCGAGCCCGCGGTCGGCGACGTGCCGCTCGTCTGCGACGCCTCCTCCGACATCTTCTCGCGGCCCATCGACGTCGGCCGCTACGGCCTCATCTACGCCGGCGCGCAGAAGAACCTCGGCCCCTCCGGCCTCACCGTCGTGGTGATCCGCGACGACCTCGCCAAGCAGGGCGCCGAATCGCTGCCGACGATGCTGCGCTACGCCACGCATGTCGAGAACGGCTCTCTCTACAACACGCCGCCGGTGTTCGGCATCTACATCCTGCGCCTGGTCCTCCGCTGGCTCATCGCCGACGGCGGCCTCGAGGCGATGGCGGCCCGGAACGAGCGCAAGGCGGGCAAGCTCTACGCCGAGATCGACCGCACCGGCTTCTACCGCGGCCACGCCGCCCCGGACAGCCGGTCGTGGATGAACGTCACCTTCCGGCTGCCCTCCGAGGAGCTCGAGAAGCAATTCGTCAAGGAGGCGACGGCCGCCGGCTTCGACGGGCTCAAGGGCCACCGCTCGGTCGGCGGTCTCCGCGCCTCGATCTACAACGCCTTCCCCGAGGAGGGCATCGACGCGCTGGTGGACTTCATGCGGGAGTTCGAGAAGCGGAACGGCTGAAGCGCCCGTCTGTTGCGGTACTATGGAGCCTCGCTTGTAGGTCTTCGCATCGCTCAGGAGGGCAGCGGAGGAGATTCATGATCTCGCCTCTCGTCTGCTGCCGTCGGATCTGTCTGATCGTCGTCCTGCTCCTGGCCTGCCTCTCGGCGGCTTGGGCCCAGGCTCCGGATCTGGTTCCGCGATCTGACGCCGCCCGCCGGCCTCCGCCGCCGGTCGGCGATCCGATCCTCCCAGGCCTCTGGCGGCTGCACGGCACCGATCCCACCCTGCCCCAGGATGACCTCGAGCCGCTGAGCCGCATCGTCGGCAAAGCCCAGTTCGTGGGACTCGGTGAGTCGATCCACACCTCCGGCGGCTTCTACGAGCTGAAGGATCGGGTGCTGCGGTTCCTGGTGGAGCGGATGGGATTTCGGGCCTTTGGCATGGAGACTCCCTGGATCCCCGCCGACCAGGTGGAGCAGTTCGTCCAGACCTGCGACGGCTCCGCCCGCGACGCCATCCGCAGCATCTTCGGCGTCTGGCAGAGCACCGAGGTGGAGGCCATGGTGCAGTGGATGTGCGAGTGGAATCTCGCCCACCCTAACGATCGCGTCCACTTCTACGGCTTCGACATCCAGAATCAGGCACCGCAGAACGGCGCGGCGCTGATCGATTTCCTTCATCGCCTCGAGATCGGCGACGAAGATCCGCGCATCGGCGGCATCCGGGCGTGCCCCGGCGTCGAGAACAACACTCTCCTGAAGAAGTGCCAGGATTCCCTGACCGAGATCGCCGCCTTCTTCGACCGCGAGCAGAATTCCATCGCGCGCCGGACCTCGAAGCAGGACCTGGCTTGGGCCCGCGTCCACCTGGCCGGCCTGCAGGCCGTGGCGGAGCGGCTCCTCTACTTTGGTGACGAACGCGGCCTCCGCGCGCGCGACCGGGGGATGGCCTACGTGGCCCGGGCCATCCACGACATACGCTTCCCGCGCGCCCGTACGGCGCTCTGGGCCCATAACGGCCATCTCGCCAAAAACGTCGATGCGACGGACTACGTTGCCGTCGAGATGGGCACCCTTCTCGCGCAGGCACTGAAGAAGAATTACGTCGCGATCGGCCTCGTGGCACACGAAACCTCGATCGACTGGCCGATCGCCGCCGGCGGGTGTGGCGTCGCGGACCTATCGGCGGGTGACGGATCGATCGAGCAGGTGCTCCACGGTCTCGGCGGGAGCGCGGGGGTGCTGG
Source organism: Thermoanaerobaculia bacterium (assembly GCA_044868005.1). GTDB lineage: Bacteria > Acidobacteriota > Thermoanaerobaculia > Multivoradales > UBA5704 > DATARR01. The sequence goes on along the minus strand of JBIOVX010000293.1, from coordinate 6,559 downwards.
CGGACCTGACCGCGCGCCCGCCGCTGCTCGAGCCCGGCGCCAACTACACCGTCGGTTCCGCCGCCATGGTACCCGTGGAGCAGTTCAACGGCATTCTCTATCTCGAGGAGTCGCCCAAGATGCACCCGCTGGCGTGGGCATCCTGCCAGTAGGAGAAACACGGCCGATGGGGGCCGGAATGACATCTTCCGGCCGCCTGTTTTAATCCTCGGACGGCGCCTCTGCCGGCGCCAGTTCGCCCTTCATGCGGCTGCTATACTGGCTTCACATCGCCTCGCGACCGCGAGGTGATTCCTTTTGAGAGGAATCCACCAGGAGGGGGATCCGCCCCGATGTCCAGTCCCGAACAGGTGCATCCCAACGCCGAGAACTACCACCGGGTCATCATCCTGGGCTCGGGCCCGGCCGGTCTCACGGCGGCCCTGTATGCCTCGCGGGCGGATCTCGCGCCGCTCGTCCTCGAAGGCAACCAGCCCGGCGGCCAGCTCACCATCACCACGGACGTCGAGAACTTCCCCGGCTTTCCGGAGGGCATCCTCGGCCCCGAGCTGATGGACCGCATGCGCGAGCAGGCCCGGCGCTTCGGCACCAAGGTGAAGTTCGAGCAGGCCGTCGAGGTGGACCTCGAACGGCGGCCGTTCACCGTGCGCACGGACGAGACCACCTACCGCTGCGACGCCCTCATCGCCGCGACCGGCGCCTCCGCCAAGCTCGGCGGCATCCCCGGCGAGCAGGAGCTCATGGGCTACGGCGTCTCCGCCTGCGCCACCTGCGACGGCTTCTTCTTCCGCGACAAGGAGATCGTCGTCATCGGCGGCGGCGACTCGGCCATGGAAGAGGCCACCTACCTCACCAAGTTCGCCAGCAAGGTGACCCTCATCCACCGCCGCCGCGAGCTGCGCGCCTCCAAGATCATGCAGGACCGCGCCTTCGCCAACCCGAAGATCGCCTGGATCTGGGACACCGTCGTGACCGGGATCGTCGGCACTCGCGAGGGCGGCGTGACGGGCGTGAAGCTGCACAACAAGATGACCGAGCTCGACAGCGTCTACCCCACTCAAGGGGTGTTCTACGCCATCGGCCATGAACCCAACACGGGCATCTTCCGCGGCAAGCTGGAGATGAACGACGTCGGCTACATCAAGGTGCAGGAGCCCAGCACCAAGACCAGCGTGCCCGGCGTCTTCGCCGCCGGCGATGCCATGGACCCGGTCTACCGCCAGGCGGTCACCTCCGCCGGCACCGGCTGCCAGGCGGCGATCGACGCCGAACGGTGGCTTCAGGAGCTGCACGACTGATGCTTTCGAGACCCACGTCCCAGATCAAGAACCTCGGCACTCTGCGGAACGCCGGCTACCGGCCGCGCTCCGTCAAGCAGGAGATCCGCGACAACCTGCGGGCCAGCCTCAAGAACGGCGGCCCGCTCTTCCCCGGCATCCTGGGCTACGACCGCACGGTGATCCCGTCGGTGATCAACGCCCTGCTGGCCGGCCACGACTTCATCCTCCTCGGCCTGCGTGGCCAGGCGAAGACCCGCATCCTGCGCTCGCTCGTCACCCTGCTCGACGCGGAGATCCCGGTGCTCGCCGGCACCGAGCTGAACGACGATCCGCTCGCCCCCATCTCCACCCAGGGTCAGCGCCTGGTGGAGGAGGCCGGCGACGACGCTCCCGTCGAGTGGCTGAGCCGCGAGCAGCGCTACAACGAGAAGCTGGCGACGCCGGACGTCTCGATCGCCGACCTGCTGGGCGACATCGACCCGATCAAGGCCGCCACCCGCAAGCTCACCTTCGCGGACCCCGAGGTGATCCACTTCGGCATCATCCCGCGCACCAACCGCGGCATCTTCGCCATCAACGAGCTGCCCGACCTCGCGCCCCGCATCCAAGTGGGCCTGTTCAACATCCTCGAGGAGCGCGACCTGCAGATCCGCGGCTTCCCCGTGCGCATTCCGCTCGACGTGCTGATGGTCTTCTCGGCCAATCCCGAGGACTACACCAACCGCGGCAGCATCATCACGCCGCTCAAGGACCGCATCTCGTCGCAGATCCTCACCCACTACCCGCCCGACGTGAACGTGGCGGCGGACATCACCCGCCAGGAGGCGTGGATCGAGCGCGACGTGCCCAACGTCGTCATTCCGGATGATGTCCGCCTGATCATCGAGGAGATCAGCTTCGCGGCGCGCGAGAGCGATCTCGTCGATCAGTCCTCCGGCGTCTCCGCCCGCGTGGCCATCTCGGCCGTCGAGCTGCTCGCCTCCAACCTGGAGCGGCGGGCGCTGGCGACGCGGGACAACCCCGTCTACCCGCGCCTCTGCGACCTCCACATGCTGCTGCCGGCGATCACCGGCAAGGTCGAGATGGTCTACGAAGGCGAGCAGCAGGGCGCCGAGGTGGTGGCGCGGCGGCTGATCGGGCAGGCGATCAAGAAAGCCTTCGACGCCCGCTTCCCCGAGGTCGGCAAGGAAGCCGGCGGCGAAGAGGACCGCGGCCCCTACGCCCGCATCATCCGCTGGTTCGCGGAGAGCAACGCGGTGACGATCTCCGACGAGCAGCCGTTCGCCGACTACGAGGCCGAGATCTTCCGCGTTCCCGGCCTGCAGGATCTCGCCGGCCGGCAGGGCAAGAGCCGCGAGGAACGCGCCCTCGCCGCCGAGATGGTGCTCGAAGGCCTCCACCAGCACCTGAAGCTCGCGCGCCAGGACCTCGACAGCCAGATCAGCTACAAGGAGATGGTGAAGTTCCAGCTCCTCAAGCCGCGGCGGGCGCCGGGAGGGGGTGGACGCGATCGAGACAGGGGGGATATCAATTGAGGCGGCGTTCTGCCCTTCGAAACCTCACCCCGCGCAGACCGATCTGAGCAGCACCATGCGCCACCAGTACATCTACCTCGATCCCGCCCTCATCCAGGCGATCCTCGCCGGGCTGGATCTGCTGCGGCTGTTCAACCAGCTCGTGCTGGCGAGCGGCGGCGACGTCGAGGAGGCGATGGACTGGATGCGCTATCTGCAGGCCGAGGGGCACATCCCGGAGGAGATCGATCTCGAGGCCTTCTTCGCCAGCCTGCAGGATCAGAACCTCGTCGCCCGCGACAGCGAGGGGGGCCTGCAGCTCACCTCAGGCGGCGAGCGCCGCATCCGCCGCAGCGCCTTCGAGGAGATCTTCTCCACCCTCGACCGCGCCGGCCCGGGCTATCACGCGATCCGCGGCGCCGGCGAAGGGATCGAGCGCCTGCCCGAGACCCGCCCCTACAACTTCGGCGACGACGTCCATCTCCTCGACTCGGCGCGCTCGCTGCAGAACGCCTTCCGCCGCGAGTCCGGCGACGAGTTCAGCCTCAAGGAAGAGGACCTGGAGGTCTACGAGACCGAACACCTGACCTCCTGTGCCACGGTGGTGGCGATCGACATCAGCCACTCGATGATCCTCTACGGCGAGGACCGCATCACGCCCGCGAAGACCGTGGCGCTGGCGCTCACCGAGCTGATCACCACCAAGTACCCGAAGGACGACCTCTCGGTGGTCCTCTTCGGCGATCGCGCCGAGCAGGTCTTCCTCTCGGAGATCCCGTACATCCAGGCCGGCCCCTACCACACCAACACCCGCGACGCGCTGCAGCTCTCGCGCAGCATCCTCGCCCGGCAGAAGCAACCCAACAAGCAGATCTTCCTGATCACCGACGGCAAGCCTTCGGCCATCTCCGAGGGAGGCAGGATCTACAAGAACCCCTTCGGGCTCGACATGCGGATCGTCAACCTCACGCTGGAGGAGGCCGACCTCTGCCGCCGTCAGAGGGTGGTCATCACCACCTTCATGCTGGCCACCGACACGATGCTCACCCAGTTCGTAGAAAGATTGACGCAGATCAACCGCGGCCGGGCCTACTTCGCCTCGCCGTACAACTTGGGGGAGTTCATCCTGGCGGATTACATCAGGAACCGCCGCCGGCGGGTGCATTAAAGTCACCAAGGAGAATCCATGCGGTCATCGGGGCTCGTTTTGGTCCTTGTCATCCTTTCTGTCCTTTTCACCACCACCGGCTGCGCCGCCAATTCCGCCTCACCCGCGGCGAACAATTCAGCCTCACCGGACCGCACCGCCTCCATAAACGACATCACCGAGGCCGTCTTCCGCTACCAGTTCGACCACAACGCCTCGGCCATCCAGAAGCGCGCCGAGAAGTACTGCTTGTCGCTGCCCGGCGACAGGATGCCGGGCGCCGAGTTTCTCCGCCGGTTCGAAGGCAACAAGCCGCCCGTCGCCGCCGCCGACCACTGCGAGCGCAAAGGGGGAAAGAACCTCTTCTTCCGCGTGCAGAAATTCGACTGGCACGGCGACGACGAGGTCTGGGTGCGCGGCGGCTACTGGGAGGGCAACCTCAGCTCGTCCACCGAGCTGTTCCTCGTCGTGAACCGGAACGGCAAGTGGATCGTCAAGGGTGCACGGATGGAGGCGATGTCGTAGCCTCTCGTTGGCGATACAATCCCTCCTGATCCAGGGAGGGAAACACCGTGAACGCATCCGCTCGCCGACGGCTCCTCGCTCCGTCGTTTCTGCTCGCCGCCGCGCTCGCCGGCTGCGGCGGCTCTTCCGAAACCTCCGGCAACGCTCCCGCGGCCAGGCTGGACGCCTGCACGCTCTTCACCTACGAGGACGCCGAGGCCGTCGCCGGCGAATCCCTTGGCACCATGGCCAGCACCCTCGACGAAGCGGTCGGCCGCGATCCTTCCGAATGCCTCTACAACAGCGGCACGGAGACCCAGCCGCGCATCCTGAGCCTGCTGATCCGCTATCACCGCAGCCCCGAAGCGGCGAAACGGCTGCAGAAGTCCAGCCGTTCCTCCTTCAACGCCATGGCGAGCGGCCAGGTGCAGGTGATCCCAGGGCTCGGCGACGGCGCCCTCTGGGTGGGCGGCCGCATCCAGCAGCTCCACGTGGTGGCGGGCAGCCGGCAATTCGTCATCACCGTCCAGAGCCCCGACGGCACGGACCAGCTCCCCAAGGCCCGTCAGATCGCCGTCAAGGTGCTGGAACGGCTGCAGGCGAGCGAGAAGAAGTCCGCGTAGATCCAGTCCCGTCCTGCCGCGCCGCGCGCAGGATCGCCGCCGCCGAGAGGTCCACGTCCGCCTCGGTGGTGGACCAGTTGGAGACCGAGATCCGCATCGCGGCCACGCCGTGCCAGGTGGTGCCGCCGAGCCAGCAGGTGCCGTCCGCCTGCACGCGGGCGATCACCTCGCGGGTGAACGCGTCGGCGTCGCCGCCGCCGGGAGGATGGAACCGCGCCAGCACCTGGTTGAGCACGACCTCGTTGAGGATCTCGACGCCCGGCTCGGCGCCCAGCCGCTCCGCGAACCGCCGCGCCAGCGCGCAGCAGCGCTCGACGAGCTCCGCGATCCCTTCGCGGCCGAGCGAGCGCAAGGCGGCCCACACCGTGAAGCCGCGGGCGCGGCGGGAAAACTCTGGCACGTAGTCGAAGGGATCGCGCTCGCGCCCCGCGGTCTGCACGAGGTAGGCGGCGGCGATGGTCATCGCCGCCCGATGGGACTCGGGATCGTCGACGATGACGATGCCGGAGTCGTACGGCACGTTGAGCCACTTGTGGCCGTCCGTGGCCCAGGAGTCGGCCTCAGCCGCGCCGCGCACGAGATGCGCCAGCGGCGGGCTCGCCGCCGCCCACAGGCCGAAGGCTCCGTCCACGTGCAGCCAGCCGCCGCGCTCGCGGACGAGCGGCGCGATCTCCTCCAGCGGATCGAAGGAGCCGGTGTTCACGTTGCCCGCCTGGGCGCAGACGATCAGGGGACCGCGGCAGCCGGCGAGCACCTGGCGCAGCGATGCCGGATCCATCCGTCCCTGCCCGTCGGTCGCCGCCTGCTTCACCCGCTCGCGGCCGAGACCCAGCATCTGCAGGGCGGAGAGGATGGTGACGTGGACCTCCTCGCCGACGACGACGTCGATCTCCGGGGCGCCGAAAAGGCCGCGAGCCTCGACGTCCCATCCCGCTCGCGAGAGCACGGCGTGCCGCGCCGCCGCCAGGGCGGTGAAGCTCGCCATGGCGCAGCCGGTGGTGAAGCCGACGCTCGCCGTGCGCGGCAGGTCCAGGACGTCCAGCAGCCAGCCGGCCGCCACCTCCTCGGCGACTGCGTTCGCCGGCGAGGTGGCGTAGAGGCCGGCGTTCTGGTCCCACGCTGAGGTCAGCCAGTCGGCGGCGAGCGACGCCGGCACGTGGCCGCCGATGACGAAACCGAAGTAGCGCGGCCCCGCCATGGCCACCAGCCCCGGATCCGCCGCCCGCGCCAGCCTCTCGACCACCTCGCCCGCCTCCTCCCCGCGCTGCGGCAGAGGACCGCCGAGCGCGGACCGCAACTCCTCGATCGAAGCCGCGGCACCGACCCGCCGCTCCGGCAGGCCCTCCAGGAACTCGACGGCGAGATCGGCGGTGCGTCTCAATAAGCTGGAATGATCCATGCCTTCTCCTCAACTACAGGGCGGCCACATAGGGCCGCCCCTACAGATCACGTCAGGTAAATCAACCTCGTACCCATGACGCACCGAACCTG
>JBIOVX010000292.1:0-11430 GCA_044868005.1 Thermoanaerobaculia bacterium | reverse complement strand
CCCGGACGGCCCGGGCCACATGACTGCCTGGCCCGCGGGTGATCCGGAGCCGACGGCGACGAAGTTGAACGACACGGCCGTTGCGGTGGTGGGGATGGCGGTGCAGGCGGCGTCGCCCCCCTGGTCGGCGCCGGTGGCGCTGAAGTCCGTGGTGCCCGCTATGTCATAGGTGCGGACGGTGGTGAACGGCGGCACGAAAAAGCCGCCGCCGCCGAAGCGGGTATCCACCACGCGGCACGGTGGAATCGCCACGAACAACTGTGCGGCGTGCAGAGCCGGCGCACCGGCCGCCACGATGAGGAACAGAAATACGAACGCCCTCAACGATCTCGGCTGAAGCATAAAATTGCACCTCGCTGAACCCGGTTGGGGAAGTATGACAGCCGACGATCACCGGCCGCCGCTGTGATTAAACGGCATAAACTCTACCACAGAAGGGAAGCCGCCAGCCCCGATGTTGATTGGATCAATGCCGTAATATCAATGTCTTAATATGGAGCGATGGACGCAACAAGATCTCCCCCGCGATCGAGGTTCGGATCGCAATTCTGGTCGGCCTCAGACCCCCGCCAGCCATGGATACCCCATATCCTCCCAGTACCCGCCCGGCCGCTCGGCCGTGAAGGTCATCCGCGTCAGATACTTGGTGAGCTTGTAGCCGAGCTTGACGGATGAGTAGAGGCGCAGTGGCGCGCCGTGGGCCGTGGTCAGCGGACGGTCGTTGAAGGCGTAGGCGAGGATCGTCTGCGGGTGCATGGCGCTCTTCAGGTCCCAGCCGTTGAAGTAGCCGCGGTCGAAGGTGTCGAAGCGCAGGTAGCGCGCCTCGGCCGTGGGCTCGACGAGGGCCGTGACGGCCGACACCGGCACGCCGGTCCAGGTGGCGATGGCCGACCAGCCTTCGACGCAATGATGCTTGACGGTGTAGGTCACCCGCGGCAGGGCCTGCAGCATCTCCAGGGTGAGGCGCATGGGCTTGCGCACGCGGCCACCGACCTCGAGCGCCCAGGCGGACGGCACCTCCAGCCGTGACAGTGGACGAGTGATCGAGTAGGCGGGGAAATGCCGCTCCGGAGTCCGCTCGGAGATCGGGTACTGCGGAGCGAGCCGGTGCGACGACAACAGCACCTTCTCCCCCACCCAGTCGTTGGCGCGGGAGGCGCCGCGCAGGAGCGGCAGCAGAGGCCCGCCCTGCCAGCCGCAGGCGCCGGCCAGCGAGGCGGCGCCGGCGGTGAGGCCGAGGCGGAGGAGATCGCGGCGGCTGAAAGGACGGTCGTCAGTCATGGCTCGGGAACCTCCCGCGGTACCAGCCGGTGATCATCGCCCGCAGCGAGGCGGGATCCACCAGGAAGACGAGAGCGACGTGGACGAGGGTGAAGGCGACGAAGATCCAGACGGCCCAGAAGTGCCAGTAACGGGCCAGCTCATAACCGCCGAAGGCCGCCGTCAGCCACGAGAGCTGGACCGGCTTGTAGATGGCGAAGCCGGTGAGCGCCGCGAGCGCCCCGAGGACGAAGATGAACGAGTAGGCCGCCTTCTGCAGCGCGTTGTGCTTGCCCTGCGGCGGGTGCTCCTTGCGCAGGCGCAGGTAGTAGAGCTGCATCTGCCAGGCGCGCGGCACGTCCCGCGGCCGGAAGAGGAGCGAGCGCCACTCGCCCGAGACCAGCAGGTAGACCAGATAGAGGAGCCCGCCGAGCACGAACGGCCAGGCGAGCGCGAAATGCCAGTTCAGGCCGCCGGCGAGCCAGCCGCCGAGGCGGGCCCACTTGGGAAAGTACTTGCCGTCCCAGTGATTGAGGTAGTAGGGTCCGCCGCGCAACCCGAAGTGCGGGAAGGCATGGTAGATCTGAAGTCCGCTCATGATCATGCCGGCGAGCAGCACGGCGTTGAGCCAATGGGTGGCGCGGACGACCCAGTGATGCCGCTTGACGAGCGGCCGGCGCGCTGGCGTGACCGGAGGTGGCTCGGGCTCGGCTGCCATGGGCTCCACGGGCTCCGCGGAGGCGGCGACAGGCGCGGCCGCGGACCGTGCCTCGACGGTCGACGGGGCCTCTTCAGGAGGTTGCGGCTCCTCCTCGGCGAGGTCTTCGGGGGGCGTCTCGGTCATGTTCCTCCTAACCTCTCGACAGCAGATCCGTCTAACCATACGCGCAGCAGACTCGTCCTGGACTCCTGGAGGGCCGACATGAAAAGAACCGCCCTGCTGGTCTGCCTCCCCTTGCTTGCCTCCGCCTCCGTCCTGGCGCAGCCGAGCTCAACCGCCGCCAGGCGCACGATCTACCAGAAGCTCGAGCCGTGCAAGGTCGAGGGTCTAAAGGACGAGGTCCTCTGCGGCACGCTGTCCGTCTGGGAGAACCGTGCGACGAAGAGCGGCCGGAAGATCGACCTCTACATGGCCGTGCTGCCCGCACGCAGCCCCAATCCGGCGCCGGACCCCCTGTTTTACATCAACGGCGGTCCCGGCTACGGGTCCGCCGGCGCAGCTGTGGGGATGGGGCAATTCCTCGACGAGATCCGCAAGCAGCGTGACATCGTCCTGCTCGACCAACGGGGGACGGGCAAATCCCATCCCCTTTACTGCGAGCTCCCTGGCGGTGAGGACGACCTCCAGGGCTACATGCGCACCCTCTTTCCCATGGCTATTCTGCGGGACTGCGAGCCGAAGCTCGCGGCCCAGGCCGATCTCACTCAGTACACCACGACCATCGCCATGGACGATCTCGACGAGGTGCGGCAGTGGCTCGGCTACGAGCGCATCAACGTCTTCGGAGGCTCCTACGGCAGCCGGGCGGCCCAGGCCTATATGCGGCAGCATCCGCGGCACGTGCGCAGCGCCATCCTCGGCGGGGCGATCATCATGGATGCGCGCATGCCGCTCTACCACGCCCGTAAGGCCCAGGAATCCATCGACAAGCTGTTCGACGACTGCGCCGCCGAGGAGGGCTGCCGCACGGCTTTCCCCGACCTGCGAGGTGATCTCGCGAAAGTGATCGCCCGGCTCGAGCAAGGGCCGGTGAAGCAGACGATCCCGCACCCGAAGACGGGCAAGCCCGTGGAGCTGTCGATCCCCCTCGGCGCCTTCACCACCACATTGCGCGCCATGCAATACAGCCCTTTCCTCTCGCTCCGCATTCCGCTCTACGTCCACTTGGCGGCCCAGGGCGACTACGGCCCGATGATGCGGGGGACGATCCTCGACCGCACCGATCCGGACTGGAACATCGGCATGTACCTCTCCGTAACCTGCGCCGAGGACGTGGCGCGCATCGATCCGCGGCAGGTCCCCGCCCTGATCGCCGATACCTATCAGGGCGACGATCGCATCCGCGACCAGGTGGAGGCGTGCTCGTTCTGGCCTCGCGCCAAAGTTGAGGAAGACTTCTTCCAGCCGGTCGAGTCTCCCATTCCGACGCTGATCCTCACCGGCTGGTTCGATCCCGCGACGCCGCCGGAGTGGGCGGCGGAGGTGCAGCGCCATCTGCCGAATTCTCTCAACGTGGTCGTCCGCGACGCCTCCCACGGCCCCGGCGGCCTCTCTCACGTCGAGTGCTATCCCAAGCTGATCAGCGACTTCGTCGCCAACGGCACGCCCTTCGGTCTCGATACCTCTTGCATCAAGGAGATGAAGCGGCCGCCGTTCCTCACCAAGGAAGAGCCGCTGCCGGGGCCGCCGGGTTAGGAAGGAGCTCCCCCACGATCAGATCGCGGGGGAGCTTGGGTTTCAGCCCGCGTTCGCCGGATCGCTTCCGGCGTCCACCTCGTCGCCGTCGAGCACGCCATCCTCGTCGCGGTCGATGCCGACGCGCACCCCTGAGCCCGGCGGGGTGCAGGTGTAGGTGAGCTCGCCGCCTTTCTGCGCGGCGCGTTGCCGCAGGCCGGCGTCGGAGAGCGGCGCGTCGCTTCTCCGGTTGCCGAGGAACAGGCCCGAGCCGACGTCGTAGAGATAACCCCTTTCACCCTGGCTGCTGCCGCTCTTGACCACCAGATCGCACTCCCCGGCCCGGGCGCGGCTGATCAGCAGGTCGATGCGCGCTCCGACCACGGCCCCGTTGCCTTGGGCGAGCGTCGTCTGCTGTCCCACGACGGGGGCCAGGTTGGTGGGGAACGCCATGAGGAACGCCTCGATCTCCCGCCGCTGGGGGTCCCCCGCCGGCCCATCCGGGATACCGCCGTTGCCGGGCCCGTTGAAGCCTTCCGAGAAGCTGATGCCATGGGTGAAGCGGAACACCGAGTCGACGCTCCCGTCGTGGATGAGCCCGAAGCCGCGCACCTGATCTCCCTTGAAGCTGGTGTCGCTGCCGGGGAACCCGGGATTCTCGGGATTCCCGAACATGCCGACCTTCTGATAGAGATTGCGCAGGTGGGGGACCTTGAAGAGCTGAGGATTGAAGGCGAAGCTCGAGCGGCCGTTCGAGCCGAAGAACCCGGGCGCCGCGGTGCCGGGGTTGGCCCCCGGGTTGATCGCGTGGCAAGTGCTGCACCTGAGGGTGGTGCCCTTGAGCTCCGGAGCCTCCGGGATCCCGCAGTTCACGCTGTCGAAGAGCCGGCGCCCGGCCCTCTGCTTCGCCGTGAGCACGTTATTGAGCGGCCGGTTCGGGTTCGGCGGATACGTCACCTGGAGGATGAAGTCGGTGAAGGCGTCCATGTCCGCCTGCGGGAGGACCGTGTGACGCCCGAGCAGCTCGTGGAACGCTCCGTTGAACTTTTTGAACGCCGCGCGCTCGTCGAAGGCGCCGTTGTCCGGCTGGTCGGTCGGCCCATCGTTGCCGCCGGTGCGGTCGCCGCGCCAGTGCATCGGGCCGTGGTTGGCCATGCCGCGCAGGCTCTGCGTCGTCATGGGACCCTTCATCGGGTGGTGGATGGGCTCCATGGGCTGCTGGGTGACCAGGTTGAAGAGGGTGCTCATGAAGGGACCGGGGTTGTCGAGCACCTCCCCGTCCGGATTGCCGAGATCCCACGCCAGGCTGTCGAAATCGCCGAAGACGTGGCAACTGGCGCAGGAAGAATCCCCGTGGCTCGAAGAGAACGACGTGTCGTAGAGGAACGGCCGTCCGGCGACCACGCTCGGCGGCTCGGGGTTGTGCATGGCCACGTGCGCGACCTCCGTGCCGGAGACCGTATCGACCACGGCGATCGAGTTGTCGAAGCGGGAGAGCGTGTAGATCCGTTGCTCCGCCTCGTCGAGCACCAGGCCGGTGAGGCCGCCGCCGGACACCTTGATCTGGTCGGCGGCGTTCGGCGTGAACGTGTCGTCCTCCAGGGCGCGGGTGTCGAAGACTCCGATCTTCGAGGTGCCGAGCGTCGCCACGTATAGGGTTCTGCCGTCGCTCGTCACCGCCATCTGCTGCGGCAGGGCGAGGCTCTTGTCGTTCTCGGCGTTCGGCAGCGCGTCGCAGCACTCGGCGTAATTGATGTGTTTATTGAGGTGCCGAGAGGTGACGCTGCCGGCCGCGCCGAGGACGGTGATGCGGCTCTCGTGGAGGTGGCCGCGGAGGCTGTGGCCGGCGAACTCGCCGGGACCCTCGAAGCGCTTGTTGTTGCCGGCCTCGGTGTTCGAGACGTAAACCTTTCCATTCACCGGATTCACCGCCATGTTGAAGAGGACGGTGCCGACGCCGCGGTAGTATCCGGCCGCCCCGCCGAGCTGCGCCGGCGGATTGGCGTTCGCGTCGAGGACGAAGACGTCCTTGTCGGGCAGGGAGAAGCGGACCTTGTCATCCCAGACCCGGTTGAGCTCGTCGACCCAGTGGGTGCCGTTGAACTTGACGATGATCCCGATCTCGGGCGCGGGGCGGCCCGCGGCGTCGGTGACAGGTCCCGGGACGCCGTCCGCACCGAAGCCGTCCGGGACCCCAGTCTCGTTGATGGTGGTGGTCCGGTTGCCGGAGTGGAACGCCGCCGCGTAGACCCTGCCGCCGTCCGGGCTCACCGCCAGGGCGCGCGGCGTGTCGCTGAACAGGGTGACGATGGTGAGCGGCGTTCCCGCGAGGGTGGCGCCGAGATGATCCGCATCGAAGACCCAGACGTCCGCCCGGCCCACGCCGGGGGTGCCGAGCTGGGGATCGAAAGGAATGTTCTGGCCGCGGTGGGCGGTGGTGATGAAGGCGCGGTCCTTCGCCGCCCCGCCGAAGACGATGTCGCGCGGCTCGTCTCCCACCAGCAGGGTGCGCACGACGCGGCCGCCGTTCCCGCCCTGGGTCAGATCGACCACGCTGACGCTGTCGGAGAGGTGATTGACGACCCAGACCTCGTTGTCGTTGCGCGCCGCGACGGCCACCGGCTCGAGGCCGACCGGGATGGAGGCGCGATGCTGCAGGCCGTTGCCCACGATGCGAAAGACTTCGAGACGGTTGTCCGGCGTATTGGCCGCGAAGAGGAACTTGCCCGTAGGCGACAGCGCCAGGGGGCGGACCTGGCCGCTCTCGAAGAGCGTGAATCGACCCGATCGGAACGTCTTGAAGTCGGACCCGCGGTCCGCGGATCCCGTGGGCAGCGCGGCGACAAGGCAGGCGAGGACGGATAACAAGGCCAGCAGAGACAGGATGGACCGGCGGGCAAGGTAAGAGATAGCCATAGACGACCTCCTTCCAGGGCATTGTGTCCGCTGCACCCTTGACCCCCAGGGGAAAGGGAGGAAATCTCGCTGAGGAATCAAAGACCAACGAACTATCTGTATTTTCCTAACGCTTGGAAGGCTGGATTCCCCTCACCCTGCCGCGATAGAAGGAGCTCCCCCACGATCTGATCGGACCGCGAGGGAGCCCTGAGGGGAGGGCGGCCACATGGGGCCGCCCCTACATGGTCAACCCGCCGGCGCTGAGACAGGACGTCGTCGCGTCCCCTCCACGCCCGCGCGGAGCGGATTCGCCGCGTTTCTCTTGGCGTCCTTTTCGTCACCGTCGAGCACGCCATCCTCGTCACGGTCAATGCCGATGCGCACCCCCGAGCCCGGCGGGGTGCAGGTATAGGTCAGCTCGCCGTCTTTCTGCGCGGCGAGTTGCCGCAGGCTGGCGTCGGAGAGCGGAGTGTCGCTGCTCCGGTTGCCGAGGAACAGGCCCGAAGCGACGTCGTAGAGATAGCCCCTCTCGCCCTGGTTGCTCCCACCCTTGACCACCAGATCGCACTCCCCCGCCCGGGCGCGGTCGATCAGCAAGTCGATCCTCCCTCCGACCACGGCTCCGTTGCCTTGGGTGAGCGTCGTCTGCTGCCCGACGATGGGCGCCAGGTTGCTGTCGAAGGCGAGTTGGAAGTCCTCGACCTGTCGTTTCAGGATCTCGCCGGCCGGCCCGGGCGGGAACCCGCCGGGAGTGCCCGGGGACTGGTTGAAGCCCGCGTTGTCCGAGCTGATGCTGATGAAGTTGAAGACCGTGGCGATCGTCCCGTCGTGGTTGAATCCGAAGCCGCGGACCTGGTCGCCCAGGAAGGCGTCGTCGGTGGGAATGAGCGGGCTGTTCGGCATCCCGAACATGCCGATCTTCTGGTACAGGTTGCGGAGGTGGGGCGTCTTCAAGGCTTCCACCTGACCATCGAAGGTGTAGCGGCCGTCCGTACCGAAGAAGCCTGGCGCGGCCACGCCGAACTCCGCGTTCGCGTTGCGATCGGTGACATGGCAGGACGCACAGGTGCCCCGGTTGGTGAAATCGGAGACGTTGTTGATGAAGAAATCGCGTCCCGCCTCCTGGCTCGGGGTGAGCCGGTTGTTGAGCATGCGGATCGGATTGGGCGGATAGGTGACCTGGAGGATGAAGGTGGCGAACGCTTCCATGTCTGCATCGTCGATGGGAACATCGCGCCCCAGGAGGTTGGGGAAGGCCCCAAGGAACTTCTTGAAGGCCGCGATCTCGTCGAACGAGCCGCTGTCCGGCTGCGCGCTCGGGTTGTCGATGCCGCCGGTGCGGTCGCCGCGCCAGTGCATCGGCCCGTGGTTCGCCATTCCGCGCAGGCTCTGCGTGGTCATGGGGCCCTTCATGGGGTGATGGCTGTCCAGCAGCCCGAAAGCCGAGGGCGGGACCTCGAAGGGACCCGGCACGGGCTGCACCACGCCGTCCGGGTTGCCGAGATCCCAGGCCAGGCTGTCGAAGTCACCGTTGACGTGGCAACTGGCGCAGGACGAATCCCCATGGCTGGAAGAGAGCGACGTGTCGTAGAGGAACCGGCGCCCGGCGACCACGCTCGGCGGCTCGGGGTTGTACAAGGGGACGCTCGCGATCTCCGCGCCCGAGACCGTATCGATGACCGCGATCGAATTGTTGAAGCGGGTCAGCGTGTAGAGCCGGTTCTTGTCCTCCTGGAGCACCAGGCCGGTGAGGCCGCCGCCGGACACCTTGATCTGGTTGGCGGTGCTCGGCGTGAACGTATTGTTCTCCAGGGCGGCGGTGTCGAAGACGCCGATCTTGGAGGAGCCGAGCGTCGCCACGTACAGGGTGCCGCCGTCGCTCGTGACCGCCATCTCCTGCGGGAAAGCGAGGCTCTTGTCGTTCTCGGCGTTCGGGATCGCGTCGCAGCAGACGGCGTAGTTGATGTGTTTGTTGAGATGCCGCGGGGTGACGCTGCCCGCAGGTCCCAGGACGGTGATCCGGCTCTGGTGGAGGTTGCCGCGAATGCTGTGGCCGGCGAAGATGCCGGGCCCTTCGAAACGTTTTTCGTTGTCCGCCTCGGTGTTCGAGACGTAGACCTTCCCGCTCACCGGGTTCACCACCATGTTGAAGAGGACGGTGCCGACGCCCTGGTAGTAGCCGGCGGTGCCGCCGACCTGCGCCGGCGGAGTGGCGTTCGCGTTGATCACGAAGACGTCCTTGTCGGGCAGGGAGAAGCGGACTTTGTCATCCCAGATCCGGTTGAGCTCGTCGACCCAGTGGGTGCCGTTGAACTTGACGATGAGCCCCACCTCCGGCCGCGGGTCGCCGTCGGCGTCGGTGTCCGGCCCGGGCAATCCTCCCGCGGCGACTCCGCCGTTCGGGACAAAAATCTCATGTAGGGAAGTAGTGCGGTTTCCGGAGTGAAACGCCGCCGCGTAGACCTTGCTGCCGTCCGGGCTCACCGCCAGGGCGCGCGGCGTGTCGCTGAACAGGGTGACGATAGTGAGCGGCGTTCCCGTGAGCGTGGCGCCGAGGTTGTTCGCGTCGAACACCCAGACGTCCGCCCGGCCCACGCCGGGAGTGGTGAGCTGGGGATCGTAAGGGACGTTCTGGCCGCGGTGGGCGGTGGTGATGAAGGCGCGGTCCTTCGCCGCCCCGCCGAAGACGATGTCGCGCGGCTCATCTCCCACCAGCAGGGTGCGCACGACGCGGCCGCTGTGTCCGCCCTCGGTCAGCTCGACCACGCTGACGCTGTCGGAGAGGTGATTGACGACCCAGACCTCGTCGTCGCTGCGTGCCGCGACGGCCACCGGTTCGAGGCCGACGGGGATCGAGGTGCGATGCTGCAGGCCGTTGCCCTCGATGCGGAAGACTTCGAGACGGTTGTCCGGGGTATTGGCCGCGAACAGGAACTTGCCCGTAGGCGACAGCGCCAGAGGGCGGACCTGGCCGCTCTCGAAGAGCGTGAAGCTTGCCGATCGCACCGTCTTGAAGTCAGCCCGGCGGGCTGCCGACCCCGCGGGCAGCACGCCGACAAGACAGGCGAGGACGGACAGGGGGATGATCAGGGACCGGAGAGAACGGCGTGCTAGGTATGGCGTAGCCATAGAAAACCTCCTCCAGGGCGTTGTGTCCGCTGCACCCTTGACCCCCAGGGAAAGGGGAGGAAATCTCGCTGAGGAATCAAGGACCAACGAACTATCTGAATTTTCCTAACGAATGGAAGACTGGGTTCCCCTCACCCCTGGCCGGAGCTTGCCCTCGGGACTCAGGACTTAGGACTACCAGAGTCGGACCAAGGTCCACTGTCCGCCGCGGAGCGCGCTTCTTAACATCGCGGGCATATTCGCGGGGAAAGCGTGATCTTCGTCGAACTCGCCATCCTGCTGCTCTGCATCGTCATTGGCGCTCGCGTCGGCGGCATCGGCCTGGGAACGGTCGCCGGAGTCGGTCTGGCCGTGCTGGTCTTCGGCTTCGGTCTGCCGCCGGGTCTGCCGCCGCGCACGGTGCTGGGCATGATCCTGTGCGTCATCACCGCGACCGCGTCGATGCAGGCAGCCGGCGGGCTCGATTACCTCGTCGGCATCGCCGAGACCGCGTTGCGCGCGAAGCCGCGCGCCATCACCTTCGTCGCGCCGATCGTCGTTTATCTCTTCGTGTTTCTCGCCGGAACCGCGCACGTCACGTACGCGCTGCTGCCGGTGATCGGTGAGGTCTCGCGCAAAGCCGGCGTCCGGCCGGAGCGGCCGATGTCGATCGCAGCGATCGCGTCGCTCTTCGCGGTCCAGGCCTCGCCCATTTCCGCGGCCACGGTCGCGCTGCTCGGATTCGTCGCGCCCCTCGGCCTGGGACTGCAGCAGATCCTCCTGATCATCATCCCCTCGACGTTCATCGGCTGCCTCCTCGGCGCGCTGGCCGTGTACCGCAAAGGCCGCGAGCTCGCGGATGATCCCGAATACCAGCGCCGTCTCGCCGCAGGCGAGATCAAGGAGAGCGCCGCCGGTGCGGCGAGGCTCGAGGGCGTGGCTCTCAACCGCGCGCGCGGCTCGGTGATCGTGTTCCTCGCCGCCGCGGTGCTCGTCGTCGTCCTCGGACTGATCCCCTCCCTGCGACCGAAGTATTCGGTCCTCGAGAAAAGCGGACCCGAGCGCGTCGAGCAGCTCGAGCTTGCGCCCGCGATCATGATGACCATGCTCGCCGCCGCCGGCCTCAACATGCTGGTCTTCAAGGCACCGGCCGAGAAAACGTTGAAGAGTCCCGTGATGACCGCCGGCATCGTGGCGCTCGTGTCGATCGCGGGTCTGGGGTGGATGGGATCGTCGTTCTTCGAAGGCAACCGCCCCGCGATCGTCGGAGCGATCTCGCACGTCGTCAACGGCGCGCCGTGGTTGTTCGCGGTGGGGATGTTCGCGCTCTCGGTGCTCCTCTTCAGTCAGGCCGCTACAGTCACGACGCTCGCGCCGGTGGGCGTGGCCCTTGGGCTCTCGGGCGCGCATCTCATCGCCATGTTTCCCGCCGCCGCCGGCTTCTTCTTCCTGCCGACGTACGGCACGCTCGTCGCCGCGACCTCCTTCGATCAGACCGGGACGACGAAGATCGGCCGGTACGTGCTCAATCACAGCTTCATGTTGCCGGGCCTCGTCACGACGATCTCCGCGATCGCGATCGCCTTCGGAATCGCAAGCGTGATCTGAGGTCCGCGTCCGTAGCCTTGGGGAGCACTCCCGAGGCTTTGGGGAACGCGTCCGAAGTGGTCGGACGGTGCGTCCGACGCGGTCGGGAGCACGCCCGAAGCGATCGGGAGCGCGCCCGAGGTGGTGGGGAGGACGCCCGAAGCAGTCGGGAGCACGCCCGA
>JBIOVX010000291.1:0-10288 GCA_044868005.1 Thermoanaerobaculia bacterium | reverse complement strand
CAGCCAGGAGACGTGCCCCTGCTCGGCGATCTCGACGGCGACGGGCGTGACGAGCTCTGCGTCTATCGCGGCAGGCACTTCCTCTGCGATCCGGCCCGCGACGGCGGTGCCGCGGAGCTGAGCTTCCTGTTCGGCTCAGGAACCGCCGCCGGGGACGCTCCCCTGCTCGGCGATCTCGACGGCGACAGCCGCGACGATCCCTGCTTGCGCAGCGGCGATCGGTTCCTCTGCGACACGGCGCATGACGGCGGCACCGCCGAGGTGGTCGTGACCTTCGGCCGTTCCGGGGCCGCCGCTCTCCTCGGCGACGTGGACGGTGACGGCGACGACGACCCCTGCATCGTGGAAAACGGCAAGCTCCTCTGCGACACCTCTCACAACGGCGGCGCCGCCGAGAGGATCCTGGAGATCGATCTGGAAACAGGGGATATGCCTCTGCTGGCCGACCTCGACGGTGACGGCGACGACGATCCTTGTGTCTACCGGGACAGCCGCTTCCTCTGCGACGCGATCACCGTTTCCTTCGGCGGCGGCACGGGCGGAGCTCCATTGCTGGGCAATCTGGACGGGATCTGATTCCTCCGGCGCCTCAGTCGCGCTCGCCGCGCTCTCTGCCGAGCGTGCGGTCGAGGTTGAAGGCGGCGCTGATCACCGAGACGTGGGTGAAGGCCTGCGGGAAGTTCCCCAGCGCCTCGCCGCGCAGGCCGGTCTGCTCGGCGTAGAGCCCGAGATGGTTGGCGTAGCCGAGCATGCGCTCGAAGAGCAGGCGCGCGTCGTCGAGCAGGCGCGGCTCCAGCCGCCCGGCGCGCGTCAGGGCCTCCACCAGCCAGAAGGTGCACATGTTGAACGTGCCCTCGTCGCCTGGAATGCCGTCGACGTTCGTGGCCGCGTTGTAGCGGTAGACGAGGCCGTCGGAGAGCAGGCCGCCCTGGTCCGGCGGCCGGCGGATGGCCGCGATCGTCTTCAGCATGCGCGGATCGTTCGGCGCCACGAAGAACACCAGCGGCATGATGAGGTTGGAGGCGTCCAGCCAGTCGCTGCCGTAGGCCTGGACGAACGTCTCGTGCTCGGCGCTCCAGCCCTTCTCCATGATGCTGGCGTAGATCTCGTCGCGCACCGCGAGCCAGCGCTCCCGATCGGCGGGAAAGGAGCGCTTGTCGGCCAGGCGCAGACCGCGGTCCATGGCCACCCAGCACATGAGCTTCGAGAAGACGAATTGCCGCCGGCCGCCGCGCACCTCCCAGATCGCCTCGTCCTCCCGCTGCCAGTTGTCGCCGACGTAGTGCAGCAGCTCGCGCAGGTGCAGCCAGGTCTCGTAGGCGATCGGCGCGGCGTGCTTGTTGTAGAGGTAGACGGAGTCCATGAGCTCGCCGTAGACGTCGAGTTGGAGCTGGTCGAAGGCGGCGTTGCCGATGCGCACGGGCTTCGACCCGCGGTAGCCCTCCAGATGATCGAGCGTGCTCTCCGTGAGGTCGCGCCGTCCGTCGATGCCGTAGACGATCTGCAGGCCCGCGTCGCGGTCCGCCTCGGCGCAGCGGGCGTCGAGCCAGCTCATGAAGCGGGACGCCTCGCCCGTCAGGCCGATGCGCAGCAGGGCGTAGACGGTGAACGCCGCGTCGCGCAGCCAGGTGTAGCGGTAGTCCCAGTTGCGTTCGCCTCCCGGATGCTCCGGCAGGCTGCAGGTGGGCGCCGCGACGATGGCGCCCGTGGGCTCGAAGGTGAGGAGCTTGAGCGTCAGCGCCGAGCGGTGCACCATCTCCTGCCAGCGGCCATGGTAGGTGCAGGCCGAGATCCAGTGCCGCCAAAAGGCGATGGTCTGCTGGAAGAGCTCCTCCGTCTTCGCCGGTGACGGCGCCGGACCGCAACTGCCTGCGGGATCGCCGGGGCGCAGCACGAAGGTGGCGCTCTCCCCCTCCTCGAGCGTGAATTCCGCGGCGACGCCTCGCCCGTCCCGCACCAGAGGCTTGTCGGTGGCCAGCTCGAGGCGCAGGCCGGATGAGCAAAAGCAGGCCCCGTCGCGCTCGATCACCGTCTCGTGCGCGGCCCGCGCGTAATCGAACGCCGGCTCGCAGCGCAGCCGGAACTTGAGCGCGCCGCGCACCTGCCGCACCCGGCGGATGAGCTGATCCCGCCAGGGGTCGTCAGCCGCTCCTCCCACCGGCATGAAGTCCTCGATCTCCCCCACGCCGTCCGCCGAGAGGAAGCGCGTGACCAGGACGTTCGTCTCCGGCCAGTAGAGCTGCTTGTTGGCGACGTCCTCGCTCACCGGGGAGATCTCGAAGCGGCCGCCCTGCGCGTCGTCGAGGATCGCTCCGAAGAGGCTCGGCGAATCGAAGTGCGGAAAGCAGAACCAGTCGATCGAGCCGCGGCGGCTCACCAGAGCCGCGGTCCGCATGTTGCCGATGATGCCGTAGTCCTCGATAGGCTGATAGGCCAAGGCTCCCCCTTCCGGAAAGCGTTCCCTCGGGTTATGATATCTCCACAATTTTCCGCGGCATCCGGGGCTCAGGCACCGGAGAGAGCTTTACCGGAAGGAGCAGGGAGATGGTGTATCGTTCGATCCTTCCCCTCGCGGCGGCCGTGCTATTGGCGGCGGCCTCCATCCCTGCACGCGCAGCGACGATCCTCGAAAAATCGGTCGACGTCGAGATCGGCGTTGATGGGACCACCCTCGAACGGTCTTCGCTACGGGTGCGGATGGATGCGGCGGCCGATCTGGCCGCGTGGTCTCCCTACCCCATCTACTTCGACGAGAACCGGACGATCGAGAGCCTCGACGCCTACGCGACCACGCCGGACGGCAAGACGCTGCGCGCCGAGATCGGCACGTCCGATCTGGCCGGCGAGGAGCAGCTCCGCGCCTCCTCCAAGGTCCGCACCGTCCGCTTCCCGGAACTGCCGGCGGGCTCGGTGCTGACCGTCGAGACCACGGCGAAGCAGCGCTCGGAGTTCCACGCCGACGGCATCTCCCTGGTCAGCGAGAAGGCCCCCATCGAGAAGCTGCGAGTGGCCGTGCGCGGCGGCGGCCACGGGTGGCGCTGGAAGATAGGGGGCTCGCGCCGTGGGCTCGCCGTCAAGGAGTCCGCGGGAGGCGTCGTCGTCACCGGCACTTCGCTGCCCGCCTTGAAGAAGGAGCGCTTCTCGCCCGGCGACCGCTCGCGCGGCGCCGTCCTCCGTTTCGCCTGGGGCGACGAGGAGACGTGGGCTCAGGTCGGACAGTGGTACGAGAAGCTCCTCCCTGCCATGCCCGCGGATTCAACGGCCGTGAGCCGGACGGCCCGCGAGCTGCCGGCCGCGGGTGAAAGCCGCCGCGGGCGCCTCGCCGCTCTCCTGCGCTTCGTGCGGGACAAGGTACGCTACGTCGCCGCGGATTTGAGCCTGGCCGGCCATCAACCGTCGGCTCCCGGCGAGGTGCTGGCGCGAAAATGGGGCGACTGCAAGGACAAGGCGCTGCTGCTCGTCACCATGCTGCGCGCGGCGGGCCTCGAGGCCTATCCGGCGCTCGTCCATCTGGGATCCGACGAGCGCATCGACACCGAGTTCCCCTCTCCCTTCCAGTTCAATCACGTCATCGTGGCGGTGGCGGCGGAAGGGCTGGCGGCGGCCGGTGATCCGGTGGCCGGAGGCTTGGTGTTCGTCGATCCGACGCAGGCAGGCGGCTCCATCCGCTGGCTGCATCCCGCCGTGCAGGATCAGGACGCGTTGGTGGTGCGGGGCGCTGCCAGCCGGCTCGTGCGCACGCCCATCCGCCAGGAAACCGAAGGCGGGCGCATCGACGCCCGTCTCGCCCTGACGCCGCAGGGTGACGCCGAGGGCGAAGCGAGCTTCGAGATCTCCGGCGACGCAGGATCGGCTTTCGCCGGTGCTTTCGCCGGCAGAGCCGCGAGCGAGATCGAGCCGGCGGTGCGCGAGGTCTTCGGCCAGTTGTTGCCCGGAGCGGAGCTCTCCCAGGTGCGATGGACGATCTCGGAGGCCGACGTGCCTTCGGTCACTCTCTCCGCCCGCGTCCGCCTGGCCGCCTTGGCCCAGGGCAGCGGCGGCTCCCGCACCTTCGGCCTGCCGCCGATGGCCGGCACGCCGGGGCTCGCCGCGCTGCAGGACCGCGACTCCCCGGTGGTTCTGGAGCCGAAATCGAACCACTTCTCCTGGCGGATCGAGATCCCCGAAGGCTGGTGCCCTCCGCGGCCGGAGACGGTCGAAGTCGGCAATGCCGTCGGCAGCTTCCGCCAGTCCGTCTCCAGCCATGGCAGGATCGTGGAGATCGGCCGCGACCTGGAGATCCGGCAGCGCTGGATCGAGCCCGCCGCCCTCGCCGATCTGAAGGCCCTCTCGGCTGTGGATCACGAGGAGAGCCAGCGGCGCATTCGTCTGGATTGCGGCACCGGCGCGGCGGTGGTGGGGAGCGCGTTGTAGCAGGCGCTACGCCCGCTGCACCAAATCCCTATCGATCTCCCCCACCGTCCTACACCCGGAGAGCGCCATCGCGATGTCGAGCTCCCTGCGCAGCAGCTCGAGCACGCGGCGGGCGCCGGCTTCTCCGCCCACCGCGAGGCCCCAGAGGACCGGCCGGCCCACCAGCACGGCGCGCGCGCCGAGCGCCAGCATCTTGAGCACGTCGGTGCCGCGGCGGATGCCGCCGTCGGCGAGCACGGTCACCCTGTCGCCCACGGCCTGCGCGATGGGCTCCAGCACGTCGAGCGTGGCCGGCGCGGTGTCGAGCTGCCGCCCGCCGTGGTTGGAGACCACCACGCCCTGCGCGCCGTGCTCGGCCGCGCGCACGGCATCGTCCGGCCGTACCACACCCTTCACCAGCACGGGCACACTGCTGTGCGCGCACAACCAGTCGAGATCGCTCCAGCCGAGGGAGGGATCGAACATGGTGTTGACGTACTCCTGGAAGCTGACCGCCGGCGCGTCGGGAGACGGCTCGGCGCCCTTCGGCAGCACGTTGCGCACCGGCAGGTCCGACGGAAACGCGAAAGCGTTCCGCAGATCGCGCTCGCGCACGCCGCCGATCGGCGCGTCCACCGTCAGCGCGATGGCCCGGCAGCCGCACTCCGTGGCGCGGGCCACCAGCTCGCGGGTGATACCGCGGTCGCGGTAGACGTAGAGCTGGAACCACAGGCCGCGCCGGGCTTCTCGCGCCACGTCCTCCATGGCGTAGTTGGAGACCGTCGAGAGCACCATCGTGGTGCCCACGGCGCTCGCCGCCCGCGCCGTGGCGAGCTCGCCGTCGGGATGCGCCAACCGGTGGAACGCCGTCGGTGCCACCAGCACCGGCCAATCGATGCGGTGGCCGAAGAGCGCCGTCGAGAGATCGCGCACCGCCACGTCGCGCAGCACGCGGTAGTGGATCTGCCAGCGCTCGTACGCGGCGCGGTTGCCGCGCAGCGTCACCTCGTCCTGCGCCCCGCCTCCAATGTAGTCGCGCGGGCCGGCCGGCAGCTTTTCGAGCGCGGCCTTCTCGAAGTCGAAGAGGTTGATGAGGTCTTCCATGGTGGAAAAAAGGACCCAAGGGACTTCAAGGACACCAAGGACAGTCTTTTCGTCCGTGACGGTCCTTGCCGTCCTTGTTGTCCCTTTTGTCCTTGCTGTCCTTTGCCCCCCTAGCTACTCCTCCCCCACCAGCAACCCCAGCAGGTCCGAGGTGGTGATAATGCCGATCGCGCGGTCCTCGCGCGTGACGAGCAGGCGGTGCAGGTGGCCCTTGAGCATCATCGAGGCGATCTGCGAGACGGTGGCGTCCTCGGTCACCGAGAAGATCTGCGGCGTCATGATGTCGGCGACGCGCAGGCCATCCTGGTCGAGGTCCTCCATGTCCTCCTCGTCCAGGCCATCGTCCCAGTCCGGGCCGAAAAAGCCGGCGCCGTCGCCCCGCCGGTCCACGCCGGAGGCCACGGCGGCGACGTCCACCAGCGACACGACTCCCACCAGCCGGCCTTCGGCGTCCGCCACCGGCGCGCCGCTGATCTCGTTCTCGATCAGGAACGAGGCCAGGTCCCGCACGCTCATCTCGTCCCGGACCGTGAGGACCTCGGGATTCATGAGGTCGCTGGCGGTGATGGGTCTCATGGGCCCCCCTCTCCGTCTTCGTATCTGGCTTCTACGATATCCGAAAACGCCGCACGGCGCTGTGACGGAAGCGCGACGGTGCGCTCGAGCCCCGGCCGGCCTCAGCCGCGGACCAGCGCCTCGAAGGCGTCGGGATGGCTCGCCCGCACGCGGGCCTCCTCCACATCGATGGCGCCGAGCTGCACGAGCTGGGCCAGCGACTCCTCGAGGGTGATCATGCCCTGCCGCTTGCCCAGCGTGATCTCGTTGTACAGCTTCTGCAGGTTGTCGCTGCGGATGTGGTTGCGCACGGCGTAGTTGGCGAGCAGCAGCTCGACGGCGGGCACGCGGCCGCGGCCGTCGGCGCGCGGCACCAGCGTCTGCACCACGATGGCGTGCAGCGCCAGGGCGAGCTGGTGACGGATCTGCGACTGCTGGGCCGGCGGGAAAACGTCCACGATGCGGTGCACGGCCTGCTGCGCGTCGTTGGTGTGGAGGGTCGAGAGCACCAGGTGCCCGGTCTCCGCCGCCGTGAGGGCCGTCGCCACCGTCTCCAGGTCCCGCATCTCGCCCACCAGGATGACGTCCGGATCCTGACGCAGCGAGGCCCGCAGCGCCTCGTGGAAGGAGCGCGCGTCGCGCCCCACCTCGACGTGCTCCATGACGGAGCGGATCGAGCGGTGCTCGTACTCGATGGGATCCTCGATGGTGATGATGTGGCTCGTGCGGCTGCGGTTGATCTCTCCCACCATGGCGGCCAGCGTCGAGGACTTGCCGGAACCGGTGGGGCCGCAGACGAGGACCAGGCCGCGGCTGGGCTTGATCAGCTCCGCCAGGACAGACGGGAGATTGAGGCCCGCCAGCGTCGGGATCTCGGAAGGCAGCGCGCGCAGGGCGGCCGCCGGCTCGCCGCGCTGGCGGTGCAGGTTCACCCGGAAGCGCCAGGCCGCGCCGACGCCGGTCTCGTCGCCGCGGCGGGCCAGCCGCAGCGTGAAGTCCGTCGAGCCGCGCTCCTCCAGGTCCCTGCGCTCCTTGGCGCCGACGTGCGGCTGCAGCATGCGCGCCACCTCCTCGCCCTCCAGCGGCGCCACCTCCTCCATCTTCACCAGCCGGCCGTTGACACGGAAGATGGGCGGCAGCCCGGCGATGAGCAGCAGATCGCTGGCGCGCCGCTGCACCATGCCGGCGAGCAGCCGGTCGAGCGGCTCCCCTTCGCCGACGAGGGACTGAGAAGGGCTGCCCAGCGGCAGCGGCTGCTCCACCGGCTCGAAAGCGAGGCTCGTTTCCTCCTCAGCCACTTGAACCGAGCCTTCCCGCCGGTTCAGCTCGCGGACGAGATCGTCGAGATCGGGATCGCGGAGGTTCTCGCTCATGATGCCTTCAGCATACGGGGGATTGGGGCGATTCGTTGCCCCCTTGGACCAAGACTACTCGACGCCTCCTTGACGTATTTACACTGTGTACGTACACTAAACGGGTGCGGTTCGAGTGGGATGAGCAGAAGAACGAAGAGAACATTCGGAGACACGGGTTGGATTTCGAGGATGCTCCCGAGATCTTCGACTTCCCCATGCTGGTCCGGCTGGATACACGCGAGGATTATGGAGAGAACCGCTGGAGTGGTATCGGTGTTATCCAGGGGCGAGCTGTGGTCGTGGTCTTCACGGAGCGGGACGGCGGCGAGACGATCCGGATCATCTCGCTGAGAAAGGCGATGAGACGTGAGCGCGAAGCCTATGAGAAAACCATCGCGTACTGATTGGAATCGTGTGGATGCCCTCAAAGACGGGGACATCGATACGACGGATATTCCCCCATTGGACGAAGACTTCTTCGCGGAGGCGGAGCTGCGGTTGCCCAGCGCAAAGTCGAGCATCACGATCCGTCTCGATCCGGACGTGCTCGACTGGTTCAAGGGGCAAGGAAAGGGTTATCAGACGCGGATCAACGCGGTGCTGCGCAGGTATGTGGAGGCGCAAAGGAAATAGGATGCAGACGCCCGACCCCACCCTCCCCCGCTGCGGCTGGGCGACCAGCGATCCCCTCTACCTCGCCTACCACGACGAGGAGTGGGGCGTGCCGCTGCACGACGACCGGCGCCTCTTCGAGATGCTGATCCTCGAAGGAGCGCAGGCCGGCCTCTCCTGGATCACCATCCTCAAGCGCCGCGAAGGCTACCGCCGCGCCTTCGAGGGATTCGACCCCGAGCGCATCGCCCGCTACGGCAAGCGGGACGTGGCGCGGCTGCTGAAAGACCCCGGCATCATCCGCAACCGCGCCAAGATCGAATCAACCATCAAGAACGCCCAGGCCTATCTCGCCCTCGTCGAGGAAGCCGGCAGCCTCGACCGCTTCCTCTGGAAGTTCGTCGGCGGCAAGCCCAAGATCAATCGCTGGAAAACCCTCAAGGAGATCCCCGCCGAGACGCCGGAGTCCAAGGCCCTGAGCAAAGAGCTCAAGCGACGCGGCTTCGGCTTCGTGGGCTCCACCATCTGCTATGCCTTCATGCAGGCGGTGGGGATGGTGGACGATCATGTGCTGACCTGTTTCAAGCGGCGGAAAAGGCTCTTGCAGGACGGTAGGACCTGCGCTTCGAAGCCTCACCCCCTGTCCCCCTCTCCCTGACGGACGAGGGGGGACGCCTGCGAAGGAGTCTTGCCGAAAAAGGCGGCTTCCTATTGGCAAGACTGGCTATGAATCGTCCCCCCTCGCCCGTCAGGGAGAGGGGAACAGGGGGTGAGGCTTCGGAGGGCAAACCGCATCGACGTCATTCATCCCCCTGGAGCTCGCACCACCGTCACCACCGTCCGCCCATCCTTCTGAACCCCGCGAGCCAGCGCCACACCGCCGCCGCCGGGGAACCTGAAGGCGTACAGATAGCGCTCGCGTTCGAGGTCCGGAGCTTCCTCCTCGCCGCCCTCCCGCGAATCCTTCTTCGGCGCGCCGGCCACGGTGACCGACCAGACCGGTTTCCCCGCCAGCGGCCGCGATCCCTTCGGATCTCCCGCGTAGAGGACGAGGCGGTCCTTCATCAACACGAGGAGATCCGGCACGCCGTCAGCCGTCAGATCCGTGCCGTACAGCCAGTCGGCGGCCTCGTCGTTCAGCTTCCAGCGCCGGGGATGCGGATCGAACCGTCCACGCCCGAGGCCGCGGTAGATGGTGACCAGCAGCTCCCTGCCCCTCAATCCTCCGGGATGGACGAGCGCGAGATCCTTGTTGAGATCGCCAACGGCGTTGATCGACGCGACGTCCAGGGGATACCACAGCGGGCAGTCCGTCTCGAAGGCGAGCACGGGAGCGCTTCCCTGGCGCGAGCGGTCCTTCTTCAGCACGAACAGCCGGACTCGCTTCTTGGCGAGGACGCCGATCCTCTCGAACGTCGTCGCCGCGAGCGCCGGGGTGCCGTCGAAACGGAGATAGCGCCGGTCGCTCGTCAGCCGCTCGTCCGCGGGCAGCAGCGACCAGGCCTCCTCCATCTCGCCACCTCCAGGCTGCAGGAGGAGCGTCTTGATCCGGCGCCGGCCCACCTCCTCCGGACCGATCGCAAAGAGAGGCGGATCGCCGGTCAGCAACGTCACCGGCGGGCTCGTGAGGCGCAGACCCCAGCGCAACCGCTCGGCCCGCACCGGCAACGGAAACGAAGCGCGCCGAGCGAGCGCGCCAGCGGCAGACCCGAAGAGCTCCAGAAGGCCCGTGCGGGCTACCGGCAGCCAGGGCCGTCCCGCCAGAGCTCCCGTCACCGAGCGCAGATCGGCGTCCGGCTGCTCCAGGACCCTCCGCGCTCCTCCTCCACTCGGCGTGAACAGCACGCCCGGCATACCGGCGATCGGAACTGAGACACCCTCTCCCGCCAGATCGAACGCCGCCAAAGCGTTGACCTCCTCGTGCAGCCCGTCCGCCAACCGCTCCACCCCCCGCCGCGCCGGATCGAGGAACAGCAGCGTCTTGGCGCCCTTGCCGTCGCGATTCGCCGCCACCAGCAAGGCGACGCCGGACCGGCCGCCGGGTCCGTTGACGGCGGCGGCTTGGAGGAGGGTGCCGGGGAGGGGGAGGGTGTCGGGGAAGGCAGGGAGGGAAAGAAACAGAAAGATGAGAGAGAGGGCGGAGGTTTTCGAGGTCGGACCCTTCGCGCGCGAAGCCTCACCCCCTGTCCCCCTCTCCCTGACGGGCGAGGGGGGACGCACCTGATGGAATCTTGCCGAGTCCGAGCGTTCCCTATCGGCAAAACCGGTTC
>JBIOVX010000290.1:0-9631 GCA_044868005.1 Thermoanaerobaculia bacterium | reverse complement strand
CGTTTCAGGGCGGGGACAAGCCCCGCCCCTACGAAAACTGCCGCGGCGAGTACTATCCCCCGCCGCTACCTCGCCGTCAATTTCTTGTACTTGATCCGGTGCGGCTGGTCGGCCTCGGCGCCGAGGCGGCGCCGGCGGTCCGCTTCGTAGGCCTCGTAGTTACCCTCGAACCAGACGGCCTGGGACTCTCCCTCGAACGCCAGGATGTGCGTGGCGATGCGGTCGAGGAACCAGCGGTCGTGGCTGATGATCACGGCGCAGCCGGCGAAGGCGAGGAGCGCCTCTTCGAGCGCCCGCAGGGTGTCCACGTCGAGGTCGTTGGTGGGCTCGTCGAGCAACAGGAGGTTACCGCCGGCCTTCAAGGTGCGGGCGAGATGGAGGCGGTTGCGCTCGCCGCCGGAGAGGTCCTTGACCCGCTTCTGCTGGTCCGGCCCCTTGAAGTTGAACGCCGCGGCGTAGGAACGGGCGGGCACCTCGCGGCTGCCGAGCGTCACCACGTCGCGGCCGTCCGAGATGGCTTCCCACGCCATCTTCTCGCCGTCGAGGCTCTCGCGGCTCTGGTCCACGTAGGCGATCTTGACCGTGTCGCCGATGCGGATGGAGCCGGCGTCCGGCTCCTCCTGACCGACGATCATGCGGAACAGCGTCGTCTTGCCGGCGCCGTTGGGGCCGATGACCCCGACGATACCGCCCGGCGGCAGGGCGAAGGAGAGATCCTCGATCAGCAGGTTGTCGCCGTAGCCCTTGCGGAGCTTCTTCGCTTCCACCACCACGTCGCCGAGCCGCGGGCCGGCGGGGATGTGGATCTCGTTGGGGTCCGCCCGCTTCTCGTACTCGCGGTCCTCGGCGATGAGTTTCTCGTAGGCGGTGAGGCGCGCCTTGCCCTTGGCTTGGCGGGCGCGCGGCGACATGCGCACCCACTCCAGCTCGCGCTCCAGCGTGCGCCGCCGCGCCGATTCGCTCTTCTCCTCCTGCGCCAGGCGCGTCTGTTTCTGCTCCAGCCAGGAAGAGTAGTTCCCTTTCCACGGAATGCCGTGGCCGCGGTCGAGCTCGAGGATCCAGCCGGCGACGTTGTCGAGGAAGTAGCGGTCGTGCGTGACGGCGACGACGGTGCCCGGGTATTCCTGGAGGTGGCGCTCCAGCCAGGCCACCGACTCGGCGTCGAGATGGTTCGTGGGTTCGTCGAGCAGCAGCAGATCGGGCCGCTGCAGCAGCAGGCGGCAGAGGGCCACGCGCCGGCGCTCGCCGCCCGAGAGGGTCGCCACCCCGGCGTCCGCCGGCGGCAGCCGCAGGGCATCCATGGCGATCTCCAGGGTGCGGTCGATCTCCCAGGCGTTGATCGTGTCGATCTGGTCCTGCAGCCTTCCGAGCTCAGCCATCAGCTTGTCCTGATCCTCGTCGGGATCCGCGAAGCGGGCGCTGACGTCGTTGTACTGGTTGAGCAGGGCGCGGATCTCCGCCACCCCTTCTTCGACGTTCCCCAGGACGTCTTTCGACGGATCGAGCCGCGGTTCCTGTGACAGATACCCGACCTTGACGCCCTTGGCCGGCCAGGCCTCGCCGCCGAACTCCTTGATCTCGCCGGCCATGATCTTGAGCAGCGTGCTCTTGCCGGCGCCGTTCAAGCCCAGCACGCCGATCTTGGCGCCGGGCAGGAAGGACAGCCAGATCTCCCGCAGCACCTCGCGGTTCGGCGGATACACCTTCCGCAGGTCCTTCATGACGTAGATGTACTGCTCGGACATATCGACTCCTAAAAACGAAACGCGCTCCTAGTGGGAATTATGGAGTACAACAGGACGCGGGACGCGAATAGTACACCGCCCGCTCCATCCTTGACACGCACGGCAGCGAAGCGTAGCGTATTTTAGAGTTCGAAGAAGGAGGTGTAGCGTGACGCGAAGGGTGATTCTCGTGTCGTTGTCCGCGCTGGCCTTGGGCGCTCCGCAGGTTCTGGCCCAGGGCTGTCCGCCTCCGACGAACATCCCCGTCGGCTCCTGCGCTCCGAAGGCCGGGACGGCGACCAACTTCACCGGCGATACCGGCGCGGTGCGGATCCGCAAGAGCATCTATACGCTGACCAGCGCCGAGATCGCGCAGCTCAGGCTCGCCTTCCAGAAGTTGCGGGCGCTGCCGAGCACGGATCCGCGCACCTGGATGGCCCAGGCCAAGGTCCATTGCTGGTACTGCGGCGGAGGCGGCACGAATACTCCCGACGTGCACCCCAACTGGGCTTTCCTGCCCTGGCATCGCAACTACCTGTACGTCCTCGAGAAGACCCTCGGCAAGCTCGTCGGGAATCCGAGCTTCGCGCTCCCGTACTGGGACTGGAACACGCCGGACACCACCACGTGCAGAGGCCATCTGCGGGTGCCGCCGCCTTACCTCGGTAGCACCAGCAACTCGCTGTTCGACTGCTACCGCATCGTCACCCCAACGTCGACGATGAGCGCGAGCAGCGTCGGCGCGGCGCGGATCAACCAGATCCTGACTCTCTACAACACGTTCTCGCTGTTCTTCGGCACCGCGACCTCGAGCTCGGCGCTCTCTCCGGGGCCGCACGGCTACGTACACCTGTTCGTCGGCAACTCGGCCACCCTTACCGGCCGCCAGGACATGGGTATCCTCGATACCGCCGCGCGCGATCCGCTCTTCTGGGCGCATCATGCCAACATCGACCGTCTTTGGGACGTCTGGATCGCGAAGTACGGCACGCCGGCCTATCCCTCCGGCTTCCTCAACCAGAGCTGGACCTTCTGGAACCAGGACCAGCGGCTCACGCGGTTCACCGGGAGCGATGCCGCGAACAGGGCGACGCGGCTGAAGTACAGGTACGCCGCGCCCTGCGGTCAGCCACCGGCCGCGGCCGCACCCGCGCCGCCTCCGCCGAAGCCGCCGGAAACCGTCTCCATGACGCCGCAGCCGCAGACGTTCCGCGCCGGGGCCAAGGCGACGCCGCGGACGTTCACCATCGGGCCGAACAGCGGCGCCCACGTCGTCGTCAACCTGGACAACGTGACCGCGCCGGCCGACGAGGCGGCGATCCTGCGGGTCTTCGTCAACCGCCCGAACGCGAACGCCGCGATGGTCCAGGACAGCCACCTCGTGCACGAGCTGTTCCTCGTGCCGAGCCGGTCGCCCGGAACGGACCACAGTCAGCATCAGCACTCGTTCAACGTCAAGATCGTGCTGCCGCCGGCCATCGCGGCCGAGGTCGAGAAGGCGAAGGGCGACGTGCCGGTGACGATCGTGCCGGTGGCGGCGACTCCCCAGGGCGCTCTCGCCGCCACGCCGAAGCAGGTCAGGGTCAAGATGGCGAAGCCGTACATCACGGTCGAGTAGGAAGAGGGAGAAGCGCTCGCCTGTTGTTTCTTTCATGAGCACGATCTCGCGAGCACTCCTCCACGCCGCCACGGTCCTCGCCGCTCTGGCCATACCTTCCCTGGCGTGCTCAGCCGCGGACGGTACGCACGAGGATCCCATTCACCTGACTGCAACGCCGGCGACGGCGGAGATCGGCGCGGCGCCCGCCGGCCGGCTGGTGCTGCACCTCGACGACGTTCGGCTGACCGAGGGAGAGTCCGCGATCTTCCGAGTCTTCGTCAACCGGCCCGACGCGACGGCGGCCACGCCGATCGACCGGAAGGGCTTCGTCCAGGAGTTGTTCCTGGTCCCTTCCCGCTCGCAGACGACCGCACCCGGGACGCGTCAGCCGGGTCAGAATTTCGCGCTGCCGCTGGCGCCCGGCTTGGCCAAGCCCGGGGAAAGGATCACCGTGACCCTCGTCCCTGTCGCTACGGACGCCGAGGGCCGGCTCACCCAGCCCGGCGAGATCGACGTCACGCTCAAGCGTCCCTACGTCACTCCAGAACGCTGATCCTTCCCGGCAGCGCGGCCAGGAACGGGCCGAGGTCGTCCACATCCGGCAGGGTGATCTCCAGCTTGCCGTTCTTCAGCCGCACCACCTTTCCCTCTCCTTCCATGACGAGAGGGACCTGGATCGCCTCGCGCTCGAGCGGGATCTCGTCGGTGACCTCGAAGAGGCGGTTCATCGCCTGCTGGTCGATGACGCGCATCCCTTATCCGCCCTCGAGGATCCGGTACGGCACCACGCGCAGGACCTCGGCCAGCGAGGTCACTCCCTCGCGCGCCTTGGCGAGGGCGTCGTCGCGGAGGGTGCTCATTCCCTTGCCGATCGCCGCGGAGCGGAGGTCGTGGATAGACGTGCCGGCGGCGATGGCATCCGCCAGCTCGCCGTCCATGACGAACATCTCGTAGATGCCGAGCCGGCCCTTGTAGCCGGCGCCGGCGCAGATCTCGCACGCCGGCTGCGGCTGCGGCCGGGAGAACGGGCCGTCCGCCGGAGCGAGGCCGAGGCGGCGGACCTCCTGGTCGTCGGGAGATGCTTCGATGCGGCACGCCGGGCAGAGCCGGCGCACCAGCCGCTGCGAAACGGAGCCGAGCAGACAGGCGGCGATCAGGCCGGCGTCGACCCCCAGCGTGCGCAGGCGGGAGACGGTGCTCACGGCGTCGTTGGTGTGCAGCGTCGAGAGGACGAGGTGGCCGGTCTGGGCGGCGCGGACGGCGGCGCTCGCCGTGTCCTCGTCGCGGATCTCGCCGATCAGGATGACGTCCGGGTTCTGGCGCATGAAGGCCCGCGCGTAATCCGCGAATCCCATCTGCGGCGAGACCTGCTTCTGGTTGGTCTTCGCGAAGTGATACTCGATGGGGTCCTCGACGGTGAGGATCTTGTTGGCGGGTGTGTTGATGCGGTGGATGGCGGCGTAGAGCGTGGTCGTCTTGCCGCTGCCGGTGGGGCCGGTGACGAGGATCATGCCCTCGGGGTTGGCGATCAGCCGCTCGAAGAGGCCGAGCGCCTCGCCCAGGCCGAGCTTCGCGAGCGGCAGCGGGGCCGCGCTGTCGAGGATGCGCAGCACGGCGTCTTCGCCGAAGGGGCCCGGGACGACGGAGAGACGGAAGTCCACGTCGCGCCCGCGGTCGCCGTTGCCGGTCTGGTAGAGGGCGCGCACGCGGCCGTCCTGGGCCTTCCGCCGCTCGGCGATGTCGAGCCCGGAGAGCACCTTGAGGCGCGCGACGGCCGCCTGGATGTTGTCCATGGAGAGCGGAGTGGCGACCTGGCGCAGGATGCCGTCGATGCGGAAGCGTACGTCCACGTCCTGGTTATAGGTCTCGATGTGGACGTCGCTCGCCCCGAGCTGGACGGCGCGGCCGAGGATCTCGTCGAGCAGCCGCGGCACGTCCTCGTCACGCTCGAAGGAGAAGTCCT
Source organism: Thermoanaerobaculia bacterium (assembly GCA_044868005.1). Taxonomy (GTDB): domain Bacteria; phylum Acidobacteriota; class Thermoanaerobaculia; order Multivoradales; family UBA5704; genus DATARR01. The sequence continues at coordinate 4,344 of JBIOVX010000290.1, read as the reverse complement.
GCACGGGACCGAGGAGGAGCTCCGCGCGGTCGCGCTCCGCTTCGGCGGTGTCGTAGCCCTGGTCCAGGGCCTGCCGGATCTCCCAGGCGTTGAGCTGCACGGGCCGCACCTTCCGGCGCAGCGTCGCCTCGACCTCCGCCACCTGGGACCGGCGCCGCGGATTGAGCATGCCGACCGTGACCGGCTCCTTGCCTCGCGGATCGACCCGGCCGAGGACGACGACCTCGTTGCGCACGCAGTAGTCGTAGTCGAGCAGGCGGATGGACCGGCCGTCGATCTCGAACGAGCCGAGCTCCGTGAACTCCGGGCTCGGGCCGGGGCTTTCTTCGGGCACGAGGGGCTCCTCTCTGGCGGCTATTCTCGCATCCTTCTTGCCCGCGAAGCCCTGAACCGCCCTACTCCAGTCCCGTCGATCCGAAGCCGCCTTCCCCCCGGCGGCTCTCGTCGAGCGCCTCGGCCTCTTCCCATTCCACGGTCTCCACGCGCGCGATGACGAGTTGCGCGATGCGGTCGCCGCGCCGCAGGCTGAACGGAGCCTCGCCGAGGTTGATGAGGATCACGGCCACCTCGCCCCGGTAGTCGCTGTCGATGGTGCCGGGAGCGTTGACGACGCCGACGCCGTGGCGCAGGGCAAGTCCGCTGCGGGGGCGGACCTGGCCTTCCCAGCCGGGAGGGATCTCCAGTACCAGGCCGGTGGGCACCAGCAGCCGCTCGCCCGGGCGGAGAACGATTTCCTCCTGGATGGCGGCGCGGAGGTCGAAGCCGGCGCTGCCGGACGAAGCGCGGGAGGGCAGGGGCAGGTCGCGGGCCGCGGGCAGCCGCTGGATCCGGACCCTCATGTGCGGATCAGCGCTGGGGGGAGCGCTGCGGTCGATTTCTGGTGCCGCCCGGCGGCCTGCCGTCCGGCATCGTGCCGTCCTGTGGGCCGGCAGGCTGATTGAGGTAGTGCATCGGCCGGCCGAGCCACCGGACGGAGTATTGAAGGGTGCCGCCTGAGGATCCCACGCCTGACGGTCCCACGCCCAGGATGGCCCCTCCCGCGCCTGTCTTGATCGGTCCGCCCATCTGTCCTCCGTCGCCACCGATCAACAGGTCCGCTCTGAACTTCCACTCGTCATAGCGCTCCCGGCCGAAGAGGACGATCATCGACTTCTCTTTGCTCTTGCTGTAGACGCCGATGATCGGCCCGGCCTGGACCGTATCGCCCTCCTTGGGACCGGATTGCGGCGGGCGGCCGTTCTCGTCCTCCTCGGTCGACTGCCCGCCTTGCTGCCCTTGCAGTCCGCCCTGCTGGCCCTGTTGGCCCTGATTCGGATCCGGCTGCCCGGCGAGGATCAACCCCCACTTGCCGTCCTCGGTCATCGGGTCCTTCCAGAGCTGGCGGATACAGCGCGGCTTGACCTTGATCAACTGCTCGAGCTGGGTCGGGTATTGACCGTTGTTGTTCTTCTGGAAGACGCGGATGGCCTCCGCATACTGGAAGCCGCGGAAGATCAGCTCCTCTTCCTTTTCCCGCCGGATCTGGGTGCTCCACAGCGGCAGCATGGCCGCCACGAGGACGTTGAGCACGGTGATCGCCACGATGAGGATGACCAGGTTGTAGCCGGCCTGTGAATTATTCGCCGGCGTGCCCTTCGAAGCCGCGCGAGTCTTTCGTAGGGGCGGGGCTTTTCCCCGCCCTGAACCGTCGCGGGCGGGGACAAGCCCCGCCCCTACGAAGAAGGTACGGCGGGTGAGGAAATCTCTCATCACCAGTCCTTATAAGGCGTGCCGTCGAGCGAGTTGAGCGGCGAGCCGGAGTGGACGTCGATGATCCCCGGCTGAGCAGCCTCGTCCTCGCCCTCCGGAGGATTGTCCGGGTCCAGCTCTTCGTAAACGGGTTCCCAGGTCTCGCTGCTCTTGGTGATGGGATCGATGGGGATCTTCCGCAGGTATCCCAGCTCGACCAGCGCCTCGAGGCTGGAGGGATAGCGGCCCTTGTCGCCGTAGTGCTGATCGATGACGTCGCGCAGGGTGCGCAGGTTGGTCTTCAGCACCGACTCCTGGGCGCGCCGCGGCACGTCCTTGAGCGCCGGCATGGCGATGGTGGCCAGGATGCCGATGATGGCGATGACCACGATCAGCTCCAGCAGGGTGAAGCCGCGCTGCCGCGCGCCGTTGCCTTCGAGCCGCATGATGTTTCTCCTCTGCTTCACCATTTTCGGTAGGGAACGCCGTTCAGCCCGACGCCCCGGGAGAGCGAGTAGACGTCGTAGACGTCCTCTCCGCCCCACGAGGTCGAGTCGAAGTTGTCCTGAAAGCTGCGCAGGCCCCACTCGTCCGTGCCCGTCATCGGGTCGACCGGGATGCGGCGCAGGAACTTCAGCTTCTTGTCCACCTGGCCGACCATGTCCACTCCCTCGACCAGCACCTCCAGCTTCTTCGGATAGCCCTCGGTGCCGAGGTCCACGGGGAGAAGACCGGCGTCGCTGTAGCGCTTGTACTCGTCGATGGCATTCCGCATCTGGCGCAGCGCCAGGCGGAGGTCCGCTTCCCGGGAGCGCTTGAGGGTGAATTTGGCCACCGGCAGGCTCACCAGCGCGAGCACCGCCATCACCGCGGCCACCGTGACCAGCTCGGCCAGGGTGAAGCCGGCCTGCGTGCGGCGGAGGTTAAGGGAGGGGTTTCTGCGCAGCATTCTCGTACGGCCTCTCTTTGTTCAACCCCGGCTGGCGGGAGAAGCTTCCCGCGGCGGCGTCTGCGGCCGCTCCTCGGGCTCTCCCGTCACCTCGACCAGGGCCGGGCGCGTGCGGACGGCGACGGGGCGCAGCGCCGAGTCCAGGGCCTTGCCCTCGAAGGCGAGCTCGCTCGAGCCCACCGCCACGGCGCGGAAGGTGATGATGGCGACGCTGCCGCGGCCCTTGACGCCGGGGACCTTGCCCAGCCGGCTGGCGCCGATCACCAGGGCGCCGGGACGGCCGGCGTCGGACATCACCTGCGCCTCGCCGGCGCCGCCCAGGAAATCGCCGGCGTCCACCTTTTCCACCACCAGCACCGCCGGATCGAACGACAGCGACAGCGGCAGGTGCGAGACGGGCTGGCCGGCGTCGGCCTGCACCCGCACCTGGAAGCGGTCGCCGGGGGCGACGGCGAGCCTGGCGGGAGTCAGCCACAGGCGCACCGCCGGCCGCGCCGCGGCGGCCGCCAGGGCGGCGGCCTCGCCGGCGTCGGCTTGCGAGGCCGCGGGGACCGCCTTGACCGCCAGCGCGGCCGTGCCCGAAGCCGGGACCTGGGAGACCAGGCCCGACGGCGGCTCTTCCTCGGGAGGCGGCGGCGGCTCCGGAGCGGTCGGCGGGCGGAAGATGTCGGCAGGCGGCGTCGTCGGCACCAGGTTCACGCCGCCGGGCGGCGGCGGGGGCACCTGGTCGGGCGGCACCGGCTCGCCGGTATCCTCCTCGCCGCCTTCGGGCCGCAGGCCGCGGGGCAGCCGCTGCAGGCGCCGGCGGATGGCGTCCTGGATCTCCTCCGGCGTGCCCTCGTTGGTGTCGAACGGGCCTTCGACCTCGGACTCCACGCGCGGGCTGCCGCCGCGGAAGGAGATGTTGGCCTCGGTGCCGACCCAGATGGGCTCCAGGTCCTCCTCGGTGATCTCGGCGTTGCGGATGATGTGCGGCGTCATCGTCAGGATGACGTCCGTCCGCTGCGCCTCGTTGCGCTTGTTGGAGAACAGCCGGCCGATGAGCGGGATCTCCGAGAGCCCGGGGATGCCCGAGTCCGAGTTGGTCTCGTCGGTGCGGATCAGGCCGGCGAGGAAGTTGGTCTCGCCGTCCTTCAGCCGGATCGTCGACTCGATGGTGCGCGTGCCGATGATCGGCTGCTGCTGCCCGCCGCCGGCGTCCTGGTAGCCGGCGATCTGGCTCACCTCGACGGTGAGCTTCAGGGTGATCTCCTTGTTGTGGTGGACGCGCGGCTCGATGTCGATCTTGATGCCGACGTCCTGGTACTGGAAGGAGGTCACCGGCACGATGTTGCCGCCCACCGTCTGGCCGGTGTTGAAGGTCGTGACCGGGATCGGCACGCGGTCGCCGATCACCACGCGCGCCTTCTCGCCCTCGCTGATCCGCACCTGCGGCTTGGCGAGGAGCTGCGAGTCGGTGCTGGACTTGACGAAGTCGTAGATGATCGACGGGATCGAGAGCACCCAGCTGTTCTGGTTCAGGTACTTCAGGTCCGAAAGGTGGACCTTGGCGTCCTCGCCCTGGTCGAGCGTCTGGGTGATGGAGTACTCCGACAGGGAGACGCCGATCTCGCGCAGCTTCTTGGTGTCGACCTCGATCAGCTCGACGTCGACGATCACCTCGGAGC
>JBIOVX010000289.1:0-91496 GCA_044868005.1 Thermoanaerobaculia bacterium | reverse complement strand
CTTGCCGGCGCGCCGGTCGCCGACCCAGCCGTGCTCGGTGTAGGTGGCGGGATCCTCGGGGTCGAAGCCGACGCCGGGCTTGGGCACCAGCCGGCGCACCACGACCGCGGCGCGCTCGGCGGCGGCGGCATCGACCTTGCGCTCGGGCATGCCCGCGCGGCGGCAGACCAGGCTCGCCGCCAGCAGGTAGTAACGCTGGTGGGCCGGCTGGAAGAGCTTGACCGGCCCGGCGAGCGAGCCGTCCGTGGCCGGCACCCAGCCGGCCGCCGGCCGCTCCCAGGTCTCGGGGCGGGCGACGCGCGCGGCGAGGCCCGAGGAGGCGGACGGCGCGGCACCGGCGCCGGCGACGTCCGCCGTCAGCTCGTCGAAGAAGCCGTCGGAGGCATAGCGCAGGATCGCCGGCTCGCGGAAGCGGCGGTTGCCGGTATCCTCCAGGGCGAGGTCCCAGAGCGGCGCCGGAGCAAGCCATTCGACGGGGTGGTTCATGTCGCGTTCCTCACCAGATGTTCCCCGCGCCGGGGGTGTAGGCGGTCGAGACCACGAGGTTGGTGATCACCGTGTCGGCCTGCACGACGCCGGAGAACTTGGACATGCCGGCGTTCACCGTGACTTGGCCGGCGGTGACCTCCACCTGTCCGGCCTGGACGGTGAGCTTGGCCGCCGCGGTGACGGTGATGCCGGCGGCGGCGAGCTCGATCGAATTGCCGTTGGCGTCGCGGATCTCGATGCGGCCGGCCCCGTCCTCCAGCGTCACCGACTGGCCGCCGGGGGTCTCCAGCTTCAGCGTCTCGCGGCCGCTGGCGTCGTCGAGCGTCACCTTGACGCCGTTGCGCGAGCGCAGCACCTTCTTGTCGTTCTTCCCCGCCCCGTCCATCGTCTCCGGCGGCGCGTCCTTGCCGTTCCAGAGAGCGCCGACGACGTAGGGCCGGCGCGGCTCGCCGCCCTCGAACGCCACCAGCACCTCGTCGCCGACGTCGGGGATGAACCAGCTCCCGCGGTTGTTGCCGGCCATCATCGTCGCCAGCCGCGCCCAGGCTTCGTAGGCGCCGCCGCCCGAGTCGGGCGACCAGGGCAGGCGCACCCGCACCCGCCCCTGGCCGTCGGGATCGACGACGTCGGTGACCAGCGCCGGGTAGACGCCGTAGAAGAGGCCGCCGTAGCCGCGCGGCGAGCGCGCCTCGGCGACGTCGTTGAGCAGGAGGTAGGCGCCGGCCATCTCAGCTCGCTCCCAGCCCCGGCCGCTCGCAGCAGAAGCGGGTCTTGAAGCCGTCCCGGTCGTCGAACGTGTGGCGCACGGCGGAGACGTACCAGGGGCCGTTGAAGAGCGGCCCCAGGCCCTGGAGCGTCACCTGGGTGGCGACCTTGATGCGGCCGTCGCCCTCGGCGATGCCCTCGGCGGTGAGGAAGCGGCGGGCGGCGGCGCGGTAGCAGGCGGCGGCCTCGGCGCGCGCCTCCTCGCCGGAGAGCGGCACGGTGTGGACGATGCGCTCGGCGCGCTCGCCGAAGGCGCGGGAGAGCACGGCGCTCCCCGAGCGGCCGCCGGCGAGCTCGCCGGCGATCGCCTCCTCGCCGGTCTCCTCCAGGATCGCCTCCTTGGCGGCCACGTCCCAGCCGCCCACCGCCAGGCGGGTGCGCTGGTGGGCGAGGTCGGCGCAGGCGGTCAGCTCGCGCAGCTCCTGGCCGTAGGTCAGGGTCACCCCGGCCGCGGCCTTGCGCCGCGCCCGCGCCTGGGCGAAGAGCTTGCTCCCCTCCACCCACACCTCGGCGTCGATGGCGCGGGCCCGCTCGCGCAGGAAGGCGAGGTCGCTCTGGTTGACCTGCGCGAGGGTCTTGTGGGTGGGGCCGTCGACGTCGATCGCCGGCTCCAGGCCGTGCTCGCGGGCGATGGCGGTGAAGACGTCGCTGTCGCTCTGCTCCTCGAAGGTGCGGGTGCGGCGCACCATGCGCAGGTCCTGGCAGCGGTCCTCGGCGAGCACCTCGAGCTGCGGCGGCTGCTGGCGCGGGTAGCGGCCCTCCAGGCCGGTGATGCGCCCCTCGAAGACCGGCGCCTGGGTGCTGTCGGCGCCCATCTCGACGGTCAGCGCGCGGCCGAAGTCGAAGACCTGGCCGTCGAAGTAGAGGAAGCCGACGCCCTCCGGGCCGGTGCCCCAGTTGCCGAACGTGGCGGTGCAGTGGAAGAGGCCGGCGGTGGTCTCCTCGACCGCCAGGCTCAAGAGCCCGTCGGCCAGGCCGGGCACGGGCCGTCCGTCCACCGTCAGGTTGGGACGGGAGGCGCGGAAGCCCGGGGTGGCGCTGCGCTCGGCCATGGCTTCCTCAGTGGGCGAAGAGGCGCGCCGCCCGCGCGTCACGCCGGTCGATGATGAAGCGCACGTCCTCGGGCTTCAGCCCGGAGCCCTGCGGCTGCGCTGCCGGTCCCTCGGCATTGCCTTCCCCGCCGCGCACCGCCGGCGGGTTCTCCACCTCCACCTCCATCTCGTCGATCACGACACCCATCGGTCACCTCCTGAGACTCTGGTCGAACGACGCGCTGGCGCGGGCGCTCGCGCTCGCGGCGGCGCCCCCGCCAGTCAGGCCGGCGCTGAGCCCGCCCGAAATCCCACCCCCCAGGCCACCGGAAACCCCGCCGGAGATGCCGCCGCCCAGGCCGCCGGAGACTCCGCCGCCGATGCCGCCCGAGACGCCGATCCCGCCCCCGATGCCACCCGAGATCCCGCCGCCGATCCCGCCACCAATGCCTCCCGAGATCCCCGCCCCCAGCCCGCCGGAGATGCCGCCGCCAATCCCCGCCCCGCCCGCCGCCCCGGCGCGCAGGCCGCCACCGAGCGCGGCTCCGGCGCCGGCCGAGATCCCGGCTCCCGCCGAGAGGCCCGCGCCGGCCGACACTCCGGCCCCGATGCCGATGCCGGCACCGACCCCGCCGCCGACGCCCACCCCGATGCCACCGCCGAGCGCCCCTCCCAGGCCGGCGCTCGTGTCGATGAGCGTCCCGGGCGCGAGGAGCCGCGGGTTCTCGATGCCGTTGGCCGCGGCCATCGGCTGCCAGCCCTCGGGGCTGCCGGTGCCCTTGCCCTTGAGGCCGGCGGCGGTGTCGCCGGCCTGCGCCTGCTGCGGCGGGTTGACGGGGGTGCGCTCCTGGGGCTCGATCTTGAACTGGATCTCCTGCTTGGTCAGCGACAGCGAGACCTTGGCGCGCAGCGGCCGGCCCTCGGGGGAGAAGAACTCCAGGCTCTCGTTGATCGAGTCGACGATGCCCTCGAACTTGAAGGTCCCCCAGAGGAACCGCAGGCCGGGCGGGATGAACTTGGGGTCCTTGGCGTTGCCCTTGTTCTTCGTCGTGTCCGGCGTGATGAAGTAGACGACGTCCTTGGTCAGCTCGCGCACGTCGTCGGGCGGGGCGGTGCCCTTGGGCGGCTGGCCCTGGGGGTCGGCGACCAGGGTGTGCTCGGCCTTGTCCACCAGCACGTGCTCGGGATTGGTGACGTCGAACCAGAGGTCGAACGAGAGCTTGGTGGTGCCGGTGCCGACGTACTGGAGGGCCGAGGCGCCGCGCTGGTCGCCGCTCGCGGTCTGGTTGGAGAAGGCGACCTTGAGCGACTCGGGATTGAACTGCACCGGCACGATCTTGCTGCCGTCGGTGACGTGGCCCTTGTCGTCCCAGGAGATCTCCTGGAGGACGGCCTTGACGAGCTTGGCCGGGTTCACGGCGTCCCCCCGCCGCCGGTGGTGACGCGGGTCAGGCTCTCGTAGGCGACCTGCAGCTCCTCGACCGCGATGCCGCCTTCCTTGGCGTTGAGCGCCGGCATCTTGAGCTTGATCGGCAGGCAGCCGGTGAGCTTGAAGGCGATCCTGGGCGTCGTCGCCGTGGGATCCTCCGGCATGATGGCGATCTCGCCCGAGCCGCGGACGCCGCTGCCGCCGGGCCCCTGCACGGCCTCGAACCACTCCCAGAGGCCGAAGTCGCTGGTCATGCCGCGCTTCAAGGTGAGCTGGCCGTAGCTCGTGGGACCGACCAGGTGGATCGGCCGCGCGTTGTTCCCCCCTTCGCGGATGGTCTTGGGCTCGAGGCTCACCTCCATGCCGTCGCACTCGGCGAACTCGGCGGCGCAGAGCGGCAGCTTGCGCGGCCCGGCGACCTGGATCGCGATGCGGAAGTTGAAGGTGGTGAAGGGGTATTCGGGCTCGTTGGCCATGGCTCAGGCCACCTCCTGCACGGCCAACCGTCCGGGGGCGCTGCCGATCAGCCGTACGGTCAGGAAGGCGAGGGCGCGGGCGGGCGCCACCTGCAGCTCGGCCACGAAGCGGCCGCGGTCCACGGACCCGGGCGGATTGACGGAGGCGTCGGCGACGACGCGGAAGCCGGCCTCGGGGGTGGCGCCGGCAAAGGCGCCGCGGCGGTAGAGATCGCCCAGCACCAGCTCGAAGCGGTGGCGCACGAGATCGCCGAGGAAGGCGTCGTTGGGCTCGAAGACGAAGCTCTCTCCCTCCGCCAGGGCGAGCCGGCGGAGCAGGGTGAGGAGCCGGCGCACCGAGATCGGGCGCAGCGGCTCCTCGGCGCTCAGCGTGTCGGCGGAGAGGAGGAGGAAGCCGCGCGGCTCGTGCAGGACGAGGTTGACTCCCGCCGCCGCGAGGCGCGGCCAGACGTCGCGGCCGAGCGGCGGCGCGAGCGCCAGCACGCCGACGAGCGGGCGGTTGGCCGGCGCCCGCCAGGCGCCCGGTCCGAGCGCGAAGGCCGCCAGCGTCCCGCCCACCGCGCCCTCGGGCGGCTGGCGCAGGAGCGTGCGCCCCTCGCCGCCGCGGGCGCGCAGCACGAGCCACGGGTGGTAGAGGGCGCCGAAGCCGAGCACCGGCGTCTCGCCGAGCGTCAAGGGCGGCACGCCGGCCGCCGGATCGGCGAGCCCCGGCAGCGGCGCCGGCGCGGGCAGGTCGTCCGGCCCTCCCGGGGTGAGGAACGCGACGTGGTCGAACGCTTCGTCGGCGCGGTAGTGCTCGGGCAGAGAGAGGAGCGCCAGGAGGTCGGCGCGCGCCGCCGCCAGGCGCAGGAGCGCCCGATGGAGCGCCAGGAGCGCCGCGCCGTCGAACGCGGCGGCGGCGTTCTCCATCCAGTCTTCCCGCGCGCTCCCCGGCACCCGCACGGTGTTGGACCAGGGGCCGAAGAGGTCTCCGGCGATGCCGCGCACGCGGTAGTAGCGCGCTGCCGGCCGGGCCTCCGGCAACGGGAAGGGACTGTCGACCGCCGGGGGCGGCGAGGGGATGACGCCGGCCGGCTCCTCCGGCCGCGCCTTGCGGGCGGTGGCGAAGCCGGCGTCGTCCGCCTCCTCGGCCTCGTAGGTCTCGGCCGCCGGCGCCGCCGGATCCTCGGGCTCCCAGGCGAGGAAGAGCGCCGGCGGTGAGCCGGCCTCGAGCGCGAGGACGAGGGCGCCCGGCCGGCCGCCGGCGCAGGCGGCGAAGGGCTCCTCCGGCAGGCGGGCGCCGCGGGTGTTGGACCAGGGGCCGACCTCGCCCTCGCGCTCGGCCCGCACCCGCAGCCAGACCTCGCGCGGGCAGGCGGGCGGCAGGACGAGCGGCGCTGCCGTCTCCCCGCCGGCGTAGACCACGACCGGCCGCGGAAACGCCGGATCGCCGTCGCGCTCCAGGCGATAGGCGGTGGCGCCCTCGACCGCGGTCCAGTCCACGGGGTAGCGGCCGGCGGCGTCAGGTTCATGGGCTGCGCCCAGGGGCAGGAGCTGCGGCGCTGCGAGCGGTTCCCGGTCCGGCGGCAGCTCGCGCGTCCAGCCGCCATGGACGGCGTCGGGCACGGCCACGAGCGAAACCTCGGGCAGCGGCACCAGACTGTGGATGCCGCGCAGCGGCAGCGCCCGCACGTCGTGGCGGTGCTCGGCTTCGCCGAGGAGCGAGCCCTGGTAGAGGCGCGCGAGGGCCGGGTCGAGGAAGAGCCCGGCGCGGAAGACCGCGAGGCCGTCGCGCTCGAGGCGCGTCGGCGGGGCGAAGGGACGGTCGAGGGGGATCGCCGCCGCCGCCGTGCGGTCGCGGCCCATCCCCCAAGGGAGGTAGAGGTCGGCCGCCTCCGCCGGCGGCGGGCCGGCGAGGGGGAAGCGCGGATCGGCGGCCGCGGCGAAGAGACCGGCGAAACGCTCACGGAGCGGATCGAAGGCCTCTCCCAGGAGCGCCACGAGGTCGTCCGGTCCGTGGGCGCTGCTCATGGCCTGCCGGGCTGCGCTCTCGGCGATCTGCTCGCGGCCGACGCGCCCGTAGAGCCCCTCATCGGTGGGCAGCGCCGCCCAGAAGCGGGGGTGGCGGCGGTCGAAGGCGAGGCCGTCCAGGCGGGCCGCGAGCGCGTCGCGGCGGAACAACAGGATCTCGAAGGAGAGCCGGCGCACCGCGGGCAGCCGTGCCGGGTCGGCGGGGGTGCCGAGCCAGGCGTTGGCGGAGGCCAGGCCGCCGGCCTCGGCCAGCGGCGTAGGAGGCACGGTCTCGTCCTCTTCCACCTCCGGCGGCGACGCGGCGGCCAGCGGCGGCTGGAACCAGAAGGCGCCGGCGGTCTCGCCGCTCGCGAGGTCGACCGCGGCGGAGTGGAGGCGGACGCCGCCCGGCAGCGGCTCGAGGCGGTCGACGAAGAGGAAGAGCGCCGGCCGCCCGGGAGCGAAGACCAGCTCGAGGAGGTCTCCGGGCACGAGCTGCGCCGGGGAGGCGGCGAGGTCGAGCCGGTAGGCGCCGGCGGCGAGGGCGAGCGGGAAGGGATCGCCGGGCTCTGCGGAGCGCCAGCGCAGCGGATCGCGCGAGAGCGCCGTGGCCGCCGCCAGCTCCTCGCACCAGCTCCCCGCCGCCCGCGCCCTGGCCTCTACGACCGGCAGGGGGCTCGCGGCGCGGCCGGCCGCCGCCACCAGCCCCGGCAGCCGGAAACGGTGGCGCACCGCCGCGGCGTCGTCAGCCACCCGCACCGCCCAGCAGCGCGCGCCGCCGTTGGCGAAGAAGGCCTCGACCGCCGCTCCCAGATGGGCGCGGCGCGCCTCGCCGCGCTCGGCGTCCCAGGCGAGCGCCGGCGGGGCGCCGTCGAGGTCGCCGAAGACGGCGCGGAAGCGCGCCGGGGCCTCGACCGCCACCGGCACGTGGAGCGGTCCGGCGGCGGCGAAGCCGACGAAGGCCGCCACGTCCATGCGCGGCAGGCCTGCGGGCGGCTGCGGCCGCGGCGTCTCGAAGAAGACGCCGGGGAGGCGGGCGAGCGGCTGCACGGTCGGCGGTCCTCTTACGACAGCTCGATCCGCTCGGCCGAAAGCACCAGCTCCTCGATCGCCAGGTCGGTGCCCTTGCCGTTGAGCGACGGCCCGGTGTACTTCATCGGCCGGGCGCGCAGCAGCTTCCAGGTCATGACCGCCTGCGTGCGGTCCTCGCTCATCAGCTTGATCGTCACCGTCTTCAACTGGCCCTGGGTGCCGTTGCGCACCGCGTCGAGCCACTGATAGAGGTCGAGGGCGCCCAGGACGCCGCGCTTGCAGGTGACGTCCGGGACCTTGTAGGTGGTGTTGACCTTGCGCGAGGAGTTCTCGCTCCAGTTGCCGGCGCGGTACTCCGCCACCGTCATCTCCAGGCCCAGTCCCGAGACCTCCTGGAAGCCGGCGTTGACCGAGGTTTCGTTCAAGCCGTCCCAGCTCACCCGGAAGTTGAACTGGCTGTACGGATAGTCACGCGGTATCGCCATCGTCGCTCTCCTTTAGGCGCCAGCCGCTCACGCCCGGCTGTCGGCAGTCTTCTGGCCGATGCGGAAGATCACGTACTCGGCGGGACGCAGCGGCGCCACGCCCACCAGACACACCAGCCGGCCGTTGTCGAGGTCGTTCTGGGTCATCGTGCTGCGGTCGCAGCGGACGAAGTAAGCCTCCGCGGGCTTGCTGCCCAGGAGGCGGTTGTTCTGGAACTCGTTGAACAGGAAGTCCTCGACGGTCGCCTGGACGTTGGCCCACAGCGCCTCGCCGTTGGGCTCGAACACCGTCCACTGCGTGCCCTTGTCGATCGAGCGCTCGAGGTAGGCGAAGTAGCGGCGCACGTTCAGGTACTTCCACTCCGGGTCGGAGCTGGCGGTGCGCGCCCCCCAGACGCGGAAGCCGCGCCCCTCGAAGAAGCGCAGGCAGTTGATGCCCTCGGGGTTGAGCACGTCCTGCTGCCCCTTGTTGAGCAGCAGCTCGAAGCCGAGGGCCAGGCGGACGACCTCGTTGGCCGGTGCCTTGTGCACGCCCCGGTCGATGTCGGAGCGGGCGTAGATGCCGGCGACGAAGCCCGAGGGCGGCAGGTGGATATCGCGCTCGGTGACGGGATCGAAGACCCGCACCCACGGGTAGTAGAGGGCGGCGCGGGTGGTGTCGATCTGGCCGCGGAAGGCGCGCACGTTGGTGAGGGTCTGGCCGTTGCCCGAGTCGAGCACCGCGACGCGGTAGCGCATCCGCTCGCAGTGGGCGATCAAGAGGCGGGTGATGGTCTGCGCCTGGGTGCCATAGCCGTTCTCGAGGCCGAAGGTCGAGCCCGGGGCGGCGACGATCGAGATGTCCTCGATATCCTCGAAGGCGAGCAAGCCGCTCTTGAGACCTCCTTGTTCGTCTCCCTCGTACTCGCCGGGACCGGGACGGTCGCCGTCGAGGCCTCCCTCCAGGCGGACGCGGAAGGTCCGCGCGGCGTCGCCGACGTTGGTGTTGCGAAGGTTGTCCTCGATGAGGCCGCCGTCGAGGACGTTGGGCTGGGCGAGCAGCGCCCCGGCGATGGCGGCGCCGTTGTTGCGGTCGGTCACGAAGGTGAGCGGCACCCGCAGATAGGCCGAGGGGTTCGCCGGGTTGGGATCGAAGACCCGAGACAGCGACTGGCGGTGGTCGGGGTGGAAGGTGAGCCCTTCCCACGCCTGCTCGTCGCCGAAGCGGCCGAGCGGCGAGAGCACCACGCCCACCGTGAGCACGCGGACGGTGTCGACGTCGTCGAGCGACACCGCGCCCACCGGCGGGTCGTTGGCCGGGCTGTCGTCGCGCAGGCGATAGGTCCAGCGGCCGACGGCCTCGTCGAAGTAGCGGTCTACCCAGTAGAACCCGCCGCTGACGGGCGGCGAGGTGGGCGGCGAGCCGATTTCCCCGGCCCACACGGTGTCGAGGTTCTGGGCACCGCGCAGGATGTTGTGCCGGGGAGCCCCCTGGCTGGAGTCGGCCGGATCCACCGGCTCCTCGTTGAGGATGTTCTCCCCCAGCCGGAAGACCATGGTGACGGTGAAGTCGCCGGCGCGGCCCGGGAAGCGCGCGATGAGATCGAAGAGCTGCGGCGAGCCGCCCGCCGCCGGCCAGCGCGACCGGCCGTAGGCCGCCTGTTCCTCGGCGGTATCGGCCGCGTCCGGATAGGCGAAGGTGCGCGCCACGTAGAGCCGCCGGCCGCCCTCCTCGAAGAACGCCCGCACGGCTTGGGCCAGATGGTTGTCCAGCAGATTGCTCTCGTTCGCGAACTCGAGCTGGTCGATGCCGCCGTAGATGCGCTCGAAGTCGCTGAAGCTGGTGAGCAGCTCGGACTCGCCGAACAGCGGGCCGAAGCGCGCCGGCCCGATGAAGCCGGCGGTCGAGGTGCTGACTCCTTCGATGGATTTCTGCCGGAAGCTCACCTCCTCGACGTAGACTCCCGGCGCTAGGTACTCGGGCATGGCGGTTTCCTCCTGCGATAGGCGGCGTTACGGGGGTGACCCCGCAGGGACGATCAGCAGCCGCGAGTCGCCGGCGGTGCGCGCCACGACCTCACCGTCGTAGCGCAGCGTGCCAAGCCACTCGGGGGCCGGGGGTGCCGGCGGCGAGCCGGCGGCGAGAACGATGTCGGCCGGGAGCTGGTCGAGCACCCGGGCGAGGTCCGGCAGATCGGTGCCGGGAAGCGGCGAGAGGGCGGCCGGCTCCCAGGCCACGACGACCGAGAGGTCCCACGTGCGGTCGGCCACCGGCGGGCCGGGCGGCGAGGCCGGCGCGCCGTCGGGCGAGACGAAGAGGCGTCCGAGACCGCCGGCGAGCGGCGGCAGCGGGAACTGCACCGCAAAGCGCCCGCCGGCGTCGGCGAGACCGAAGCGGTCCGGCTGGCCGGGGATGGCGACGCGCAGCAAGGCGTGCGCGGCCGGAGCGCCGGTCGCGGCATCGGCCAGCTCGCCGCGCACCACCGCCACTCCCGCCGAGCGCGGACGGGTCGGCGAGGAGAAGAGGTAGAACCCGGGTGGCGGCGCTTCGGCGGGGCTCCCCGGCGGGCGCGCCAGGAAGACTCCGCGCGTGGGGAGCGGCAGCGCCAGCCGCAGCGCCGCCGGCAGAAAGCGCCGCTCGAGGTCCACCACTTCGAGAATGAAGGGGTGGGCCGGCGGCGGGCTGGGCGGCGAGCCGCCGGGCGGCGGCACTACCGCGAGGCCAGTGGGGTTGGCCGGCGGCCGCTCCAGCGCCCGCAAACCGGGCAGACCCTGGAAGGCATAGATGTCGGAGCGGGTGCGGAAGGCCTGGACGACCGGCCGCAGGGCCGGCTCCGGCCAGGCGCGCGCCCACAGGCCGGCGCGGATCTGATCGTCGGTCACCGCATCCCAGAAGCGCACGCCGAGAGGGCAGAAGACGTCGAGCTCCTCCAGCACCTCGTAGCGGCGCCCGTCCGGGAGCGCACCGGCCGCGAGGATCACGCCCCCGCCTCCGTGAGCAGCTCGGCCATCTGCAGCCGGCGTTCCTGCACCTCCGGGCCGCCCGCCCCGAGCGGCCGCGGCGACTCGATGCGCACGACGCGGGCGACGTACGGCACCGAGAGCTGATAGACGTTCTGCACCAGCGCATCCCAGATGCGCAGCAGGTCCTCGTTGGTCAGCTCGGTGAGCGAGACCTCGACGGTCTCGTGAGGGCGGAACACCCCGGGGGTGACGGCGTTGAGCAGCGCAGCCGGGAAGATCGGCTGGTCCTCCAGCACCCGCATCATCCAGCCGGCGATGGTGTGCTGGAGCGACGCCTCCTTCCCCCAGACCGTCAGCAGCAGATGCAGGTCGAGCGGCAGCAGCGTCGGGAAGGTGCGGCCGTCGGGCGCGGGCCGGCTGGGAGGGGTGCGCTGCACGCCGTTGGGAAAGATGCGGTAGAGGAAGAGCGACACGCCGGCGTTGAGCGGCTTCGAGAAGTCCTTGGCGTTGAAGACCTTGAACTCCAGCTCCTGCCCGAAGTCCTCGGGGCGGTAGTTGCTGCGGAGGAGCTGCAGCACCGCCTCGGTCACCGTCGCCACCGCCCGGTAGTCGGCCATTCAGGCCTCCCTCCGGCGGGCGGCCTCGTGCCGCGCCACGATCGCCTCCGCCTCGGCGGCCCGGTCCGGGTGCAGGCGGTAGCGGCGGCGCCGGTCCCGGCCCTGGGGAGCGAGCACGAGGCCCGAGCTCACCAGCTCCTCCATCGCCTCCTCGACGGCGAGGCGCTGGCGCTCGATGTAGCGCTCCAGCAACCACCACTCCACGATGCCCTCGAAGGTGTCCTGGGCTCGCGGGTGATGCACGAGGTAAGCGAGAATCTCGAAGGCCATCTCCGATTTGAGCGGTTCCACGCGCGGTTCCAGTCCGGCCGTGTGTCCTCGTCACGCCTGGAGGCAACCCGCGTGCCGGCAGGAAGAGCCTTTGTTTTCAGAGACTTGGTTTTTCAAGGTGTGATGGCGCCGCCACAGGGCGGTGGCGCCGAGAGCCTGCGAAAGGCTGCCGCACCGAGGGCCGCGGGGGGGGTGTGGCGAAAAAACCCTACGACCGTGGGAGAGATGTCACAGGGGCCCGGGCTCGCCGTCGCGGAAGCGGGAGATGTCGATGCCGTGCTTCTTCACCAGCGACCAGAAGGAGCTGCGGTCCTTGCGGGCGGTGCGGGCGGCGCGGCTGACGTTGCCGCGGCAGGAGGCGAGGAGATCCTCCAGGTACCGACGCTCGAACTCGGCGACGGCGCGCACCTTGGCGGCGCGGAAAGACTCCTGGGCGGCCTTGCGCGCCGCGCCGTCGTCGAGCAGCGCCAGATCGCCGGCGCCGACGAGGCCGCTCTCGCCGGCGGTCAGGATCACCGCGCGGTGGACGGTGTTCTCCAGCTCCCGGACGTTGCCCGGCCAGGGGTAAAGCGTCAGGCGGAGCAGGGCCTCCGGAGTGAAGTCGGTGAGCTGGCGGTCGAGCTCGCGGGCGTAGCGGCGGAGGAAATGCCGGGCGAGGAGCGGCACGTCCCCCGCGCGTTCGCGCAGCGGCGGGAGCTGGAGCTGCACGACGTTGAGGCGGTAGTAGAGGTCGCGGCGGAAGCCTCCCGCCCCCACCGCCCGCTCGAGGTCCAGATTGGTGGCGGCAAGGATCCGCAGGTCGGCGTGACGCAGGCGCGAGGAGCCGAGCCGGCGGTACTCCTTGCTCTCCAGGAAGCGGAGGAGCTTGACCTGGGCGATGGGCGGCAGCGAGTCCACCTCGTCGAGGAAGAGCGTGCCGCCTTCGGCCTCGGCGATCAGCCCCGGCTCGGCGCTGGCGGCGCCGGTGAAGGCGGACCGCTCATGGCCGAAGAGCTCGTTCTCGACCAGCTCCACCGGCAGGGCGCCGCAGTTGACCGGCACGAAGGGCTGGTCGCGGCGCGGCGAAAGGTAGTGGATGGTGCGGGCGAACAGCTCCTTGCCGGTGCCGGTCTCGCCGAGGATCAGCACCCCGGCCTCGCAGGCCGCCACCGCCGGCAGCTTCCGCGCCTCTTCGAGGAACGTGGGGCTCTCGCCCAACAGCAGGCGGGCTCCCAGGGCCTGCCGTACTCGGTCGATGACGGTTTGCCGCTCCACGTGCCCCGCCTCCACAGCAGTAGATAAAATAGGCGACGCTGAGGACCCTTTCGTTACACTGCTATAAAAAGGAACGCTCGCAGATGGGGCATCCCCTCAGTCGAGCCCCGGTGGCGATCGGCCAGCGCTGGCAATGGATCCGTCAATAGCAATGATAACATTATGAAATGAGCTTAAACAAGACAGCCGTGCGCCCGAGACGGACGCACGGCTGAATGGGAGTTGCGGGGTCACCCACCCAGGTGCCGCTTCAGCCCTTCGAGCGCCACGCGGCACTGGGCGCGCCGCTCTTCCACCTGCTCGGCGCCGGCGAGCTTCGTGCTGTCCATCGCGATGCTCGCGCCCTTGGGCTTGCCCGTGACGCGGATCTCGACCTTGGTGCTGTCCCAGGGGAAGCGGAACCAGGCGTAGTCACTGCCCTTGGTCTTCACCTCCCGTGGCTTGGGTCCCGTGAAGGCCGCGTCGAGGGCGCGAACGAGCCCGTCGTCGGCGCCTTGAAGCCAAACGGCCCGGCGCTTGCCGCTCTTGAACGCCTCGACGACCTCTGCGACGGTGGCGGGAACCGTCTTCGAGACCGATACCTGGAAGTCGCCGACGCATGATTGGTGCATGTCCCGCAGTCCACGCGCCCGCTCGTAGGCTACGGTGATCCCCTGGGAGTACCAGCCGGGGACGCCGTGATCGTTGTAGAGGTGGGCGGCTGCCGCGGTGTGGCCCTTGGTGGCGCCACCGAAGGCGTCCAGCACGGCGAACCAGTGGTCGAGGCCGTGGCCGGTCTTCTGGCGCGCCGACTCGTCGCTGACCGCGCCGCGGGTGGGGCCGGACGCGGGAGAAGGAGCGGGCGCCAGAGCTGCGACGACAGGGACCGGTTCCGCCACGACGGACGGGGGAGCGATGGAAGGCTGCGCGGCCTTCTTGGCGCGAGAGAGCAGGACGTGACGGCGGGCGGCGGTATAGCTTTCGCCGGTCTTTTCGGACCGGGCGCGGACGGCTTTCTTGAGTTTCTTTTGCAGGGTCATGTGTTCGTCTCCTGGTCACACGACGCCAGCCCCCGCCTGACCTCGCGCACCAGAGAAACGAGTCACACGACCCGAGGCTTGAGAACCCCTTTGCCCCGGTCGAGGGTCTCGCGGGGGGAGACCGAACGGGGTTGGGCGATAGGTCATCGCCAGTAAAAAATTATACCACGTTCAGCTCCTCCGCCGCCACACGAGCAGCCAGAGGAAGAACGGTCCTCCCAGCAAGGCCGTGAGGATGCCCACCGGCAGCTCCGCCGGCGCCATGAGCGTGCGCGCGGCCGCGTCGCAAAGGGTGAGGAAGGCGCCGCCGCCGAAGAAGCAGGCCGGCGCGAGGAAGAGGTGGTCGTGCCCCACCAGGCGCCGCAGCATGTGCGGCACGATCAGGCCCACGAAGCCGATGGGCCCGGCGATGGCCACCAGCGCGCCGATCATCAGCGAGGTGGCGAGCAGCACCTTGAGGCGCAGGCGGGCGAGGTCCACGCCGCGGCTGGCGGCCAGCTCCTCGCCGGTGAGCAGGAGGTTGAGCTCCCAGCGCAGCGCCAGCAAGGTGGCGGCGCCGCCGAGCACCCAAGGCAGCAGCCAGAGCACCTCGGCGTAGCCGACGACGGAGAGCCCGCCCATCATCCAGCGCACCATGCGGAAGGTCTGCGTGGAGTCCGCCAGGTACTGGAGGAAGAGGATGACCGCCGAGCAGGAGAGCGAGACGGCGACGCCGGCGAGGAGCAGCGTCGAGGTCTCCACCCCCTCGCGGCGCAGCGCCAGCCCGACAATCAGTGACGCCGCGGCGAGGGCGCCGGCGAAGCTGGCGAGGGCCACCAGCGGCAGGCCGAGCAGCTCGCCGCCCTGCAGCCGCAGGGCCAGCACCGCCCCCAGCGCCGCGCCGCTCGAGATGCCGAGCGTGTAGGGCTCGGCGATGGGATTGCGGAACAGGGTCTGAAAACCCAGCCCGGAGACGGCGAGCGCCGCGCCGCCGAGGAGGGCCAGCAGCACCCGCGGCAGGCGGATCTGCCAGAAGATGGAGACCGCCGAAGGCTCGCCGCGCGCCACGTCGGCGAGCGACACCGGCTGGCTGCCCACCAGCGGCGCCGCGACGAGTGTGGCGAGCCAGAGGGCGAAGAGCAGCAGCAGGGCAAGGCGCGGCCGCGGCGGGCTCATGCGCCGAGGTCCAGGACGGTGACCGGCCGCTCGCCGCCGCGGACGATCTCGAAGCGGGCCTGGTAGAGACGCGCGAGCACCTCCGGCCGCACGATCTCCGCCGGCCGGCCGAGGGCAAGGCTGCGGCCCGCGACGAGGGCGAGCAGCCGGTCTCCCAGCAGCGAGGCGAGATTGAGGTCGTGGGTGGCGAGGACGACCGTGCGCGCGGCGCACGCCTTGAGACGGAGGAGGAGCGCGGCGAGATCGTGCTGGTGGCGGGCGTCGAGATGGATCGTCGGCTCGTCGAGCACCAGGACCTCGGACTCCTGCGCCAGGGCGGCGGCGATGAAGACCGCCTGCCGCTCGCCCCCGGAGAGCTCGTCGGCCGGCCGCTTCCGCAGCGGCTCGATGCCGACCACGGCGAGCGCCTCGTCGACCGCCGCGAAATCCCGCGCCCGCGGCGCGATCTGCAGCGGCGAGAGGTGCGGATAGCGCCCCAGCATCACCATCTCCTCCACCGTGAGCGGCACGCGGGACGGGCGGATCTGCGGCACATAGGCGATGCGCCGCGCCAGCTCCCGCCGCGAGAGCGCCGCGAAGGGGCGTCCGCCGAAGCGCAGCTCGCCGCGCGACGGCCGCAGCAACCCGGTGAGGCAGCGCAGCAGCGTCGTCTTCCCTGCGCCGTTCGGCCCCACCACGGCCAGGCATTCGCCCTGGACCACGTCGAGATCGAGCGGCCCGAGGATCGTGCGGCCTCCGGCGTGCCACTCGAGGTTGCGGGCGGAGAGGAGGGTCAAGGAGCCACTCCGATGCGAAGATCGGACCGGTCTGCCCGGGAGGCCTCAGGGGGTGAGGCTTCGAAGGGCAGGCCGCTTCGCCTGGCAGAACGTCCTGTACCGGGTCTCTCAAGGGCCTCCCGCATCTCCCCATACAGCCGCGGCAGCCGCGGTCCGGGGAGCATCGTGTAGTCGCCGGCGATCACCACCACCCGGCCATCGCGCACCGCGGGGATCTGCGGCAGCGCCTGCCAGTCCCGGACGACGGCGGCCTTCTTTTCCGGCGTCAGGGGATCGGGCCGCAGCTCGAGGATGAGGTCCGGCTGGCGCGCCACGATCTCCTCGAGGCCCACCTGCGGATAGCGGGTCGGCGCGTCGGCAAAGACGTTGACCGCTCCCAGCCGGGTCAGCAGCTCGTGGTAGAAGGTCCCCCGCCCCGCCGCCGTCACCTCGCCGAGGCGTCCCGCGGAGCGGCCCACCGAGATCATCACCTTGAGCGGCGGACCGGGCAGCGGCCGGGGAGCGAGCTCGGACCGCCATCGCGCGGCGAGGCGTTTCCCGGCCGCGGGCACGTCGCAGCGGTCCGCGAGGGTGAGGAAGGAGCCTTCGACCTCGGCCAGCGTCTCGTCCGGCACCACGAGGACCTCCACCCCCAGGGGATTGAGCCGGCCCGCCAGGTCCCGCTCGCTGGGCAGGAGGACCGCGAGATCCGGCTTCAGCGAGACGATGCGTTCCAGGTTGGGATTGAACAGGCCGCCGATCCTCGGTTTGCTCACCGCCTCCGGCGGCCAGAAGACGTAGTCGCCCACGCCGACCACCCGGTCGCCCAGCCCCAAGGCGAAGAGGATCTCCACCAGGCTGGGGGTGAGGGCGATGATGCGTTGGGGGATACGCTCGATTTGGGTGCCCGCGGCGCGGTCGACGGAGACGGAGATGCGATCACAGGAAAGAAGGAGGAGCGAGGGGAGGAGGAGTACAAGGGGGAGGAGGAGCAGGAGCCCTCCTGCCCTTCGAGACCTCACCCCCTGACCCCCTCTCCAGCGGAGCTGGAGAGGGGGAAAGAGACGCCTAGAACTCAAACGCCACGCCCCCGATCACCGTCCTGCCCGGAGCGGGATACCGCAGCACCTCCTCGTACTCCTCGTCGGCGGCGTTCTCGACGCGGGCATAGGGGGCGAACCAGCGGCGCGCCTGCCAGCGCGCCGCGAGATCTACGCGGGTGTAGCTGGGGTTGTCGCGGATGGTGAAAGTCACCTCGTCGAGCTGCGGACGGGCTCCCACGTAGCGGCCTTCGAGATTGAGGATCCAGTCGCCCGGCCGCGCCGTCAGCAACAGGCTCGCGCTGTGCTTCGGCCGCCGTTGCAGAGGCGTCCCGGCGTCCAGATCCTCGGCGTCGAGGTACGTGCCGTTCACGTGCGCCGCGTAGATGCCATGCCGGAAGCCCACCTCCCCCTCCACGCCGCGCATCCGCGCCCGGCCGACGTTGATGCCGACGAAGGTGACGGGGTGGAAGTCGATCAGGTTGCGCTGGCGGCTCTCGAAGCCGGTGACGGCGAGCCGCCAGTCTCCCGCTTCGCGCTCGACTCCGAGCTCATAGCTCTTCGACCGCTCCGGCTGCAGCTCCGGATTGCCGAAGAAGGGGAAAAACAGATCGCCCAGCGAGGGAGCCCGGAAGGCCTCGCCGTAGCTCGCCCGCAGGCGCGTGCCCTGGGCGAGGGTAAAGACGGCTCCCGTGCGCAGGCTGGTCTCGGCGCCGAAGACGTCGTTGTCGTCCCGTCTCAACCCCAAGTCGAAGCGCAGCGGCCCCCGGCCGTAGCTCGCCTGGCCGAAGGCCGCCCAGGTTTGCTGGCTGGCGGCGTCGACCTGGGTGAGGGATCCCGAGCGATTCGTGGCCTCCAGACGCTCCCAGTCGCCGCCGAAGGCGATCCAGAGGTCGCGGCTGGCCGTCCAGGTGGCCACGGCACGGCCGCGGCGGGCTTCGGACCGGGTGGCCGAATCGATGGCGCCGAACGGATCGTCCGGATCGCTGAAGTCGTTGTGGAACCGGATCTGCGAGGCCTGGCTCTCGATCTCCCACGCTCCGCGCTCGAAGCGGAAGGGCACCGCCACCTCGTGCTCCAGCCAGTTGATCTCGCGGTGCGGCGTCGGCTGGCCGCCGGAGAGCGGGATGCCCGTCCGCGATTCGTTCGCCCGCCCGAGCACGCCGAGGCTCACGCCGGGCGCCAGGGTCCACAGCGCCCGCACGGTCCCCTCGTTGGCGTAGAAGAAGTCGTTGTCGAGCTCGCCGTGGCCGCGCCGAATACTCCCCGTCCCGTCCAAGCGCAGGCGGCCATGATCCTTCCCGGCGGCAAACCCGCCGCGCCCGTAGCCGTTGCCGCCGCGCTCGAGGTGCAGGGTCCCTCCCTGGCGCGAGCCGCTGAGCACCTGCACCACGCCGCCCATGGCGCTGCTGCCGTAGAGCGCGCTGAAGGGGCCGCGCACCACCTCCACCCGCTCGACGCCGTCGAGCGGCACGAACTGCCAGTTGATGGCGCCGAAGAAGGGATCGTTGAGCGGGATGCCGTTCCACAGCAGCAGCGTCTGGTCCGACTCGGCGCCGCGCGTGAAGACCGACGTCTGCTGGCCGGGAGACCCGGTCTGCACCGGCAGCACGCCGGGGACGGTGAAGAGCAGCTCCTCCAGGGAGAGCGCCTGCCGCGCTTCGATCTCCTCGCGGTCGATGACGGTGACGGCGGCGGGGATGTCCTCGCGCTCCTCGGCTTCGAGGGAGGCGCTGACGACGACGGAGTCGCTGAAGACGGAGGCCGGATCCGGCTCTTGCGCCGGATCCTGCGCCAGGGCCGGCAGCCCGCCCCCGAGGACGCCGGCGAAAAGGATCAAAAGAAACCGCTGCATCACGTGCTCCTTTCAAATGCGAACGCCCCACCGCAAGAGGGTGGGGCGGAAGGAGCACGGAGCACCGGGCAGGCCTTCGCCCGCACCCCGCGGGAGGCGTTCGGACGGTGCGGCAGGTCTCCTGGCTTCCGGATCGGCCTACTCCCGGGCCTTCCCACGCGGGCAACCCCCGGTTCAGGGGGATCGCGCTCGCGCAGTGGCGCTTCCGGTTTCGTACCCGGTTACAGTGGCGGGGGCCGCGCCGGCTTCGTACCGGCTTCCCTCTCGAGACGCGAGAACCTCCCCGGCTGGGGGAGGCCCGGCGTCACCGCACCGTCTGGGTTGTCAAAGAGGTCCCCCACGGCGGGGGACGCCGAAAACCGCTCTTACGGAGGCGGGAGGCGGTCCTGCTGATCGAGGGTGGACTGGTTCAGGGGCATGCCGCTGAAACCGCCGCCATAGCCTCCGAAGCTCGCCGGAATTCCCTGCGTCTCGTTGGTGCTCACTCCCTGTTGGACCGAGTACGTCTGCTGCTGCTCCGTGAGCGCCAGCATCCGCTCGGCGATGCTGGCGAACCGGTCGTTGGCGTCGGCCGGCTTGCCGTCCGCCCCCGGCAGATCGTTCGGAGACCAGCCGAGCGCGATGACGTTGTCGCTGATGCGCACGCCGTAGCCGTCCGCCGGATCCTCGGCGCGGATGCTGTCGATCTCGTCCTTCGTGAAGCCCACCCAGTTGCCCACCTCGGTCAGCAGGAGCACCATCGTGGGATCCCAGGCCGCCTGCTGCGGCTGGCGCGTGGTGAGGATCTCCGAGCCGTTCTTGAGGATCACATGGTAGACGTCCGCCGCCGCCGGCAGGGCGAGCAACGCCAGGGAGAGAAGCAGGATTCCAACGCGAAAGCGCATGGTGGAACCTCCTGCGGCGGACGAGCCGCATCGAGAAGCTCCTATAAGCTTAACACCGAAAGAGGTTTATGGGAATAGTGCGCGTCTGCTACTTCATCCAGAACCACCTCGGGCCCTCCCAGGTGCGCCGGCTGGTCGGGACGCTCCAGCGCTCGCGGCCGGAGAGCTTCATCCTGGTCGGCCATGACGGCTTCGCCGGCCACGGCTCGGCGGACGAGCTGCGGCAGGCGCTCGGCGTCGACGTCTTCGCGTTTCGCGAGCGGGGAAGGCGCGGCTACTTCTCGCTCATCGAGCCGTACTTCGACGCCGTGGAATGGCTTGCCCGGCACGGCATCGCCTATGACTGGCTCGTCTATCTCTCGGCGCAGGACTATCCGACCCAGCCGCTGGGGGCCTTCGAGGACCTCCTCGCCACCACCGGCTACGACGGCTTCCTTCGCTTCTGGGATGCGGCAGACCCGGTGAACCCCTGGGGGCGCCGCCGCCAGGGTATCGTGCGCTACTACTACCAGTATTCCGACGCTCCCGGATGGGCCCGCCCCGCGTTGCGACTGCTCCGCGCGGCGAACGGATGGCAACCGCTCGTCCACTGCCACCTGACCTACGGACCCCGCGTCGGCGTGCGCCGCCGGCTGCCGTTCGACGAGACCGTCCGCTGCTATGCCGGCAAGCAGTGGACGGTGCTCCGCCGCGCCTGCACCGAGTATCTGGCCGAGCGCATCCGCAGCGGCGACGGCTTGCTCCAATGGTTCCGCCGCACCGTCTGCCCCGACGAGGCCGTCGTGCAGACCCTGCTCGTCAACAGCCGCCGCTTCCAGTTGGCCGACGACGACCTGCGCTATGTGGATATGACCGGAAGCAAGGATGGCCGGCCGCGCACCCTGACCGCGAAGGATCTCCCCCTCCTCACCGGCGGCCCCTACTACTTCGCGCGCAAGTTCGACGCCGAAGGGGACTCCGAAGTGCTGGACCTGCTCGACGCCCGCATCGGCTGAGGAGTCCAATCCCTCAACTGCCGGCGGAAGAGCTCCGCTCCGCCGTGCGCCGGGTGGCGGAGCGCCGGAGCTTCGACGCCGAGCGCCGCGAGCGCTGCCTGCGCCGTGCGGCCGACGGCGAGCACGCGGGCGCCGTCGATCTCCCCCAGCAGCCGCTCCAGGACGTGCAGGTTCGCCATCACCAGGCCGCGCTCCGGCGTGCGGTTGCTCAGCGGTCCCCGCGCGCCGTAGGGATGCCAGGGGAAGACGTTCCACACCAGCGCTCCGCGGGCCTCGCCGCCGAGAGCGCCCCAGACGATGCTGCCGGAGGGCTCCAGCCAGAGCGCCGGATTGCGGCTGGTGGCGCGGAAGGGCGGGCCGGCCCACGGCAGCCGCCGCTCCGCCGGCCCGGCGAGCTGGCGCTCGCTGGTGAAGGCGATCCCCGAGAACCGTCCGCCGCGAAACCCCAGCGCCTCGCCGAGCAGCACCAGCCGCGGCACCCCCACGCGTTCGAGATAGGCCTCCAGGTTCTCCCGGCGCCGCCGCGCCGCCCCCGGGCCGTCCAGCTCGGGGAAGGCCTGCCGATACGGATTCACCACGCCAGGCGCGGCGCCGCGGGGACCTCGGTAGAGGAGGCGGAGGACGGAGGAGAGGTCCATGGAGCGTCGGATCAGACAGCTTCTTCGCCCGCGAGCTGAAGAGCCCGTCGGATGAGATCGGAGGATAGGAAAAGCCCAGCCTCCTTGAGCCGGTCCAAGCAGAAGGCGAGGGAGTCGATCCTGCCAGCAACTTTAGCGAGGAGCAGGACGCCGATGGTTCCCGAGACTGGGAACCGCATACGCTCCGCATAGCGTCGCGCCTTGCGATCGTCGAGGATGACCAATCGGGCTTCATGCTCCTCGGCCAAAGCAAGGACGGCGGCTTCTCCCCGATCGAGCCCGACGTACGCCAGAGCGTGGCGGGGATTGGAGAGCTCCACGCTGCGGATCCATGGAGCTTTCAAGAGTGCTTGCCGCCGAGCAGAGCTGTCCTTCGCCAGGAACTCCTCCTCAACCTCGGTAGGGATCCAGACCTCTTGGAAGAGATCCCGAAAGAGGTCGAGCCGACGCAGGGTCCAAAGCGAGATGAGAGGACTGTTATTGAGGACGACGGGCGCGCTGGGCATTTTCCAGGTCCAGCTCCAATTCCTCAGGCTCCACGCCATAAGGAGAGAGGCCGTGTCGACCCAGCAGGAAAAGGAAGGTTTCTCGCGGAACTCCCGCCAGCTTAGCCGCGAGACCGGTACTGAGCTTCCCGGTTTCGTAAAACTTCAGTGCCAGGAGCAGACGAGCCTCTTCCTCGAACTCCTCCGGCTCCTTTTGAAGTGCCCAGAGAACCTCGGGGGGATAGGGAATTTTGAGGCTATCCATGGCGCCAACCGTCTCCAGTACACCCCCAAGTGTACCACCCCATTGTCCCCGGCCGATCGGTACGCCCCTTCGATCTACGATAGCCTTCCCCCCGCATGCCCCGCCGCCGCCTCGCCCTCGCCCTCCTGCTCGCCGCCGCCTGCCTTTCCTGCCGCCGCGAGGCGCCGCGCCCGCGCAACGTGATCTTCATCCTGGTCGACACCCTGCGCGCCGACCGCCTGGGGGCCTACGGCTACGAGCGCGCCACCAGCCCCAACGTGGACGCTTTCGCGCGCGAGGCCGTCAAGTTCGACGACGCGCGCAGCCAATCCTCCTGCACGTTTCCTTCCGTCAACTCCATGCTCACCTCGCGCTGGCCCGCCGCCTTCCTCGGCCAGCCGTTCCGCTCGCTGGGCATTCCGCCGTCCGTTCCATCGCTCGCCGAGATCCTGCGCGCCAAGGGTTTTCACACAGTGGCCGTGTCGGCGAGCCCCGTGGTGCGCAACACCCCCAGCCGATACAACCCCGCCGCCGGGTTCGGCCGCGGTTTCGACGTGTTCCAGGAGGACTGCCTCTGGAAGTCCGCCGACTGCGTCAACCGCCAGGCCGCGGAGCATCTGCGGGCCGTCGAGCGGCCGCTGTTCCTCTACCTTCATTACCTCGATCCCCACGGCCCGTATCGGCCGCCGAAGACCTGGCGCCGCAAGTTCGCGCGGGGGCACCCCAGGAAGGAATGGGTGCGCCGGGGCGATCCCAATCCGATCGGCGACTGGCTCTACAAGAGCCTGCCGAACCCCGGCCTCACGCCGGCCGATCTGCGCTTCCTGCAGAACCTCTACGACGAGGAGATCGCCTACTTCGACGCGCAGTTCGCCGAGCTGGTGGCGGCGATGCGCGCCGCCGGCCGGCTCGACGATTCGCTCGTCGTCTTCGCCTCCGATCACGGCGAGGAGTTCCTCGAGCACGGCCACGTCAAGCACTGCCGCACTCTCTTCGACACCTCGATCAAGGTGCCGCTGCTGCTGAGGATCCCCGGCGCCGAGGGCAAGACCGTCTCGCAGCCGGTCCAGAACCTCGACCTCGTCCCCACCCTCCTCGATTACCTCGGCGTCGAGACCCGGGCCGCCTTCGACGGCCGGAGCCTGCGGCCGCTCATCGAGGAGGATTCCAGGGACGCGGCGGGCGAGCTCCAGTTCGCCATGCAGGGGACCTTCCGCAGCGCCGCCGGCGGCCGCTTCAAGCTGATCCAGGACCTCGACTCCGGCGCTGTCTCCCTCTTCGATCTCGCCGCGGATCCGGGGGAGACCAGGAACGTCCTGCGCCGCGAGCGCCGCGCCTACGCCCGCCTGCGCGATGCTCTCGCCGGATGGATCGGCCGCAGCGAAGGCAAGGGGATGGAGGGCGAGAGCGTCCGCAAGGCGAAAGAGGCGGAGGAGCGGTTGCGGTCGCTGGGCTATATCGAATAGCTCTCCAGTTCCAAATTATTGCGAAAGATTGGACGTAAACCACTCTAGGGGCACGATTTTTGCTTATGCATTTCGCTCGATATTGGGGGAAAGGATGCCCATAGAACCCGACATCACGAAGCCCCTGGAACAGGCGATCGAAGAGTTCCACAAGCTCCGGGAAATCAGCAGCGGTCTATGGGAAAGGGCTCAATGGCCCAACATCAAGGTCCCCCAGGAGGAACGCTCCTCGGTGGACGAGGAGGCGACTCTCGAGGTGCCAGTCCGCTGAGACCGCGGCCCCGTCCTCTTGGGGCCGGGAATGCCATTGACGCCTCCCGTGTTCCCATGAGAGCATCCCTCTCCTCGCTTCCCAAGCGAGGTGAAAGAAGCTAGGATACTGACGCGGGGTGGAGCAGTCTGGTAGCTCGTTGGGCTCATAACCCAAAGGTCGCAGGTTCAAATCCTGCCCCCGCAACCAATCCCCTTCGACAACTCCGCAGAACAAAAAACCCGGGACGCCCGTGCTGACGCGCCCCGGGTGGACGCGTCCTTACGTACTGCATCTACGTCGCGGGCTCCGTACGGCTGGAGCCGTTCTGCGGCTTGGGCTTCCGCGGCTGCCGGCAACCGAACTCCTGCAGGCGCTCATTCCGCGGACCGTAGGCGGACATCACCAGGTGGCACAGGCGGCTGGCGACGTCGCGCCCAGCGGCCATCGACTGCCCGAGGTCCTTCGTCGCCCGCTGACGGCCGGAGCGGTGAAGATCCTGCCGGTTCTTGGCCTCCACGGACTCCTGCAGGCGGAGCTCCAGAGCGGCCCGCAGCGCCTCAGCCCCGGGGATCTCCCCCTCGTGGCTTCGTACCGCTTCGAGCAGCTTCTCCCAGCCGCCGATGGTGTTGACGTATCCCTGGTTTGGCATCTCGATCTCCTTTCGTCGGCTTTGTCCTACGGTTGTGACGGCTTCGCCGCCGGCTGAGCCCCAGACGTGCCCTCCGACGTTGCCGCGGTTTGCGCCGTCGTCGTGGGCTGCTCCGTCGCCGGCTTCTTCGTCTTGTTCTTGTTGTTCTTGCGCGGGCCACGCTTGCGGCGGGGCGCCACGTTGAATTCCGTGAGCACCTCGCTCTCGGTGCCGAGAGAGCCCTTGGCGTGGCTGCGCATGCGCAGGGCTATCTCCGTGGCCGCCCTCTTCACCTCCCGGATCTCCTTGGTGATCTGCTGCTTGGCGGCGGTGAGGTTCTCCTGTCGGCTCTTCAGCTCCAGGGCCTGATTGAGCAACGCTTGGAGCTCGGGCAGCAGGGGCTGGCCGGCGGTCACGTTCGCGGCGTTGTTAGTGTAGGCAGCGATGAGCTGCTGCCAGTCGCGGATGAAGTCTGCGAAAGAACTTGCGCTTGGCATTGTGTGCCTCCTTTCTCCGGCGTCAGCCGAGACGCCGGCCGAGCTCCAGAACGGCCTCAGTCAAGAGGCCGGCACGGCCGCGGTTGCGCGGCGCGTGCAGGGTTATGAGGATCTGTCCGCCGGCGATGCTCGTCATCACCGGGAGCCCTACGGCGCCGGCGTAGCCGGTCACGAAGCTGTTGAAGAGCCGGGCGACTTCCGGCGTCGGGAAGGCCTTGGCGCGGTTGATCGCCTTGCCTCCCGGCGCCAGGCGCCAGCCCGGCATCGACTTCAGCTCCTCCTGCACCCGCTCCGACTTGAGCCGGGACTGCAAGCTCCCCGGATCGAGCGGCGGGGCGAAGATCTCCCCGCTCCAGGATTCCCCGGCGGGGCCGGCCGTCAGGGCGTCCTGCACCCGTTCGGACTTGAGGTCCTCTTCCGGGTGCTGGGGGACGGTGTCCCTGCCGGCCTTCAGGTTCACTGCGTGCTGCGTGTTCATGGTGCTGCTCCTTTCGAACATCGGCGCCTCCATGGCACCGAAGGCTGTTTCACCGCTTGGGGCGCTCCAGCATGGGTCTCAGCACTTCCACGAGGCCCTTGAGATGCAGCCCGATGGCGCTCCGTTGCGCCGACGGGAGAGGCGAACCGGACGGGACGCGGCCGAACGCCAGCTCCTCGAACGTCACCTCGAGCGTCTCCACCAGCGCCATCAGCTCCTCCAGGCCGGGAGCCCTCAGACCCAGCTCCCACTTTCCCAGCCGATGGCGAGTAATCCCGAGCCGCCTCGCCAGCTCTCCTTGGCCCCAGCCCTTTCGTTGCCGTTGCTGCACGATTCGCTCACCGAGGCCGCGCCGCGTCTCTAGCCGGACCCATCGTTGCCGATATTCGCCGTTCGCGTTCATAGTCAGCAGATAATTCATCTTACGTTCGGATCTGTCAATTCAGACGCTGAAAGAATCCCGAGTGGCGCGGATTATCGAAACGCTGAACGTATCCTGTTTAGAGAAGAAGTTGCTTCGACTGGCTATCTAAATCGCGAGAGCGTGCGCTATTCCTCGCTTTTAGGCGATTCAAGATTCAGAGCAAACAGGAGACGATCTGGCGCATCCAGGAGAGGATTCGTCTCCTCCAGCCTCTCCGACGAGCTCGTCGGGGCGGATTGGAGCAGGCCTGAGCGGGTCCCAGACGCGCGAGATCCGCTTCAGGAGATCGCCGCCCGGGATGGGGAAGTGCGGGAGGCGATCCGAGTCGCGAGCCGGTGATTCCGAGTTGTGCGCCGCCGGCTCCGCGGAGCGAGTCCCTCATTCCGTGAAAGGAGCCGTTCATTCCGCGAAATGAGCCGCTGATTTCGCGGAATAACTCGCTCATTCCGCGGAATGAATCCAGCACTCCGCGGATGGGGTCACCTATTCCGCGGGAGGGCGGGCGTATTCCGCGGAGTCAGCGGCTTGCAAATCGGAAGGAGTGGCTTGTTTCGCGGAAGGCGGCGTCTACGGGCGGCTGTCTGGCTCGGGATCACCCTCGATCAGAAGGTCCAGCTCAGCCCGGTCGAGAGGGTCGTTCTCTGGTAGTCGAGATCCGGGAGGCCCTCTCTCAGGTCAGCGCTCAAGTCTCGGTGGTCGTAGGTTCCCCGGAGGAGGAGCTGCAGGTTAAGCTGAGTACGAATCATTCACAGGTCTTTGGGGGCGATTCGTCTCGACCTGTGCTGTCCTTCCACTCCTGCCGACTCAGGTTGCGCCCTAGCGCCGTGCAAGCCAGACGTACCAGCTCCTCTACGTCCAATCGCCAGAGCTGAATTCTGTTTCTCACATCGACTCCGACGAGATGATTGCCGTCCGGAGTGAAGGCCAGGTAGAGGATAGAGGCGCGGCCGGGGAGGACGGCTCCGGTCGCGCCCGGATTGCTCTCGTTGATATCCCAACGGCGGACGGTCCTATCAACACTGCCGCTTGCAAGCCACTGGTGCGAATCGTGACCGAAAGCTAGAGCTGTAACCCCGGCGACATGCCCCCGAAGCTCGGCTTCCAGAAGCGGCTTTGGTAGGCCTATCGCGTTCGGCTCCGGCAGGGTCCAAACCTTGACCGTGGTGTTCATGCTACCAGTAACCAGTTCGCTGCTGTCGGGGCTGAAAACCACCACGGTCACGCCTTCCTCGTCCGGGGAAATGCCGAGATCATTCAGATTCTCGAGGTCTCTGAGCTGTGCCCGACCATCCTTGCCGACGGTCGCCACCCAGCGGCCGTTCGAGCTGAAGGTTACGGCCTGAACCATGGCACGATGGCGAGCCATCGGCACGATACGCGGCGGGAGCTTGCTCAGATCCCAGCCCTGGACTTTGCCATCTGGCCAACCCGCGATCAGCCATGGACGTTCGGTGGAAGGGTTGAAGGCCATCAGCGCCTTGGTATCCATTCTCGATGCTTCGGGGAGAACCACCTGCTCATACTTTCCTGTCGCAGCGAGCTTCCACAACCGTAACGGCTTTCCGCCTCCTGAGATCGCCAACCACTGCCTCTCGGGTCCAAGAGCCAGGCGCTCGCGGGGCTCGGGAGGGATCCCGATCGGCGTGCCTAGCGCCGAGAGACCGCGGTTCGAGAGATCCCAGAGACAGAGAGAGCCGGCCGCGCCGCCACCTGCGAGCCAGCGGCCATCGGGGCTGGCTGCCGTGAGCGCGATCTCCTGGCTGTCGCCGCACCGCAACCCCAGGCTCTGTCCGCGGCGCTCAGAGGAAAGGTCCCACAGCCGAGCCATATGGCCGCCTCCTGCCATCGCCAGCCAGTGGCCCTCGGGAGCGAGGGCAACCATAGTGATCGGCTGATCACCGACTCCGGATTGGCGGTTCAGGACGAGCGGCTCCGGACCCGCGGCGGGATCCTCCGCCGCCAGAGTCCAGAGGCGTGCCGGGCCCTGCTTCTCCCAGGTGATCAGCCGCCGATTCCGAGGGTCGGCTGTCACGCCGAGGACAGCACTCCCATGCCAAGCCAGCTGGGCGATGGACCGGCCGACCCCGCCGTTGGTTCTCTCGTAAAGCCGGGGCGGCTCCTCCGGAGTGGAGAGAACCCACCAGCGGCCGTCGGGCGTGCAGGCCAACTCGCCTGTGGGGGAAGCCGAGGCCAATTCGCAGCTCAGACCGGAGGGTGAGGGCGACGGCGCAGGGGAGCAACCGTCCCGATCCGACAGGGTCCATATGTACTCGGTCTCTCTGTCGCCAATTAAGACTTGACCCGGATCCGGACCAAACTTCAGGAAGGTGATGGTCTTGTCATGACCGTCGCAGGTGAACCGGGCCTGAGAGGGCGCCTCCACATCCCGCACTTGAACAGCGGCGTCGACACCCCCACTCACGAACCGCTGGCTGTCCGGGCTGAAGGCCAAAACAGCGACGTCCTCGGTTCCGGGCAGATCCTGCGGCGACCATGGTTCGACCCGGCTCAGTATCAGGTTCTTCCCCTCCGGTTTCATCAGCAGCCATCGGCCGTCCGGGCTGAAGGCCGCCAGATGGAGCGGCGCATTGCCTGATAATTCAATCGGCCCGCTTTGCAGTTTCCCATCGGTGCTCCACCGGCTCATCAGAGTGCGCTCCTGTTCATCGGAGGTCACGAGGACGATTCCCTCGGGCCGGAAGGCGGCCGCGCGAACGCTCTCATTCCACGCTCCGAGGGCAACGCCGCCCAACCGGGAAAGCGATTCTCGCGCCACGGATTCAGCCTCCGCTAGCCTAGCCCGCTTGAAGGCTTCGAGGGCGAGCAGCAGCGCGCGTTGGGGATGGATATCGACCATCGTGCTCGCCCGCGCGGCGAGCTCCCGGGCGAAGGCGAGCCGGGCCTGTCGCAAGGAGAGGATGGCAAGAATCGAGGCAACCACAGCGAGGACGGCGATCGCCGAAAAAAGAGATATAAAGAACTTCTTCAGCCGGTCGCGGGTCGCGACGCAGGCCTTGAGAAAGATCCTCTCCGTCTCGTTCAGATCGTCGCGATGGGCCTGTGACCACTCTTCGGCCTCGCTGAGGCGAGAGCCAGAGGGGATCAAGTAGCTCCGTTCGCGTCGATTGTCGTCCCATGCCCTGGCGGCGGCCGCCAGGTCTCGGTGAATCCGCGAATCCTTCTGGCGTTCACGGATCCATTCGCGAAGCCGCGGCCATCGCCGGATCAATGCCTCATGGGCGATCTCGATCATCGGCTCAAAGGCGCGAGCGTCCACCTCGGCGGTCGGGGTCTCAAATCCCTCGGCCCTCGTCGAGAGTGTGAACAGGCGCTCGGTTACCAGGGTTTCCACGACGTGCTCTACCGCTGTATGGTCCCCTTCGGCCGGCCGCAGATCGGCCGCGGGAACGCGCAGACGGGTGGGAGCCGTCCCTTCACCGGGATGTGTCAAGCGCAGGAAAACCCGCTGGCAGACCGCCTGTTCCGCCGGAGGGAATCCTTCGTAGATCTTCTCGGCCCGGCGTTGCAAGGCACCGTTGAAGCCGCCGATCTCATGGTAGGCGGCGAGGGTCAGGGAGGATCCCTTGGTCTTCTCCCATAGCTCCCGCAGCGCATACTGCAGCAGCGGTAAGAAACCCGGCGGCTGGTCCGCCGCCTCCTCGACGAGAGTCTCCACGAGATCTTTCTCCACCTCCCTGCGGCGTTCCGCTGCGGGTTTCGCAATCGCCGCCCTCAGCTCGTCGTCGCTCATCCGGCCGAGCAGGAGGTTATTGGAGACCAGATCCCGGAGGCTGGGATAGCTCGCGCACCGCCCATAGAAGTCGTCCCGTAACGTCAAGAGGACAATCACGCGGCTCTCCGGATGGGAGGCCGCATGGCAGAGGTTCTCCACGAAAGCCGGGCGTTGGGCGTCAGCCTCAGGAGAGAAGACTTCCTCGAACTGATCCACGAGGAGCACGAGCCACGCCGCGGGTGGAGCACCCGTTCGCTTTAGTCCCCCGTCCACGGCGTGGCGCAAGGCAGCGGGATCATGCTGCATTTTCTCGACGTGATAGTCGACGTCCATGTCCTTGTACTGGAAACCCGGGGCGAGCGCCAGCGCCAGGCTGCGCAGCGGTTCGCTCTGTGGCTGCAGGATGACGGCTGGAGGCCAGGCCTCGCTGCCCTCGATCTCCCCCCCGGCCTTCAGCTTGGCCAGCAGACCCGCCCGGGCAAGAGAGGACTTGCCGCTGCCCGAGTCCCCGACGATCGCCAGAAAGCGGCCCCCCTCCGGGTGGCGCAGTCTGTTGAGGAGCGCTTGGATCTGCACCTCGCGGCCAAAAAAGAAAGGTGCATCACCGATGTCAAACTTTTCCAATCCTTTGTAGGGGGTAGCCGCTTTCGCCGCGGTCCGAGTCCGCCGAGGGCCGGTGGGCGGATGGCGTCGGATGGCGTCGACGAAGCGTTGCAGGGCTTCCTCGTCGTCGAGAGTCTCGAACCTTACTGCTTGGTAGCGGTCCAGGGGGCGAGGGAGCGGAAGGTCCGACGGAGTACCCGGGAGTACCACCGGGATAACGTAGAAGCGCGGTCCCTCGCGCGATACCTCCTTCACCCGCCGGTTGATGGCATCGACCATCTCTTGGGACTGGTAGGGACCTAACCCATGCGGACCGATAAAGACGGCGCAGTTCGCGCAATCCTCCATTCCCTCTAGCAGGCGCCCGTGCCAGGAATCTCCAGCGCCGATCTCCCATTGGTCGTACCATGGCCGGATGCGCCGGCGCTTCAAAAGGCGAGCGATCTCCTCGACCGCCTCTCTGTCGTCAGTGTTGTAAGACAGGAAGACCTCGAAGTCGGAGCGGTCCCCAGCCCCCTGCCGGTCGGTGTCGGCTGCTCTCCTGGCCACTGTTCCCTTGATTTTAAACGAGCGCTATAATAAAATCCAGTAACCCCCAGGCGAGGTGCGGGAACTAATGGCTCTTCGAGTTCCTCTCAGCGGCATGGTTTCCCTCTGCCTGCTGGTTTTGGGCGTCCGATGCGCCGCCGCCGTGCAGACCGCTGATCTGGTCGAGGCGGAGGTTCATTTCCTCTACGGAATGGAAGATCTTCACGCCGGACGCTTCGGAGACGCGGTGAACAGTTTCCGTGAGGCCATGAACCTGGACCCCCAGGACGGGACCTTCCATTGTGCCTTGGGGCTCGCCCTGCTACGGCTCGAAAGGCTTCAGGAAGCCGAGGGCACGAAAGAGGCGTGCCTCCACAGCCCGCGGCCGTCCCGGATCGATCCGCAGCGCTTCGTCTCGCAGCTCCAGGCGGCGCAGCGCGCCCCTGGCGGGGCCGCGGAGCCGGAACCTCGAGAGCACGCCGGAGTGCCGGAGTGGCGGCCTGCCTCCGTTCCTTTTGACGAGCGGCCTCGCTGGAAAGGCGAGGTCGCCGTCTCCGCCGGTGCCGACTCGAATCCCAATCTGTTATCCGAAGACTTCCTCCTGCCAACGCCTGACGGTAAGCTCGTCGACGGCTCTTTTTCCGACGGTGTGGCGGGCCTCGCGCTGCGAGCCGGCTACCATGCTCCCTGTCTATTGCGAGGCTGGCGTACGGGCCTTGACTTCGAAGCCCGGCAGTCTTTCTACCGAGAACTCGACTACCTCAACCTCGGCCAAGCGCGCGCGGTCGTCCACATGGCCCGTGGACGGGATCCTCTGGGTTTCCTGCAAGGCCCGATGGGGTCCACTCCGGTTCCATTCGGGAGCGAGGCCGTCTCCATTCTCCTGCAAGGCGCACTGGAGCACTATCGCCTGGATAACGAACCCTACCTCACCAGCTTCACCCTGGCGGCGTCCCTGATCCTCCGCGAGTCCCTCCGGACGGCGACTGAACTTTCCCTGGTGGTTCAAGACCGGGAGTTTTCTCAGGAGCCCTCGGGGGACCGGCGCCGGAGCGGAGAGGACGCGCGCCTCGAGGTGAGCCAACTTTTCTCCCTGGGCCGGCGCGACCGCTATCTCCGGTTGGCTCTGTCCGCGGGGGACCGGCAGGCTGGACGGGCCGAGTCCGCAGCCCGTCACGAGGCGGGCGCCGAAGTGATGCTGCCGCTCGTACCTAAGTGGACGCTACGTCTCGCGGGAGCGCGACGGGAGGACCGCTACGATCACCGCGAGTCGAACCTCTTCCATCCTACCGGTGAACGCCGGGAGGACACCACCTGGCGGGGAGAGACGACTCTTCTATGGGCGGTCACTCCGCGCCTCCGCTTCACCCTCAACGTGCTGCGAGTCGAGCGTGAATCCAGCGTCGATCTGGGGTCAAACCTCCCCGACCTCGGCTACGCTCGCGCCGCAGGGAGCATAGGCCTGGAGTGGCTTTTCCGATGAAAACCAGAGGCCATTATCCCAGGCCGAGATCCAGGTGGATCGGGCTCGCGTTGGCGTTCCTCTTCGTCCTCACTCCCGCATCGCTCGCTCTTGCCCAGCAGGTCGGCGTCGCCGTTCGGGTTATCAATGAGGCTTCTTGGAAGAGGTTCGGAGGCCAGCCGAAGCCTCTGTTCGAGTACGAGGGCATCGATTTAGGGTGGATTCTGCTGACCGGCAAGAATTCCGCCCTAGTCATGACCTTCCGGCCGCGCGGTTTCTTGCACCTGGGATCGCGGACCCAGGTCACCGTCGACCGAGCTAAGATGGAAAAAGCGACCGGTTGCGACAGTCCGAAGGTCCAGGTTTTAAATGGGGACCTGAGGATCGTCCATGGCGCGCGCCAGAATTACGAAGTCCGCTGTGCCTCCGTCCAGTTTGGGTCCAACCATCTGGAGGGCTACGGCAACGGAACGGATATCCGGCTCTGGGTGGACCCCGACTTCGCGACCTACGTGGCCGTGGCTGAGGGAACGGCCGTTATCCAACCGCTATTCGGCGGTGAGCCAATCACGCTCGAGGCCGGTGACTGGCGCCTGATAGGACCGCGGGGAGTTCTGCAGGCGCCGGAACCCTCCGATAAAAGATCGGAGATCCCAGAAAATGCGCCCCTCCTCGACTGCTGCGATTTCAGAATCGATCCTCCGGAGTTTCCGCGACCGTGATCACAAGGATCCTCACGAGGTGTCGCCCTTGGTGGGCTTTCGCGGCCGGGCTCACGGCCCTTCTGCCGTTGCTCTGGCCCGCCCGCCTGCTCGCCCATGCCGAACCCTGCGCGCTGTTGACCCACGACCCGAAGCCGGCCGAGGGGTTCGGCTTCTCCCTGGATGCCGAGGGGAATCTGCTCGCCGTAGGAGCTCCCGGCAATGACGGCCAGCGGGGGGCGGTGTACATCTATGAGCGGGCGGGGAACATCTGGAATCGGAAGGACCCACCGCTTCAGTCGCCGAGTGTGATCCCAGGGGAACGGTTTGGATTTTCGGTTTCCTTGAGTGGGAACACACTGGCGGTCGGTGCCCCCTTAGCTGGAGGCTCCGGAGTGGTTTACATCTTTCAGCGCACTGATGGCACCTGGAATCCCACGCCATTCACGCTTGTGACAACCGGTCTCGAAGCCGGTGACCAATTCGGGTTTTCAGTCGCTCTCGAAGACGACTGGCTGGCGGTGGGAGCTCCATTTGATGACGACGGTGGCAGCCTTGCCGGATCGGTTTATGTGTTCCAAAAATTGGACCCGGGGTGGGTCCGACGGCAAAAGCTGCTGTCGCCGGAGAATAGGGCCGCGGATCAGTTTGGGTTCTCAGTGGCACTTCAAGGACCCCGCTTGGTGGTCACGGCTCCCTTCGCCGACAATCCGCCCAATCGCCGAAACTTCGGGATCGCCTTCGTCTTCCACCGAAATGGCGAGGTCTGGACCTACCCGGGGAACAGGGATGGCAGGCTGACAGCGGGAGACTTTGCCGAGAACGATGCCCAGTTCGGCTCCTCCGTGGCGATTGACGGCGATGTGATTGTGGGTGCCCGCGGGGAGGATGGCGACGTCCGCGGCATTATGAACAGGGGAGCCGCTTATCTCTTCAGACCCAATGGCTCGGGATGGATGACGCCTCTTCGTCTCACGCCGATAGATTCGGAGTGGGGAGATGGCGACCAGATGGGTTGGTCCGTCGCGATCGCCGGAAATACAGTGGCGGCAGGAGCACCTTTCCACCGCGTGGACACCCAAGAGCCCGGCGCAGGGTTCGTATTCATCAGTGGCGCCTTCTCAAAGTCCGTCACCGGGATGGACGCCTCGGCGGACAGCCAGTTCGGCGCCGCGGTCGCTGTAAGCGGTGACATGGTGCTCGTCGGAGGGTATCGCGACGATCAAGGTTTCCCCGATGCCGGATCGGTCATTTTCTGCAAAGTGGGTCCTCCTTCTCCGTGCACCAAAATGCCTTCGATCGACAAGACCGGACCGGCCGGACCTGTCGACCAGGGGAGTCCGATTTCCTATACCGTGACCGTCACCAACCACTGCCCGGAGTCTCGGACGGTCCGGCTAAAAGATGACTTTGACGACGACAAGCTGGATGACGTGGGATGGGAGCAAGTCGGGGAGCAAGTCGAAGGCCCCGGCCCTTGCGAACCTGACCATGAGGGGGATCTTGACGAAGAGGTGACCCTCCCGGCGGGAGAGGAAGGGAAGGTGTCCTATTGCGTAAAAGCGAAAGTCGGCGACTCCGCCACAGGAGTGCTGGTCAACAAAGCCTGCATCTCTATGCCCGGCCTCGGCGAGGTCTGCGACGAGGTGCGGAACCGGATCCGGCCCTCAATTCGTCCCCCCAAGGCGGATCTCGCCATTAACAAGACCGGGCCGGCTTCGGCAAAGCCGGGGGATACGATCACCTACAAGCTAACTATAAAGAACCAAGGACCCGATACCGCCACCGGGGTCAGGCTGGACGATCCAATCCCCGAAGAGCTCCAGCTGGTTGGATCATCTCGTCCCAACCAATGCAGGGTGGCGAATGACGAATTCTCGTGTGAGCTTGGTGATCTTGCTCCTCACCAGACGATCGAGGTCTCACTCGACGTCAAGATCGATCCCAAGAGCTGCGCCTCTACAATCATGAACCAAGCGCGAGTGTCGGCGAACGAGGAAGATCTCAACCCAAACAATAATGTTTCTGAGTCAGTCACATCCCTGGTCCGAATGGCGGACTTGAAGTTGGAGAAGACCGGCCCTGCTTGCATAAACCCAGGCAATCCGATCTCCTACAGTTTGAAAATCACCAATCTGGGACCCGATTGCGCCTGCGGCCTTCAGGTGCGCGATCCCGTTCCAAGCGATCTCCTCTCTCCAGCGTTCCCTCCCGGGTGCGAGGTCATTGAGGGAAGGGAGGTCGTTTGCTCGATTGACAAGCTCTGCTCCGGAGACCCACCGCTCATCGTGCCGCTGAACTTCACGGTAGCGGGGGCGGCGCCTCCTAACAGCAAGATCATCAATACCGCCACGGTCAACGCTGGCGCCATGGATCCCAACAGCAACAACAACTCGGCGATGACGATGAGCACGGTCGGTTGCTGCAAGCTGACGATCTTAAAGACGGCCGATGCGACCACAGCCATGCCGGGCCAGATGCTCCATTACACCATCGTCGCCAGCAATCCATCCGGCGAAGGTGCCGCGGCTACCGTCGACGATTTCTTCCCCATGGGTCTGACGACGATGCGCTGGTGCCGGGATACAACCCCCATTCCCTGCACGCCGACCACCGCGGGCGATATCCACGAGCTGATTTCGCTTCCCGCCGGCGGCTCGGCAACGTTTCGGGCGCGAGCCATCGTCGACATCAAGTTCACGGGGAAGCTGAGCAACACCGCCTCTGTCACGGCTCCGAGTTGCACCGGCGCTTCCGCGACTGTAGAGACCGAGATTGGCTTTACCGGTATCAAGGCGTTCTGCACGGAAATCAGCGGCCAGCTCATCATGGGATCGATAATCACCAAGAAGCTCGTGCTGATCAACGGCGGACCGGCCGACCAGTTCGACAATCCTGGAGATGAGTTCACGGATACTTTACCGCCTGGATTGACTCTGACCGGTGTCAGCGTCGACCCTCCTGCCAGCGGCACGGCCGCGATGGTGGGCAATACGGCGACCTGGAACGGCGCCATCCCGATCGGGGGAATGGTGATGATCACAATCACCGCCACGATTACCGCCCCTGCCGGCACGACGCTCTGCAATCAGGCGACGATCTCCTTTGATGCTAATGGCGATGGAATCAACGATACGAACGTGTTGAGCGACGATCCTCACCTGCCGGGAGACATGGATCCTTGCTGTTTCCGGGTGCTGTTTCCCGAAGAGATCCCGGCGCTCTCGACCACCGGGCTGCTGGCGCTGGCGGTGCTGCTGGCGGCGCTCGCGCTGCTGCGCCTCAGCCCCCGCTCTCCTTGAACGCGGATACCGTCCGGGTCGTGGGTCTCGAACATGAGGACGCCGTCGTCGTCCTTGCGGAGGCCGCCGGGGATGTTCCTTGTCGCGGAAGAAGATCTCGTCGTAGGCCTGCTGCGCCAATTTGGTCTGCCGGCTTCGTTTGTACTATAATTTAACCAGCGGTAAAACAAAGACGCATTGCGATGAGAGCATTAGACGCTTCTCGATCTCGCTCTGAAATGGCTACCGGCAGCGTTTTCCTGCTCCTCTGTGGCTTGGCGTCACCTGCTGTAGCGTCTCAGGAAGAGCCGACGGATCTGTTCCGGTTCTTCCGCGCTACCCCGCCCTGGGTGGCGGAGGCGCCGGGTCTAGGCCAAGCGCGTTTCGCGCTCGGCTTCGACTTCTTCTCCGAACATCAAGAGAGTCTACACATCGTCAATTTGGAAGAAACCATACGATTTCGCGATTTGCATAATGGCATAGAGGCAAGCGAATTCCTCCGTGAGGATCCCGGGCTCCTCAACCGTAAGTTCGACATTCTCCTCGAACTCGAGGGCATAGGGAGCGAGCTGTCGGTTCCCTTGCCAGGCCTCGCTCGCTTCGGTCTCTATCCGAGCCTAGCCTTCCAGGCCACTGCGGCGAACGGAAAATTGGGAACTGATCAGATGGAAGTCAAGTTACAAGTACAAGCTCTCTCAATGCTTGAAGTATTCGCGGATCGACCTTGGTTCATGAGTTTTTTTGTGCTGTTGATGTTGGCCGCGAACGTGAGCTTGATAGGCTTAGGTGGAAGCTTAATCCGGCACGGGCACCAGCCAACCCTTTCCGAAGTGCAGATCTTCGTTAGTTACAGCCGCAAGGATACTGAATACCTGAAGGGTATAGGACTACTGGAGTACCTGGAAAGGTTAAAGACAAAAGGAATCAAGTTCTGGATAGACAAGAAGATCCGGGCAGGGCGATCACTGGAACAAGGAGATCCTCGAGAAGGTCGAGCAGTCAGCCTTGGCTCTCGTCCTGGTAAGCCAGTGCTCTCTCGACTCGGAGTACTGCAACAAGGAAATCCAGGTTTCCTGGACCATGACAAGGCCCTTGTGCCGGTCATTCTCTCTCCCTGCGCTTGGAAAGAGCATGAGTGGGTTGCGGACAGGCAGGCCCTTCCGGGGAATGAGGAAACCCTCGAAGAGCATTATCAGGATTCCGGTCGCCGTCACCGGCTCTTTCTTGAAATCAGGAATGCCCTCCTCAGGCACGTCGAGGAGATCCGGCAAAAAAATCAAGTCAGCCTGTCACTGCTCAAGAGGACTTGGAAGCTTAGGTAGTGGCAGAAGCACGGCAACTGGGTGGGCGGTGATCGGCATATCGCCAGAAATCCACAGCTATGGCGCGACCTAGAAAAAGACTGGCTTTCGGTTTGATCGCTCTCACAGGCTCCCTCGCGCTGTTCCGCGCTGACTCGGCGCGAGCCGAAGGGGACGTGTGGGATCGGCTGACGCCCATGCCGACGCCGCGGCGCCTGCTGGCCGCGGCCACCTACGATGGGAAGATCTACACCTTCGGCGGCTGCGGCTCGCCTTGCTTCGAGCCCCCGCTCCACACCTCCACCGACGAGGAGACGCGAGTCCAGGTCTACTATCCGGGCGAGGACGTTCCGGGCGGGGATCATTGGGAGGAGAGGCAGCGCATGTCTGCCATCCTCTTCGGCGCTGCGGCCGCCACCGTAGACGACAAGATCTACACCTTCGGCGGGTTCGTGACCCCCACGCTGACGCAGGAGTACGACCCGGTCTCCGACTCGTGGCGGAATAGAAAGCCGATGCCGACGCCCCGGCACGGTCTCGCCGCCGTGGCGTTCGGGGGCAAGGTGTATGTGCTCGGCGGGAGCGACGGGAAAAATCCCAGTGCCGCGCTCGAGATCTACGATCCGAAGGAGAACACCTGGACCCCCGGACCTCACATGCCGACGGCGCGAGTCTTCCTGGCGGCGGCCGAGGTGGGCGGAAAGATCTTCGCGATCGGCGGCTCTCCGGACTGCTGCGGTAAGTCGCAGACGACCGCTGTCGAGATCTACGATCCGAAGCAAAAAACCTGGACGATCGGGGACTCCCTGCCGATCGCCCTGCAGACGTCAGCCGCGGCGTCTGTAAAGGGCAAGATCTACGTCTTCGGCGGTTTCGTTCCTGGATCAGGCGTCCGGGATACGACGTTCGAGTACGACCCGAATGCGGCCCCGGGAGTGGGCCCGTGGTCCTTCAAGCGGGACATGCCTACAGCGCGAGATCAGGCTCCGGCGGCGGCTGTCATGAATGGGGACATCTACGTTCTCGGTGGTGCGGTGGACTGCCATTGCTCCCCGTTGGAAAAGAACGAGAGGTATAGGCCGGAGATGTCGGAGATACCTCCCCGCCTGAAATGTACCAAATCCGGGCCAACGTCAGTGACCGCTGGCGGTTTGGTCAGCTATACGGTGATGGTGACCAACATCGGCGGAAAGGCGGCGACCGGGGTGACCCTTCACGATCCGACGCCGGAGGGTGTCAACTTCCACCGCTCCCCCGGGAGCCTCTGCGGAGAGGGCTTCCCTTGCTCTCTGGGCACGATCGAAGCAGGCGGATCCCGTGGTCCTGTGGAGGTGACTTTCGAAGTGCCGGGGAAGTGCTCCTCGCCTCCGGGCTCGATCGAGAACGTAGCGAGGGTGAGGATACAGGGAGTCGTGGCGGCAGTGTGCAAGGCCGACCCGACAGTCGTCATCGTGCCGCCGAAACCGGACGTGGAGATCTCGATTACGGGGCCAACCGAAGTCCACCAGACGGAGACAGCCACCTATTCAGTCGTAGTCACGAATACGGGAGCCGCGGTTTCGGGCGTCGTAGTAAGAGTCACGATCGTGGGTGGGAAGGCGCTGCCCTCGCCGCCGTGCGTCGTCGATCCCGGCATCGACCCACAGGGGTTCACTTGCGATTTGGGTAGCTTATCCGCGGGCTCTCCACCCATCACGCGTGCCCTCAACGTTGAGCCTCCCCAGGGCTGCCCGTGCCCTTCGCAGCCGATCACCTTAAATGCCTCGGTGACCGCGACGGAAGAGGAATGCAATGAGGACAACAACACCGCATCGGCTACGACGGCCGTGAAGTGCGAGGCGGACCTGGCGATCTATAAATCCGCACCCGCGTTTGTGAAGAAGGACGAGTCGATACCTTATGTCTTGAAGATCATCAATAAAGGTCCGGACTACGCCTGCGGAGTGAAGGTGAAAGATTCTTACATAGACGATATTGGAATATCAAAACACCCTAAGGGCTGTGATGAGAAGCCGGCGGTTGGCGGCATATGCCCTGGCGGCAGCTTCCAAGCGATGTACTTCTTGGAGCAACATGAACCGTGTGGCGCCGAGATTCCCAACACCGCCATCATCACCGCAGATACCTTCGATCCCGACACGTCCAACAATTCGGACACGGTCATGACCACCGTCGTCTGTCCGCCGGTGTCAAGGTGTATTACGCCGCCGGTCTTACGGTTGAAGGAGTGATCAGCCCCCGCTCTCCTTGAACGCCACCCGGAGGCCGTCCGGGTCGTGGGTCTCGAACATGAGGGCACCGTCGTCGTCCGTGCGCAGGCCGCCGGGAATGTTCTTGTCGCGGAAGAAGATCTCGTCGTAGGCCTGCTGCGCCGAGGGGACGATGAAGACGAGCTTGGTCTTGGTCAGCGGCCCCTGGGGATTGAAGCGCTCGTCGGCCAAGCGGGGGTCCTGGCCGGCGGGAGGTCCCACGATCTCGACCACGGCGGCGCCGGCCTGGAAGAGCGCGCCGCGCGAATCCTCGCGGTCCCAGCTCTGCAGCCGCGGCAGCGCCAGGGAATCGCCGTAGAACTTCAACGCACGGTCGAACCGCGCCGTGCGGATCACCACCCGAGTCTGCCGGATCTCCATCGGTTTCCTCCCCCTGGCTTCGGCCGCGCGGACCGGACCGGCCGCGCAGCAGGGTTTAGCATACCTCCTCTCCCTCCCCACATCCCCGGCCCCTCCTCTCCCGCCTCGTGCCCCCACCCAGGGCGGCCACGCAGGGCCGCCCCTACAGATCGTTCTGTGGTCGTCGTGGGTTCGGTGCGTCATGGGCACGAGGGTGAAATTCCCTCCAGGCGATCTGTAGGGGCGGCCCTGCGTGGCCGCCCTGGGCGGGGGGCCGGCTTCTCCAAGGCGAGATCAGGCAAGGCAGTCTCCTCCACGCGCCGGCACCCGTCGCCCCGGCACGCCGCCATGGCGTGCAACAGATCGGCCAACTGCCGTCGCTGTCCGGCGGGGAGGCAGGCGGCGGCGTTGTCGAGCTCGTGGGGGTCCGCGTCGAGACGGTACAGCTCGGTCCATTTCCCGCCGGCCAGCTCCACGTACTTGGCGCGCGCGCCGCGCAGGGCGCTGACCAGCGGCACCGCCGCCCGCACCTTGGCGGGGACGGCCGCCGGATCGGCTCGCTGCCCCTCGTCGTCGCCGGCCTGGAAGTTCTCGAT
This sequence comes from Thermoanaerobaculia bacterium, assembly GCA_044868005.1. Classification (GTDB taxonomy): domain Bacteria; phylum Acidobacteriota; class Thermoanaerobaculia; order Multivoradales; family UBA5704; genus DATARR01. The sequence goes on along the minus strand of JBIOVX010000289.1, from coordinate 51,086 downwards.
CAGCACGAATTGCCGCCATGCGACCTCGGCGGCGGACTCCCACAGCGGCCGCAGGGACCGGCCGTCGGCGTTGGGCAGAGGCGCGCCCGCCAGCTCGGCGAGGGTGACAGGCAGGTCGGCGCTGGACGTCAGCCGCGCTTCCTTCGCGCCGGCGCGCACTCCCGGGCCGCGCACGTAGAGGGGCACGTGGATGTCCTCCTCGTAGGCCGTCCCCTTGCCGAAGGGCAGGCGGTGCTGCCCCATGTGAAAGCCGTTGTCGGAGGTGAAGATCACGTAGGTGCTGTCGCTCAGCCCGCGCTTGCGCAGCACCGCGTCGAGCCGTTCGACCGCCTCGTCGAGCGCCTGCAGGGAGCGCAGGCGCCGGCGGTAGTGCTCGTCGAGCGCCGCCACGTCCGCCGTGCTCAACGGCGGCCGGCCGCGGAGGCCCGGCGCCTTGTCGCTCACGTCGGGCTCGTTGAACGCCGCCGTCCGCGGGATCGCGTGGTCGCCGAAGAGGCCCGCGTGCCGCGGCGCCGGCGTGGCCGGCGGGTGCGGGGCGAGCGGCGCGAAATAGAGGAAGAACGGAGCGCCTGGTTGCTGGGCGGCGAGGAACGCCTCCGCGCGGGCGGCGAGCACGTCCGTCGTGTAGTCGCTCGGGTCTTTGTGGTGGACTTCCCGCTTGCCGTTGACGCTCAGCGCATAACCGAACCCGTTGTAGGCGTCGGCCGACGCGGCCACCCACTCGTTCCAGCCGGGCGGCACGTAGACGCCCTTGTACTCGTTGAGGTACTTGCCGACGAGCGCGGTGCGGTAGCCGCGGCGCTGCAAGGCGAGGGCGAGAGTCTGCTGCTCGAGGCCCAGCCGCTGAAAGCGATGGAAGCCGCCCGTCCGCCCGCGGTTCCGGTAGACGCGATGATGGTGAGTGTACTGGCCGGTGAAGAGAGTGGTCCGGCTCGGGCAGCACAGCGGCGTGGAGACGAAATGGCTCGTGAGCTCGACCCCCTGATCCGCGATCAGCCGGCGCGTCCGCGGCATCACGTCCATCGAGCCCAGGTCGGCGTCCAGATCGTCGGCCACGATGAGGACGAAGCTGGGCCGGCCAGCGGGATTGACGGCGGCGCCGTGGTCCGCCGGGCGGTCACCGCAGGAGCAGCAGGCCAGGACGATGAGCGAGGTTGCGACGGCACGAGAAAGACGGCGCCAACCGAGAAGAGCAGGTCTTGCGGAGGGAGTCGGCGCCATGATCCGCGAGACTCTATCAGCGCCGGATCGCGACGCCGGAGGGTCCTCAGGTATCATTAGAAGTCCTCAAAACCTGGCTTGATTCAGTCCGAAGCCGGACTGTTTGGGAGGTCCATGCCGTCGAAGCGCGCCGTCCTGCAACAATTCAAGCGAGACGAGCTGCTGGCCGCCGTCGACCGTTTCGGACTGGAGGTCCGCGACCGCCGAGTGCGAGATCAGCTCGTAGATGCCCTCGCCGGCTCGCGAAAAGCCCACCTCGCCGACATCCTTGGGGACATGTCCCGCGACCAGCTCAAGGAAATCTGCCGCGCGCTCGACCTCGACGACTCCGGCCGTGAGAAGTCCGTCCTCATCGCCCGCCTGGCCGGCACCGCAGAACCTGGCCCCACTCCTCCACATGTCGTCGCCGCCGAGTCCACAAGCCAGAGGCCCGCCGCTCCTAAGCTCGCCGCGCCGAAACCGGCCAGAAGCGCTGAAACCGCGGCGAACCTCGGCTACGAAGCCGAGCTCTGGCGCATGGCGGACGCCCTCCGCGGCAGCATGGACGCGGCCGAGTACAAGCACGTCGTTCTCGGCCTCATCTTCCTCAAGTACATCTCGGACGCCTTCGAGGAGCAACACGCCAGGCTCGTCGCCGAGCAGGCGAAGGGCGCCGACCCGGAGGACCCCGACGAATACCGCGCGCTCTCGATCTTCTGGGTCCCGTCCGAGGCGCGCTGGGCGCACCTCAAAGCGCAGGCGCGCCAGCCCACCATCGGCCAACTCGTCGACGACGCCATGGCCGGCATCGAGCGCGACAACCCGTCACTGAAGGGCGTGCTGCCCAAGGACTACGCTCGCCTCGCGCTCGACAAGACGCGCCTCGGCCAGTTGATCGACATGGTCAGCAACATCAAGGTCGGCGACGAGGCGGCCCGCGCCAAGGACGTGCTCGGCCGCGTCTACGAGTATTTCCTCTCGCAGTTCGCGAGCGCCGAGGGTAAGAAGGGCGGCGAGTTCTACACGGCGCGCTGCGTGGTGAATCTCTTGGTCGAGATGATCGAACCCTACCGCGGCCGCGTCTATGACCCTTGTTGCGGCTCCGCGGGCATGTTCGTGCAGTCGGTGGAGTTCATCCGAGCGCACGCTTCGGGCAACGGGAACGGGGGCAAGGCGGGAGGCGGGAAGGCCAAAGCCGACATCTCGATCTACGGCCAGGAGTCGAACTACACCACCTGGCGGCTCGCGAAGATGAACCTCGCCATCCGCGGCATCGACGGCCAGATCGCCCACGGCGACACCTTCCACAACGACCGCCACCCCGATCTCAAGGCCGACTTCATCCTCGCCAACCCGCCCTTCAACGTCTCCGACTGGGGCGGCGAGCGCCTGTCCGGCGACAAGCGTTGGCAGTACGGCACGCCGCCCAGGGGCAACGCCAACTTCGCCTGGGTGCAGCACATCGTCCACCATCTGGCGCCCGCGGGCGTGGCCGGCTTCGTCCTCGCCAATGGCTCGATGTCGTCCAACCAGTCCGGGGAGGGCGAGATCCGCAAGAACCTGATCGAGGCCGACCTCGTGGACTGCATGGTGGCGCTCCCGGGCCAGCTCTTCTACTCGACGCAGATCCCCGCCTGCCTGTGGTTCCTCGCGCGCGACCGCACGAACGGCAGGTTCCGCGACCGCCGCGGCCATGTCCTCTTCATCGATACTCGCAAGCTCGGCCGCATGGTGGACCGCACCCACCGCGAGCTGACTGACGAGGACATCGCCCGGATCGCCGACACCTACCACGCCTGGCGCGGTGAGAAGGACGCCGGCGAGTACGCCGACGTCCCCGGCTTCTGCAAGAGCGCGACCCTGGAGGAGGTGCGCAAGCACGGCCACGTGCTCACCCCCGGCCGCTACGTCGGCGCGGAGGCGCAGGAGGACGACGGCGAGCCGTTCGAGGCGAAGATGAAGCGCCTCACCTCAACACTGCGCGAGCAGCAGGTCGAGGCCGCGAAGCTCGATGCCGTCATTGAAAGGAACCTGAAGGAGCTTGGGTACGATGGGTGAGCTACCGGAAGGAACGACGCCCCCGCGTGGACTTCCGGCACCTGAGGAGATCCACTGGCCCCTTATTGCTAGCCGAGACCTCTTCGAACTCCGATACGGAAGGTCGCTTGTGGAGTCAATGCGCCGGCCAGGCCGTGTTCCTGTATTTGGAACCAACGGGAGATGCGGGAGTCACGACCAACCTCTCTTTAAGGGGCCTGGAGTGATCCTCGGTCGGAAGGGGCAAGGGCCGTTGGGTATTGAGTGGTCGGACGATGACTACTGGGTAATTGACACTGCGTACTCGTTGGCTCCTCTGCGACTGGATATCGATCTCAAGTACGCGTACTTCTTGATCAAGTATGTCGGCCTAAACCACCTCAAAGACGGCACTTCCAATCCGACGCTGAGCAGGGATTCATTCGGCGCTCAAGCACTTCCGCTCCCGCCCCAAGATCAGCAGCGTGCCATTGCCCACATCCTCGGCACGCTGGACGACAAGATCGAGCTGAACCGACGGATGAGCGAGACGCTGGAGGCGATGGCGCGGGCGCTCTTCAAGTCCTGGTTCGTGGACTTCGACCCCGTCCGCGCCAAGGCCGAAGGCCGCGACCCTGGCCTCCCTCAGCCCCTCGCTGACCTCTTCCCCGCCCGCCTCGTGAACTCGGAACTTGGCGAGATTCCGGAGGGGTGGAATGTTAGTACGGTCGAGAGCTTGAGCCTTAGGGTTGGCATGGGTCCATTCGGGTCAAACATCAAAGTATCTACATTTGTAGACCATGGCGTCCCAGTAATCAGCGGCCAGCATTTGCATGGCGCAATGCTAGAAGACAGCTCCTTCAACTTCATCACCGCCGAGCATGCCGAACGACTAAGGAGTTCTATTGTTATCCGGGGGGACATTGTCTTCACGCACGCCGGCAACATCGGGCAAGTCTCGTACATTTCTGACCGGTCGCGCTACGAGCAATATATTTTATCACAAAGGCAGTTCTTCTTGAGATGTGATTCGACCAAAGTATCACCGCTTCTGATGACGTACTTTTTCCGATCCCCCTTGGGGCAGCATAAACTCTTGGCGAATGCCTCCCAAGTAGGCGTGCCGTCCATCGCGCGGCCTGTCAGCTATCTAAAGTCGATCGAGCTTGTAACTCCTGCGAAGGCACTGTCCGACAGGTTCGATGCTCTCGTTCGTGGCCTTCATTGCAGAATCTCCAACGCCTGGGAAGAAATAGAGATGCTCACAAAAATCCGTGGCTACTTGCTGCCCAAGCTCATCTCCGGTGAGCTGAGGGTGCAGGACGCGGAGAAGTTCATCGAAGGGTTGTCTGATGGGTGAAAAGGGACAACCTGGACAGGAGCCATTAATCCCGAAGCACGGCGGTTACCGGAACCTCAAGAGCTTCCAGATCGCACAACTGGTCTATGACGTTACGGCGCGGTTTTGCGACCGGTACATCGACCGAAGAAGCCGCACCCATGATCAGATGATTCAGGCGGCGCGGTCGGGCGTGCAGAACATTGCCGAGGGCAGTCAGGCCAGCGGCACCTCGAAGAAGATGGAATTGAAGCTGACGAACGTTGCCCGCGCCAGCCTCGAGGAACTGCGGCTAGACTATGAGGATTTTCTGCGGCAGCGCGGCCTGCCGCTCTGGGACCGCGAGGACCCACGCCGCAAAGCGCTGGTGGATCGGCGGTGTGCTACCGCCGACGAGGTGGCGCGGTGGGTTGGGGAGATGCATCGAGTTGATGGACAACATGGACGAGATAGGCAGGATGGACAGGAGGGACAGGCCATTTCGTCCATGGCGTCCAGCTATGCGGGGCTGGCGGCGAATGCCGCTCTGGTTCTGATTGGCGTGGCTTGCGCTTTGCTGGACCGCCAGATTGCCGCACAGGCGGCAGCCTTCGAAGCCGAAGGCGGCTTCACCGAACGGCTGCACAGGGTTCGAACGAACAGAAGGCGCGGCAAGTGAGCAACCCCTTTACCGAGTCCGTCGTCGAAGAAGCTGCCCGCGATTGGCTGCAAGGCGTCGGTTGGCAGTTCGCTCATGGCCCTGATATCGCGCCCGACGTGCTGGCCGCCGAGCGGCGCGACTACGGGGAGGTGGTGTTGGCCCGGCGGCTGCGCGACGCGCTGGTGCGGCTCAATCCCACATTGCCCGCCGACGCGCTGGAAGACGCCTTCCGCAAGCTGACGCGCCCCGAAGGCGCGGATCTGATCCAGCGCAACCGCGCCCTGCACCGCCTGCTGGTTGACGGCGTCACCGTGGAGTACCGCGACGGCGAGGGCGGGATTCGCGGCGCGCAGGCGCGGGTGATCGATTTCGACCATGTCCCGACGAATGACTGGCTGGCCGTCAACCAGTTCAGCGTCGTGGAGAACAAGCACAGCCGCCGGCCGGACGTGGTGCTGTTCGTCAACGGTCTGCCGCTCGCGGTGCTGGAGCTCAAGAACGCCGCCAGCGAGGAGGCCACGATCTGGAGCGCCTTCCAGCAGCTCCAGACCTACAAGGCGCAGGTTCCCGCGCTCCTCGCGACGAACGCGGTGCTGATCGTGTCCGACGGCGTGCAAGCTCGGGCCGGCACTCTGACGGCGGGCCGCGAGTGGTTCAAGCCTTGGCGCACAATCTCCGGCGAGGTGGAGGCCGGTGCCCACGTTGCCGAGCTGCAGGTCGTGATCGAGGGGCTGCTGGCGCCGCGGCGCCTCCTCGATCTGGTGCGCGATTTCATCGTGTTCGAGGACGACGGCAGCGGGAGCATCGTCAAGAAGATGGCCGGCTACCACCAGTTCCATGCCGTGCAGGTTGCCGTCGGCGAGACGTTGCGCGCGGCGCAATTGCACTTTGATGCGGGTCCGGTGCTCAGGCTGGTTCGGCCGCAACCTGCCGAGCGCTACCGTAGCGTCGTCCCTTTCGTGCCCCTCAAGGCCGCGGCCGGTGCGTTCAGCGATCCGCAGCACGTGCCGGATGACGAATTCGAGTGGGTCGAGGTGGAAACCCGCCGCAAGCTGCGCCCGGGGATGTTCGCGGCGCGGGTGGAGGGGCGCTCCATGGAGCCGGAGATCCCGGACGGCGCGCTGTGTCTCTTCTCGGCGCCGGTCGAAGGCACGCGGCAAGGCAAGGCCGTTCTCGTGCAGCTTCACGACGAGGTCGATCCCGAGACGGGCGAGCGCTACACGGTCAAGCGGTACGAGAGCGAGAAGGCCTCCGCGGGCAGCTCCTGGCGGCATACCCGGATCACGCTCAAGCCCGTCAATCCCGACTATCCGCCGATCGTCCTTTCACCCGACCAAGGCGAACGGCTGCAGGTCGTCGCGGAGCTTGTCGAAGTGCTCGGTGCCAGCCCGCGCGAGAACGCCAGGCCCGGCGATCGGCGCGTGGGCGTGGTCTGGCACACGCAGGGCTCGGGCAAGAGCCTGACGATGGCCTTCTACGCCGGCCGGATCATCCGCGAGCCGGCGATGGGCAATCCGACCCTCGTGGTGCTCACCGACCGCAACGACCTCGACGACCAACTCTTCGGCACCTTCTCGCGCTGCCAGGAGCTCCTGCGCCAGCCTCCGGTGCAGGCGGCGAGCCGGGCGGACCTGCGCGAGCTGCTCTCCGTGGCCGCGGGCGGCGTGGTGTTCACGACCATCCACAAGTTCTTCCCGGAGGAGAAGGGCGACCGGCACCCGACGCTTTCCGAGCGGCGCAACATCGTGGTGATCGCCGACGAGGCGCACCGCAGCCAGTACGACTTCATCGACGGCTTCGCGCGGCACATGCGCGACGCGCTGCCGCATGCCTCGTTCATCGGCTTCACCGGCACGCCGATCGAGCTGCAGGACGCCAACACCCGCGCCGTCTTCGGCGACTACATCAGCGTCTACGACATCCAGCGCGCGGTCGAGGACGGCGCCACGGTGCCGATCTACTACGAGAGCCGTCTCGCCAAGCTGGCGCTCGACGAGGCGGAGCGGCCGAAGATCGACCCCGACTTCGAGGAGGCGACCGAGGGCGAGGAGGTCGAGCGCAAGGAGAAGCTCAAGACCAAGTGGGCGCAGCTCGAGGCGGTGGTGGGCTCGCCGAAGCGGCTCGCGATCGTGGCGCGCGACATCGTCGAGCATTTCGAGAAGCGCCTGGAGGCGTTGGACGGCAAGGCGATGGTGGTCTGCATGAGCCGGCGCATCTGCGTCGAGCTCCACGACGAGATCGTGAAGCTGCGGCCGGGCTGGGCGAGCAAGGACGACGAGCAGGGCGCGATCAAGGTGGTGATGACCGGCTCGGCGTCCGATCCCACGGACTGGCAGGACCACATCCGCAACAAGTCCCGCCGCGAGGCGCTGGCGAACCGCTTCCGCGATCCCGCCGATCCCTTCCGGATGGTGCTCGTGCGCGACATGTGGCTCACCGGCTTCGACGCGCCGAGCCTGCACACCATGTACGTGGACAAGCCGATGCGCGGGCACGGCCTGATGCAGACCATCGCGCGCGTGAACCGGGTGTTCAAGGACAAGCCGGGCGGGCTCATCGTCGACTACCTCGGGCTCGCGCACGAGCTGAAGCGGGCGCTCGCCACGTACACGGAGAGCGGCGGCACGGGCCGGACGGCGCTCGACCAGAACGAGGCCGTGGCCGTGATGCTGGAGAAGTACGAGGTCTGCTGCGCGCTCTTCGGACCGTACACGACGCCCGAGGGCGTCGTGCGTGGCTTCGACCGTTCGAAGTGGACAACCGGCACGCCGCAGGAGCGGCTCGGGTTGCTGCCTCTTGCCCAGGAGCACATCCTCGCCCAGGAGAACGGCAAGGACCGCTGCATCCGTGCCGTGCGCGAGCTGTCCCGGGCCTTCGCGCTGTCGGTGCCGCACGAGGAGGCGCTGCGCATCCGCGACGACGTGGCCTTCTTCCAGGCGGTGCAGGCGGTGCTCGCCAAGCGCGCTCCGGCCGATGCCCGGCCGGAGGAGGAGCTGGACCACGCCGTGCGGCAGATCATCTCGCGCGCCGTGGCCCCGGAAGGTGTCATGGACATCTTCGCCGCGGCCGGCCTGGAGAGGCCGGACTTGTCGATCCTCTCGGACGAGTTCCTGGCCGAGGTGCGGGGCATGCCTCAGCGCAACCTGGCGGTGGAGCTGCTGCAGAAGCTCCTGAAAGGTGAGATCGCGACCCGGCGCCGCAAGAACGTGGTGCAGGCGCGCTCATTTGCCGAGATGCTCGAGCAGACCATCCGCAGGTATCAGAACCGGGCCCTCGCCGCGGCGGAGGTCATCGAGGAGCTGATCGCGCTCGCGAAGGACATGCGCGAAGAAAACGCCCGCGGCGAGGCGCTGGGGCTCACGGAAGACGAGCTGGCCTTCTACGACGCGCTGGAGACGAACGACAGCGCGGTGAAGGTGCTCGGCGACGAGACGCTGCGCGGGATCGCGCGGGAACTGGTCGAGACCGTGCGCAACAACGTGACGATCGACTGGACGCTGCGCGAGAACGTGCGCGCGCAGTTGCGGGTGCTGGTCAAGCGCATCCTGCGTAAGCACGGATACCCTCCCGACAAGCAGGAAAAGGCGACGCAGACGGTGCTCGAGCAGGCCGCACTCCTGTCGGAGTTCTGGGCCGCAGCTTGAGGGGAGCAGCGGAACTGAGTCTCTCCGCTCCTGAGAGCGCTCTACCAACCCACGGGCTCAAGGGCCTTCGCAAGGCGTAAATTCCTATCTGTCAATGAGTTCTCCATCTGAGAGCCCTTGCGGCGGATGAGGAACCGCGGTACGATGGAGTCCCTCATGGAACTGGAGACCGAGCGCCTCATCAAGTTGCTCCGGGCGTCCCTCAGAATCCTGGGCCTCAGCCATCGGGAGATCGCCCGCCGGATGGGGGTGAGCCCAAGCTACCTCAGCAAGCTGTTTTCCGGCGTGAGCGACATGCGGATCGATCACCTCGTCCGGATCTGCCAGGCGGCGGACCTCGAGCCGGCGGAGTTCTTCAGCCTGGCCTATCCGCGCTCGCCGGGCGTCGGCTCGCCTGCGGCACGAAGACTCCGGGAGTTGCTGCAGTCGGTCGAGCTCCAGCCGCCGCCCGCCGCGAAACCGGCGTTGGAGCTGCGGGAGCAGGAAGTGGAGGAGCTCCTCAAGGCCATGCTCGAGAAGCTGCTGGAGCGGAGCCGCAAGTCGGCGTAATTACTCCGCTCCCCCCTGTTCCGTAGCCACCTGCTACACGGGCCTAGCCCCCTGCTACGTCACGTAGACGCCTGCTACAGCCGCGTAGACGCCTGCTACGGCGCGTAGACGCCTGCTACAGCCGCATAGACGCCTGCTACAGCCGTGTAGACGCCTGCTACGGCGCGTAGACGCCTGCTACAGCCGTGTAGACGCCTGCTACGGCGCGTAGACGCCTGCTACAGCCGTATAGACGCCTGCTACGGCGCATAGACGCCTGCTACAGCCGTGTAGACGCCTGCTACGGCGCATAGACGCCTGCTACGGCGCGTAGACGCCTGCTACGGCGCATAGACACCTTGCTACGGTAGCCCGGCGCCGTCCACGGCCAGGGGTGAGGTTTTCCTGTTACTCCTCCGCCGCCGGATGGGGAAGAACGCCCGGTCCCTCCTCCAGCTTGCGCAATTCGTCGATCACGGCATCGAGGAGCGTCAGGGTGAGATGTCGCCGCTTGCTGGCCTCGTGCAGCAGCAGGACGGTGGCCAGGACCTCGCGGTGGATCCCGAGTGACAGGAAGACGCTGGTGCATTCCTGAACGACCTCGATCGCGTCGTCGAGGCGGTCTTGCCGCAGCAAGACGGATCCCAGCTCCAGCCCGGCGAGCGTCGCCTTGAATGGCAGCCTGGCCTCCTCGAAGCCTTCCTTCACCTGCCGCAATGCCTGCTCGGCCCGCTCGAAATCCTCCAAACCGACGAAGATTTGCCCTTCCAGCCAGCGGACCTTCAGCTCGTTCAGCCGGCCGCCGGTGTCCGGGCTGCGCCGCCGGAATTCCCACAGCGCGCGCCGGGCCTCGCGGAAGCGGCCGCAGTCCGCGAGGAAACGAGCGCGGTTTTGTTGCGCGGTGGATACCAGTCCAGGGTCGCGCTGCTCGTCGAGCAAAGAAAGGCCTTCCTCGATCAGGCGGACCGCAGCTTTGGCCTTGCCCGCGTAGCCGGTGAAGATGCCGCTCATGATCCGTATGCGCCCCACCATGTGCTCGTCTTGGCGATGCTGATAGATGTCGGCTACGACGCCGAGGGTGGAGCACGCCACCCTGAAGTACCGGCGAGCCGCGTATTGCCAGGCCAGCACGGTGAAGAAGCGCGCCGCGAGGAGATCGTCCCGGCTGCCCTGCAGGAAGTGCTCGGTGGCCCGGTCCAACGCCTCGTCGGCCCGCTGCAGCTCGTCGGCGACACGGTAGGAGTTCGCCAGCTCAACCCAGGCGCGGAAACGGAGATCGGCGACCTCGGCAGCATCGTGCTGGGTTGCGTTCAGCTTGTCCGCCAGCAGGGCGGCGGACCGGGCGAGCTCCACCATCTCGCCCGGATTCTCGTAGCGGAGCACCCAGCTCCGCTCCAGCAGCGCCTCGAAGAGAGGCAGGCCTTGCAAGCTCTCCGGCGCCTCTCCGAGGCCCGCCAGTCCGCGGGAGGCGAGCAAGTCCACGGCTTCCCGCTTCCTCTGCTCCGCCGATCGGATCGCCGGGAGGTCCCGCGCCACGGCCCGCACGGTCGCGAAGGCCCGGTCGATGGCCTCGTCGTAGGTCTCCGCGGGGGCGACTGGGAGCTCGAGCCGATCTTCCCTGGCGAAGAGCACAGCGAGATCCGGCGCCAGCGCCCTGCCGCAGGTCGCGCAGCCGCGGACGAGGTGGGCCACGACGGCACGAGTGCGCTCGGCCGAAAGGTTGCCGCACACGAACCCTTGCAGCTCCGCCGCGGTGGGATGGTGGTCCAGAAGTTTCTCCTGTGGCTGCGCATTCTCGCACAGGCACGGATAAATTTCTATGCCCCCGCAGCATCGAGCCGGCGGAGAGTCCCTCCGTGGCTTAGTGGGAATCTTCTGGGGCAGACGGGTCGCTCGGCGCGGCTGCCGCGCGAGGTTGGCCGTCAGGGCCGATGGCCGACCCCTCCTTCTCCCAAGCCTGGTCTTGCGGCGCGGAGTTGCCGCCGGGCCAGCGCTCATGGATCCAACCCAGGAACCGCTCCAGGAGCCCCGCTGCGGTGATCCGTTCCGGCCCGAGCCCGCCGGCGCGGCAGGGCGCCGGGGACGCGAGAAAGAGAGCCGCCGAGAGGGCGAGGGCGGCTATGGCGAGGCGATTGCGCTGAGACATCTGGACCTCCTTAGCCCGCGGAGCGAGCCCCGGAACCGCAGCGGTCCGACCGTCCACGAGCGCTTCCTTTACCTAAGCAAAGTGTCCGCGGGCTCGCGAAAGGGGGCGTAACTCTCCCCCCACGGAGCCGGAATTCGCCTGTCTGCGTTCCCGGCGATTAGTTTCCCGATTCAGAAATTCTAAGTGGATTATTCGGCAGAAACAACGGGAGAAGTTCTCGTATTCGAGAACTAAAATTTTTTTCCTGAATGGCTCCAAAAGGGAGGTATAGAAGTTGGGTTGACGAAAGAGAATTTTTTCGGTGACTATATAGAAGTCATGAACGGGAACGTGAAATCGAGCTCGGGATCGGCGAAAGCAACCCTGCGCCGGAGGTTGGGGCGGCGGATTGTGCAGTCGCGCAAGAGGAAGGGTTGGAGCCAGGCGACGCTGGCGGAACGGCTGGAGCTTTCCCAGGAACGGCTCAGGAAATGGGAAAGGGGGGTGCACTGCCCGCCGCTGGAGGACGTGGCGAAGCTGTGCGGAGCGCTGGAGTTGACCCTCGAGGAGCTGATCCTGGGAAACACCGCGGCAGGGCGGAAGATCCCGGCAGAGCCGGAGACGCCGATGGGGCGTGGAATCCGGGAGGAGGAGCGGAGCGAGGCGGCCAGTTGCCTCAACGCCTTCCTGCGGGTGATTCGCCCTTGGCTGCAGGCGCCCGCCGGAAACGCCGGCGTGGGGCCGGCGATCCTGCCGGCGCAGCGAAATGACGCGGCGATATGCCTCAGCGCCTTCCTGCGGGTGATTGGCCCCTGGTTGCAGCCGCCGACCAAGAGGGCAAAGAAAGCTGAATGAGCCTTCGGCGCCATGGAGGCGCCGATGTCAGAAGGAGGTGCAGTATGAGTCAGTTTGCCGGCAGTCCGTCCCCCACCACCCGAGCGACGCAGCGCCTGAAGTCGGAGCGCGTGCAGGAGGCGCTCGGGGCCCCATCGTCGGCCAGCCTGAAGTCGGAGCGCGTGCAGGAGATGCTCGCGGCCATGCCGGCTTGGGGGCTCCTGCCGAAGGGCGAGGCGATCAGCCGCGTCTTCCGGCTGCCGTCGGCGCGGGTGGCCGCGGCGTTCGTCGAGTACGTCTCGATCTACGCCGAGGCGGTGGGACACAACGTCCAACTGGAGATCTCCGGGGAAGCGACGGTGGGCCTGACGCTGAACGGTCCCAAGGTGCGGGGCCGCTACGTCGAGCTCACCGAGGAGATCGTCGCCTTCGCCCGGCAGTTCGGGTAGAAAGGAGCACGCTTGTGCCCAAGACGCTTGTGCCCAAGAAACGGGTAGCCAAAAGGGGTGACGCGAGTAAGAAGGACAACTGGTTCAAGCTCATCACCAACGTCACCGCCGACCAGGCCGAGCTTCCGGACGTCTCGGCCGACCTCGCCGTTCTTCGGTCCGTGTATGACGAAGTGACGGGACGAGGAGCGCGGCTGCAGGTGCGTAAGTCCGAGAAGCAGCAGGAGACCAGGGACCACCGGGAGCTGATGCGGAAGGGAGAGGATGCGGCGGCGAAGATCCGCGGGGTCCTCAGGGGCCACCTCGGTTTCCGGAGCCCGCGACTGGTCAAGTACGGCGTCCAGCCGTTCGGGGCCGGAAAACGGCCTCCCGAGGAGCCGGTGACGGAATCGCCGGAATCGGCGTCGAAGGCTGAGCAGCCGAAGCCGGAAAACCCGGCTCCGGCTTCCCAGACCGATCCTGCTTCGAAAACGGCCTGAGCCGTTCCGGGAGGGCGTGTGACAGCACGCCCTCCCTTTTTTGCGAAGCATCCATATCGTAACACGCGGCCCGGCGGCCGCGATGGAGGTGGCAGTCATGTTCAGCATGTTCAGAAAGAAACGGCTCGACATGCGCTTCGTCGGACCGACGCTGGCGCAGATCGAGGAGATCGAGCGGCTGAGCGGCAAGTCGATCGGGGCGATCGTGAGCGAGTCCGTGAATGTGTGGAATTGGCTGTACAAGGAGCGGCTCAACGGCGCCCAGTTGCAGATCCAGGGACCGGATCCGGACGCTCCGCCGCGCGAGGTGGTCTTCCTGTGACGAGCAAACCGGTCCGCGCCAAGGCGCGGGTGGAGGTGCCGCCGCCGCACTACGAGGGCGCCAGCGTCATCACGCTCGCGGACCGGGCGCGCAAGTGGGGCCTGGTGCTGCTGCTCTGGGCCTTCGTGGCCACTTCCGGGCTCAGTCTCGCGACGGTGCTGTTGCGCCGCGAGCCCGACGCCGGAGAGCTCCTCCGGCTGGCCGGCGAGAAGGACCGCGAGCTCGTTCTCGCGCTGGCGGACCGGCCCTTCGATCACCTGAAGCAGATCCTGCAGATCCTCCTCCCCGCCCAGACCGCGCTCCTCGGCTCGGCGATGGGGTTCTATTACGGGTCGCGGGCGAAGGGAGCGGGCGGGTGAGCAGCCGCAAGCTCACGGCGCGGTGGTGACGGATCTCGCCTCCGCATCGCGCATCTCCTGACAGAGCCTTCCCCCATCCGACAGCCCGAGAAGCTCTCGGGACGCGAGACCTACGGGGAGGGCTCGTGGCTGCGCACTGGAGCGCAGTCCCTGCTCGAAGGAGAGAACCGATGCGAATCTCGAGGATCCTGACCGCCGTGAGTCTCGTCGCGCTCACGGCGATGAGCGCCGGCGCCGCCCAGGGGCCGCGCGACCCCGCGCCTTCGCCGCTCTACGTCGTCGAAAAAGCCTCGCTGCCCAAGGGTAGCCGGCTGCTGAGGCCGAACACCGCCGAGGAATTCCTCATCCAGGTGGATCCGGCGGATGTCGCCGCCAATCCACCGTCTTTTCTGATCGAGCTTCCAGATCGCCCTCTTCTGAAGGCTGTCAGAACGCGATTCTTCGACTATCGGCCGGATTGGAAGAGCTGGTTCGGTAGCCTGCGATACGCCAGCGGCGATGTGGAGGCGGGCTCCATCCACGTCGGCTACCACGGCGCGCAGATCAGCGCGCAGATCGAATTCGAGGGCGAGCGTTTCGAGGTCGTCGGAGGTACGGGGGAAAGCCAGCGGCTGGTCCGTCTCGACACCCGGAATGTCCCACCCTCGTGCGGGCTCGAAGCCTCCGCTCCGGTTTCGGAGGAGGCGCCGGCGCTGCCCAGTCTTCCAAGACCGCAGAGAAACGCCTCGACGGGCCGCTCCGTCACCAAGCTCGGCTCCATCCGTATCGATGTCCTCGCCGTCTATCCGCGGGCGTTCTTCATCCGAACTCCCGAGGTGGATTTTGAGAGCGATCTGTACCGGTACTTCTACGACTCGCTCTCCTATGGCAACTTCGCGTTGGACGCTAGCGGCGTGGATGCATTCTTCAACCCGATCGCCATCGTGCCGCTCGTCGGCGATGACCAGCCGCCGGCGACGGGTGTCAACGACGCTCACCGCTGGCTGAATGGCTTCAACCGGCAGCCGCCCGCGCCGACGCCCGCCGAAGTCGTAAACCTGCGGAACGCCTTCGGCGCCGACGTCGTAACCGTCATCGTTCCCCCTAACTACACGAGCGACTTCCCCTGTGGAGTCGCCAACCTGCCGCGCGCCAACAATACGTTTTACACAACGCCGCCGCCCGGATCGTCGAATGAGCTCAGGAACGAAGCGATGGGAGACCGTACCTTCACGGCCGTTCGCGCCTACTGTGGCGAGTCCGACTACACCCTGGCCCACGAGATCGGCCATAACTTCGGCCTGTTCCATGACGAAAACAGCGATGCTCAAGCCTTGTCGCCCGTCGGGTATGGCTATCTGCTGATGGTCGGCGGCCAGCAGAGGGCGACGATGATGGGCTGCACCTGCGGCAATCAGCCGCCGAAGCCTGTTTGTCCGAATCCCACAAATGTCGCAATTGTCTGCAACCGGATCCGCCAATTCTCCAACCCGGACCGGGACGTCGTGGGCTTTCCCGGGCTTCGTTCCGGCGACGCACAGCACAATGAAGCCGCCGCCATTACCGCGCAGCTCCCGCTGAGCAGCTACGTCCACGTCCCGCATCTCCGGCCGGTGGTGACCACAAACTCCCCTCCCAATGCCGCTTTTTCCGTGTCGTGCACGGGCCGCACCTGCACCTTCAACGCCAACGCCAGCACCGACAACGAGGCCATCCCGGCCAACAACTACTGGTGGGATTTCGGCGACAACAAAGGAATCGTCAACGGCGGCAGCGTCATCCCCCGCACGTATGACACCGCCGGTCTCTATCGCGTCCACCTGGTGGTGAGGGACAGCGGAGGCCAGACGCACGTTACGTGGAGCGACGTGACGGTCCAGGCCCTGCCCAGAGACGCCCGGATGATCTCTGTGAACGTGCCGACGACCATGACCGCCGGGCAGAGCTACCAGGCGAGCATTACCTTGCAGAATGTGGGCACTTTGAGCTGGAGTCCTATCGGTCCGCAGTGCAACGCCTACCGCCTCGGCACGGCCAACCCCTACAACAACGGTACTTTCCTCCCGGCGACGCGGGTGGAGCTGCCGGCGCCGGTAGCACCCGGAGGGCAGGTGACGCTCAACTTCAACGTCACGGCTCCCGCGACGCCGGGGGTCTACAACTTCCAAATGCAGATGGTGCAGGAGTGCGTCACGTGGTTCGGCGACTTCTCTCCCAACGTGCCCGTGACCGTCCAAGCACCCAGAAACGCCCAGTTCATCTCTCAGAGCGTGCCGACGACCATGACCGCCGGGCAGGTCTACGCGGTCAGCGTGACGGTGAAGAACACAGGCACCCTGACCTGGAGCCCCATCGGCCCGCAGTGCAACGCCTACCGCCTCGGCTTGCCCAGCCCGAACGGCTGGAGCCCGACGCGGGTGGATCTGCCGGCAGCGGTGCCGCCGGGAGGGCAAGTGACGCTCAATTTCAACCTCACGGCTCCCGCGGCGTCAGGGACCTACAACCTACAATGGCAGATGGTGCAGGAGTGCGTCACATGGTTCGGTCCGCTCTCTCCCAACGTGGTCGTGAACGTCCAGGGCACGCCGATCTACCAGGGTTATCACGACATCGCGAACTGCCGCGACATCTACGGCTGGGCTAGGGATGCGAACTCGTCCTCGCCGATCAACGTCAACATCTACCGGGACGGCATCTATGACGGCACGGCGACAGCGAACCTCTACCGCGCGGATCTTTTCAACGCCGGCATCGGCACCGGCTACTACGGCTTCGACTACGTGCCGAGCGGCCCGGCCTGGCGCGACGGTCAGTGGCATTCCGCCACCGTGCGCTTTCCGTCGGGCACGAATCTGAACACGACGCCGAAGAGCATCATCTGCAACCTCCAGATCAATCCCAACCCGAATCCGGGGGAGAACAACTCCACCAACGGGCAGGTCTACAGCGTCGCCACCCAGTTCAGCTCGAATTACAGCGGCTATATCAAGCAGCTCGGCTTCTACCGGGCGGACGGTGAGACCGGCTCCAACACCCTCCACCTGACGACCGACGGCGGCGCCGAGCTCGCCAGCGTGACGCCGTACTGTGTCTCCTCCGGCATGTGCTGGGGCTCGATCAACCCGGTGTACATCACGACAGGCACCCGCTACCGCGTCTGGGTCAACACCAACACCTCCCAGGTCAAGACCGGCTGCGGCATCGGCGGGGGATTCACGACCCAGGGGGTCTTGAACGCCATCTCGGGGTTCTGGGTCGCGGGCAACACGTTCCCGACCAACGGCAGTTGCAGCAACTTCTTCGTCGACGTGAAGTTCGATCTATAGCTCGGGTCCACTTCGGCCGGGCTCTGCCAACGAATGGGCGGAGCCCGGCCTGCCCTTCGAAGCCTCACCCCCTGGCCCCCTCTCCGTGACCGGAGAGGGGGAAAACAGCAGGGAGCTACGTCTTCCTCTTGTTTCCCCCTCTCCCGTTCGGGAGAGGGGGCCGGCGAGCCCCGCTGTCCTCCGGCGGAATCTCCGTGACACTTAGGAAGGGTGCTGGACGGCGCCGCCCGGCGGCCGTACAATGGATGCCAGATCAGCATATTTTTGCTCTCAGCCGGAGCGCTTCGAATCCGCGCATGACCCAGACCGGCATCACCCTTCTTCTCGGCCGGTGGAGCCGAGGAGACCAGCAGGCCGCCGAGGAGGTCTTGCCGCTCGTCTACGACGAGCTGCGCCGCATCGCCTTGCGGCAGCTCCGCCGGGAGCGGGGGGATCACACTCTCCAGGCGACCGCCATCGTCCATGAAGCCTACCTGCGGCTCAGCGGCCAGGGGGGCTTCCACTGGCCGAGCCGCGCCCACTTCCTGGCCTTCGCCGCCCACCTCATCCGCCGCATCCTCGTCGACTACGCGCGCCACCGCAACCGCGCCAAGCGTGGGGGTCAGACGGAGAGAGTGACCCTCGGCGAGGTGGCGGATCTCGCGCTGGAGAAGAGCCCCGACATGGTGGCGCTGGACGAGGCGTTGTCGGGCCTCGAGAAGATCGATCTCCGCAAGGCCACGATCGTGGAGCTGAGGTTCTTCGCCGGCTTGACCCTGGAGGAGACGGCCCAGCAGCTCGGCATCTCGGCGGAGACCGTCAGCCGCGAGTGGCGCCGCGCCAAGGCCTGGCTCCTCAGCGCGTTGCAAGCCGGAGCGGGAAATGACGCATACCAGGGTGAGGAGGTGGGGGAGTGATCGACTCCGAGCGCTGGCGTGCGGTGGACCGTCTCTTCGCGGCGGCCCTGGAGCGCCCGCCGGCCGAGCGGTCCGGCTTTCTGGACGCGGCGTGCGCCGGCGATCCGGCTCTGCGGCGCGAGGTGGAGAAGCTGCTCGCCGCCGACGAGGAGGGGGCCGGCTTCCTCGAGCGCCCTCCCAGCGAGCTCCTGGACCTCGCGCTCGACGACCGGGAGGAGGGCGGGCGGCTGGGCCCCTACCGGCTGTTGCGCCGCATCGGCAGCGGCGGCATGGGAGCGGTCTACCTCGCCCGCCGTGAGGACGAGCAGTATCAGCGGGACGTGGCCATCAAGATCCTGCGTTCCGGCCTGGCCAGCACCGATGCCCTGCACCGCTTCCTCGCCGAGCGGCAGATCCTGGCCCGCCTCGAGCACCCGAACATCGCCCGTCTCTACGACGGCGGGCGGACGGAGGACGGCCGCCCCTATCTCGTCATGGAGCTGGTCGAGGGGACGCCGGTCGACGAGTATTGCGACCGCCGCCGGCTCACCGTCGACCAGCGTCTGGAGCTGTTCCGGCGCATCGGCGCGGCCGTCCAGTATGCCCACCAGAACCTGCTGGTGCACCGCGACCTGAAGCCGGGCAACATCCTGATCACCGCCGGGGGAGAGCCGAAGCTGCTGGACTTCGGCATCGCCAAGCGGCTCGGCGAGGAGCCCGCCGGCGACCCCCACCTGACGCGGACCGGCCTGCGCATGCTGACCCCTCACTACGCCAGTCCCGAGCAGGTGAAGGGCGAAGCGATCACGACGGCGAGCGACGTCTACTCTCTCGGCGTGCTGCTCTACGAGCTGCTGGCGGGCCGCGGCCCCTATTCCACGGCGGGGGACGCGCCCTACGAGATCGAGCGGGCGATCTGCGAGGAGCAGCCCGAGCGGCCGAGCGCCGCTCTGTTGCGGCCCGGTCCGCCCTCGGCGGAGGAGATCGCGCACGCCCGCGACACCCGCCCGCAGGCCCTCCACCGCCGGCTGCAAGGGGACCTCGACAACATCGTCCTCATGGCGCTGCGCAAGGAGCCGGCGCGGCGCTACGACTCCGTCACCCGGCTCTCGGCGGACCTGGAGCGGCACCTCCAGGACCTCCCCGTCTCCGCCCGGCCCGATACCTTGCGGTATCGGACGCG
The DNA here is from genome assembly GCA_044868005.1 of Thermoanaerobaculia bacterium. Classification (GTDB taxonomy): domain Bacteria; phylum Acidobacteriota; class Thermoanaerobaculia; order Multivoradales; family UBA5704; genus DATARR01. Next base: position 31,788 of record JBIOVX010000289.1, on the reverse strand, counting down.
CAAGTTCCTGCGCCGCAACCGGGTGGCGGTGAGCGCCGCGGCCGTGGTCGTCCTGCTGGCCGCGGGCTTCATGGCGAGCCTCGTGGCGCAGCGCCGGCAGGTCGTGAAGGAGAGGGACAAGGCCCGCTATGCGCTGTCGTTCCTGGTGGACACTTTCAAGCAGGCCGATCCCTATCGCACCGGGGGAGAGCGGCTGACGGCGAACGAGATCCTGGACCAGGGGGCGGTCCGGATCTCCCGCGAGCTGGCCGGCCAGCCGGACGTCCAGGCCGCGGTGATGGGCGCCATCGGCGAAGTCAACCTGGGTTTAGGGCGTTACGACGCGGCGGAACCGCTCCTCGAGGGTTCCCTCAGGCGGCGCCGCGAAATCTCCGGCCCCCAGTCCCTCCCGGTCGCGGAGAGCCTCGAGCACCTGGCCTCGCTGCATATCGAACGCTCCGACTTCAAGGGCGCCGAGTCGCTGCTGCGTCAGGCCCTCGCCATTCGCCGTCGCCGGCTGGGAGAGAAAGATCTGGAGGTGGCGAGGACGCTCAATTCGTTAGGGGAGTTGCTGGTGACGAAAGGCGCTCCGTCGGCCGAGGTCGAGAAGATCCAGCAGCAGGCCTTGGGCATCGCCCGCGAGGCGGAGGAGCCGTCGGGGGCCGCCGTGGCCCAGAGCCTCTTCTACCTGGCCAAGGCGAAGCAGGCGGCCGGCGACTATGCCGAGGCCGAGCGGCTCTTCCGCGAGGGGCTGGTCCTCGAGCGCCGGGCCTTGAAGGCGGGGGACCCGCGGCTCTACCGCGACCAGACGGCGTTCGCGGAAATCCTGCTCAACCTGGGCAAGCCGAAGGAAGCGGCCGGTCTGCTCCGCCAGTCGCTGCGAGCCCAACGCCGGATCCTTGGCGGCGAGCATCCGGACGTGGCGACCACATTGGCCAACCTGGCCCTGGCCGTCTACGAGCAGGACCATTACGCCGAGGCCGAGGCCCTCAATCGGGAGGCCTTGCACCTGGTCCGGTCGCACTACGGACCGGACCACTGGATGGTGCCGTTGGTCCTCGGCAACCTGGCGGTCGCGCTGCAATCGCAAAAGAAGGTGGCGGAGGCGATCCCCTATCTGGAGGAGACGCTGCAGTTCCGGCGGCGGAGCCTGGGCGAGGGACATCCGCTGGTGGCGCAAGCTCTGCTTCTCCTCGCCGGAGCCCATCGCCAGCTCGCGGAGTACCCCGAAGCGCTGCGGCTGGCGCAGGAGTCGCTGCAAATCCTCGAGCGGGCCGAAGGTCCGGACCACCCTCATCTCGCGTACCCGGTGCGCGAGATCGGCAGGATCTACATGGCCCAGAAGCGGTACCGGGAGGCCGAGCCCTACTTGCGGCGGTCCCTGGACATCCGCAGAAGGGAGCTGCCGGCCGAGCATCCCGATCTCGCCCGCGCCAAGGTGTCGCTGGGCGCGTGCCTGTTCGAGCTCGGCCGCTATGACGAGACCGCAATCCTCCTGCGCCAGGCCGGCGCCACGTTCGCCGCCATAGACCATGCGAATGACGAGGCCGCGCGACAGGCGAGGACCCTGCTGGCGAGAATCGAGAGCCGGCGCTAGGGGGAACGCGGACGGCCACGGCCGGCTCGGACGCTGATATGCTCGCCCGGCTCGGAAGAGGCTCGATGAGCGGCGAGAACGCAGGCGTGGCCGTGGTGAGCGGCGCCGGCTCCGGATTGGGCCGGGAGATCGCCCTGGAGCTGGCTCGCCGCGGCTATGCGCTGGCGCTCCTCGGCCGCCGCCAGGCACCGCTGGAGGAGACGCTGGAGCTCGCCGGTTCGGCCGCTCGGGAACGCGCCATCCTTCTCCCTTGCGACGTGCGCGACGCCCTGGCCCTGGAGCGGAGCGCCGAGGAGATCCGCTCGCGCTGGGGCGCGGCGGACGTCGTGGTGCCGGCCGCGGGCGTGGCCGCCGTCGCGTCGGTGGAGGAGACCTCTCCCGACGATTTTCACGCCATCCTGGAGACCAACCTCACCGGAGCCTTCCTGCTCATCCGCGCCCTGCTGCCGGAGATGAAGGCGCGCGGGCGCGGATGGATCATCCCACTCCTGTCGCCCGCCGCCACGCGGGGCTTTCCCGGCTGGTCGGCCTATTGCGCCAGCAAGTGGGGGCTGCGCGGCCTTGTGGCCGCTCTGCGCGAGGAGCTGCAAGGCACGGGCGTGCGCATCTCGGCGCTCTTCCCCGGCGCCACGGACACGCCGCTCTGGGACCGTCTCCCCGGCGAGTGGGACCGCACGGCCATGGTGCCGCCTCACGAGGTGGCGCGCGCTCTCGCCTACGTGCTCGACGCCGATCCGTCGACGCTGGTGGAGGAGGTCCACCTCGGGCCGGCGGGAGGGGCGTTGTGACCTGGCCGCTGCTGCTCACGCCGTTCGTGCCCCTTCTGGCGCTCGTTCCGGGCGGCAAATGGGCGCTGCCGCTGCTCGCGCCGCTCACGCTGTGGTTTTCCTTCCGCGACCGCGTGAAGGAGGGAGACTCCTACCGCGCCTGGATCCTGGGCATGGTGTGGGCTTTTCTGCTCAGCCTGGGCGTGATCGTGCTCGTCTTCTGGCTGCCGGAGGCGGCGAAGGCGGGAATCCTCCGCGGCGAGCCTTACCGCCAGGAGATGTTCGGCTGGATCGCCACCGGCGAGGGCAAGGAGAACCAGCCGGCGGCCTTCATCCCGGAGCATCTGCTGCACCTGGCGGTCTTCCTCGTGCTGACCTATGCGAGCGGTGGATATCTGGGGCTGGCTCTGGGAGCCGCGCTGGTGGGCTACATGAGCTACTTCGTGGGCAGCTACGCCGCGGCGAGCGGCCACCCGTTCCTGGGCTCGGTGGCCGCCTGGGTGCCCTGGTCGGTGGTGCGGGTCTGCGCCTTCGTGCTCCTCGGCACGCTCTTCGCGCGTCCGCTGCTGGTGCGGCGGCCCTGGCCGTTCGGACGGCGGGAGTATCGGTTGATGGCGCTCGCCGCGTCGGGGATCGTCGCGGATATCGTCATCAAGGCTCTGTGCGCTCCGGCATATGGGGAGTTTTTGCGGCAGATGGCGCGGAGCGTTCTGGCCCCCTGAGGGGTGTTGCCGGTTGGTGCGGCGTACCCTTCGAGGCCTCACCCCTGTCCCCCTCTCCCTGACGGGCGAGGGGGGACGATTCACAGCCAGGATTGCCGATAGGAGGCTACCTTTTTCGGCAAGACCCTTTCACGGGCGTCCCCCCTCGCCCGTCAGGGAGAGGGGGCCAGGGGGTGAGGCTTCGCAGGGCACGCCCCACCAGCCACCAAGAACCCCTGAATCCTCACCCCACCCGCCGAATCGCCTTGATGCCGCCGTCGCCGCACTGGCCGGAGCTGCTGGCGAAATGCAGGGTCTCCCAGCCGGCCGGGGTGGGCTGATCCGCGCAGACCACCATCGCCGAGCCGACGGCCTTGTTGTTGTACGTCTCGAGCACCCAGGCGTTGCCGCCGCAGGTGGATGGAGACGACAGGACATCGACCTTGATCCAGCCTTCCGAGATTACGGCCGGCGGACAGACGACCAGCCGCGAGGTGATCTGCGCCGGGGCGCGGCTCACCAGGCCGAGAACCAGGGTCGAAGCCAGGAATATCGAGCGGACGAGGTTGCGTTTCATGGTGTCCTCCAAAGGCTGCGTCTTCCGAACGCTCCTCCAGGGTCTGAATGGTGCAAATGTCCGGCCAGTTTCTCTATACTTCCCCCTCCCCGGAAGACACCGCCTTGAATGAAATCCGTGAAACCAGAGGGTCCGCGAGCGGCGCGGGACGGCGGTTCGGCATCGTCGCTTCGCGCTACAACTCGGCGGTGGGCGAGCTGCTGGTCGAGGGCGCCGTGGACTGCCTGCGGCGGCATGGAGTGGAGCCCGAGAACATCCATGTGGTCTCGGTCCCCGGCGCCTGGGAGATCCCGCAGGCGCTGGAGGAGGTGGCCGCCTCCGGCGGCGTGGACGGGCTGGTGGCGATCGGCGTCGTCATCCGGGGCGAGACGCCGCATTTCGACTACATCTGCGCCGAGGCGAGCCGCGGCATCGCGAGCGTGGCCGAGCGGCACCGCGTGCCGGTGGGCTTCGGCCTGCTGACCTGCGAGACCTTCGAGCAGGCGCAGGAGCGCGCCGGCGGCAAGGCGGGCAACAAGGGATGGGAAGCGGCGCTCGCGGCGCTCGAGATGGCCGATCTCTTCGCGCGGCTGCGCGAGTCGAAGCGGCCCTAGCGGCGAATCCCTCCCGCGGCTATGATTGCGCGCCAGGCGCGGCCGTTCCCGGTTGCGGGAGCGGCCCTTGTTTTCGATGCAGTCTTTCGGCTGGTGTCTTGAGGCGAGCTCCATGACGGCAGGCAAGCGGCGGACGGCGCGGGAGATGGCGGTCCAGATGCTCTATCAGAGCGATCTCGGAGGCAGCCCGCTGCCGAACATCTTCAACACCTTCGATCTCTCCGAGTATCTGGCCAGGGAGGCGTCGGTGGAGAGGCGGAAGACGGCCGAGGAGCGGGAGGAATTCACCAAGCGCCGGCAGCGGGTGCAGGAGGCGTTCGAGTATGCCCAGAGCCTCGTCCGCGGCACGCTCGAGAACCAGGAGAGGATCGACGAGCTGATCCGCAGCCAGGCCGACAACTGGCGGCTGGAGCGCATGCCGGCGGTGGACCGCAACATCCTGCGCCTCGCCATTTTCGAGATGCTCCACGAGCAGGACACGCCGAAGCTCGTGGTGCTCGACGAGGCGATCGAGCTGGCGAAGAAGTTCGGCTCCGAGCAGTCGGGGCGGTTCGTCAACGGCCTGCTGGACGGTCTGCTGAAGCAGCACACTTTCCCGGGCAGCCTGACGTGAACGGAAAGAGAGCAGAGGGGATGAGCAACGGATACGACCACAAGGCGGTCGAGGCCAAGTGGCAGGACCGCTGGGAGAGGCAGCGGACGGCCGAGGTGGACCTCCGGCACGCCCGCGGCAAGTACTACATGCTGATGATGTTTCCCTACCCGTCGGGCGACCGCCTGCACGTCGGCCACGGGCGGAACTACATCCTCGGCGACGCGCTCTTCCGCTTCCTGCGCATGAACGGCAAGCGCGCCCTCAATCCCATGGGCTGGGACGCCTTCGGCCTGCCGGCGGAGAACGCCGCCATCCAGCGCGGCGTCCATCCGCGCGACTGGACGCTCGCCAACATCAAGGTGATGAAGGAGCAGTTCAAGCGCTGGGGCATCCTCTACGACTGGTCGAAGGAGATCGCCTCCTGCTTCCCCGAGTACTACCGCTGGAACCAGTGGCTGTTCCTGCGCATGCTGGAAAAAGGGCTCGCCTACAAGAAGATGGCGCCGGTCAACTGGTGCCCGAGCTGCCGCACGGTGCTCGCCAACGAGCAGGTGATCGACGGCGCCTGCGAGCGCTGCGGCACGCCGGTGGTGCAGCGCGACCTGGAGCAGTGGTTCTTCCGCATCACCGATTACGCCGACCGCCTGCTCGCCGGGCTCGACGAGCTCGAGGGGTGGCCCGAGAAGGTCAAGGTGATGCAGCGCAACTGGATCGGCCGTTCCGAGGGCGCCGAGATCCGCTTCGCGGTCCCGGCCCTGAAGGAGACGGTGACGGTGTTCACCACCCGGCCGGACACCGTGCATGGCGCCACCTTCATGGTGCTGGCCCCCGAGCATCCGCTCGCCGCGCGGCTGATCGCGAAGCATCCGCAAAAGGCGGAGATCGAAGCCTGGATCGAGAAGGTGCGCAACACGCCGCGCATCCAGCGCTCGGCCGAGGAGACGCCCAAGGAGGGGCGCGACACCGGCGCGGCGGCCGTCAATCCGGCGACGGGCGAGAAGATCCCCATCTGGCTCGCCAACTACGTGCTCCCCGAGTACGGCACGGGCGCCGTCATGGCGGTGCCGGCCCACGACGTGCGCGATCTCGCCTTCGCCCGCCAGGAGGGGCTGCCCGTGCGGCTGGTGTATCACCTGGAAGACCGCGACGCCGATGCCGCCACGATGACGGAGGCGATCCTGCACGAGGGCGTCATCCGCAACGCGCCGCCCTTCGACGGTCTGCGGGACTCTCCCGAGACCATCCAGCGCTTCATCGGCTGGCTGCAGGAGAACGGCTGGGGCCAGGGCAAGGTCACCTACCGCCTGCGCGACTGGCTGATCTCGCGCCAGCGCTACTGGGGGACGCCGATCCCCGTCGTCTACTGCGAGAAGCACGGCATCGTGCCGGTGCCGGACGCCCAGCTCCCCGTCGAGCTGCCGTACAACGTCGAGTTCACCGGCCGCGAGGGCAACCCGCTGTCGCGCTCGCAGGAGTTCGTGGAGACCAAGTGCCCGAAGTGCGGCGGCGCCGCGCGGCGCGAGACCGACACCATGGACACCTTCGTCGACAGCTCCTGGTACTACCTGCGCTACCTCTCGCCGCGCGACGCCAACCGCATGTTCGATCCCGAGATGGCGAACCGCTGGATGGCGGTGGACCAGTACATCGGCGGCATCGAGCACGCCATCCTGCACCTGCTCTACGCGCGCTTCATCTGCAGGGTGCTGCACGATTTCGGTATGGTGGAGGCCGAGGAGCCGTTCCAGAACCTGTTCAACCAGGGGATGATCACCCGCTGGTCGGACAAGTCCGGCCGGGTGGAGAAGATGTCGAAGTCGCGCGGCAACACCGTGTCACCCGACGAGCTGATCGAGGAGATGGGGGCGGACACCGAGCGGGTCTACACGCTCTTCATCGGTCCGCCGGAGAAGGAGGCCGAGTGGAGCGACGAGGCGGTGACCGGCGCCCACCGGTTCCTGCAGCGGGTCTGGCGCCTGCTCGAGCGGCTGCCCGAGGCGCCGCCGACGGCGCCGGCCGACGCCGAGCTGGAGCGCGACCGCCACGCCACCATCCAGCGGGTGACGCACAGCATGCAGCGCTTCTCCTTCAACACCGCCGTGGCGGCGCTGATGGAGCTGTCGAACAGCCTCTACCGGGCGGTGGAGGAGAAGACGGCCTCGCGGCTGCGCTGCGAGGAGACCTATGACACACTGCTCCAGCTCCTGCATCCCATGGCCCCTCACATCACGGAAGAGCTGTGGGAGAAGCGCGGCTACACGGAGAGCCTGCTGGAGACCTCGTGGCCGGAGCACGACGAGAAGAAGCTCCACCGCGACCGCATCCACCTGGTGGTGCAGGTGGACGGCAAGCTGCGCGACCGTGTGGAGGTGGACGCCGCGGCGGACGAAAGGCAAGTCCGCGCCGCCGTCCTCGCCAGCCCCAAGGTGAAGGAGCATCTGGCGGGGCGCGACGTGGCCAAGGCCGTGCTGGTGCCCGGCCGGCTGATCAACCTGGTGACGAGGAAGTCCGCATGAAACGAAGAGCTCTGCAGTGCGGGGCCCTCGCGGCCCTGCTTTTATCCCTCGCCGCCCTCGCCGGCTGCGGCTACGCGCTCGTGGGGCGCGGCGCCAACATCCCGGAGGACGTGCGCTCGGTTTACCTGCAGCCGCTGGCGAACCAGACCCAGCGCTCGCAGGTGGAGCAGGCGCTCACCCGCGCCATCGCCGACGAGCTGGTGACCCGCCAGCGCTTCGCGGTGGTGGGCAGCGAGACGGACGCCAACGCCGAGATCCAGGGCGCCGTGACGGGCTTCGGCGTCACCCCCGTCACCTTCGACGACGAAGGCCGGGCCACCGAGTACGAGATCTCGATCACCGCCCAGATCACCTTCAAGCGCGTGGGCGCGGAGGGCGCAGTGCTGTGGAAGAGCGACCGCTACACCTTCCGCGAGAACTATCCCGTGAACGCCTCCGCCACCGACTACCTGGACCTCGAGGACACGGCCATCGAGCTCGCCTCGAAGCGCTTCGCCGAGACGCTGGTGACGAATTTGTTGGAGGGGTTTTAGAAGACGTCTTGGGTCCTGGGTCTTGGGTCCTGAAAAGACAACCTCGCTGTGTTTTTCCTCGGACCGAGGACGTATCAGGACCCCAACAGCCACACCCTTCCCTCCAGGCCTTCAAGACCCAGGACCCAAGACCCAAGACTGGATGGGAGGGGGCCGCCCTACTTGAGCCCGGCGACCGCCTTGGTGAGGCGGGACTTGGTGCGCGAGGCGGTGTTGGCGTGGATGACCTTCTTCTGGGCCGTCTTGTCGATGATCCCGAGGGTCTCCGGCAGCATCTCGCCCGCCTTGGCCGCGTCGCCGCTCGCCACCGCCTGGCGGAGGCTCTTGACGGCGGTGCGCAGGCGCGAGCGCTGCGCCCGGTTCTGCTCCCGCTGCTTGACGTTCTGACGGTGCCGTTTCTCAGCCGACTTGGTATTCGCCATAACTTCCTTGTTTCTCCCTGGTTGATCCCACTAAAAAGACGAAGTCGCACCGAAGTGCGACGGGGCTTTATAGCATCCGGAGCTAGCCGGCGTCAACTCCGAGCTCGCGCAGCCGCTGCCGCGCCAGGTTGGCCTCGTCGCTCGACGGGAACTGGCGGAGGACGTGCTGGAGCTGTACCACCCCCTGCGAGCGCTCGCCGAGCTCGAGGTGGGCGTAGCCCTTCTTGAGCAGGGCGCCCGGCACCTTGTCGCTGCGCGGATAGCGGCTCACCACCGCGTCGAACTGCTCGATGGCCTGGCGGAAGCGCCGCTGGCGGTAGTAGGACTCGCCGATCCAGTAGGTGGCGTTGTCCGACAGGTCGGTGTTCGGGAAGTTGGCGAGGTATTCCTGGAACGAGCGGACGGCGAGGTCGTAGCTGCCCTTGAGGTAATCGTTGTAAGCCGCGTCGTAGAGGCTCTTGGGATCGGCTCCGGCGCCGGGAGGCGGCGGCGGCGCCTCCGGCACGGAGCCGTCGGGAGCCGGCGCCGGGGCGGCCGCCTGGCTGCGGAAGGCCTTCAGCTCCTGGTTGGTGGCGGCGATCTGCTGCGAGAGCTGGCCCAGGCGGTAGTTGGTGTCCTCCAGCTTCGCCTGCAGGGCCTCGATCTGGCTGGAGAGGTCCTGCAGCTTCACCTGCATGTCGGCTTCGGTCCTGAGCAGCGACTGCATCTGGCGGCCGACGCTCGACTCCAGGTCGGCCACCTCCTGCTTGCTCGGGGCCTGCTTCTGCATCTGCAGCATCTGGCGCTGGATGTCCGAGAGCTGCGCCTGCAGGGCCTCGATGTCCTGGGTCGAGACGCACCCCGCGGCGGCGAGCGCCGCCGCGAGGCAAACGGCGGAGGAGAGGCGGCGGAGCTTCATCAGCCGACGTTGGACCTGCCGGTGATGACCATGTGGGCGCGGCGGTTCTGCGACCAGCAGCTCTCCTCGTTCTGCGTGCAGACGGGGCGCTCCTCGCCGTAGGAGAGGGTGCGCACGCGGCCGCCGGCGACGCCCAGCGAGCTCAGGTAGTCGCGCACGGCGTTGGCCCGGCGTTCGCCGAGGGCGAGGTTGTACTCGTTGGTGCCGCGCTCGTCGGCGTGACCCTCGATGGTCATCGAGAACTCCGGCCGGCTCTTCAGCAGGTCGGCGTTGCGCGACAGCTTGTCCCGGGTGTCGTCGGTCAGCGTGCTCTCGTCGTAGTCGAAGTAGACGTCCGGGCTGAAGCCGCGCCGCACCATCTCGTCCATCACCACCTGCATGTCCGCGGAGGAGAGGGGATCCTCCGTCTGGTCCGCCACTTCCGGAGCCGCCGGCTGCTCCACCTCTTCCGGCGGCGCGGTCGTCGCCGGGGCCGGCACGGTGGTGGTTTCGACGTTGAGGTCCGCGGGCGGCGTGGCCGGCTTCTTCTTCGGGCAACCGTAGAGGAACGTCAACAGCACCGGCACCGCGATCCATATCATCCACTTTCGGTTCATCGCATTCTCCTCGCTTCAAGGCTCGTCGATACGGCTGTTCACCTGCTTCAAAATACTGTATCAAACCCCGCTCTTGCCGGCTAGCGCTCCGCGGCGAGGCGCGACCAGTCGGCAAGGTCGTTGTTGCCGTCGCTGGTGAGCTGCCGCACCGCGCCGCCCTCGAGATCGATGACGTAGATCTGCTTGCTGCCGCTGCGCCGCGAGGTGTAGGCGATCTTGCGGCCGTCGGGCGAGAAGGTCGGCGACTCGTTCGAGCCCGGCCCGGAGGTCAGCACCTGGGTCTCCAGCGTCCCCACGTTGGTCACCGCGATCTGGAAGTCGCCGTCGCGCCGGCTGGCGTAGGCGACGAGGACGCCGTCCGGGCTCCAGGCGGCGCCGTCGTTGTAGGCGCCGTCGAAGGTCAGCCGCCGCTGGTCGGCGCCCTCGGTGTCCATCAGATAGAGGTGCGGATTGCCGGCGCGGCTGGAGGTGAAGGCGATCTGGCCGCCCTTGGGGCTCCAGGCCGGATTGGTGTCGATGGCGTTCGAGTTGGTCAGGCGCCGCAAGCCCCCGCCGGCGGCGTCGGCGGTGAAGATCTCGACGTTGCCGTCGAGCGAGCGGGCGAAGGCGACGCGGCGGCCGTCCGGCGAGAAGCTCGGGCTGGTGTTGAGCGAGCCCGAGTCGACGATGGGACGCTTCATGCCGCTCGTCAGGTCGGCGAAGAAGATGCCCGGCGGTCCCTTGAAGAACGAGGTGTAGGCGAGAGCGCCGCCGCCCGGGCTCCACGCCGGCGACATGGAGGTGGAGCGGTGGCTGGTGATGCGCCGCTGGTTCTCGCCGTCGTAGTCCATGACGTAGATCTCTTTGTGGCCGGAGCGGTCCGAGGTGAAGGCGAGGCTGGACATGGCGATTCCCGGCCGGCCGACGAGGAAGCGAATGACCTCGTCGGCGAAGGTGTGGGCCATCCGGCGGCCGGCGCTGAAGGGGCCGCGGTAGCGCTTGGCGAGCACCGCCTGGCCGCTGCCGAGGTCGAGCACCCGCCCCTCGAAGACGACGCGGTCCCCCTCGGCGCGCAGGTCGCCGAGCAGCAGCACCTCGTTGCCGGTGGAGCGGTAGGCCGCGAGGTCCTGCTGCACGTCGCCGGTGAGCGCCAGGCCCGAGAGGGCCTCCGGCCCCTGGATCTCGAAGTAGCCGGAGAGCTCGAGGTCGTGCCGCACCGTCGCCTCCAGCTCGCGGCCCGCGCCGCCCGCCTGTCCCGTCATCTGGCCGGCGCCGCGGAAGGCGGGGATCGCCAGCTTCAGCTTGCGCACCTGAGCGCCGTGGGGGAGCACGATCGTCACGCTGGTTGGCTGCTGGGCGTCCGGCGGCGGCGGGGTGGGCGGCTGCTGGGCGGCGAGCACCAGGGAGAGGAGCAGCAGGCACGCGAGGACGATCAGGGCGGCGGATCTCGGTCTCATGGCACCTCGGCTTCGCTGGACAAATTCATCGGACGATTCACTGGACGATCAGGTTGACTCCCAGGGAGTCGTGGCGGTACGCCCGCGGCAGGGGAGGGAAGGGAGCGGCGTTCTGCACCGCGCGCAACGCCGCCAGGTCGAACGAATTGTAACCGGAGGACTCCGCCACCTCGAGATCGGTGATGTTGCCGTCGCGCTCGATGCGGAAGGAGACGATCGCCTTCACCTCGTCGCCCAGGGGGGGCCGCAGCCATTTGGCGTCGATCGCCGAGAGGAGCTGGTCGATGTAGTAGCCGAAGCGGAAATCCGGGTTGTCCAGGCCGCCCACCTTGGGGCCGAAGGCGGAGGTGCCGGCGGGGCTGGCGTCGGGCGCGCCGCGCCGCCCGGCCTCGTCTCCCGGCTTCGGCTGCGGGACGGCGGTCCCTGCGGCGTTGGCGCCGGTGGAGCGCTCGGCCGGCGGCTTCGGCTCGGGCTTCTTCTTCTCCGGCTTCTCGGGCGGCAGCACCGGCGCGTCCTCCTGCGGCTGCGGAGCCGGCTGCTCGGGCTCTTCCGGTGCGGGCTTCGCCGGCTCGGGTTCCGGGGGAGCCGGCTTTGCAGCCTTCGGGCGGCTCGCCGGCCGGCGCACGCCCAGCGCCTGGGCGGGGATGATCTGCACCGGCACGAAGGACAGGGGCGGGGGCGGCGGCGCGAGCCGGGGCAGCAGCAGGATGAGGGCTACGGCGGCGGCGTGGAGAAGGGCGGCGGCGGCCAGGCTCACCGCCTCCGGCCGGCGGCCGGCGCGGCGGGCCCGCCGGTGGAGGATCTGATCGACCGCCGCCAGGCTCACGTGGCGCGCCGCCTCCCGCGGTCCGTCACCATGCCCACGTGCACGATGCCGCCCTGGTGGAGGACGTCGAGCACCTCGATCACCTTGCCGTAGGGGACCTCACGGTCGCCCTTGAGGAAGACCGTGTCGTCGCCCCGCGACTCGATCTGGGACTTGATGCGCGCCACCAGCTCCTCGGTCTCCACCGCCGATTCGCGCAGGTAGACCTGGCCGTTGCGGTCGATGGAGACCACCAGCGGATCCTGCACGCGCAGCGGCAGGTTGGACGCGTCCGCCTTCGGCAGGGCCACCTCGACGCCCTGGTGCAGCATCGGGGCCGCGATCATGAAGATGATGAGCAGCACCAGCATCACGTCCACCAGGGGGGTGACGTTGATGTCCGCCAGGACCGGATCTTCATCGCCGTTGCCGTTGCCGAGGCTGAAGGCCATTCGTCTCCTCTTGTCTTGAGACGGTCTTGGGTCAGGTGAAGTTCCGCTCCGCCAGGTTGAGGAACTCGAGGGTGAAGTCTTCCATCTGCAGGCGCAGCCGGCGGGCGTACTGGGAGTAGTAGTTGTAGGCGATCAGCGCCGGGATGGCCGCCGCGAGCCCCGCCGCGGTGTTGATGAGGGCCTCGGCGATGCCGGGCGCCACGGCCACGATCGAGGTCGAGCCCTGGAGGCCGATGTCGTTGAACGCCTGCATGATGCCCCACACCGTGCCGAAGAGGCCGATGAACGGCGTCGCCGCGGCGGTGGTGGCAAGGAAGCCCAGCCAGCGCGTCACTCCCAGCAGCTCGACGTTGGCCGCCCGGGCGAGGGTGCGCTGGAGGGCGGGCAGCGAGGTGATGCGGTAGGCGCGCTTCTCGCCGGGGCGCTCCGGCTCGGGAGCGTTCTTGATCTGGCCGTCGATCTCGGCGTAGCCGGACTGGAAGATGCCCACCAGCGGCGAGGCGCCAAGCTTGCCGGCCACCGCGTTGACCTCGCTGAAGCGCTGGCTGCGGTGGAAGGCTTCGAGGAAGCGCTCGCTGTGCCGGCCGGCGCGCCGGAACTGCACCATCTTGCCCAGGATGACGGACCAGGAGCCCACGGAGAAGACAACCAGCACGGCGAGGACGAACTTCCCCATCGGCCCGCCGCGCAGGAAGAAATCGAACGCGCTCGGCCCTCGTACGCCTCCGAGCTGGAGGAAGAACATGGTCATCGTCAGCATGCGCGCTCCCCTGTCGCTCTCATACGGCCCGGGCGGGGCCAACGTACCATGGCCCCGCCGCATGAGCAAAGCTCGTGCCGAGAGTTATTTCGTTCGTTTCGGACTGGCCGGAGCCAGGGCCAGCTCCGCCTCGGGAGGCTCGTCGATGGCCGGCGGCAGGACGACCCGGTGGCGGCTCAGGAAGTCCTCCAGATAGCGGGTGACGACCGCCACGGCTTCGTCCACCGTATCCACCCAGAAGGCCACGTTCAGGTCGGATGGGGAAGCGAGGCCCCGCTGGATGATCTCGCGTTCGATCCAGTCCCGCAGGCCGCGCCACATCGGGCCGACGAAGATGAGCGGCCGGTTCTTCAGCATTCCCACCTGGAGGAGCTGGAAGACCATCATGGCCTCCAGGGTGGTGCCGAGGCCGCCGTCCATGACGATACAGGCGTGCGACAGCCGGATGAACTGGTGGAGCCGGGAGAAGAACGTCGAGTGCTGGGCCACCTCGTCGAGGAACGGATTGGGCTGTTCCTCCATGGGCAGGAGGATGGTGAGGCCGAAGGAGCGCGTCTTGTAGTGATAGGCGCCGGCGCGGGCTCCCTCGTTGGCGGCCCGCATGAGGCCCGGACCGCCGCCGGTGACGATGTCGCAGCCCATGAAAGAGAGCTGCCGGGCCAGCTCCTTGACCCGCGCATAGGCGCCGTTCTCGGTCTCGATGCGGCTGGAGCCGAAGATGGCTACGCGGAAGTAGCGCTTCTCGATGGGTGCCCGCCGGTCGAGCCAGAAGATCAGCCGGTACAGAGAGAGGATCGTGCGGTCGAACCACCGCAGGACGTACGTGCGGCGTTTCCGGCGCCAGCGCTGGAGGCGGGTCTCGCTCGGGGAAACGACGGGCTCGGCGGGCAGGAGACGGCGGAAGGCTGACATGGGCAGGAGAAACGTGTTGCCTGTAAGAACGTGCTGCTGAGAGGCGCTGCCGTGACGCAGAAGATTTAAAGCGGGATAAGGTGGGTCTTCCTGGGGGCAGGCAAGAGGAGCGTGCGTTCGACGAGCATGGCCGTAGCCTATCTCAAGGACACCGAGGACGGCAAGGACTCCAAGGACAGATACTTTCGGTTGAGTCTTCTTGTCCTTGCTGTCCTTGGTGTCCCTGCCGTCCCTGTGCGGAGCGCCCTCCACCCATGATAGTCTCGCTCCCGATCCGCCACGGCACCTGTAGGGCTATGGCGAAGCGTGCCTGGCCGCACCCAACCCTGGAGAGCGCATGAACGGGCGAGTCCTCATCACCGGGGCCGCGGGCGCCTTGGGGCGCAGCGTGGTGGCGCGCTTCCTCGACGCCGGAGACCGCGTGCTCGCCGTGGACCATGACGAGGAGGCGCTCGCCGCGCTGACCCCTCTCGCCCCATCGGAGACGCTGTCGGTGCGGCGGGTGGACCTGGCGGACACCGCGGAGGTGACGAAGCTGTTCGACGATGCGGAGGCCGCTTCGGGTGTGCCGCGGGCGGTCGTCCATCTGGTGGGCGGCTTCCGCTGGGCGCGCTTCGCCGATTGCTCGGACGCGGACTGGAACTATCTCGTGAAGCTCAACCTGGAGACCACCTTCCGCATCTTCCGCGAGTGCGCCCGCCGCTTCGAGCGCGCGGGCGGCGGCGCGACCGTGGCCGTCTCCGCGCCGGCGGCGCTGCTGGGCGAGGCCGGGGTCGGCGGCTACGCCGCCGCCAAGGCAGGCGTCCTGCGCATGGTCGAGTCGCTGGCGCGCGAGATGGCGCCGTTCGGCGGCCGCGCCAACGCCGTGCTCCCCGGCACCATGGACACCCCCGCGAACCGGGCGGCGATGCCCGACGCCGATCCGGCGAAATGGGCGAGGACCGAGGACGTCGCGAGCGTCATCCACTTCCTGACCACGCCCGCCGCGGCGGCCGTCAACGGCGCCGCGGTGCGGGTGCCGGGGCCAACCCTATGAACCAGCCGCTGGACTGCCACGTCTATTACGATTCGACGCGCCACGCCGAGCCGCCCGCCGGTTGCGGGCACCGCGTGGACCTCGCGGCGCAGCCGCAGGCCGCGAGCCGCCTGGCGGGGCTCGGCATCTCGCCGGAATCGGACCTGCCGGCCGTCCTGCTCACCGCGCCGGACGGCAGCGTCCGCATCGCCGGCGTGCGCCTGAGCTCGGAGGAGGCGTCCGGGCTGGCGGCGGGCCTCGGCATCCAGACGCGGGACCTGGTCGTCTACAGCTCCGCCTGGTGCCCGGACTGCCGGCGCACCAAGCACGTGCTGGAGAACGCCGCGGCCCCCTTCGCCGAGGTGGACATCGACCGCGACGCCGGCGCCGAGGCCCTGGTGCTGCAGCGGAGCGGCGGCCGGCGCGTCGTGCCCACCCTGCGCTTCGGCGACCGCGTGTGGGCGTTCAATCCCCCGGCGCCGCTGCTGCGCCGGCTGCTCGGCGGCCGAGCGAAGGCGGTGTAGCACCCGGAAGCATGCCTGTTTTAATGTAGGGGCGAGGCTTGTCCTCGCCCGGGTGGGGACAAGCCCCACCCCTACGAAAAACTAGACTACATGGAACACACTTTCTAGAGGCCCCCGCATGAAGATCGCCGTCTGCATCAAGCAGGTGCCCAACACCGAGGCGCGGCTGCGCGTCAGCCGCGACGGCCGGTGGCTGGACGAGGAGGACCTGCCGTTCATCATCAACGAGAGCGACGAGTACGCCTTGGAGGAGGGCCTGCGCATCGCCGAGAAGACGGGCGGCGAGGTGGTGGTCTTCAGCCTCGGGCCGGAGCGCGTCAAGGAGGCCTTGCGCAAGGCCCTGGCGGTGGGCGCGGCGCGCGCCGTCCACCTGGCGGACCCCGCCTTTCGCGGCGGCGACGCCCTGGCGAACGGCCGGGCCCTCGCGGCGGCGCTGGCGCGCGACAGCTTCGACCTCGTGCTCACCGGTTCGCAGTCGGACGACGTGGGCTACGGCGGCACCGGCTCGGTCATCGCCGGCCACCTCGGCTGGCCGCACGTCTGGCTGGTGATGGGCGTCGAGCTGGAGGAGGGGAATGGCACGGCCAAGGTGACCCGCGAGATGGAGAGCGGCGTCAACGAGGTGTCGCGCGTCCGCCTGCCGGCCGTGCTGGAGATCCAGGCCGGCCTCAACCATCCGCGCTACGCCTCGCTCAAGGGCATCATGGCGGCGAAGAAGAAAGAGATCGCGACCGCCACGCCGGCCGATCTGGGTCTCGACGCCGCGCAGGTGGGGGAGGCGGGCTCGCGGCTGGAGATCGTCTCCGTCCATTTCCCGGAGTCGGGCCGGGGAGCGCAGATCCTGGAGGGGGACGCCAAGGCGGCGGCCTCGGCGCTGGTCGGCAAGCTGCAAAGGGAAGCGAGGGTGCTCTGATGGCGACGCGCGTCTGGGTGGTGCTGCAACATCGCGAGGGCCAACTCCTCCGCATCTCCTGGGAAGCGGCCGCCGCGGCGCAGAAGCTGGCGGCGGGCCTCGGCGGCAAGGCCGAAGCCGTGCTGCTCGGCGCCGGCGTCGGGCTCGCCGCGGCGGACGTGGCGAAGCTCGATCTCGCCGCCGTTCACGTGGCGGACCACGACGCTCTGCGCGCCTACACGCCGGGCGCTTTCATCGGCGCGCTGGCGCCGGCGATCCAAGCGGCGGCGCCCGCCTTCGTCGTCTTCCCGCACACCTATCAGACGGTGGATTTCATGGCCCGGCTCGCCCAGACGGTGGGCGCCGGCCTGCTGCCGGAGGTCACGGGCTTCGAATCCGCCGATGGCGGTCTCGTCTGGACGCGTCCGGTGATGGCCGGCAAGCTGCAGTCGAAGGTGCGGCTCAAGGGTGAGGGGACGGTGCTCGTCTCCGTGCAGTCCGGCGCGTTTCCGGCCGACAGCGTGGTGCGCGGCGGCGAGGCGGAGGTCAAGCCGCTCGACGTGGACCTCGCCGGAGCACAGCCGGACCGCGAGATCCTCGGCTACGAGGAAGTTGGCGGCGACACGGTGGATCTGACCAAGGCGGAGGTCATCGTGGCGGTGGGCCGCGGCGTCGGCGGCGCGGACAAGATGGGGCCCGTCGAAGAGCTCGCGCGCGCCCTCGGCGCCGAGATCGGCGCCAGCCGGCCGGTGATCGACAACGGCTGGCTGCCGCGCGACCGCCAGATCGGCTCCTCGGGCCAGACCGTGGCGCCCAAGCTCTACATCGCCGCCGGCATCTCCGGCGCCATCCAGCACCTCGTCGGCATGAAGGGCTCCTCGGTGATCGTGGCGATCAACAAGGACCCCGGCGCGCCGATCTTCACCGTCGCCGACTACGGCATCGTCGGCGATCTCCATGAGGTGCTGCCGGCGCTCACCGAAGCTGTGCGCGCGGCGAAGGGGTAGCGGAGGCCTCTCTGCCTTCCTTTGGATTTCTTCAACGTAGGGGCGGGGCTTGTCCCCGCCCGGGCGGTGGACCGTTCGCCGCCTTCCCATCCTAGGGCGGGGACAAGCCCCGCCCCTACGAAAACAGGCTGCATCCGATGACTTCTCCCTCCTGGGTCGTCCTCAAGTTCGGCGGCACCAGCGTCTCCACGGCGGAGCGCTGGTCGACGATCGCCGGGCTCGCCGAACGGCGGCTCGGCGAGGGGCTGCGGCCTCTCGTCGTCTGCTCGGCCCTCTCCGGCGTCTCGGATCAACTGAAAGAGCTGCTCGATCTGGCCGTTGCAGGGCGGCACGAGGAGGGGCTCGCGGCGATCCGGGCGCGGCATCTGGAGCTGGGCGCGGGCTTGGGCCTCGATGCCTCGGAGCTGCTGCGGGACGACTTCGAGGAGCTCTCCCGCCTCACCCTCGCGGCCTCCCTGCTGCGCGAAGCCGGTCCGGCTCTGGAGGCGCGGGTGATGGCCTTCGGCGAGCTGATGTCCACCCGCCTCGGCGCCGACTATCTGAAATCGCGAGGCCTCGACACCGCCTGGCTCGACGCCCGCACCGCGCTCGAGACCCGCGAGGACCCGCTCGCCGGCGGACCGCGCGCCTACCTCGCGGCCACCTGCGATTTCGCGCGCGACGAGGAGCTGAGCCGGCGGCTGGAGGAGATTCCTGCCGCGGTGGTGATCACCCAGGGGTTCATCGCCCGCAATCGCGAGGGACAGACGGTCCTCCTCGGCCGCGGCGGCTCGGATACGTCGGCGGCCTACTTCGCCGCCCGCCTGGGCGCCGCGCGGTGCGAGATCTGGACCGACGTGCCCGGCCTGTTCACGGCCAACCCGGCGCTCATCCCCTCCGCCCGCCTGCTGCGCGCCCTGACCTACGAGGAGGCGCAGGAGATCGCCACCATGGGAGCCAAGGTGCTCCACCCGCGCGCCATCCCGCCGCTGCGCGCCCACGGCATTCCGCTGCACGTCCTGTCGACCGATCATCCCGATGTCCCCGGGACGGTGATCTCGGCCGCCGGCCCGGTGAGCGGACCGCAGGTGAAGGCGATCTCGTCGCGGCACGGCCTTGCGCTCGTCTCGATGGAGACGGTCGGCATGTGGCAGGAGGTCGGCTTCCTCGCCCGCGCTTTCGCCGTCTTCGCGCGCTACGGCCTCTCCGTGGATTCCGTCTCCACCTCGGAGACGAACGTCACCGTCTCGCTCGATCCGCAGGCCAACGCCCTGGAGCCCGCGGTGGTCGGGAGCCTGTTCCGCGATCTCGCCGAGTTCTGCGAGCCCAGCCTCGTGGCGCCGGCGTCCTCGCTGTCGCTCCTCGGCCGCGGCATCCGCGCCATCCTCCACGAGCTGGGGCCGGTGCTCGAAGCCTTCGAGGAGATGAAGGTCCACCTCGTCACCCAGGCGGCGAGCGACCTCAACCTGACCTTCGTCGTGGACGAGGACCAGAGCGAGCGGCTGGTGCGCCAGCTCCACGGCCTGCTGTTCGGCCAGAAAGGGGAGGGCGAGCTCTTCGGTCCCACCTGGAGCGAGCTGTTCGGCGAGCCCCCGGACGAGGCCGCCGCCTCGCATCGCGAGTGGTGGCGCCGGCGGCGGAGCGAGCTGCTGGAGATCGCCGCCGCCCGCGGAGCGACCTACGTCTACGACGCCGGCACCCTGCGTTCCACGGCGGCGGCGCTGCGCTCGCTCGACGCGGTGGATCGGCTGTTCTACTCGCTCAAGGCGAACTGCCATGCGGACGTGCTGCGGGTCTTCCACGCCGCGGGCTTGGGGCTGGAATGCGTCTCGGCGGCCGAGCTGGAGCACGTGCGGGCCCTCTTCCCGCAGCTCGACGGCGCCCGCCTGCTGTTCACTCCCAATTTCGCGCCGCGCGAGGAGTACCGCCGCGGTTTCGAGCTGGGAGCGCAGGTGACGGTCGACAACCTCCATCCGTTGCGCGAGTGGCCGGAGGTCTTCCGCGGCCGCGAGGTCTTCCTGCGCCTCGATCCGGGACGGGGGAGGGGCCACCACGCGCACGTGCGCACGGCGGGAGCGCAGTCCAAGTTCGGCCTGGCGCCGGAACAGATCGACGAGATCCAGCCGCTGCTCGCCGCCTGCGGCGCGCGGGTGACGGGCCTCCATGCCCACATCGGCAGCGGCATCCGCTCGCCGGAGGCCTGGAGCGAGGTGGCGCTCTTCCTGGCCGAGGCCGCCGAGCGTTTCCCGGAGGCGCGGGTGCTCGATCTCGGCGGCGGCCTCGGCGTGCCGGAGCGGCCGGGCCAGACCCCGCTGGACCTCGCCGCCCTGGGCGAGCTGCTGCGACGCTTCAAGGCGGCGAATCCGCGTTTCGAGCTCTGGCTGGAGCCCGGCCGCTTCCTGGTGGCGCAGGCGGGGGTGCTGCTGGCGCGGGTGACGCAGGTCAAGCGCAAGGGCGAGGTCCTGTACGTGGGTCTCGAGACCGGCATGAACTCGCTGATCCGGCCGCCGCTCTACGGCGCCTATCACCCCATCGTCAACCTCTCGCGGCTCGACGAAGCTCCCACCTGGACGGCCCATATCGTCGGCCCCATCTGCGAGACGGGAGATATCCTCGGCCGCTCCCGCCGCCTGCCGCCCACCGCGGAGGGGGATGTCCTGCTGATCGCCAACGCCGGGGCGTACGGGCGCGTCATGAGCTCGCGCTACAACCTGCGCGAGCCGGCGGGGGAGATGCTGTTGGAGTAATCCCATCCTCTTCCGTCCATGTTCGTCCGTGTCGGTCCGTGCTCGTCCGTGTTCTTCCCTGAAACCCACGCCTCCTCCTCCACGTAGTCCTCTCCGAGGAGGCACTCCCATGAACGCAAACCCGAGGGACGACATAACGCTGGCCGACGCCGTGGTTCACTTCCTGACGGCGCCGCTGCGGCTGCGCACCTATACCAACCTGCTGTACCTGATGCTGGCGATGCCGCTGGGCATCATCTACTTCGTCTTCCTGACGGTGGGGCTCACCACAGGCTTCGGGCTGACCATCGTCTGGATCGGCATTCCGATCCTGGCCCTGGTCTTCGCCGGGAGCTGGGGCCTCGCCGCGCTGGAGCGGCAGCTCGCCATCCATGCTCTGGGTGCCGACGTGCCTCCCATGCTGCCGCCGCCCGGCAGCCAGCAGCCGGCCACGGGTTTGCTGCAGCGGGTCGGGGCCTTCCTCTCGAATCCCGTCACCTGGAAAGGCATGGCCTTCCTGCTGGTGAAGTTTCCTCTGGGCATCGTGAGCTTCATCGCCGTGGTGACGATGCTGGCGACGTCGGCCGGCTTCATGCTCGCCCCGTTCGTCTGGTTCCTGGGGGGAGACTTCAACACGGATCTCGTTTACGACCTCTGGTTCGTGGACTCCCCGGCCGCCGCGCTGGCCGTGGGGCTCCTCGGAGTGGCCTTTTTGTTCGTGTCCCTGAACCTGCTGAACGGGCTGGCCCTCGTCTGGCGCGGCACGGCGACGTTCCTGCTCGGCAGCGAGCGGTTCGCCGCGGCCTGAGCCCCGGCTCAGGCCAGCAGCGGGCGCAGGTCCACGCCTTCCCACAGCCGTTCGCGCATCGTCCGCGACTCGGCCAGTGCCCGCGCGCCGAGCGCCGTCACGGCGAAGAGGCGGCGCGAGGCCGCGCCGGTGCCCGAGCGGCTGGAGGCGACGAGCCCCTTCGCCTCCAACCGGTCGAGCGTCGCGTACACGGCGCCGATGGCCACCTCGCGGCCGGTGACGCGCTCGAGCTCGCGGCGCACGTTCATGCCGTAGGCCTCGTCGCCGGTGCGCAGCACCGCGAGCATCACCTGTTCCTCGAAGGTGCCGAGCGGAGAAATGTCGTTCATGGCCATCCTCCTCAATCTCACTGCTCGCGCAGGACCCGCGCCGGATCCACGCGGCTGGCGCGCCAGGCGGGCACGAACGCGGCGAGCATGCCAACCGCCAGCAGGGCAAGCGTCGCGGCCATGAGCGCGAGGGGATCCGCCGCGCCCACGCCGTAGAGCAGCGCCGCAAGGGAACGCGCCAGCACCACCGAGGCGGCGACGCCCACCACGATGCCAAGGCTGACGAGCGCCGCGCCGCGGCCCACCACCTGCCGCAACACGCGAGCCGGCGGCAGCCCCAGCGCCACGCGGATGCTGTAATCGCGCTTGCGGCGGCTGACGTGATGGGAGATCACGCCGTAGACCCCGATGGCGCCGAGCACCAGGGCGAGCCCCGTGAGCAGCGTCAGCAAGGTCATGACCTGCCGCGCGGGTCCTACCGCCTGGGTGAAGACACGCTCCATCGTCGTCGCCTCCTGCACGGCGATACCGGGCGCCACGCGCTGCACCGCCTTGCGTGCCGCATCAAGCACCGCCACCGCGGCTGCCGGCCGTTGCGTGCGCAGCACCAGGGTCTGCCGCTCGGGCGCGTACGCGATCTGGTCGGCGAGCATGTAGCGCGCCGGCGCCGGCTCGTCGGTGAGGTTGGCCTCGGCGACGTTTTCCACCACGCCCACGATGCGCTCCCAACTGTCGAACCCCGTATTCAACCGCCTGCCGATCGGGTCCACATCCGGGAAGTACTTCTTCGCCAGCGCCTCGTTGATCACCACCACGTGCTCGCTCCCCGCTTGATCGGCGCCGGTGAAGCCGCGCCCCCGGCGCACCGCGATGCCGAGCGCCTGGAAGTAGTCGCGGGAGACCAGGCGGAAGAAGGTGGTGGAGTCGGGGAGATCCGGCCGGCCCTCGACGGTGATGCCCCAATTGTCCCCGTTGCCGCGCAGCGGCAGCTTGGTGGTGAGCGCCGCCGCGCTGACGCCGGGGAGTTGCTCCATCTCGTCCAGCAGGCTGCGCAGGGTCTGCCGGCGCTCGGGCGTCTTCGTGGCCTCGCCGGCCACGAGGTCGAGCACCGCCACGCCGCGGGTTTCCAGCCCCGGATCGATGGCGTACAGATTGACGACGCTGCGGATGAGCAGGGCGGCGCCGGCGGTGAGGAGCACCGCCAGCGCGACCTCCGCCACCACGAGCCCGCTCTCGACGCGGCCTCCGCCCGCCGCCGTCCGCAGCCGCGTGAGGGCATCCCGCAGGTCGCCGCGCCAGAGCGAGCTCGCCGGAATCAGCGCGATGGCCACCGCGGCGAACAGGGAGAGCCCGATGGCGGCGCCGAACAACGTCCAGTCGAGCACCGCGCGCTCCGCCCACGCTCCCAGCGGCAGCGCGCCGGCCAGCAGCCGGAAACCGGCCGTGGCCAGGAGCGCCCCGACGCCGCCGGCGATGAGGCCGAGCACCAACGCCTCGACGAGGAGCTGCCGCGTGATCCGGCGGCGATCGGCGCCCAGCGCGAAGCGCACCGCCAGCTCGCCGGTGCGGCGGTTCACCTGCGTGAGCATCAGCGCCGCGACGTTGGCGCAGGCGATGAGGAGGATGACCGCCATGGCGGCGAGCGTGGAGAGCAGCGCCGGCCGCAGCGAGCCGAGGAGGTACTCGCGGATGGGGGTGAGCGATGCGTTCTTGGTCTTGTCCCACTGCGCGGGGTAGTCGAACCGCTCGTCGAGCGCGGCGGTGATGCGGGCGAGCTCGGGAGCCATGCCATCCATGCGCTTCCCCGGCGCGAGACGTCCGATCATCGCGTAGTTGCCGCTCCGGTTCTCGGGATCGAGCGGCTCGGGAAGCCAGACGCGCACGCTGGGGTCGGGGAACCAGAAGCCGCGCGGCATCACGCCGACCACCGTCCGCGGCACGCCGTCGAGGCGGATGCGCCGGCCGAGGATGGAGGCATCGCCGCCCATCTCCTGCCATAGCCCGTGGCTGAGCACGGCGATCGGCTCGCCGCCCTCCCGGTCCTCACCCGGCTGGAAGCCGCGGCCGAGCGCCGGGCGCACGCCGAGCACGTCGAACAGCTCCACGGAAGCGGAGATGCCGGAGACCAACCGCGCCGGCCCCTCGCTCGACTCCAGCGTCACCCCGTTCATCGTGTACGCGGCCACACGGCTGAAGCCGGGATAGTTCGGCCGCAGGTAGAGGTGCTCCGCCTCCGACCAGTCGAACTGATTCCAGAAGACGGCCACCTCCGCCTCGCGCGTGTAGGGAAGCGGCTCGAGCAGCAGTCCGCGCACGATGCTGAAGATGGCGGCGGTGCCGCCGACGCCGAGCGCGAGGGTGAGCACCGCGAGCAACGTGTACGTCGGCCGCGAGCGCAGGCGCCGCACCGCGTACCGCAGATCCATGATCCAGCTTTCCATAGCGGGTCCTCCTGGGAGCAGCCGGCTCGCCGCCGGCTCGAATCCGGTCCAGCCGCGCCACCAGCTCCGCCGCAGGAGCGCCGGCCCGGAGCCCAGCACCTGCCGCCAGAGCCAGAAGGAGGCGGCGGCTTGGCCCTGCGCACCTCGCCGCCGCGCGTATTCCTCCCCGAGGTCTCCAATCACCTCGTCCCGCTCCGCGAGGGGAAGCAGCGTGCGCAGCAGCGCGGCGGCGAGGCGGGGTGGCGGGGCAGGCGGCATGGTCGTGAGGTTCCCTTTCGGCGGAGCGACTCTACAATGTAGAAGGATACGCACAACGACCGCGATAGTTTCAGTGGGCCCGGGGGCGCGATAGCATGGACGTCCCGGGACCGCCCCTCGATGAAGACACCCACCCTCGACGAGCTCGTACTGCTGCCCGAGCCGTTGGCCGTGCAGCGCCACTTCGATGCCAAGAACTATCGGGTCTTCCGGGTTTTGCTGGTGCTGGTGCCGCTCGTCTGCATCGCCGGCATCGCGGAGTCGGCACAGCGCCACAACCCGGTTGGATTGGCCGTCTACATCGCCAACATCCTCCTCAGCGTCGTCCTTTTCTTCCTCCGCCGCCGGGAGATCTTCACCCGCAGCTTCCGCCAGATCCTCCTGGTCTACCTCTTCCTGCAGATCCTCGTCTTGAAGTTCGCCACGGCGCCGCTCGCCGAGGGAGACATGGCGCCCTTTTTCCCTGTGGTGTTCGTCCTCCTCGCTTTCCGGCTGCGCCTGGCGGAGCACGTCATGCTGTTCGTCTCGTACTGGGCGGCGGCGATCTTTCCCCTCTCCTGGCTGGGTGTGCAGCAACAGGCGGCGGCGCCGCCGGAGGAAGGTGGGGTCATCGGCATCTCGATCGTGTCGCTCATCTGCCTGGTGGCGGCCGCGGGCTTCACGCAGCTCAGCCGGCGCCGGTTTCTCGCCGTCTGGCGCCGCGAGAGCTCCCGGCACCGCGAGCGCCTGCGCATGCGGGAGGAGATCGAATACGCGCGCAAGATCCAGCTCAGCATGCTGCCGCAGGGCGGGCCCGAGGTGGAATGGCTCGACTTCTCGGCCGCCTCGCTGCCGGCGGCCGAGGTCGGCGGCGACTATTACGAGTTTTTTCAGCCCGCCGAGACGCAGATGATCCTGGTGATCGGCGACGTGGCCGGGCACGGTCTGGCGAGCGGACTGCTGCTCTCCGGCGTGCGGAGCTGCCTGTATCTGCTGGAGGAGTATCTGACGTCGCCGCTTCGCGTGATGGACCGGCTGAACCACATGGTGCGGCGGACGACGGACAAGCGGACCTACGTCACGCTGCTCTGCGCCGTTCTCGACCGCGCAGAGGACACGCTGACGGTGGTGAGCGCCGGCCATCCGCCCGTCCTGCACTACGATCCGCGTTCCCGCAGCTTCGACGAGATCGGCAAGGGAGCGCCCCCGCTGGGCACGTTTCTGGAGACCGGATACGAGGCGGTGCGGCGTCGGGTGGCGGCGGGAGACCTGCTGATCTTCTACACCGACGGCCTCGTCGAGGCGTTCAACGCCCGCGGCGAGCAGTACGGCGATGCGCGCCTCCAGCGGGCCGTGGCCCGCGCCGCCGACAGCCGCACCGCCCGCGAGGTGCGCGACGCCATCCTCGGCGACCTCTCCCACTTCAAAGGCGACCAGGAACAGGCGGATGATCTGACGGTGGTGGTGGTGCGGCTGCGGTAGAGCAGGTCAACGCAGTACTTCGATTCCGAACCGATCCGCGACAGTCTGGATGAGATCTGCCCCGATCGGTTCACTGGTGCCGGCCGGAAAGCCGGACGGCGAGCCCGCCGGTCCGAACAGCGCGATTCCCGTCAGGCGCTGCGCCGGATCATGGCGCAGGAAATAGCAGATCCCATCGAAACCCGACCGGGCGAAAGCCGCGGCCCAGTCCTGAGTCTTGGCATAGTCAGGACTGGAATGGATTTCGGCGGTGATACCCCAAGCGCGTGCGCGTTCCGCAGTGCAGTCCACGATGGAGAGCGCGCGAGGTAGTTCGATCCGCGTCAGACGCCGGAGCTGAATGTCTGTCATCGATACTGTTGTGGAGAGGTTCTTGAAAACTTCCAGAAAGCAACCTTCAGGCTGTTCAGCGAAGTAGCACGTCCCGAGGTCTCCCGGCGGACGTAGATCGAAGCGGCTGGACGCCTTTTGCGAAAACCACCATGGCCTGTGCTGATGGAAATGGATGCGAAAGAGCTGAGAGCCGCGAGCGAGGAGGCGGCGAGGAAATAGCCGGAGATCGGCCGGTGGAGAGGAGAGGGGGCTCAGGGCAGTTTACCAGGCGAGTGGGGCTGCGGCGCGCCTCGCGGCTTCGAACAGCAGCTCCGGATCCCGCCCGGATCGGAGCCAAGCGGCTGGGGTCTCTCCCTCCAGCAGGTCTTGTGGACTGACGAACCAGGAGGCCATGGTGTAGGGAGTTACCACTACTCCTGAGAAGATTTCGATAACTCCAGCGATCTCGGGATAGAGGGAGCCGTTCGCGTCAAACTGAAACTGAAACGCCGGATAGAGCTCGTCGCCTTCGGGAGAACTGAGCTCCAGGAGCTGTCCGGACGCTGAAAGATCGCGAACCTTGCCTCGGTTCTTCAACCCCAGAAAGTCTCGTACTTTTTCAACATCCCAGAGCGGACCAAGAACCTCCCTCCAGCGCTTCATTGAAGCGGGGCTCGGCCGATATTCAGCGACTTCTGACGAGGCTTCCGAGACGAGCCTGCCCTCAGACTCCCTTGCCTCTGAGGATCGGGGGGCGGACCAGCGCGGGGATTCATCCGACGTTGCCATAGCAGTGCTATCTTACTCCACCCTGTCCTACGGAGGCTGGATGCCGAAATCCCGCTCGATCCTATCCCTCTCGTGCCTCTCCCTGGCTGGGCTTCTCTGTACGCCGAGCTTGATTTTGGCGCAGCCTGAGCCCGGACCGCAGGAACCTCCCCCGCCCCCCCTCCTCGTCCACGACGAGCCCATCCTGCCCGGCGAGCCGGGCGGGCCGGAGCCGTGGCTGCCGGACCGGCCCGAGGCGGGGAGCGTCGAGCAGATCCGCGAGTTCACGACGGCTCCGGAGTACCTTCCCGAGTCCGTCTCCTACGTGCCGGATTCCGAGACGGTGCCCTCTCCCACGGAGGTCCTGGGTCACCTCGCCGGCGCGCCGGACGAGCTGTCGCGCGTGGCGGACGTCCACGGCTACTTCCGCCGTCTCGACGAAGCCAGCGACAGAGTCCAGACCCGGGTCATCGGCACCAGCGAGGAAGGCCGCGAGATCCTCCTCGCCCTCATCTCCGAGCCGGAGAACCTCGCCGACCTCGAGCGCTTCAAGGACATCACCGCCCGGCTCGCCGATCCCCGCCGCACCTCGCGCGAGGAGGCGCGGCGGCTGGCCGAGGAAGGCAAGGTCCTCTACTGGCTCACCGGCGGCCTGCACTCGGGCGAGACCGGCAGCCCCGAGATGCTGATGGAGCTGGCCTACCGGCTGGCAGTGTCGGAAAAGCCGGAGATCCAGAGCATCCGCCGCAACGCCGTCGTGCTCATCACGCCCGTCACCGAGCCGGACGGCCGCGACCGGGTGGTGGACTGGTACTACCGCCACGTGCGCGGCAAGAAGATGGATTACGAGGAGCTGCGGGAGATCCTCGGCCCGCCGTACTGGGGCCATTACGTCTTCCACGACAACAACCGCGACGGCATGCAGGTCACCCAGGCGCTCACCCGCGCCTTCCACGAGACCTACTACGCCTTCCATCCGCAGGTGATGCACGACCTGCACGAGTCGCTGCCGCTGCTCTACATCATGACCGGCTACGGGCCTTACAACCGCGCCATCGATCCGGTGACGATCAGCGAGTGGACGCAGCTCGGCTTCCATGAGGCCGGCGCCCTCGCCGCGCAGGGCCTGCCCGGCGTGTGGACCTTCGGCTTCTTCGACGGCTGGTGGCCCGGCTACCTCAACTCCGTGGCCAACACCCACCACTCGGTGGGCCGCTTCTACGAGACCTTCGGCAACAGCTCGGCCGGCACCTACGAGCGCGATCTCTCGCGCTCGCGGTTCATCGGCAAGCCGGTGACCGACGTGCAGTGGTACCGCCCGTGGCCGCCGGCGAAGAAGCTCCGCTGGTCGCTGCGCAACAATACGAACTACATGCAGGCGGGGGTGCTCGCCGCCCTGGAGTACGCGGCCCTCCACCGCCGCGAGCTGCTGGAGAGCTTCTGGACCAAGGGCGAACGGTCGCTGGCGAGGGGCAGGAGCGAGGCTCCCTACGCCTGGGCCTTTCCGCCCGAGCAGCGCGACGCGGCCCGCCTCGCCTATCTCGTCAACCAGCTCCGCCAGCAGCGCGTCGAGATTCACCGCCTGACCGCGGAAGCCAGGCTCGGCGGGAAGACCTGGCCCGCCGGCACCTACGTCGTGCGCATGGACCAGCCGTACCGCGATCTCGCCGTCAATCTCCTCGAAGAGCAGAAGTTCCCGGCCGACGAGCCGAACCCGCCCTACGACGACGTCGCCTGGACCTGGCCGCTGCTCTACGGCGTGACGGGCGAGGCGGTGAACGACAAGAAGATCCTCGACGCCGCCATGGAGCCGGTATCGGCGAATGTCATCGCGGAAGGCCGCGTCGAAGGCGCGGGGCAAGTCTTCCTGCTGCGCGACACCGGTCAGACGGCCCTGCTCGAGGCGCGGGTGATGCTGGGCACCCACCAGGTGGACGCGGCCGAGGCGGCGTTCACCGCCGGCGGCGTTTCCTATCCGCCGGGGAGCTGGATGGTACAGGCGCCGCAGGAGGCGATAGAGGAAGTGGCGCGCCGCACCGGGCTCTCCTTCACCGCGGCGGCCTCCCTGCCCGACGTGCGGCGGCACCTCGTGGACCTGCCGCGCTTCGCCGTGCTCCACAACTGGATCGACACCCAGGACGCCGGCTGGGTGCGCTACACCCTGGACCGCGGCAAGATCCCGTACACCCTGATCAACGACGACGACGTGAAGCGCGGCGGCCTCTCCGAGCGCTTCGACGTCATCCTCTTCCCGCAGACCGACGGCAGCCTGACCGACCTCGTGCACGGCATCGATCCCAAGTTCGGCCCGCTCGCCTACAGCCGCACGCCGGAGTTCCCCAGCCAGGGCATTCCCGACGCCTCCGAAGACATCACCGGCGGCATGGGCTTCGCGGGGATGCTCAACCTGCAGAGGTTCGTCCAGGACGGCGGCGTGCTCATCGCGCTCGGCAACGCCGGCACGCTGCCGGTCGAGGGAGGATTGGTGCGCGGCGCGTTCACCTCGCCGGCCGCCGGATTGAACAGCCCGGGCTCGGAGCTGCGCGCCAAGGTGCTGCGGCCGGAGCATCCCATCGCCTACGGCTATGAGGAGCTGCCCAGCATCTTCCGCGGCAACGGCCCGATCTTCGACGTGCCGCGCTGGGAACGCTCGCGGGTGGTGCTGCAATTCGGCACCAAGGAAGAAGAAGAGGACGCAAGCAAGGACGCCAAGGGCAAGGCGAAGGACGAGATCGAAGAGGAAGACCTGGAGGCGGACGCCGCGCCCGCGGAGCCGGTGCCTCCGGCGAAACCCGCGGAACCGAAGAAGGAGAAGGAGGACAAGCGTCTGGTGCTCTCCGGCTTCCTCAAGGGCGAGGATGCCATCGACGGCAAGCCGGCCATCGTCGATCTGCCGGCGGGCCGCGGCCGGGTGATCCTCTTCTCCTTCAACCCGCTCCACCGGTATCTCAACCTCTCGGACTTCCGCTTCGTCTACAACGCGCTGCTCAACTGGAACGACCTGCCGCAGTGACGGAACCCGCGGAGACCCTGGAGCCCGTCCCGCCGCCGCCCGCGCGCGGCGGCGCCGCCAAGGTCTTCGCCGGCATCCTGCTCAGCCGCCTCATGGGCTTCGTGCGCGAGGGCGCCTTCGCGCGCTACTTCGGCGTCGGTCCGCACCAGGACGCGCTCACCGCCGCCATGCGCGTCCCCAACGTCCTGCAGAACCTGCTCGGCGAAGGCGTGCTCTCCGCCTCGTTCATCCCCATCTACAGCGGGCTGCTCGAGGAAGGGCGCGAGGAAGAGGCCGGCCGCTTCGCCGGCGCCATCTTCGGCCTCATGCTGGCGGCGGCGGCCGGCTTCGCTCTGCTGGGAATACTTCTGGCGAAGCCGATCGTCGTGCTGCTCGCGCCGGGCTTCCTGCGCGATGCCGCGGCCGTGGCCGCCGGTACGATGGCGGTGGACCGGTTCGATTTGACGGTCACCGGCGTCCGCATCCTGTTCCCGATGACCGGCGCCCTGGCGCTCTCGGTGTGGGCCCTGGCGGTGCTCAACAGCCACCGGCGTTTCTTCCTGCCGTACGTCGCGCCGGTGCTCTGGAACGCGGCGATGATCGCCGCGCTGGTCTTCGTGGGATCGCGGCTGGGTGCCGGCGCGCACGGTGCCCAGGATCTCATCCGTCTGTTCTACGCCGCCTGCTGGGGCGGCTTTCTCGGCGGCCTGCTGCAGTTCCTGGTGCAGCTCCCGGGCGTCGTGCGGGTCCTCAAAGGATTCCATCCGTCGTTCTCGATCCGTGTGCCCGGAGTGCGTCAGGCGCTCGCCGCCTGGTGGCCGGCGGTGGCAGGGCGTGGCGTCGTGCAACTCGCCGGCTACATCGACCTCTTCCTCGCCACCCAGCTCGCCATCGGCGCCGCCTCGGCGGACCGCTTCGCGCAGATGTTCTACCTGCTGCCCATCAGCCTCTTCGGCATCTCGGTGGCGGCCTCGGAGCTGCCGGAGATGTCGCGCCTGCGCGGCGAAGGAATGGCGCCGGCGTTGCTGGCCCGGGTGCGGCGGGCGCTGCGCTACGTGGCCTTCCTCAACGTGCCCACGGTCGTCGGCTATCTGGTCTTCGGCTACCTCGTCGTCGGCGTTTATCGCCGGGGCAGCTTCGGCACCGCCGACAACTGGCTGGTCTACCTGGTCCTCTGCGGCTACTCGACGGGCATCCTCGCCACGACGACCTCGCGCCTGTTGCAGAACACCTTCTACGCCCTGGGCGATACGCGCTCGCCGGCCCGCATCGCGGCGCTCCGCGTGGGCACCTCGGCGCTGGTGGCCGTGCCGCTGATGCTCTGGCTGGATCGTTATCCGCTCTCGACCATCGCCGGACCCTTACCGGGCCGCACGCTCTACCTGGGCTCCGTCGGCCTCGCGCTCGCCTCCGGCTTCGGCGCTTGGATGGAGCTCGCCCAGCTCCGCCGCGCCCTGCGCCGCAAGCTCCCCGAGTTCGGATTGCCGTGGCGCGACGACCTGCGCATGCTCCTCGTCGCCGCCGCTTCGACGCTGCCGGGAGCGCTGGTCTGGTGGCTGCTGCCGCCGCTCCACCCCATCGTCAAGGCGGTCCTGGTGCTGGGCACGTACGGCGCCGGTTATTTGCTGCTGTCGCGTCTGGCGGGAGTGGAGGAGGTGGAGGCATTCCTGGGAGGATTGCGGCGGCGGCTGACCAGGCGGTGACGGATCGGGCAATTCCCAAATGGGAAGGATCGATCCCAAAATGGGAATTACCGCGCGGATCGTCCTCCTCAGGCGATGCAGTAGCAGCAGCCTGGCCTCTGGCACACACCCAGGCCCGCGCCGCAGATCGAGTCGCACTGGGAGTTCGGGCCGCCGTAGACACACTGGGGTGGACCAGCGCCGCATCCCCACGAGGCGCTGACGTCGGAAGTCGCGGCGCAGACGCCGAGCAAGGCGACGATGAGCAGGCAGAAAATCTTGAACCGCTTCATCAGGCGATCCTCCTTTCGCATTCCGGCCGCCGTCTCGCGGCGAGACACCGGCGGGTTCACTTCTTAGAGTGCGACGAAGGGCCGATCCGGCGCCGGAATGG
Source organism: Thermoanaerobaculia bacterium (assembly GCA_044868005.1). Taxonomy (GTDB): domain Bacteria; phylum Acidobacteriota; class Thermoanaerobaculia; order Multivoradales; family UBA5704; genus DATARR01. Next base: position 121 of record JBIOVX010000289.1, on the reverse strand, counting down.
TCTCCCCGCCCGAGCCCTCACCCCTGGCCCCTCTCCCGCCCCCTCCCTCCCCCCCTCACCGGGAGAGGGGAACAAGAAAAGACGTTGGCCGAGGGATATTTCGTAGGGGCGGGGCTTGTCC
>JBIOVX010000288.1:0-29440 GCA_044868005.1 Thermoanaerobaculia bacterium | reverse complement strand
GAAGCTTCTGTGGGCTGCCGAAGCTTCTGCGCCGCGTTTTTAGCTTCTGTGCCGCGCAGTAGCTTCTGTGCGCCGTAGAAGCTTCTGTGTGCCACAGAAGCTTCTGTGAGACGTTCCAAGCTTCGGTGGACCGTCCGCGCTGCCGTATCCTCTCCGGCATGGAGGAGCTTCGGGTCCTGGTGGTGGGGGCCGATCCCCTGGCGCGGACCGGCCTCGCCTTGCTGCTCCGCGATCAGGAGGGCGTCACCGTCTCCGGCCAGGCGGCGCCGGACGAGGATTGGTCCGTTCCCGGCGAAGACACGCCCGACGTGGCGGTCTGGGACCTCGGCCTCGATCTCCGCTCCGGTCTGGAGGATCTGCGCGCCCTCGGGGCCGCGGGTCCGCTCGTTGTCGCCATCGTGGCGGATGAGGTGGATGCGCGAGAAGCGCTCGCCGCCGGAGCCCGAGGCGCGCTCTCCCGCAACGCCGACGGCGATCGCCTAGCCGCCGCCCTCCGTGCCGTCGCGCTCGGCTTGGTGGTGCTCGACGACACCTTCGCGGAGGACGCCCTCCGCACCGTCCCCGCCACCCCGCAAGAGCTGCCGGAAAGCCTGACGCCACGTGAGATGGAGGTCCTGCAACTCCTCGCGCAGGGCCTCCCCAACAAGCAGATCGCCCAGCGGCTCGGCATCAGCGAGCACACCGCGAAGTTTCACGTCAACGCGATTCTTGGGAAGCTCGGAGTCCAGAGTAGGAGCGAGGCGATTGTGCAGGCGGTGCGGATGGGGTTGGTGATGCTCTGAGACTCAGGTCAAGCGCCGCCTTGCACCGCCCGTCCTAGAGCTTCGTCGGTGGCCAGCTCGAGATCGGCAAGCTCCGCCATAGTGAGGCTCCGGATTCTCGTCTCGAGAGAGGTCTTGGGGACGGCTCGCATCTGGAACGCTAGAGCTACCGACTCCTGAGGTAGACCGCCCGACGCCGCCACAATAGAGGTCCCCGCCAGGCTCGCCCGGTCCATGTTGGTGGTCAGAGGGACCACGAGTACCGACTGGAGGATCCTGATCAGCGAGTCACTCTGCCAAACGACCACAGGACGTCGGCCGGTTTGTTCGCGAGGGAGATATGGTCCGAGGTCCGCCCACCAGACCTCGCCGCGCCTCAACGCCGGTCCTCTTCATCAAGAGCGGCCGCCCACTCGGCGAGTCCCTGCTGTGCGAGAGCCAGATCCTCCTCCAGACCGCCTTTCGCCAAGCGTTCGAGGTCCCATCTCTTCGGATCAGAGTGACGGACAATGAGCAGCGATACGCGCTCTCCCTGCTTAAGCGTTAAAGGCGCTTCCGGTTTGAGCAAGCCATTCTCGTAGATAGCCTTGATGGGTCTCATGAACTCTATAGTACCACCGACCCCCTGGAACGATACGCTGGCCACCCTATCGCTCCTGGCTCCTCCGGCGTTGTCTAGTCGAGAGTAAAGCGGTACTGTCCCTCCATGGCACCCTCTACGATGTTTATGACCCTCGACAAGAAAGGCCGCACCACGTTACCGAAGGAGGTCCGCGAGACCCTCGGTGTAGAGGCGGGCGGTTTCATCCTGCTGAAGCGTACGGACAAGGGGACCTGCGAGCTTCTCCCGGCGACCCTCGTGCCGAACGATCAGCTCTGGTTCTATCATCCGGAGATGCAGGCTCGGATCGCGAAGGCGGAGGCGGACTTCGCCGCGGGCCGCTTTACAAGAACCACAACCCCGGAAGAGACGAAAGATTTTTTTGATGGACTGAAGAAGGCTCGCTCACAACGAACTCGGCGTGGTGGACGGCCGACCTCAGCTCGGGTGAAGCAATGACAGAACAAGGACCATCCGGGTGTCCCCGGTGCGGCGGTGATCTCGACTGTGGTCGCTACGTGGAGCGGAGCATCAGAGAGAGCAACGACGTTGCGCTAGTGACCGCTCAGGCCGACATCTGTCGCCGGTGCGGCGAGACCTACCTATACCCCGGAATGGTAGACCTGCTTTCTCGAATCCGGAATCTCCTGCGGACGGGTGCGGTTGCTCCGGCAGCAGGACGGGTCTTCGATCTTCGAGACAAGGTCGCCTAATCGGATCGCTCCGGAACTACTCTGAAATGAGCAATCGGCGTGCGTTAGATCGCGAATGTTGGGTTTTGAAGGATGATAGCATTGATGTCGCTGAAGAACGCCACAACGTGAGGGCCATCGATCGGGGCGAGGCCAGGATGTGCACCATGGTTGCGGTACTGAAAGCACGTCTCCAACCGCTCTGCCTGATTACCATCCAATAGGCCCATGCCTTCGAGAACGACAATCAGGTCTGTATCGAAGACGGTCTGAAGCTCACTTAGGGTAGTCACCGAGAATTCCTTGTTCCAACGCTTGTACTTGCCTGAAGTCTGAGCCTTCAGCTTGGCCGAAGCTGCGTTGAATGCGCCAAGCCCGACAGCAAGTACCTTCCGCTGCATTCGATCCACGGCAGCGCACCAACCCAAGACGACAGCCGCGCGCTTGAAGCCAGCGCTGGCACACTGTACAGCTTCCTGGAGGTACTCCGATTCGGCAGGATCTGCAAGGCCAGGTACGAGCTTCTGTAGGTCAAGCAAAGATTCTACCCGCGTCGCGACCTGCTGGATCGGCAGGATTAACTTGTCATCGTAATCTGTCAGCGTCGCGTTTAGAACCTCCAGGTAGGATGTCTTTCGGTTGTTCGGGCGGCTAATGACGTGGAGCCGCTTCATGCACTCGGAGATGCCGCGGATTACATCTTCCGGTAGTCGAAACTTGTGCTCGAGTGGGCTCCGAAGTTCCTCAACCCACCGAGTTGCCAGCGCCTCCGCAGCGTCTCGGGTCGCTCTCCGAGTAATGCGGTCACCTTCGACGGTGCGCACTTCACGCCGTAGCGCTTGCAAGTCGTCCTTAAACTCGCGAAGTTGTGCGAGAAGAGTATCTTTCATTCACCTTGGCGCGAGAGGCTCTTTAACAGTTCTCCGAGAGCCGCTTGTCCGTCATTCGTCAGGGTCTGGCGTGGCCCCTGAGGCTGCAGCGGCTGGCGAAAGTAGCCCGCATATGGTTGGCGCTTGAATATGGTAGAAAAATTTCCCTTATCATAAAAGCCCTTCTCTTGACAGATCGAGCGGACATCTTCGGGGTCGGTTGATAGTTCATTGCTAATAACTGCATTCTTCAATGCGAGCAAGAGCGCCCACTCCATCTGACCCTTCGCGACAGTACCATGTGCCGGCTCTCGGATGAAATGAACATCGTCGCCCTCGACGAGGATCACTCGCTGAAGCTCATCTGCAGTCACATTGGTGCGCTGCATAAACACACGAAGCGAAGCCTTGATCCGTAACTTGGTCGATACCTCTAACTTCGTAGCTACGTCGGCACCTGCCTCCTCCCCGCCGCTCGGGAGAATCTTTGTAGGTGGGAGATCCTGCCGCTGCTCAGCGAGCATGTGGTGAAGCAGGATCTCGAAGCACCGTTCCCGGAACGGTTGAGGAACAGATTCAGCAATGTCCGAGATCTCCTTGATTTCGACCTTGAGACCTGCGTAGTCCACTTGATCCTCCGCATCGTGACAGATGAATCCCACGGTTCCCGCCCATTTTACGCCCCTTGTGTTCAGTGGTCAATCTCGCGTTCGGGCAACACCCGCGGATTGAGCATCCTGAAAGTATCCTGATTGGAGTCACCCACCCTCCCCAAACGACCAGCCCCCACCTAGCCATCCGGGCGATGCCAACCATCCCCGCCGCCGCCTATCCTGCCCTCCATGAAAGGAGAGCAGTCGATGAACGATTTTGCCTGGCAGTTTTCAGAGAGTCTTGCCGGAGTCATCCAGAAGGGGACGGCCGGAGTCGTGTCGATCAAGGGAAGGAGACGGCGGGTGCCTTCGAGCGGTGTCCTCTGGTCCGAAGGCGCCATCGTGACGGCGCATCACGTCATGGAGTGGGACGAGGACATCGAGATCGGCCTCCCCGATGGCTCAACCGCCACGGCGGCCGTGGTGGGTCGGGACCCCGCGACGGATCTGGCGGCGCTACGCTTCTCGGGCTCGTCGTCGGGCGCCGCCGAGTGGGTGGATTCAGGCGAGGTGAGGACCGGGCATCTCGTGATGTCGGTGAGCCGCCCCGGCTTGCGGATCCGGCCCAGCCTGGGAATCGTAGGCGCCGTGGGCGGTCCCTGGCGCACGCCGATGGGAGGACGGATCGACGCTGATCTGCAGACGGACCTCGGCATCCATCACGGCTTCTCCGGCAGCGCTCTCGTGGATATGCGCGGCAGGGTTCTCGGCGTGAACACCGCCGGGATCTATCGCGCTACGGCGGTGGTCGTTCCTACGGCCACGGTGCGCCGCGTCGTGGAGGCGCTTTTGGCGCACGGCACGGTTCGGCGGGGCTATCTCGGGATCGTTACGCAGCCCGTTCGGCTACCGGCCGCAGTTGCGGAGAAGATCGGACAGGAAACGGCCCTGCTCGTCACCTCGGTGCAGCCCGGCAGTCCGGCGGATCAGGCAGGATTGGTCCTCGGAGACGCCATCGTCGCCTTCGAGGGGACGCCGCTGCGGCACCCCGGCGAGCTTTTGCCGCTGCTGGAGGAGGAGCGGATCGGCAAGGAGGCCACCCTACGTGTCCTGCGGGCTGGCGAGGTTCAGGAGATTCGCGTCACCGTCGGCGTTCGTGACGGCAAGGAGGAGTGATCCTCAGCTCCAGAACTCGATCGCCCGGGGCTCCAGGATGAGGCCGTGGTTGTGCGCACGGCGGTAGAACTCCTCGAGGCCTTCGATCTCCTCCTCGCGCAGGAAAAAGGAGAGGTTCTCGGTGAGGTAGGTGCGCACTTCGGACGAGTCGAGATTGAGCTCCGCGGCCGCTTCCCGCACCACGGTATCCAGCGAGGAGAGGCCGTAACGCAGGCTGCTCTTGAAGTAGAAGGGCAGGTCTGGGATGTCGACTTCGGGCCTCACCGCCCAGACGGCGAAGACGAAGGGCAGGCCCGTCAGCTCGTTCCATTCGGCGGCGAGATCGACGATGCGGTAACGCTCGCGGTCCACCCGCAGCGCGGGATCGCCGATGATGAGCGCCGCGTCCGCCTCGCCCAGCATGCGCTCGGGGTCCGGCCGCTCATGGACGTACTCGGGATCGAGCCCGTAACGCTCGCGCAACAGCAGGCGGACGAGCGTCGCCGAGGTCCGGCTGTTCTGATCGAGCGCCACCCGCCGGATCTCCTCGACGGGACCGCGCGACACCAGGATGACGCTCCTCACCTCGTGCCGCGCCGCGATGCACATGTCGGGCATCACGCGGAGGTTGGGAATGCGCTGCACCTCGATCGAGGGAATGAGGCCGACGTCGAGGCTGCCTTGTCCGAGCAATCTCGCCACCATCGCCGGTGGGTGATAGCTCGGCGCGAACAGGTCCGCGTGATGGCCTTTCAAGAACCCCCAGGCCAACGGCTTGCTGTTCAGGTAGTTGACGATGCCGACGCGCAGCTTGGGCAAGGGCTCCCCCCGGCTCCCCTTACTTCGACATCGCTCCGAGGAAGTCCTGATTGGTCTTGGTCTTCGACAGCTTGTCGAGCAGCAACTCCATGCTCTCCACCGTGGAGAGGGGATTGAGGACCTTGCGCAGCACCCAGACGCGGTGCAGCTCGCTCTCGGGCATGAGCAGCTCTTCCTTGCGCGTGCCCGACTTGTTGATGTCGATCGCCGGGAAGACGCGCTTGTCGACGAGCTTGCGGTCGAGGTGGATCTCGCAGTTGCCGGTGCCCTTGAACTCTTCGAAGATGACGTCGTCCATGCGGCTGCCGGTGTCCACCAGGGCGGTGGCGATGATGGTGAGCGAGCCGCCCTCCTCGATGTTGCGGGCGGCGCCGAAGAACCGCTTCGGCCGGTGCAGGGCGTTGGCGTCGATACCGCCGGAGAGCACCTTGCCCGAGGGCGGCTGCACCGTGTTGTAGGCGCGGGCGAGACGCGTGATCGAGTCGAGCAGGATCACCACGTCCTTCTTGTGCTCCACCAGGCGCTTGGCCTTCTCGATGACCATCTCGGCCACCTGCACGTGGCGGGTGGCGGGCTCGTCGAAGGTCGAGGAGACAACCTCGCCCTGCACGGAGCGCTGCATGTCCGTCACCTCTTCCGGCCGCTCGTCGATGAGCAGCACGATGAGAATGGCCTCGGGATGGTTCTTCTCCACCGAGTGGGCGATCGACTGCAGGAGCATGGTCTTACCGGTGCGCGGCGGCGCCACGATCAGCGCCCGCTGCCCCTTGCCCATGGGCGTCGAGAGATCCATCACCCGCGACGACATGTCGCCGGAGACCTCTAGCTTGATGCGCTCTTCCGGGTAGAGCGGCGTCAGGTTGTCGAAGAAGATCTTGTTGCGGGCCACCTCGGGATGCTCGAAGTTGACCGCTTCGACCTTGATGAGGGCGAAGTAGCGCTCGCCCTCCTTCGGCTGCCGCACCTGGCCGGAGATGGTGTCGCCGGTGCGCAGGTCGAAACGCCGGATCTGGCTCGGACTGACGTAGATGTCGTCCGGCCCCGGCAGGTAGTTGTATTCGGGAGCGCGCAGGAAGCCGAACCCGTCGGGGAGGCACTCGAGCACCCCCTCGGCGAAGATCAGGCCGCTCTTCTCGGTCTGCGCCTGCAGGACCTTGAAGATCAGCTCCTGCTTGCGCATGCCGGTGGCGCCCTCGACGCCCAGATCCTTGGCGATCTGGGTGAGCTGGGAAATGCTCATCTCCTTGAGCGCCCGGATGTCGAGCGCGTCGACCGCAGTTCCCTTTTCCGTTTGCGTCTGCTGTGACTTGGCCATGTCGTTCCTCTTCGTTTCAATCATCATCTGGCACTCGCTTGGAGCCGGAGCGAAAGGACGCTCCAGAGCTCCTTGATCCCCTCTCCCGAACGCGCTGAAACAGGGATGACGGGGATCGATTCATGCAACCCCAAGACCTCGCGCACGCCCCGCACGGCAGGCACCCGCCGGCCGCGGGGGAGCTGGTCGATCTTGGTGGCGGCGACGACGATCGCCGCCCCCAGCCCGGACAGGTACTGGTACGCCTGGACGTCGAGCGGGGTTGCCCCCACCTTGCCGTCCACCAGCAGCACCACCGCCTCCGGCGGCTCCTCGCGGAAGTACCCCTCCACCCTCGCCGCCCACTCCCGCCTTTCCTCCTTCCCGGCCTTCGCGTAGCCGTAACCCGGCAGGTCGACGAAGTAGAAGCGCCGGTTCACCAGGAAGTAGTTGACCGCCTGCGTCCGCCCCGGTGTGGAGCTGGTGCGGGCGAGGCTCTTGCGAGCCAGGAGCCGGTTCAGCAGGCTCGACTTGCCGACGTTCGAGCGCCCGACGAAAGCGATCTCGGGACGCCCGTCCCGCAAGTAATCCCCGCTGCCGTGAGCGGACCGGATGAACTCCGCGGTGTCAACCTTCAAGCGCTTCGCCTGCGGGATTGGCCGCGGCACGTCCGCGCCCGCCGCGGCCCGGAAGGCCGGATCAATGGGCCAGGGAATCCGCCCCTGCGTCGGCGGAGGTTTCCGTGAACTTGCCGTCCTTCTTCGGCAGGGGGGAGATGGAGCCATCGAGGGCGAGCCGCAGGACTTCGTCCATCGACTCGACCATGTGGATCTCCATCGCCTCCCGCACCTCGGCGGGGATCTCCTCCACGTCCTTCTCGTTCTCCCGCGGCAGAATCACCTCGTTGATGCCGCCGCGAAACGCCGCCAGCACCTTGTCCTTGATGCCGCCCACGGGCAGCACCTTGCCGCGCAGCGTGATCTCTCCCGTCATCGCCAGGTCCTTGCGCACCGCGATCTTGGTCAGCGCCGAGATCAGCGCCGTGGCCATCGTGATGCCGGCCGAGGGGCCGTCCTTGGGGATCGCTCCCTCGGGCACGTGCAGGTGGATGTCCTGGCTCTCGTTGAAGTCGGGATCGATGCCGAACAGATCGGCGCGGCTGCGCAGATACGACACCGCGGCGCGCGCCGACTCCTGCATCACCTCGCCGAGCTTGCCGGTGAGCGTCAGCTTGCCCTTGCCCGGCATCAAGCCGACCTCGGTCTCCAGCAGCTCGCCGCCCACCTCCGTCCAGGCGAGGCCGGTGGCGACGCCGATCTCCGACTCCTGGTTCTTGCGGCGGGCGCGGAACTTCGGCTTGCCGAGCAGCTCGAAGACCATGTCCGGCGTCACGTGCACCTGTAGCGTCGAGCCCTCGCGCACCACGCGGCGGGCGATCTTGCGGCAGATGGAGGCGATCTCGCGCTCCAGGTTGCGCACGCCGGCCTCGCGGGTGTAGCTCTCGATGATGACGCGGATGGTCTCGGCCTCGAAGGCGATCCGCTCCGCCGAGAGGCCGTGGTCCTTGAGCTGGCGCGGCACCAGGAACTGCTCGGCGATCGCCAGCTTCTCGTTGAGGGTGTAGCCGGAGAGCGCGATGACCTCCATGCGGTCCTTGAGCGCCGGCGGGATCGAGTGCGTGACGTTGGCGGTGGCGATGAACATGACCTTCGACAGGTCGTAGTCCACGTCCAGGTAGTGGTCGAGGAACGAGTCGTTCTGCTCCGGGTCCAGCACCTCGAGCAGCGCCGCCGACGGATCGCCGCGGAAGTCCATCGACATCTTGTCGACCTCGTCGAGCAGGAAGATCGGATTGATCGTCCCCGCCTTGCGCATCATCTGGACGATCTGGCCCGGGAAGGCGCCGATGTAGGTGCGGCGGTGGCCGCGGATCTCCGCCTCGTCGCGCACGCCGCCGAGCGACAGGCGCACGAACTTGCGTCCGGTGGCGCGGGCGATCGACTTGGCGAGCGACGACTTGCCGACGCCCGGCGGGCCGACGAAGCAGATGATCGAGCTCTTGGTCTGGCCGACGAGCTGGCGCACGGCGAGGAACTCCAGGATGCGGTCCTTGATCTTCTCCAGGCCGTAGTGGTCCTCGTTGAGCACCTTCTCGGCGTGGTCGAGGTCCTTGCGCTCCTTGCTCCGCTTGCGCCAGGGCACCGAGACCAGCCAGTCGATGTAATTGCGCGACACGGTGGCCTCGGCCGACACCGGCGGCATCGCCTCCAGGCGTTTGAGCTCCTGCTCGGCCTTCTCCTTGACCTCCTTGGGCAGGCCGGCCTTCTCGATCTTCTCCCGCAGCTCGGTCAGCTCGTCGCCGCGGTCGTCCTTGCGCCCCAGCTCCTGATGGATGGCCTTGATCTTCTCGTTGAGGTAGTACTCCTTCTGGGCCTTCTCCATCTGCTTCTTGACCTTCACGTTGATCCGCTTGTCGATGTTGATCTTCTCGATCTCGACGTCGAGCAGGTCGTGAAGGCGCTGCAGGCGCTCGTAGGGGTTGAGCAGCTCGAGCAGGCTCTGCTTCTCGTTGGTGGCCACCATGAGGTGGGCCGAGAGGATATCGGCCACGCGATCCGCGTCGTCGAGCTTCAAAGTCGACATGAGGCCCTCGAAGGCCAGGTGGTGCGACATCTTGGCGTACTGCTCGAAAGCGGAGAGGACCTTGCTCATGTAGGTCCGCAGCTCCTCGCCGAGCGGGTAGTTGACCTCGAAGGCCTCCACCTCGGCGTTGAGAGCGCCGTCCGTCTCGGCGACGTCGACGATGCGGCCGCGCTGCACGCCCTCCACCATCACCCGCACGTTGCCGTTGGGCAGCTTGAGGTTCTGAATCACCGTGGCGACGACGCCGATGTCGCAGATGTCGTCGCGCAGCGGATCGTCGATGCGCGGGTCTTTCTGCGCGGCGAGGAAGATGCGCTTGGTGGGACCCGAGAGCGCCTGCTCCAGCGCCCGTACCGAGCTCTCGCGGCCGACGATGAACGGGGCCATCATGTGAGGAAACACCACCATGTCCCGGAGCGGGACGAGGGGCAGGATCTCGCGTTTCTTGTTGATGAAGGATGCCGCCATGTCGAGTCTGCTCTTATCCCTTCCTCAGCCGGCCTTCTTGTACAGCATGATCGGCTGAATGCGGCTCGCCACGACCTCCTCGTTGATGAGGATCTGCTTGACGTCGCGTTGCGAGGGTATGGTGTACATGAGGTCGAGCATCAGCTCTTCGAGGATGATGCGCAGGCCGCGGGCGCCGACGTTGCGCTTCAGCGCCTCGCGGGCGATGGCGGAGAGGGACTCGTCGCTGAACTTCAGCTCCACCCCCTCGAACTCCAGGATGGTCTGGTATTGCCGGATGAGGCTGTTCTTGGGCTCGTGCAGGATGCGCACGAGCGCTTCCTCGTCGAGCTCCTCCAAAGTGGCCACCACCGGCAGGCGGCCGACGAACTCCGGGATCAGGCCGTACTTGATGAGGTCCTCCGGCAGCACGTGCTCCAGGATCTGGTGCGTCTTCCTCTCGCGCTTGCCCTTGATCTCGGCCCCGAAGCCGAGCGACTTCTGGTTCAGGCGGCGCTCGATGACGTCCTCGAGGCCGACGAAGGCGCCGCCGCAGATGAACAGGATGTTGGTGGTGTCGATCTGCAGGAACTCCTGGTGCGGGTGCTTGCGGCCGCCCTGCGGCGGCACATTGCACTGCGTGCCCTCGAGGATCTTGAGCAGCGCCTGCTGCACGCCCTCGCCCGAGACGTCGCGGGTGATCGACGGGTTGTCGCTCTTGCGGCAGATCTTGTCGACCTCGTCGATGTAGACGATGCCGCGCTGCGTCTTCTCCTTGTCGTTGCCGGAGGCCTGGTACAGCTTGAGGATGATGTTCTCGACGTCCTCGCCGACGTAGCCGGCCTCGGTGAGCGTCGTCGCGTCGGCGATGGTGAACGGCACCGAGAGCAGCCGGGCGAGCGTCTGGGCGAGCAGCGTCTTGCCGGTGCCGGTGGGGCCGATGAGCAGGATGTTCGACTTCTGCAGCTCGACGTCGCCGTGCGCCTTCTCGGCGAAGTCGATGCGCTTGTAATGGTTGTACACCGCGACGGCCAGCTTCTTCTTCGCCTGTTCCTGGCCGATCACGTACTCGTCGAGGAGTGCCTTGATCTCCTTGGGCTTCGGCAGCGTCGTGTCCTGCTGCTGCTCGAGCATCCGGTCCTCGGCGATGATGTCGAGGCAGATGTCGACGCATTCATCGCAGATGAACACGGTGGGACCGGCGATCAGCTTCTTGACCTCGCGCTGGCTCTTGTTGCAGAACGAGCACCTGAGGACTTCGTCGCCGCTGTCTTTCTTCGGCATTTCTCCTCCGTTGTGGCGGACGGTGACGAGGTGTTGCCGCGATGCTAGGGGTTAGCCTGCCGCCTGTCAACGTCTTGTCAAGTAGAACAGGCGCCGCGCCGGGAGCTATTTCCGCCGCTCCCCCGCCCCGCCCGTCCCTCTATGAGGGCTCCTACACCCAAGGTGCCGCGAGCCCCTTGAAGCGTCACCGCACCGGCGTCGGCGTGGCTTCCGGCCGCCGCCGCATCATCAACCGGTCCGCGAGACCGTACTCCACCGCCTCTTTCGCTCCCAGGATTCTATCGCGTTCCGTATCGCGATGGATTTCTTCCTTCGAGCGTCCGGTGTGGAACGCCAGGATCTCGTCCAGGCGGTCCCGCATCATCAGCATGTCCTTGGCGTGGATCTCGATGTCGCTCTGCTGGCCGCCCAGGCCCTGCAGCCAGGGCTGGTGGATGAGGATGCGGCTGTTGGGCAGCAGCGTCCGCTTGCCCTTGGCGCCGGCGGCCATCAGCACGGCGGCCATCGACGCCGCCTGGCCGACGCAGTAGGTCGAGACGTCCGGCCGGATGTACTGCATGGTGTCGTAGACCGCGAGGCCGGCGCTGATCGAGCCGCCGGGCGAATTGATGTAGAGGGAGATGTCCTTCTCCGGGTTCTCCGCCTCGAGGAAGAGCATCTGCGCGATGATCAGGCTCGCCACGTCGTCGTCGATCTGGCGGCCGAGGAAAATGATGTTGTCCTTGAGCAAGCGCGAGTAGATGTCGTAGGCGCGCTCGCCCCGGTTCGTCTGCTCGACCACCATCGGAATCAGCATGCTTGACATATCTCCTAGCCTTGGCTTTCAGCCAGCGTTGCCGGGGCCGCCGCCCCGTCGGGTTCTCCGAGCAGGGTCCGGATGGTTTTCTCGCGCCGCAGTTGGGAGCGCAGGGTGGCCAGCCGGCCGTCCTCGTCGAGCTTGCGGCGCAGCACCGGAGTCGACGTTCCCTGTGCGCGCGCCAACACCGCCAGGGTGCGCTCGAATTCCTCTTCCGTGACGGCGATCTCCCGCTCGTCGGCGATGGCGTCGAGGAGCAGCCGGGCGTGCACCCGCTTCTCGGCGAGCGGCGCCATCTCGCCGGCCAGGCGGTCCCAGTCGATGCCGGCGCGCTCGAGGTTCACTCCCTGGCGCGCCAGGTTCTCGGCGTAGTCCTGCACCAGACCCTCGACTTCCTTGCGCACCACGCCCTGGGGCAGGTCGATCGGATGGCGCTCGCGGAGCTGGTCGAGCAGGGCCCGCTGGCGCTGCTCGCGCCGCTGCTCCTCCTTGCCCTCGCGCAGCCGGCGGACCACCGCCTCGCGCAGCGCCTCGAAGCTCTTGAGCTCGGGGCTCACCTTGGCGGCGAAGTCGTCGTCGAGCGGCGGCAGGTCGCGTTCCTTGACGGCGACCGCCTTGGCGCGGAAGCGCTGCTCGTGCACCTCCGGCTCGCCGCCCTCCTCCGCCGGCGGATGCTCGTGGCGGCGGGTGAACGGGGTCTCCTGGCCGGCCGCCAGGCCCTGGACGGCGAGCGAGAGCTCCTCCCAGACCTGGGGATCGCCGACCTCGATCTGCACGTTGTCGGTCTTCTCCTCCGGGTGCTCGGGCGAGCCGAGGTGGGTGATCTCGAGGGCCACCAGGTCGCCGCGCGACGCCGGCCGGTCGACCGGCACCCAGTCGGCGGCCTGCCGGCGCAGGTTCTCGATGGCCTCTTCGATCTCCAGCGTCCCCGGCTCGACGGCGGGCTCGGGCAGGTCGAAGTCCTGGACGTTGCGCAGCTCGATCTGCGGCCGGGTCTCGACGGTGGCGACGAAGGTCAGCGGCTCGCCGGGCTGGAGGTCGGCGACCTCGTCGACCTCGGGGGGAAGGAGAGGATCGATGGAGCTCTCCGCCTGCGCCTGCTTCCAGTAACGAGGCAGCAGCCGCTCCTTGACCTCCTGCTCGATGTCCTTGGCGAAGCGCCGGCGGACGAGCTCGGAAGGGATCTTGCCCTTGCGGAAGCCGGGCAGGCGGATGCGCTGGCCGAACTCGCGCACGACGCGCTGGGTCTCCGCCTCCACGGCGGGCGCCGGCACCTCGACGCGGAGCTGCTTGCGGCAGGGGCCGACCTCTTCCAGGGATAAGACCACGCTCATCGCGTCACGTCCTCGTCCTATGGTGCGAAAGGGGGGACTCGAACCCCCAACCCGATCTCTCGGGACTAGATCCTAAGTCTAGCGCGTATACCAATTCCGCCACTTTCGCAGTGAAACCTCCATGTGTCCGGAGGGGTATGGGAATCGGGGGGCTGGTGAGCCGCGGAGGAATCGAACCTCCAACCCGCAGATTAAGAGTCTGCTGCTCTGCCAGTTGAGCTAGCGGCCCGTTCGGTCGGGGATCATACTCTAAAGAGGAAAGCGGAGACAACGCCGGGGCCGCAGCCCGAGCTTGCCGCCACCCCTGCTCTAACCATCGGTGCCCGCCGCGCATTCCCGCTCTGACCCGGCTTGCCATCTCTTCGCTCCTGCGCCTGCTTTTCAGCCACCTTGCACGAAATGGACCACTTCCAGACGGTCGCCTGCCGAGAGCCGCGTCTCGCCAAAACGGGCGCGCGGCACCAGCTCGCCGTTACGCTCCACGGCCACCGTTCGCGGATCCCGCCCAAGGCTTGTAACGAGATCCTGGACCGTAATCCCCTCAGGTATACGGTGCGGCTCGCCGTTGAGGACGATTTCGAGGAGGGTCTGGGTTCCTTCCACGGTGCATCCCTACAGCAGGTGCTTCAGCTCCGCCCGGCCGATGTCGCTGACGGCGTTGATGATCAGCGCCGAGGTGCCGCGGCTGACGGTGGGAATGTCGAAGCCCAGGCTCAGCACGCCGAGATCGTCGGTGCGGCCGGAGGCCAGCACGCGCGGCTCGGCGACGGTCGAGATCATGCGCACCGAGACCTGGGCGCCGGCGATCGGGGCGCCGCTCTTGCTGGAGCTGGCGCGCAGCAGGACGGTCGCGCGATGGCCCAGCGTCAGGTCCTTCTCCTCTTCCAGCAGGAGGACGAGCTGCTCCTGGTCGGCCTCGCTCGTCAGGTACTCCAGGATGACCTGGTCCAGGGTGCGCTCCGTCCGGGCCGCGGCGGCCGGGGCGGCGACCGTCCCCTCGCCGGTTGCGGGGGCGACGGGCGGCACCGGCACCCAGCCCGAGGGCGGCCGCACGCGGGGCGCCTCGAAAGAGGCGTGCGCGCCCGTCTTGCGGCCGGCTTCGAGCTCCGCCAGCCGGGCGTCGAGCTTGCCGTGGCGGATCGCCGCGATCATGGTCCGGTGCTGGTGGTCCATGAGGGCGATGATCTCCTTCTCGTCCTTGCCCTCGGCGAGGATCTCGGCGTAGCTCGCCCGCCGGGTGGCCAGCACCTGGCCGCCGACGTAGACGAGGCTCTCGATGAAGGGGTTCGAGACTCCCTTGTCCTCCGTCTGGACGTGGAACACCACCTCGCGATGGCGGACGTCGGTGTTGTAGCCGGTGATCATGCGCGGAGCGCCCAGAGAGAACGACCGTTTCCACAGTACAGGCCAGTGGATTCTAAGAACAGGCCGGAAGGGAAGCAAGCGAGCCCTGCCGCCGAGCCTGCTTGGGAGAGTGCGCGGGGCGGGGATTTCGTTTCTGTCATACAATACCCTCACCCACCGAGCCTGCCCGGACCCTCCCCGGAGAACGGCGGGAGAGCAGGCCGACAGGGTGGTCCGGGAAACCGGGCCGCCTCCCGTGTTTGGAAAGGCGGGTCGAGAGCCGCGGCTCGGGGGTAGAGACTTCCATGAGCCGCCTCGTCATCCTGGGCCAGATCCGCCCCACCGCTCCGCCGCCCATCGCGCTTCGGCCTTCCGAGGAAGAGACCCGGCTCGTCGACTCCTTCGGCCGGCGCCTCACCTATCTCCGCGTCTCCGTCACCGACCGCTGCAACCTGCGCTGCACCTACTGCCTGCCGGAGGACGCCGACTTTCCCTTCGGCGACCGGGACTTCCTCTCGCCGGCGGAGATCGAGGCGATGGTGGGCGCCCTGGTGAGGCTCGGCATCCGGCGGGTACGGTTGACGGGCGGCGAGCCGCTGGTGCGCCGGGACATCCTGGAGATCGCCCGGCGGCTCAAGGCGTTGCCGGGGCTCGAGGATCTCGCCCTTTCGACCAACGGCACGGAGCTGGCGCGGCTCGCCCCGGCCCTCAAGGAAGCCGGCGTGGACCGCATCAACGTCAGCCTCGACAGCCTCGATCCCGAGCGCTTCCGGGAGATCACCCGCCGGGGAGACCTGGAGGAGGTCTGGCAGGGCATCGAGGCGGCCCTCGCGGCGGGCCTGCAGCCGGTCAAGCTCAACGCCGTGCTCCTCGCCCGCACCGCGCCCGAGGACCTCGAGCGGCTGGCGGCGCTCACCCTCGACCGCCCGCTCCACGTGCGTTTCATCGAGATGATGCCCACGGGGGTGAACCATCATCTGCAGCCGCACGAGTTCCTCTCCGCGGATGTGGTCCGCGCGCGGCTGGAGACGCGCTTCGGGACGCTCGCGCCGGTGCTGGCCGCCGAGGCCTTCCCCCGCACCGGCCCGGCCAAGGCGTACCGCTTCGCCGGCGCCACGGGGACGGTGGGGTTCATCACCCCCCTCTCCCACACCTTCTGCGAGGAATGCAACCGCCTGCGCCTGACCGCCCGCGGCGAGCTGCGGCTCTGCCTCTTCGGCGACCGGGTGTACCCCCTGCGTCACCTTCTGGCCGAGGCGGACCCGACCGCGGCGCTGGAGGAGGAAATCCTGCGCGTGCTGCAGGAGAAGCCGGCCGAGCACATGCTGACCCAGGGCAACTACGGCAACCTCGCGAGCTTCATGCAGATCGGCGGGTAGGACCCCGCTCGAGAGCCCCACCTTTTGAGCAGTGCGCCGGCCACGCCTTCGGGTGGCGCGGGCGAGCCCAACCAAGATCAAGATAGCTTGAAAGCCCTGTGTCGGCACGCCATGGCGGCCGGTGCGTGCGGACCCTCGTGCCTTGTCGGAGGAACCCTCATGACCCCTCGACTGGCTCTCCTCTCGCTCGTTCTCCTCGCCACGACCCTTGCGCTCCTACCCCAACCCGCGACAGCCGAACGCGCGGCGCCCTTGCCGAACTTGCAAGGCGAGGCGGCCCTGGCCCACCTCCGGCGCGAGGGGCTCGACGGCTCGCTGGCGAAGGCCTTGACGGAGGCCAATCCCACGTTCATGCAGCAGGCCTATATCCGAGCTGCCAACCCACGCCTGCATGATGAGTTCGGACGCAGCGTGGCGATCTCCGGCGATACCCTCCTAATCGGACGATTTTACGATGACAGCAATGGCACCGGCGGCTCGGTCTGCGTCTTCGAGCGCAGCGCCGGCGTCTGGAGCCAGCAGACCTTCCTCAAGGCCTCCAACACGCATGAGAACGACTGGTTCGGCTGGAGCGTCGCGATCTCTGGTGACACCCTCGTGGTCGGAGCGACCGGCGAGGCCTACGTTTTCGTACGCAACGGCGGCATCTGGAGCCAGGAGGCCTACCTTGAGGCCTCCAACACGGGCGCTGGCGATACATTCGGCTGGAGTGTAGCGATCTCCGGTGACACCCTCGTGGTCGGGGCCCCCTGGGAGGACAGCGATGCCACCGGCGTCGACGGCGACCAATCGAATGACTTGGCTCGCGATTCCGGCGCGGCCTACGTCTTCGTACGCAACGGCGGCATCTGGAGCCAGGAGGCCTACCTCAAGGCCTCCAACACGCAGGAGTATGATTGGTTCGGCTGGAGCGTGGCGGTCTCCGGCGACACCCTCGTGGCCGGAACGCCCTACGAAGATAGCAACGCCACCGGCGTCGACGGCGACCAGTCCAACAACTCGGCTTCGCAAGCTGGCGCGGCCTACGTCTTCGTGCGAAGCGCCGGCGCCTGGAGCCAGCAGGCCTACCTCAAGGCCTCTAACACCGGCGAGAGTGATTTCTTCGGCAGAAGCGTGGCAATCTCCGGCGACATCCTGATGGTTGGGGCGCCTCTCGAGGACAGCAACGCCACCGGCATCAACGGCGACCCGTCGAACGACCTGGCTCGCGATTCCGGCGCGGCCTACCTCTTCATGCGCAGCGCCGGAACATGGAGCCAGCAGGCCTACCTCAAGGGCTCCAACACTGACGCCTATAGTTTCGGTGAGAGTATTGCAATCTCCGGCGACACCTTCGTGGTCGGGGCCTTCGGTACAGCCTACATCTTCAGGCGTGGCGCTGTCTGGAGGCAGCAAACCTACCTCGAGGCCCGATCGGGCTCGATCGTTGCGATCTCCGGCAATACTGTCGTGGTCGGGGCGCCCGGGGAGCCCGGCATGACGATGGGTGAGGGCGCAGTCTACGTCTTCGTGCCGGTTCCCGGCGCGAATCTGGCGATGGTCAAGGTCTCCGACGTCCCCTATCTGCTGCCTGGCGAACCCGTGGTCTTCACCCTGAAGGCGACCAACCAAGGGGACAGCGCCGCCACCGGCGTCACCGTGACCGACACGCTGCCTGACGGCTTGACGTACGGCGGTAACGATTGCGGCGCGACCTTCGCCAGTCCGACGCTCACCTGGACGATCGAGTCCCTGGCGAACCTCGCCTCGGCCACCTGTCATCTCACCGTCACCGTCGACGCCGACGTTCCGGACACCCTTGTCAACAGCGCCACGGTGACCGGGAACGAGACGGATCCCGACCTCGGAGACAATGAGGCCAGTGCTACCCTCACGGCCCCGGTCGATCTCGAGATCGTCAAGACCGTCGACGACGCCACTCCGGCACTCGGCGGGACCGTGGTCTTTACCCTGACCGTCACCAGCCAGGGTCCCGGCGGCGCCACTGGCGTCATCGTCACCGACACCCTGCCCGCAGGCCTGACTTACGGGAGCAACGACTGCGGCGCCGCCTTCGCCGGCTCCAAGCTCACCTGGACGATCGGCGCCCTCGCCAACCTCGCCTCGGTGACCTGCCACCTCACTGTCACCGTCGATGCCGGGGCTTCGCAAACGATCGTCAACACCGCGACCGTGGATGGAAACGAATTCGATCTCCAAGTTGGCGACAACGCCGATGACGCCACCCTCACAATCATCGCCGCCGATCTCCAGATCCAGAAGACCGCCGACGACTCTGTTCCGACACCCGGCGGGACCGTGACTTTCACCTTGACGGCCACCAACCAGGGGTTCAGCGCCGCCACCGGTACCACCGTGACGGACACGCTGCCTGCTGGCTTGACATACGGCAGCAACGACTGCGGCGCCACCTTCGCCAGCCCCACGCTCACCTGGACGATCGGCGTCCTTGCCAACCTCGCCTCGGCGACCTGCCACCTCACCGTCACCGTTGACACCAACGCCTCGGGGACGATCGTCAATAGCGCCACGGTGACCGCGAACGAGACGGACCCCGACCTCGCCGACAATGTCGCCAGCGCCACCCTCACGGTCCCTGTCGATCTTAAGATCATTAAGACCGCCGACAACGCCACTCCGGCGCCCGGTGGAACCGTGGGCTTCACCCTGACTGCCATCAATCAGGGACCTACCGGCGCCACCGGCGTCGTCGTTACCGACACGCTTCCCACGAGCCTCATCTACGGGAACAACGACTGCGGCGCCGCCTTTGCTGGCTCCACACTCACCTGGACGATCGGGGCCTTGGCCAACCTCGCCTCGGCGACCTGCCACCTCACCGTCACCGTCGACGCCGGGGCCTGGGAAACGATCGTCAACACCGCGGCTGTGGACGGCAACGAATTCGATCCCCAGACCGGCGACAACGCCGCCGGCGCCATACTCTCCTTCCCGATGGACTACTACACCCTGACCCCCTGCCGCCTCGTCGACACCCGCCTGGCGGACGGGCCGCTCGGGGGTCCGGCGCTCGCCGTCAACGTGGCGCGCGACTTCGTCCTCGCCGGCGCCTGCGGCGTCCCGGCCGACGCCGCGGCGGTCGTCCTCAACGTCACCGCGGTGGAGCCCACCGCCGCCGGCAGCGTGCAGATCTACAGGACCGGCAGCATGCCCCTCGCTGGGGACGGCGCCGTCTACTACCGCAGGGGCCGCACCCGGGCCGGCAACCGCATCGTGACGCTGGGAGCGGGCGGCACTATTACCGCTCTCGCGAAGCAGCCCGGCGGCACGGTGCACCTTATCCTCGACGTGGCGGGGTATTTCTTCTAGGGCGGCTCGGACGGCGCCGGTGGACGCTCCCGCGCTCTCATGGGAGAATACCCGGCGCAGGCCCGCCCGGGCAGCATCGACCCGGAACGAAATCCCGCAAATCCTGACGAGAGGAGAAATATATGGCTGAGCCCACCGTTGCGGAACCGACCGCCGCGCAGCGCACCCTGGTCCACTACGAGGTCAAGGAAGGCGTCGCGTACCTGACCCTCGACGATCCGCCGGCGAACACCTACACCCACGAGATGATGCGCCAGCTCGACGACGCCATCCTCCAGGCGCGCTTCGAGAAGGAGGTCTACGTCATCGTGGTGCGCGGCGAGGGCGACAAGTTCTTCTGCGCCGGCGCCAACATCAACATGCTGAAGTCGTCCGATCCCTACTTCAAGTACTACTTCTGCCTGCACGCCAACGAGACGCTCAACCGCCTGGAGCAGACGCCCAAGCTGGTCATCGCCGCGCTCGAGGGCCACACGGTGGGCGGCGGCCTCGAGATCGCCATGGCGGCGGACATCCTCATCGCCAAGAAGGGCTCCGGCAAGGTCGGCCTGCCCGAGGTCACGCTCGGCGTGCTCCCCGGTACCGGTGGCACGCAGCGCCTCGCCCGCCGCGTCGGCAAAAGCCCGTCGATCGAGCTCATGGCCACCGGCCGGCTGATCGACTTCGAGGAGGCGCAGCGCATCGGCATCGTCAACCACATCTTCGAGAGCGACGACTTCGCCGGCCAGGTACACGAGTACGCGCGCCAGTTCTGCCCGCCGAACAAGGCGGCCAAAGCGGTGGGCCGCATCAAGCGCTCGGTACAGTCCGGCGCCGAGGTGCCGTTCGAGAGCGGCCTCGCCATCGAGCGCGAGCTGCAGCAGCAGCTCTTCGAGAGCCCCGACGCCCGCGAGGGCCTCGACGCCTACGTCGGCAAGCGCAAGCCCGAGTTCCGGGGTTATTGAGCGTGGCGACGGTCGAAGCGGCGGCACGGGCCGAGGTGACCTTCCCACCGGCAAAGCTGTTCATCGGCGGCGAATGGGTGGAGCCCTCCGGCGGGCGCACCCTCGCCGTCGAGAACCCGGCTACCGAGGAGATTCTCTGCGAGGTGGCCGCGGCCGGCGTCGAGGACGTCGACCGCGCCGTGGCCGCCGCGCGGTCGGCGCTCGACGGCGACTGGGGATGGAAGACGCCGGCGCGCGAGCGCGGGCAGATCCTCTGGCGCATCGCCGACGCCCTGGAGGCCCGCATCGACGAATTTGCCCGCCTGGAGACGCTGGACAACGGCAAGCCGATCTTCGAGTCTCGCTACGTCGACGTGCCGGCCGGAATCGAAGCTCTCCGCTACTTCGCCGGCTGGGCGGACAAGATCATGGGGGAGACGATCCCGGTCTCCGGCTCGGTCGTCCTCGCCTACACGCTGCGCGAGCCGGTGGGCGTGGTGGCCGCCATCACGCCGTGGAACTTTCCCCTGATCCAGGCGCTGTGGAAGATCGCGCCGGCCCTCGCCTGCGGCAACGCCGTGGTGCACAAGCCGGCCTCCTACACGCCGCTCTCGGCGCTCAAGTTCGCCGAGCTGGCCGCGGAATGCGGCCTGCCGCCGGGCGTGCTCAACGTGGTGACGGGGAGCGGCGCGGAGGTGGGCAACGCCCTGGTGGAGCATCCGGGAGTCGCCAAGGTCAGCTTCACAGGCTCGACGGAGGTGGGGCGCGACATCATGCGCGGCGCGGCGGAGACGGTGAAGCGCGTCACCCTGGAGCTCGGTGGCAAGTCGCCCAATATCGTCTTCGCCGACGCAGACCTGGACGCGGCGGTCAAAGGCGCCTACAACGGCATCTTCTACGGCAAGGGGGAGGTCTGCGCCGCCGGCTCGCGCCTGTTCGTCGAAGAATCAGTCCACGATGATCTGATCGAGCGGCTGGTGGCGCGCACCAGGCGGCTGGCTCCCGGCGATCCTCTCGATCCGCGGACGAAGCTCGGCGCCCTCGTCTCCAGGAAGCAAAGGGAGACCGTGCTCGGTTATGTGGAAGAGGGGAAGCGCGAAGGCGCCCGGGTGGTCCACGGCGGCGAGGCGACTTCCATCGGCGGCAAGGGCTGGTTCATGGAGCCGACGATTCTCGACGGCGTGAACAACGACATGAAGGTGGCCCGCGAGGAGATCTTCGGGCCGGTGCTCGCCGTCATTCCCTTCAAGGAGGTCGAAGAGGCGGTCGAGCTCGCCAACGCCTCGATCTACGGCCTCGCCGCCGGGGTGTGGACGCGCGACATCGGCAAGGCTCACCAAGTGGCGCGGCGCATCCAGGCCGGGACGGTGTGGATCAACCAGTACAACTGGTACGACTCCGCCGCGCCCTTCGGCGGCTACAAGCAGAGCGGCTTCGGCCGCGAGCTGGGCAAGCAGGCGATCGAGGCGTATACGGAGGTGAAGACGGTTTACGTAGGACGATAGGTTTGACGGTACGGAATCAATGACGAATCGAGACAACGACATCCTCCTCGCTGCCCCCGTCCGCACCCCGATCGGCAAATTCGGCGGCGTTTTGGCCTCCCTCTCGGCGGCGGATCTGGGGACCGCCGCGGCCCAGGCTGCCCTGGAACGCGCGCACCTGGACGCCTCCCGCGTAGACCAGGTCATCTTCGGCCACGCCCGCCAGGCCGGCGGGGGACCCAACACGGCGCGACAGATCGCCTATCGCGCCGGGGTGCCCGTCGACCGGCCGGCGTACACGGTCAACCAGGCGTGCGCCTCGGGTCTGCAGGCCGTGCTCTCGGCCGCGCGCACCATCCTCACGGGCGAGGCGCGGGTCGTCCTCGCCGGCGGCACGGAGAGCATGTCGAACACGCCCTATCTCCTCCCCCGCGCCCGCTGGGGCTATCGCCTGGGACACGCCGAGATCGTGGACGGCATGTACCGCGACGGCTTCAACTGTCCCCTCTCGGAGCTGGTGATGGGCGAGACGGCCGAGGAGCTGGCGGCGGAGATGGGGATCGGCCGTGAGGCCTCGGACGCCTACGCCCTGGAGAGCCAGCTCCGTTGCGAGCGCGCCCGCGGCGAGGGCCGGTTCGAGTCTGAGATCGTGCCGGTGAAGGTCGCGGGTAAAAAAGGCGAGGTCACCCTCGACAAGGACGAACACCCGCGCGACGGCACGACCCTCGCTTCCCTCGCCAAGCTGCCGACCGTCTTCCGCGAAGGCGGAGCGGTGACGGCCGGCAACGCCTCGGGAATCACCGACGGCGCCGCGGCCATCGTCGTCGCCTCGCGGGCGGCGGCGAAGGAGCTGGGCCTGCCGGTGGTGGCGCGGCTGGTCGGCTGGGAGGTGGTCGGCGTCGAGCCGCGGATCATGGGGATCGGTCCCGTGCCGGCCGTGCGCAAGCTGCTGGAGAAAGCCGGCCTCGATCCGGCGGCCATCGACGAGGTGGAGCTCAACGAGGCCTTCGCCTGCCAGGTGCTCGCCTGCAACCAGGAGCTGGGCTTCGACGCCGCCCGGCTCAACCCGGACGGCGGCGCCATCGCGCTCGGCCATCCCATCGGCGCCACGGGCACGCGCATCCTGGTTACCCTGCTCCACGGCCTCGAGCGAAGGGGCGGCCAGCGCGGAATCGCGACGCTCTGCGTCTCCGGCGGCATGGGAGTTGCGGCGCTCGTCGAGAGGGAGGCGGCATGAGCATCCTGGTTTCCGCTTCGACGGACGAAAAAGCCTGTCCCTATATCGAGGCCCTCCGTGGCCAGGGCGTACCGGCGGCGGAGATCCGCATCGTCAAGCCTTCCTCGCCGGCGCCGTTGCGCGAGCTGGCCGAAACGGCGGCCGGGCTCGTGCTCTGCGGCGGCATCGACGTCGCTCCCGAGCGGTATGGAGAAGCCACGCGTCCGGACGCGCAGGTCGAGGTATCCCTGGAGCGGGACGAGCTGGAGTGGAACCTGCTCGATCTCGCGCGCGAGCGCCGGCTGCCCGTCTGGGCCGTCTGTCGCGGCATGCAGGTGCTCAACGTCTATCTCGGCGGCTCGCTGTGGCAGGACTTGCCGACCCAGCGTCCCAGCGACATCGATCATTACGTCTCCACCACACCGGACACGCTGGCCCACTCCATCCAGGTGATCGAGCCCAACGCGCCCATCGGCGAACGGCTCACCGGCGAGTTGCCGATGGTCAACAGCCGCCATCACCAGGCCGTCAAGCGTCTGGCGGAGGGTCTCGTGCCCGTCGTGCTCTCGCCGGACGGACTGATCGAGGCCGCGGTGCTCGACCGCGAGGACTGGTGGGTGCGCGCCGTCCAGTGGCACCCGGAGAACCTGGTCGCGCTCGATCCCCAGCGCGCGCTGTGGAGCGATTTCGTCCGCGCCGTGGGCGTCGAAACTCCGGCGCTCCCCTGATCCATGGCGGAGATCCTCCTCCACCGTGACGGTCTTGCCGCCACGGTCACCCTGAACCGGCCGCCTCTCAACATTCTGGATATCCCGACGATCGCACGCCTGGGCGAGGTGATCGAGGAGCTGGCGGCGGACTCCAGTCTGACGTTGATCATCTTGCGTGGCGCCGGCGACCGCGCGTTTTCTGCCGGTGTCGCCGTCCAGGACCACACCCCTGACAAAGTCGTGCCGATGCTGGAGAGCCTGCACGGCACGATCCGCCGGCTGCGCGATCTCGAAGCCGTCACGGTCGCCGCGGTCCAGGGCCACTGCCTGGGAGGCGGCATGGAGCTGGCGATGTCCTGCGACCTCGTGATCGCCGCGGAAGACGCCCGCTTCGCCCAGCCCGAGATCGAGCTCGGCTGTTATCCCCCGGTCGCCTCGGCGCTCCTGCCCTCGCGCATCGGCGCCGGCCTCACCCTCGACCTGGCGCTGACCGGCCGAACGTTGACCTGCGAAGAGGCCGAGCGGATGGGACTGGTGACGCGGAAGGTGCCTTCGGGGACGCTCGACGAGGCTGTCCAGGAATTCACGGCGCAGATCACCACGAAGAGCGCTCCGGTGGTGCGGCTCGCCAAGAAGGCCGTGCGCGCCGGCCGGGATCTGCCCTTCTCCGCAGCGCTCGCCGAGACGGAGCGGATCTATAAGGAAGAGCTGCTCCCCCTGGAGGACTTGGCGGAGGGGGCGGCGGCGTTTCTGGAGAAGCGGCGGGCGGTGTGGAGGCATCGGTAACATGACCAAGTCCACCATCACAGCGAAGTACCGGACGACAGTTCCCAAAGAAGTCCGAGAAAAACTTGGAATCGGCCCGGGAGACGTGCTCCAGTGGGAGGTGATTGGAGATTACGTGCGGGTGACGGCCTCCAGCAGAGCCTTCCTCCAGCTTCGTGGCAGCTTTAAGGTCGGCTCGGGAGATCCGATCGAAGACGTTAGGAAGGCAAGGGAACGGATGCCCTGGGAGCGCCGGCGTCCTCGCCGGCAGCAGAAGGCAAAGAAAAAGCAGCCGGCGGACGCCGGCGCTCCCAGGGTTACAATGCCCTCCCGATCGAGTTGAACTTTTCCGAGGAGACCCTCCATGCCCGAAACCATCCTGGTGGAGCGCGAAGGCCGCGTTGCCATCCTGACCATCAACCGGCCCGACAAGCTCAATGCCCTGAACCAGCAGGTGCGCGACGAGATGCTGGAGATCCTCGCCGGCATCGAGACCGACGACGCAGTGGGGGTCGTCGTCCTCACCGGCGCCGGCGAGAAGTCGTTCATCGCCGGGGCCGACATCGGCGAGTTCGCCGGCCGCACCCCCTTCGACCAACGCCACTCCATGCGCAGCCCGCGCATCTTCGACGTCATGGCGAGCTTCCCCAAGCCGGTCATCGCCATGATCAACG
Source organism: Thermoanaerobaculia bacterium (assembly GCA_044868005.1). GTDB lineage: Bacteria > Acidobacteriota > Thermoanaerobaculia > Multivoradales > UBA5704 > DATARR01. The sequence continues at coordinate 4,327 of JBIOVX010000288.1, read as the reverse complement.
GCTTCTGCCTCGGCGGCGGCTGCGAGCTCGCCATGTCGTGCGACATCCGCATCGCCTCCGAGAAGGCGCGTTTCGGCCAGCCGGAGATCAACCTCGGCTTGATCCCCGGCGGCGGCGGCACGCAGCGGCTGCCTCGTCTAGTCGGCGTCGGCCACGCCATGCGACTCATCCTGACGGGGGACATGATCGGCGCCGCCGAGGCCCAGTCGATCGGCCTCGTCGAGATAGTCGTGCCCGCCGAAGAGCTGCGCGCGAAGACCCTGGAGCTGGCGGGGAAGATCGCCGCGAAGAGCCCGCTCACCGTGAAGGTCGCAAAGGAGGCCATCCGGGCGAGCGAGCGGATGTCCATCGAGGACGGCATCGTCTACGAGCGCGACCTCTTCTGCCTCTGCTTCTCCTCGGCCGACAAGGAGGAAGGCGTCAAGGCGTTCCTGGAAAAGCGGCCGGCCGCGTGGACGGGGCGCTGAGCCGTGGCCGCTCCGCACGAGGACCTGCTGGCGCTGCGCTCCGAGTTTCCCATCCTCGAGCGCACCACCTATCTGATCAACAACTCCCTCGGCGCCATGCCGCGGGCGGTGCACGACGATCTGGCGACCTTCGCCCGCGAGTGGGAGGAGCGGGGCGTGCGCGCGTGGCACGAGGGATGGTGGGAGATGGCGGTCACCACGGGAGACCTGCTGGCGCCTCTCCTCGGCGTCCGGCCCGGCTCCATCGCCATGCACCAGAACGTGGTCGTGGCCATGGGCCTCTTCCTCTCCGCCGTCGACTATCCGCGGGAACGGAATCGGATCGTCTATACCGAGCTGAACTTTCCCAACGTCATGTACCTGCTCCAGGGCGAGCAGCGGAAGGGCGCCGAGATCGTCGTGGTGCCCTCGGACGACGGCATCGGCGTGCCCACGGAGAGGCTGCTCGCGGCCATCGACGAGCGGACGCGCCTGGTGCCGATCTCCCATACCCTCTTCCGCAGCGCCTTCACCCAGGACGCCGAAGCCATTGCCCGCCGCTGCCGCGAGGTGGGAGCGACGCTCTTGCTGGACGTCTATCAGTCGGCGGGCGTGATGCCGATTGAATTGGAGTCTTGGGGAGTACACGCCGCGGTGGGCGGCTCGGTGAAGTGGCTCTGCGGAGGCCCCGGCGCCGGCTTCCTCTGGGTGAACCCCGAGATCGCCGAGACGCTCGAGCCCGCCTTCACCGGCTGGATGGCGGACGAGGAGCCCTTCGCCTTCCGGCCCGGACCCATTCATTACGCGCATGGAGCCTGGCGTTTCCTGACCGGCACGCCCAACATCCCCGCCCTCTACTCCTGCCGCGCCGGCTACAAGATCATCGCGGGAGTAGGAGCGAAGAAGATCCGCGAGCGCTCCCTAGCCCTCACCTCCTACCTGATCGACCTCGCCGAAGAAGCCGGCTTCGAGGTCCGCACGCCCCGCGATCCCAAGCACCGAGGCGGCACCGTCTCCGTCTGGCATCCCGAAGCCGAGCGCCTCTGCCACGAGCTGATCGCGCGCGAGATCATCTGCGATTACCGGCCGAACGCGGGCATCCGGCTATCGCCGCACTTCTACAACACGGAGGCGGAGTTGGAGCATGCGGTGGGGACGCTGAAGGAGCTGGCGTCCGCGTGACCCGCGCAGCACGGTCCGTGACCCGCTCAGCACGCAGCAGGGCTTCCGCGCGTGGGCCTCAGTCGAATACTTCGATCTGCAATGGAGCTACGGGTTGCAAATTGTTCACCAGCAGTCGAGACAACCCGGCGCCCGCCAGGGCTCCCAGAAGGGCCAACAAGTAGACCGGCCCTGCGCCTCCCCCTTCGCCAGCCAGGAACGCGCCGACGATGCCGCCAAAGATCTCGCCGCCAACCCACAGCAGAACGGTCAGGAGCTTGTAGCGTCCCGGCTTGTGACCCTTCTTCTCGGCAATCCCTCCGTTCTTCCGGCACAGATGAATGAGGATCAAGATTTCGAGCATGGATCCCCCCTTGTCCGTATCCTTGGACGGATCTCTACCGTTTTTTCGCTCCCGCTGGCTGCTTCGGCCGCACGCCCTGCGCGGAAAATCGTCCGATCAAGACCGCGCCCGCCAAACGCTGGCGGAGCTGCAGCAGGCGCGGGGGACACGGAACGCTAAGTCGCCAGCTTCTTCGCCACGAAGAGAGCGAGGCCGGCGCTGTCCCCGTCCTCGATCACCAGGATGTCCGAGGTGATCGAGACCCTGCGGCCGAGGGCGAGGCGTCCGCACGAGCTGTTGAAAGCCGAGCCCAGGCAGGCGATGAAAACGTCCTGATTGAAAGCCCGGTTGGCGTGGACCACGATGATGCGGAAAGGCGTGCCGTCGCTCAGGAAGTCGGTGGCGTCCACGAAGACGACCGAGCCGATGACGCTGGCCTCGGCCTTGTCCGTGCGCGGCACGGCCTTGAGCTGGAAATCCTGCTCCACGATCCGGCCGTCCATCTGCCGGGCGTAATTCTCCAGCGCCTTCTCGATGGCGGCGCCCGAGGGGGTCAACCGCTGCTGAGCATTGGCGGCGGCGGTGAAGGCGAACAGCATGGCCACGAGCACGACGCAGAGTCGCTTGGTCATCTCATCCTCCCTTGAATCTGTGGGTCTGATTATCTCACGTCTCAGGTGAAGATGTCAGACGCGCGAGATCCATTTCAGGCGGATTGCGAATCGTGCCGGCGGTCAGGGCTTGGAAGAGGCTTTCGGGATCGAGATCCGCACCGCTTCATTGACGATGCAGCACTCGGCGTAGAGGAATTCGAGGATCTCGCGCAGGCCTTCGGTGTCGGCGAGGTAGCGCAGGAAGCGGCCCTCGCGATGTTGCTCGATGAGCTTCTCCTGCAGCAGAGCGTCGAGGTGGTGCGAGAGCGTCGAGGGCGGAATGTTGAGCTCCTGCTGGATCTCGCCGGCCACCATGCCGCGCGGGTGAGACGTGAGGAGGCACCGCACGATCTCCAGCCGCACCTCATGGCCGAGCGCGGCGAAGCGGCTGGCGTAGCGGCGAACGTCCCGCGTCATGCTTCGACTTTACCGGCAGGATGGTCAGGGGTCAACGGTGCCCGGCCGGGGCTCCGCGCGATCATCCAGGCGTAGGCGGCAAGCGTCGCGGCAATCAGGAAGAGGGCCGCCATGCCACTCCGGAAGTCCAGGCGGGCGGCCCCCGCCACGACGGCGAATCCCAGAGCCGCCAGGAAGGAGAGGAGCGGCAGGCTGCCGGCGCCAATCCAAGCCGCCCGCGCCCATAGCGGGCGAGGCGGGAAGAGGGCGAGGGCCGCCGCGGGCAGCAGCAGCACGGAAAAGACCGGAGCGAGGAAGATGGCGAGCAGCAGGAGCAGGCGGAAGAGGAAGCCCGGAAGGTAGGTGCGCATCTGCCGGCCGCGCTCGGCGGTCGAAGCCGCGCGCCAGCGGCCGGGCCGGCCGCGGAAGACGAGCAGAATCCACAGCAGGAAACCCAGCCACATCAGATCGCGCCGCAGCCAGACGCGGCCGAGAAAGACGAGGTACTGGTCTTCCGGAAGCGGCCGGCCGGCCAGGGCATCCAGCCGCCGCACGGCCGCGGCCACAGCCTGGGTCCAGCGGTCGAGCCGGCGCGCGTCCAAGCGCACGGCAGGACCTTCGCTGAAAAGAGAGCTGTCCGAGAGGGTGACGGAAGGCACGTCCCACATCAGAAAGGATTCACTGCCGGAGCCATGAAGGACCCTGGCCGAACGGACGACGAGCTGAGCGAGCAGCGGGAACCGGTCGTCCGCCACGGCGAAGGGCCAATCGACGGCCTCGCCGCTCCTCAGCACCGCGTGGACCAGCCAGCCCGGAGCCAGCCTCAAGCCGGCCGTGCCGGGACGCCGGGCCGGAAAGCTGAGGATCAAGGCGCTGCCGCCGCTCTGTCCGCCGAGCCGCTCCAGGTTCAGATCGGCCAGGATGCGGTCCCTCGCCTCGGGAGCGAGGCCGGCGAGCCATGCCCGGCTGCCGCGCGCGCCGTCGAAGAGAAGGACTCGCACGGTGTGCCGCAGGGGTGTACGGCGGAGCTCGGCGGCCGCAGCGCTGATGACTCCCGCGGAAGCGTCGTCGCCGGAGCCGTAGCGAGCCGAGAGAACGATCTCGTCCGGCACCTCTCCGGGCAGTGCTCCTTCCACATGGATCAGCCCGCCCTGGCGGATCGCCTGCACCTGCTGGAGCCCGGCGCGGCGCAGGGCGGCGAGGAGAGCGTCCGGTTCCCGGGCGAAGACGGGCAGCGCGGCAATCAGCAGGCATAGGACAGCAGTCCCGGAGATGGCCTGCCCGCCGGGGGATTTCGTAGGGGCGGGGCTTGTCCCCGCCTGCAACGG
>JBIOVX010000287.1:0-2065 GCA_044868005.1 Thermoanaerobaculia bacterium | reverse complement strand
AGGAGGGAGAAACGCGGAGCAAAGCGAGCAATCGTGGTGTTTTTCCCCTCTCTCCCCCCGGGAGAGAGGGGTCAGGGGAGTGAGGGCTTCGGAGGGCAGACCGCTGCTGACTTGGTCGGCCCCTGGGAATTCCTCTCCGCCGCCGCGCGTTTACCCTCCTGGTTCCGTGCTCCCGACCCTGGGGAGGCTTGGCAAATCGGTTCGGATATGACAGCCTACGGATCGCTCGCCCCCGGTGAGCGCTGTAAGCATGGATGACGCGGCTCGACTCCCGAGCCCCTGAGCGGCGGCCTCACCGGCAAGTCCCCGTTCTTCTCTTTTCCCCGCCGGAATATGTGCGAGCGGCGCCAGTGCCTGGTCTGCAGACGGCAGGTGCGCGCCCTCGGAAGGATTGCCACAACTTGAGCGATTTCCCTGATTTCGGCCTCCATCCCGATCTCCTCCGTGGCGTCGACAACATGGGCTACACGCAGCCGACGCCGATCCAGAAAGACGCCATTCCCCCCGCCCTCGAGGGCCGCGACGTGCTCGCCTGCGCGATGACCGGCAGCGGCAAGACGGCAGCGTTCCTGCTGCCCATCCTCCACCGCTTGAAGGAGAAGCCGCGCGGCACCACCCGCGCCCTCGTGCTCGCCCCCACGCGCGAGCTGGCGGCGCAGATCGTCGAGCACCTCGAAGGGCTCGCCCGCTTCACCGACCTGACCGGCGCGGCGATCTTCGGCGGCGTCGCCATGGGCCCCCAGGAGCAGGCCTTCCGCCAGGGCGTCGACGTCCTGGTCGCCACTCCGGGGCGCCTCCTCGACCATTTCCAGTACGACTACGCGATGCTCGACGGGCTCGAGATCCTCGTCCTCGACGAGGCGGACCGCATGCTCGACATGGGTTTCCTGCCCGACATCCGGCGGGTGCTCGCGCACCTGCCGCCGGCCGAGCAGACGCTCTTCTTCTCGGCCACGCTGCCGCCGCCCATCGTCGAGCTGTCGAGCGAGATGCTGCGCGAGCCGGTGAGCCTCAACGTCGAGCGCAAGGCGGCGCCGGCGCACGGCATCACGCAGGCGGTCTATCCGGTGCGCGAGGAGCTGAAGCCCTATCTGCTCGTGGAGCTGCTGCGGCGCGGCGAGATCAAGAACGTCCTCGTCTTCACTCGCACCAAGCACCGGGCGAACCGTCTCACCGAGTTCCTGGAGCGCCATGGCGTTTCCTGCGACCGCATCCACGGCAACCGCAGCCAGCCGCAGCGCACGGACGCGCTCGCCCGCTTCAAGGCCGGCGGCCTGCAGGTGCTGGTGGCCACCGACATCGCCGCCCGCGGCATCGACGTCGAGGCCCTCTCGCACGTCATCAACTTCGACGTGCCGGCGGTACCCGAGGACTACATCCACCGCGTCGGCCGCACGGCGCGGGCCGAGATGGTGGGCGACGCCTTCACCTTCGTCTCCGAGCAGGAGATCGGCGAGTTGCACGCCATCGAGCGCGCCGTGGGCCAGCGGCTGCCCCGCCTGACGGTGGCCGGGTTCGACTACCAGGCGCAGCCGGAGGAGCGGTTCGAGATCCCCATCAACGAGCGCATCGCGGCCATCCGCGCCCGCAAGGCCGAGGAACGGGCAAGGGCGCGCGCCAAGGCCGAAAAGAGGGCTCAGCGCGAGGCCGAGGAGAAGCTCCGCGCCGAGGAACGGGCGCGGCAGCAGGGCGAGCGCAATGCCCGGCCGGCCCACGCGCCCCGCGGCCACCGGCCTGGCGAGGCCCCCTCGCATCAGCCGCGCGGCCACCGGCCCGGCGAGATGCCGCAACACCTCCGCCATCAGCAGAAGCAGCGCCACCGGAAAGGCGGTCCGCGGCGGCAGCAGGGTGAGCCGTATCGCCCGATCGAGGCCCAGCCGCCGGTGGTGGACCATACGGCGAAGCCCCCCGAGGAGCGGCTGTCCCAGATCCTCTCCGCCTTCTCCCCCTCCCGTTTCAACCGGTTCCGCCGGTAGAATCGGGCCGAACCGCCCGACCCTCGCCCGGCGCTTCCGCACCGGGCTATCGAGACGTCGCTCCTCTGGAGCGAATCGCCCTTGGGCGA
>JBIOVX010000286.1:0-3291 GCA_044868005.1 Thermoanaerobaculia bacterium | reverse complement strand
CTCCCACCGCCACGTCCGGCCCCACGCCCAGCCCGCGCAGCCTCCAGGCCAGCCGCCGCGCCGCCGCCAGCAGCTCGGCGTAGGTCAGCACCTCGCCGTCATAGGAGACCGCGGGCTCGTCCGGCGTCCTTGCCGCCTGGGCGGCGACGAGGCCGTGCAGGGTGCCTGCCGCGAGCCAGTCCGCCACCGCGGCGTCGTTCCACTCGGCCAGGAGCTGGTGCTCCTCGGCGCCGCTCAGCAGAGGCAGCGCGGTGAGCGCGCGGTCCGGCTCCGCCACCGCCGCGGCGAGCAGCGCCGCGAAGTGCGCGCCGAGCCGGCGCATCGTCGTCTGATCGAAGAGGTCCGTGTTGTACAGCCAGACCAGCTCCATGCCCTGGCCGACGTGCACCCGCAGCGTCAGGTCCAGCTTGGACGTCGTCGCGTCGAGGTCGTCCGAGGTGAGGGTCAGCCCGGGCAGGCGCAGCTCCTCCGGGCCCGTCTCCATCACCACCAGTTGCACCTGGAAGAGCGGCGTATGGCTCAGGTCGCGCTCCGGCGCCAGCTCCGGCACCAGCTTGGCGAACGGCAGCTCCTGGTGGGCGAAGGCGCCGAGGGCGAGAGCGCGTACCTGCGCCAGCAGCTCGCCGAACGAGGGATCGCCTTCCAGCCGCAGGCGCAGCAGCAGGGTGTTGAGGAACAGGCCGATGAGGTTCTCGATGTCGGGCCGCGTGCGGCCGGCCACCGGCGTGCCGATCACCAGGTCGCGGGCGCCCGAGTGGCGCGAGAGGAGGGCGAAGAAGGCGGCCAGCATGCCCATGAAGGGGGTCGCCCCCGCGCCGCGGAAGAGAGCGCGCAGCGAGGCGGCCAGCTCTTCCGGCAGCTCCTGCCGGACGCTGCCCCCGTGGAAGCGCTGCACCGCGGGCCGCGGCCGGTCGGTGGGCAGCTCCGAGACCGCCGGGGCCGCGTGGAGCTGCTGGCGCCAATAGGCGAGCTGCTCCTCCAGGTTGTCGCCCTGCAGCCAGCTCCGCTGCCAGGCCGCGAAGCCGCCATACTGGAGCGGCAGCTCCGGCAGCGGCGAAGGTTGCCCGGCCAGGAAGGCCGGATAGAGGACGGCCATCTCCCGGATCAGCACCTCGATGGAGAGGCCGTCGCCAACGATGTGGTGCAGGCCGAACACTCCCCGCCACTCCTCGTCGGCCAGCCGCAGCAGCAGCATGCGCACCAGCGGGCCGCGGGCGAGGTCGAACGGCCGGCGCGCCTCGGCCGCGCTCCACGAAGCCGCCTCCGCCGCGCGCGCTGCCGGGGGCAGGGCGCGCAGGTCGGCGATCGGCAGGCTCAGATCAAGCGCCGGCGAGACGACCTGGATGGGCTCCGCCCCGCTCTCGGCGAAGGTGGTGCGCAGCACGTCATGGCGGCGCACCACCTCGTTCAGGACGCCATGCAGGACGCCGGCGTCGAGGTGCCCCGCCAGGCGCAGGTGGAAGGGGATGTTGTAGGTGGAGCTTCCGGGGTCCATCCGGTCGAGGAACCAGAGGCGCTCCTGGGCGAAAGAGAGCGGCAGCGGCCGGCCCCGCCACGCGGCGGGAATGGCGGCCCAGCTCTGCCCCTCCGCCGGCGCCTCCCCCTCCACGGCGAATCCGAGCTGCCGCCGGATCGCCGCGGCGTGGTTCTCGACCAGATAGGCGGCGAGCTGCGCAACCGTCGGGCGGTCGAAGATCACCACCACGTGGACGATCTCGTCGAGCTCCCGCTGCAGCCGGTTGATCAGCACCGCGCCCGAGATCGAGGTGCCCCCGAGAGCGAAGAAGTCGTCGTGGACGCCGACGTTTTCGATCCCCAGGGCCTCCTGCCACAGGCCGGCGAGATAGGCCTCCAGAGGCGTGCGGGGAGCCACGGATTCGGCCGCGGCCTCCCGCCGCGCCTCGGGCGCCGGCAGGGCCTTGCGGTCCACCTTGCCGCTCGGCGTCAGCGGGAAGGACTCCAGCGCCACCACTGCCGCAGGCACCATGTACTCCGGCAGCGACTGGCCCAACGCCGTCCGCACCTCCGCCAGCGAGGGCGCCGGGTCCGCCACCACGTACGCCACCAGCCGCGTCTCCCCGCCGCCGTCGGCCCGCGCCATCATCACCGCCGAGCGCACCCCCGGCAGCGCCGAAAGAGCCGACTCGATCTCTCCCAGCTCGATGCGCAGGCCCCGCAGCTTCACCTGGTGGTCGATGCGCCCCAGGAACTCCACCGCCCCGTCGGCCAGCACCCGCGCCAGGTCTCCCGTGCGGTACAGCCGCGCCCCCGGCTCTCCCAGCAGGTCCGGCACGAACCGCTCCGCCGTCAGCTCCGGCCTCCCCAGGTAGCCGCGCGCCAACTGGACACCGCCGATCAGCAGCTCCCCCGCCACCCCGATCGGCACCGGCCGGAACGCGCGGTCCACGATGTGGATCCGCGTGTTGGCCACCGGGTAACCGATCGGCACCGAGCTGCGACGGCCGTCCGGCTCGCAGGCCCAGAAGGTCACGTCCACCGCCGCCTCCGTCGGACCATAGAGGTTGTGCAGCTCCACCTCCGGCAGGCGCGCGTAGAACCGCCGCACCACCTCCAGCGGCAACGCCTCGCCGCTGCAGACCGTCCGCCGCAGCGACCGGGACTCCTCCACTCCCGGCGCTCCCAGGAACACCTCCAGCATCGAGGGCACGAAGTGCAGCGTCGTGATCTTCTCGTCCCGAATCGTCTCCACCAGGTAGGCCGGATCCTGGTGACCTCCGGGCCGCGCCATCACCAGCCGCGCTCCCCCCAGCAGCGGCCAGAAGAACTCCCACACCGACACGTCGAAGCTGAACGGCGTCTTCTGCAGCACCCGGTCCGCGGGCGTCAGGCCGTAGCGCTGCTGCATCCACAGCAGACGGTTGACGATGCCCCGGTGGGTGTTCATCGTCCCCTTCGGACGGCCCGTCGAGCCCGAGGTGTAGATGACGTAGGCCAGATAGTCCGCGGCCACCGCGGCTCCCACCGGCTCAACGGACCCTTCTTCAACCGCCGCCACGCCGTCGAGGTCGACCACCGCGGCGCCGTGCTCGGGCAGCTTCTCCAGCAGCCGCGGCTGGGCCAGCAGCACCGGCGCCGCCGCGTCGGCCAGCATGTAGGCCAGGCGATCGGCCGGGTACGAGGGATCAAGCGGCAGGTAGGCGCCGCCGGCCTCCAGCACCGCCAGCAGCCCCACCACCAGCTCCAGCGAGCGCTCGGCCAGCACTCCCACCGCCACGTCCGGCCCCACGCCCAGCCCGCGCAGCCTCCAGGCCAGCCGCCGCGCCGCCGCCA
>JBIOVX010000285.1:0-75081 GCA_044868005.1 Thermoanaerobaculia bacterium | reverse complement strand
GCTTTTTGCCGCCACTCCATTTCTTCAAGCCTTCCACGGCTATCCCGACCATTACCAGAACTTCACTCTTACCGGCCACGTTCGGTTGTTTGAGCGGGCCGGATTCTCGGTTCTTTCCTCAGGCACGTGTGTAGGTCCCACCTTCGCCATGCGAGATCTTGCCGCAAACTATTTCCGGAAGAGCGTTCCGGGTCTCTCCGGCAAGCTCGCGAGCGCGCTTTGGTCGGTCGCGACCTTTCCCATCCTGTACCTCGATCGGTTCATCAACAGAGGCTCTCGGTCGGTCGACGTTGCTTCGACAACCTACGTCCTAGCCAGCAAGTAGCAAAACAGCCGACCCCAGAAAACGATCCGATTCCCCCGCGCCGCGAGCTCCTCACGCGCGGGGCTGTGCACCGGCGCCCGTCGTATGGCGAGCGGGGAGCGGAGGACGGTCGCCGCGGGCCCGAGCACGTCCGCACGGAGGCGGAGCACGGTCTTCGCGGCCCGGGACACGTCGCCCGGGAGGCGGAGCACGGTCTTCGCGGGTCCGGGCACCTTGTTCCGGACCCAGAACACCATGTTCCGGGCCCGGAGCGACGTGCTCCGGGCTCAGAACAACGTGCGCGCGACCCGGAGCACCGTGTTCCGGGTCCCGAACAACGCGCACGCGACCCGGAGCACCGTCTCCCGGGCTCGGAAGACCGTGTTCCGGAAGCGCGTGAGCGGCGTTTTGGGTCGTGGGACGGCCGCCGGGCATTCAGCTCCGCTGGGCGTTCTGAGCGGTTACGTCCGCCGCAGCCACTCGTCGAGACTGAGGAACCCGTCGCCGTTGCGGTCGCGACGGTTGAATTCAGTCAGGCTGCCCGACCACTCGCGCTCGCTGACGCGTCCGTCGCGGTCGCGGTCCAGCTCCTGGAAGCGGCGGGTGGCGAGGCGGTAATCCTCCGGATTCCTCTCCAAGGCTTCCGTGAGGCTCAGATAGCCGTCGCCGTTGCGGTCGAGGAGCTCGAACTCGGTGTCGCGGCCCCACCATTCCCGTGCGCTCAGGCGGCCGTCGCGGTCGCGGTCGTTCTCGCGGAACCGTTCCTCCATGGTGTCCCCGCGATCGACAATCCGGCTCAGGAGCTCGGAGCGGCTCACGTAGCCGTCGTCGTTCCGATCGAGCAGCTCGAACCTGTCGTCGCGTCCCCACCACTCCGCGAGGCTCAGGCGGCCGTCGCGGTTGACGTCATTGGCGCGGAAGCGTTCTTCCACGAGATCCTCCCGGTCCAGCCCTGAGTTCTGGATCTCGGCGCGGCTCAGGCGGCCGTCGTCATTGCGGTCGAGGCGGTCGAAGAAGGGCACCTCGGCCGGCCACTCGGAGCGCGAGAGGAACCCGTCGCCGTTGAGGTCGAGGCGGTCGAAGCGGTCCGCCCACCGGTCGTCGTTCCCCCAATCGTCGTCCCCCCTATCCTCCTCTCGGCTATCGCCGTAGATCACGCGTCCGCCGGTGCGCGCGGCCTCCTGGCGGGCGGTGGCGCAGTCGGTGGGGCCGGGTTGATGGCCCGGCGGCTGGCCGTCGTACCACACCCGGCACATGCCGGCCGGCGGCAGATGTCCGGGAGGAACGCCCTGGGGACCCCGCTGGGCGGCAGCCGGCGCCGCCAAGGCGAAGACAAGAAGGAAAAGTGGCAGGAATTTTTGGTATCGCATAAAGGGCCTCCTGGCTGCATGCGCGACTTCCGAGGGCATCGCGCTTCGTCTCGGCCGGTTTTACAGGCTCCGGCCGGGCCCGTTGGCGGCGGGCCAGTTGCCGAATACCTCTTGTGCAAGGCGGATACCAGGAGGCGCCGGGATACGGAAGAGTCACACCTCCGGTCCGGCGAGCGCTTATAGAGCGTCCAGGATCTGGTTCAGCAGATTCACTTGATGTCCTGCTCGAGCTTCCCTGCCAGCCGGGCGCTTCTTTTGACCCGATCCGTTGACTTTCAACTCTTGTAAAACGCCGCGCCGGCGCCGTCCAGGCAAGCGCGCAAACGCTCCGCGATCTGTTCCAATCCTTCGCGATCCTGCTCGTCGAAGGCGGCCGGCTGGTGTGAATCGAGGTCGAGAACGGCGACGAGAGCGCCTTGCGAATCGCGGATGGGAATCACGATTTCCGAACGCGCCGCGGCATCGCAGGCGATATGTCCCGGGAAGGCGTGAACATCGGCAACCAATTGCGTCGCGCCTTCGCGCGCGGCGGCGCCGCAAACGCCGCGATCGAAGGGGATTTCGAGGCATCCCAGCGGTCCTTGATAGGGACCGACGCGCAGCAGCCGTGGCGCTACGACGCGATAGAAGCCGGTCCAGCTCGCGTACGGCAGCCGTTGATGGAGCACGGCCACGCAGGTGGACATGGCGGTGATCGGATCGTCGATGCCGGCGAGCACGGCGTCGAGCTCGCGCAGAGCTTCGCGGTAGATCTCTTTTTTAGCGTCACCGTTCATGGTGCGGATTCTACGTCAGATCAAAAGTCGCGGGCCTATTGACAATTCGGCTTCTCCCTTTGATAATCAACGCGCTTTATGCGCGCGTGTGTCACCCGTCCACTTCATTTCCATTAACCTGAGGAGGCAAGCGAACATTATGGCTGAACCCGAAAACCAAGGGAAGCTATACACCCTCTCCGAGATTTCCAAGCGCAGCGGCATTTCGATGCCGACACTCCAACGCTACAAGAAGCTGTACCAGAGCCGCATCCCCTCGGTGGGCCAGGGGCGGAAGCAGCGGTATCCCGAGAATGCCTTGCCGGTGTTCGATCAGATCAAGGTAGAGAACGCGGGCCGGCGCGGCCGCCCGCGCAAGGACCCGAACGCGCCGCGGCCGGCGGCGGCGGCGAGCAAGCGCCGCGGCCGTCCGCCCGGACGTCCTGCGGGCGGACGCAAGGCGGCGGCGAAGCGCGGCGCCGCCAAGCGCCGTGGGCGTCCTCCGGGCGCGGCGAAGAAGGCGGCGAAGCGCGGCCGGCCGCGCAAGAGCAGCAGCGGCAGCGGCCTGTTGACGCTGACCGAGATCAGCAAGCGGACCGGCATTTCCTATCCGACGCTGGTGCGCTATGTGAAGCTCTATACCGAGAAGTTGCCTTCGGAAGGTGTCGGGCGCGCGCGGCGTTTCTATTCACAAGCGGTGGACGTGTTCCGCCAGTTGCGCAGCGAGAGCCCGCGCGGCGGCCGCCGCAAGGGAGCCGGCGCCAAGAAGGCGAAAGCGGCGAACGGCCGGCGGCGCGGCGGGCGCGGCGGAGACAGCGCGGTCGCGAAGCGCATCAAGCAGCTCGAAAAGACGCAGCAGAACCTCGAGAAGAAGCTCAAGGGGCTCGTCAACAGGCTGCAGAAGGTCTTCCGCTAAACCTCACCCTGAGGGGGTGAGGTGATCCCAGCCGAGATCGGGTAGATCTCGGCTGGTTTCATTTTGGATCAGCGTAACAGCGCGGCCGCGCGTGATCGTGCCGATCCGCCGGCAACCAAATCTCTCCGGCGGCGCGAGATCCGCGGGCAGGGTGAACAACAGCACGTAATCCTCGCCGCCGCCGAGCGCCAGCGCCAGCGGATCGGCGGCCAGCGCCGCGCACAGCTCGTGAAATCGAAAGGAATACGGCAGGGCCTCCGCAGCGACGGCGGCGCCGGCGCCGCTCGCGCGGCAGAGGCGGCGGAGATCGCGCGCCACGCCGTCGGAGACGTCGATCGCCGCGCCTTCCGGCTGCGCGCCGAGCCAGCGGCCGAGCTCGAGCTGCGGCGCCGGCTGCAGGTGGCGCCGCACGGCCCGGCGGGCCGCGTTGCGCAACGCGGGCGACGCGCCGACGAGAGACGGCACGTCGATTCGCGAGCGGTCGAGACGCGCGCCGCGTGCGATCAGAATTCTGCCGGCGGCGGATTCGCCGACGGTGCCGCCCAGCCACAGTGCGTGCCCCGGCGCGGCGCCGCTGCGTTGCAGCCAGCGCGCTCCTTGCTCTTTGGTGCCGAGCAGCGTCAGCGCCGCGGCGACCGCGTGAGGATGCCTCGCGAGATCGCCGCCGGCGAGTTGCACTCCCTGGCGGCGGCAGGCGGCGAGCAGCGAACGAAAGAATCGCCGGTGATCGAAACCCGGCGGCGCGGCGAGGGTGAGGAAGGCCCAGGCGGGCGCCGCTCCCATGGCCGCGAGATCCGAAAGGTTTATCGCCAGCAGGCGGCGCGCGACGACGGCCGCATCGAGGTCCGGCGGAAAGTGGACGCCGGCGATCTGCTGGTCGGCGGTGACGGCGAACGGTCCCCCGGCCGGCAGCACGGCGGCGTCGTCGCCGATCAGCGTAGCGCCCGGCCGCCGGCGCAGCCAATCGATCAGATGATCTTCACCGCGGAGAGGGCTCACGCGACGGCGGGCTGCGGCAGCTCGGCGGCGATCTCGGCGGGCGCGCCTTCGGGAGTGACGGCGGGCTGGCGCTCGTCGGGATCGAGCAACGCGAGCTTCAGCACCTCGTCCATGTGATCGACGAAATGGAAGGTCAGCCCCTCGGTGATCGTCTCCGGGATCTCGGCGAGGTCGCGCCGGTTGAGCTTCGGCACGATGATGGTGGCGATGCCGGCGAGCTTGGCGGCGAGGGTTTTCTCTTTCAATCCGCCGATGGGCATGACGTCGCCGCGCAGCGTGATCTCACCCGTCATCGCCACCCGCCGGTTGACCGGGTGGCCGGTGAGGACGGAGAGGATGGCCGCGCCGATGGTGATGCCGGCGGAAGGCCCGTCCTTGGGAATGGAGCCGGCGGGCACGTGTACGTGGAGGTCGTGCTTGCCGAAATAATCGTCGCCGATGCCATGGGCGGCGGCGTAGGCGCGCGCGTAGGAGAGCGCCGCCTGCGCCGATTCCTTCATCACTTCGCCGAGCTGGCCGGTGAGCAGGAGCTGGCCCTTGCCGGGCACCGCCACCACCTCGATGAACAGCAGGTCGCCGCCCACGGAGGTCCAGGCGAGGCCGGTGGCGACTCCCACGCGGTCGCGGTTGAGCAGCTCCTCGGCGAAGTGCTTGCGGGGCCCCAGGAACTCCTCGACCTGCGGCGGATCGACCTCGACGCGGACCTCCTCGCCGCGCGCCACCTTGACCGCCACCTTGCGGCAGATGGCGGCCAGCTCGCGCTCCAGGTTGCGCAGGCCCGCCTCCTTGGTGTAGCCGGAGATGACGGTGCGCACCGCCTCGTCCGCGAACTCGATCTGCTCCTCGTTCAAGCCGTTCTCCCGCGTCTGCTTGGGGATGAGGTGGAGGCGCGCGATGCGCAGCTTCTCCTCCTGCGTGTAGCCGGTGAGACGGAGGACCTCCATGCGGTCGAGGAAGGCCGGCTGCACCGGCTCCAGCATGTTCGCCGTGGCGATGAACATGACCCGCGACAAGTCGTAGGCGAGGCCGAGGTAGTGGTCGACGAAGCTGAAGTTCTGCTCCGGATCGAGCACCTCCAGCAGGGCCGAGGACGGATCGCCGCGGAAGTCGGCGCCGATCTTGTCGATCTCGTCGAGGACGAACACCGGATTGCTGGTGCCCGCCTGGCGGATGCCCTGCAGGATGCGTCCGGGCAGGGCGCCGACGTAGGTGCGGCGGTGGCCGCGGATCTCCGCCTCGTCGCGCACGCCGCCGAGGGAGATGCGCACGAACTTGCGGCCGAGCGAGCGCGCGATCGAGCGGCCGAGCGAGGTCTTGCCGACGCCGGGAGGTCCCACGAAGCAGAGGATGGGGCCGCGGGTGTCGGGCTTGAGCTTGCGCACCGCCAGGTACTCGAGGATGCGGTCCTTGATCTTCTCGAGGTCGTAGTGGTCCTCGTCGAGCACCTGCTGGGCGTGCTCCAGGTCGAGGTTGTCCTCGGAGGTGGTGTTCCAGGGCATCGCCGTCAGCCAGTCGAGATAGGTGCGGATGATCTGCGTCTCGGCGCTCTCGGGATGGCTGCGCTCGAGGCGGCGGATCTGCCGCTCCAGCTCCTCGCGCGCCTCCTCGGGGATTTTCTTCTCGTCGGCCAGCTTGCGGTAGTTGGCGATCTCCTCGGCCAGCTCCTCGCCCTCGCCCAGCTCCTGCTGGATGGCCTTGAGCTGCTGGCGCAGGAAGTACTCGCGCTGGCTGCGGTCGATCTCGCCGCGCGCCTGCGAGGAGATCTCCTGCTGCATGGTGAGCACCTGGATCTCGCGCGCCAGCAGGTCGCTCACCCGGCGCAGGCGGGCGATGGGCTCGATCGTCTCGAGCACCGTCTGCGCCTCCGTCAGCTTGAGGTCGAGGTTGCTCGCCGCGAGGTCGGCGAGGCGGCCCGCATCCGCCAGGTTGGCGGCGATCACCATCACCTCGGCCGAGATCCCCTTGCCGAGGGTCACGGCGCGGTCCATGCTCTCCTTGACGCTGCGCACCAGGGCCTCGATCTCCAGCGCCGGCGCCTCGGCGTCCGGCTCGTCGATGCGCTCGATCTTGGCCTGCAGGTAGGGCTCGACCTGGCTGATGTGCTGCACGCGGGCGCGCGAGAGGCCCTGCACGAGGATGCGGATGCGGCCGTCGGGCAGCTTCAGCATGCGCATGATGACGGCCACGGTGCCGATCTCGAAGAGGTCCGCTTCGCCCGGGTTGTCGACGGCGGCGTCGCGCTGCGCCGCCAGCATGATGACGCGGCTCTCGGAGAGCGCGCGGTCCACCGCCAGCACGCTCTTGTCGCGGCCGACCGAGAGCGGCAGGATGATGTAGGGAAAGACGACGGTGTCCTTGAGCGGCAGGACGGGGAGGACGTCGGGGATCTTGATCGCCTCCTCCTGCGGCTCGCCTGGCGGTTTAGTCATCCGGGGTTTCCTCGCCCTCCTCGATATGCAATAGACGAGCCTCTTGGCGCTTGTCCTGGATCTTCGGCAGCTCGAGCGTCAGCAGGCCGTCGCGCAGGCGCGCCGAGCCCTGGTGGGTGTTGACCGGCGAGAGGACGTGGATCTCGCGGCTGAAGCGTCCGTGGCCGCGCTCCAGGCAGTGGAACTTGATCTTCGTCTTCTTGCCGTCCGGCAGCGCGGTGGACTTGGTGCCGGAGATGAGGATGCGCGTGCCGCGCACCTCGATGCGCACGTCGGCGGCGGCGAAGCCGGGCAGCTCGGCCAGGATGAGGACGGCCTCCGGCGTCTCGATGACGTCGAGGGCGGGCTGCCACTCGCCCAGCGGCAGGTCGCTGTCGCCGATCTGCATCGCCTCCTGGAAGAGGCGGTCGAGCTCGGCCTGGAAGCGCGAGATGACGAAGAGGGATTCGAACCGGGCGGCCATGACGGTCTACGCCTCCTTGGCCTTGCCCGGTTGCAGCAGCGACTTGACCACGTCCATGAAGGCGTCGATGTCCTCGAAGCGGCGGTAGACGGAAGCGAAGCGCACGTAGGCGACCTGGTCGAGCTCCTTCAGCCGTTCCATGATAAAGGCGCCGATCTCCTTGGTCGAGATCTCGCGCTCCTCCCGCTCGCTGAGCATCGACTCGGCCTGATCGACGATCGCCTCCAGTTGCAGGAGCGAGATGGGGCGCTTCTCGCACGCCTTGAGCAGGCCGCCGAGGAGCTTCTTGCGGCTGAACTCCTCGCGGCTGCCGTCGTGCTTGACGACCCTATAGGGAATGTCTTCGATCTGCTCGTAGGAGGTGAAGCGCCGGCCGCAGGAGAGGCACTCGCGGCGGCGGCGGATGGTGGCGCCGTCACGGCTCTCGCGCGAGTCGACGACCCGGTCGCGGTTCTCGGAGCAGAAGGGGCATCGCATCAACGGGCCCGTGGCAAGAGCCGCACCGCTACCCCTTGGAGCTCAGCGCGATGTTGAGGTGCAGGAGGAGCTTCTCCAGGCTGGCGGCGTCCTTGATGTCGACCTGGAGGTCGCGCACGGCGTCCATCACCCGGTGCTGGTCGTCCTCCACCTGGAAGCTGACGAGGAAGCGGCGGGCGCGCTGGAAATCGGCGCGCCGGAGGGTCATCTCGATGGTCCTGGAGAGCTCGCCGCGGCCGTTGCCGGCGGCGGGCGCGGCCGGGCGGACGGGCGCGGGAGCCGGCTGCTGCATGGCCTCGCGGCGCAGCTTCTCGAGCTCGGAGAGCACGTCCACGGTGCGCAAGGGCGTCTTCGCCGGCGCGGCGGCCGGGGCCGGGCGGGCCGCCGGCGGCGGCGCGGGCGGCGTGGCGGCGGCCGGGCGGGGGGGAGCCGCGGGCGGCGCGGCGGGCGGCCGCGGCGGCGGGGCCGTGGCGGCCGGCGCGGGAGGCGGCACTGCGGCAGCCGGCGGCGGTTTCACGGCGGCGGCGGCCGGACGGCTCGCCGGCTCGTTGCGGCCGAGCCGCTTCTTGAGCGACAGCAGGGTGTGCTTGGAGATGCCCTTGAGCGTCTCGAACACGCCCATCCCAGTCACCGCCGAGGCCTCGAACCAGGGCCAGTCGTGGCGGTTGAGGGCGGCGTTCAGCTCCTCGACCGAGCCGATGTCGGCAAGGTCGCGCTTGTTGAACTGGAGCACCAGCGGCAGGGTATCCACCGACAAGCCCATCTCCGCCAGGTTCTCCTCCAGGTTGCGGAACGAGTCGAGGTTGGCCTGCTGCATCGCCCGCTGCGAGTCGGCGACGAAGACGACGCCGTCCACGCCCTTGAGCACCAGCTTGCGGGTGGTGTTGTAGAACACCTGTCCGGGAACGGTGTAGAGCTGGATGCGCGTGTTGAAGCCGGCGATCGAGCCGACGTCGATGGGCAGCAGGTCGAAGAACAGGGTGCGGTCCGTCTCGGTCTCCAGCGAGACCATCTCGCCGCGCGATTCACCGGCGGTGTGCTGGTAGATGTAGTGGAGGTTGGTCGTCTTGCCGCACAGGCCGGGGCCGTAGTAAACGACCTTGGCCGCCATCTGCATCGTGCTGTAATTGAAGAACACCATGGGAGCTGTCGTGCGGACGTAAACGGGACCCCGGAGCATAGCACCCGCCCCGGGGGGCGCGTCAATCGCGGGGATGGGTTAGGCTTGGCGCGAGGGTGGCCATGAACCCGCCGAAGACCGCGCTTCTCTCCTTCACCGCCGCAGCGGCAATCCTCCTCGCGCCGAGCCCGGCGCGGGGGGCGGCGAGCGAGTGGTCGTCCAATCCGCAGTCGCGCGTGCGGCTGATCAGCCCCTGGGGGACGGCGCCGCGCGGCGGCGAGCTCCTCCTGGGCCTCCATTTCCGGCTGGCTCCAGGCTGGCACGCCTACTGGAAGAACAGCGGCGACGCCGGATTCCCGCCGGCGGTCACCTTCCAGCCGGCCGAGGTGCTGGGCAAACCGGAGCTGCTGTGGCCCACGCCCCGGCGCTTCGACCTGCCCGGCGGCCTCGTCGCCTTCGGCTACGAGGACGAGGTGGTCTACCCGGTGCAGGCGACCCTCTGGCCGGACGCCCTTCCGGCTCTCGAGGTCCCCCCCGATGGACAGCTCCCCCGCCCCGTCCCCTTCTTCATCAAGGCGGATGTCGACTACCTGGTCTGCAAGATCGACTGCGTACCCTACCGCTACACGCTCACCCTGGAGCAGCCGCTGGGGGAGCGGACCCTCAAGGATCCCGAGACGGCGCCGCTCCTCCGCACCTGGCTCGACCGGGTGCCGAAGACCGTGGAGGAAGCGCCGGGCGTCAGGGTCAGCACTCTGCTGGACGCCGGCCGCGCGGGGGGGCCGGAGCTTGAGATCAGCGTCCTGGGCGTGAAGGCGCAGCCGGGCAGAACCGACCTCTTCCTGGAGACGAGCGAGTCCCTGGACGCCGGCCGGCCGCGGGTGAAGGCACTGGCGGACGGCGTGATCTTCCACGTGCCGATGAAGCCGCGGGTGGCGGGCAAGCCGCTCCCCGAAAGAGTCGCCGTCGCCTGGACGGCGTCGAGCCTGACGCGGAACGGCGAGCGTCTCGACCTCGAAGACCGGCGCGAGGTCGAGGTCCTGACCGCGGCGGCGGCGGCGCCGGAGAAGGCCCCCGCAGGGCCGGACCGCCTCCCGAGGCTCCTGATCTGGGCCTTCCTGGGCGGCGCCCTGTTGAGCCTGGCGCCCACGGTGCTGCCCCTCCTTGCCGGCGCCGTGCTCGAGCTGCGCCGCGGCGGCGGATCCGGCGTGCGCGAGGGAGCCGCGGCGGCGGCGACCGGCATCGTCGGCGCCTCCTGGGGTCTTGCCGCGCTGGCTCTCGCCGCCCGCCGCGCCGGGCTGCCGGTGGGCTGGGGAGCGCAGGCGCAGGAGCCCGCCGTGGGAGCTCTGCTCGCCGTCTTCTCGGCGCTGCTGGCGCTGAATCTCTGGGGGCTGGTCGAGCTGCCCT
The DNA here is from genome assembly GCA_044868005.1 of Thermoanaerobaculia bacterium. Lineage (GTDB taxonomy): Bacteria > Acidobacteriota > Thermoanaerobaculia > Multivoradales > UBA5704 > DATARR01. The sequence continues at coordinate 64,841 of JBIOVX010000285.1, read as the reverse complement.
TGCCGCGGGAGGGCTCTTCCCGGGCCGGCACGGGACGCCATCTCCTCGCCGGCTTGTTCACCGTGCCGCTCGCCCTCGCCTGGCCCGTGCCCATGCTGCGGGAGCCGCTCGGCTACGCGTCCGGGCGCGGGCCGGCGGCGGCCTGCGCCGTCTTCGCCGTCGTGGGGGTCGGCCTGGCGCTGCCCTACCTCGTGCTGGCGGTGACGCCGTCGGCCGTTCGCGCCGCGCCGGGCGGTGAGAGCTGGCGGCCGCGGCTGCGCGAGGGCCTCGGCTTCCTCGCCGGAGCGGGCACCTTCTGGACCCTGCGAGGCCTCTCCCGCCAGGTCAGCCCCGAGGGGCTCGCCTGGATCGAGCTCTCCCTGCTGGCCATGGCCCTGCTCGCCTGGCTGCGCGCCCGCGACGGCTTCGGCAGGGCGCTGAAGCTCGCGCTGGCCCTCGGCGTCGCGGCCTGCGCGGCCGGCGCCCTGTGGCTCGCGGACGACAACCGATTTCAATTATCTTTCACCCCACCGGCCGCCGACGCACGCGCGGCAGCCGATCCCTAACCAGACTTCAGGAGGTCGAACATGCGCAGCAACGTGAAGTCCCGCATCCTTCTCCTCGGCCTGGCCGCCCTGCTCATCGCCGCCCTGCCCGCCTGCGCCGGCGGCACCACGGGCGAGACGGCTCCCGCCTTCAAGCTCAAGGGAGTGGACGGCAAGACCCACTCGCTCGCCGACTACAAGGGCAAGGTCGTGGTGCTCGAATGGGTGAACCCGAACTGTCCCTTCTCGGACCGCCACGCGCGAGAGAAGACGATGTCGGACCTGGCCAGGCAGCACGGCGAGGTCGTGTGGCTGGGCATCAACAGCACCAACCCGAGCCATCAGGACTTCCTGCAGCCGGCTGAGACCCTGGCATATAACAAGAAAAACGGCATCAGCTACGCCGTGCTGTACGACGAGACGGGCGCCGTCGGCCACGCCTACGAGGCCAGGACCACGCCGCACATGTTCATCATCGGCAAGGACGGCAAGATCGCCTACAACGGCGCTATCGACGACGATCCGCCGGGGCGCAAGGCGAAGGCGGAGCGCAAGAACTACGTGGCCGGCGGCCTCAACGCCGAGAAGGGTGGCAAGAATCCCGATCCGGCTTCGACCAAGCCGTACGGGTGCAGCGTCAAGTACTAGCGGGCTTTAAAGACAGGGGTGAGGTCGTTGACCGCCTCATCCCCCTGTCCTAGAATTCCGCATCAAGCGAAATTCCTTTTCGAGCCGGTCTCCGGCCATCCACTGAAGTCACCGCGCGCTCGCATTCTCAACCTGTGTTTCAATATGGGAGGGACTCATGCCAACTCAAGACGAGATCATGCGGCAGATCATCAACCTGGTCGGTGCGGGAGCGGGCACCGCGTTGTCGGACGAGGTGCAGGACGCCCTTCGCGAGCGTTACTACGCCTGGATCACCAAGAAGAAAGAGAACGTGCCGACCTCCCCGCAGGAGATCTGGGACGCCGAGGCCGGCAAGAAGATCCAGAAGCAGTTCGAGAAGATCGGCAAACACCTGGCCGGGAAAAAGAAGCCCGGCAAGGCGGATGTCCACGAGGCGGGCCGCCAGGTGGAGACCACCTCGGATTGCCCCCACTGTCCGGACCCGATCAGCGGCTAGAGAGCTTTCGACCGGCGAGGTCAGCGACCGCTTGAAGAGCCAGTCCTGGGAACGCCTGCTCCTCGTCCTCGTCGGCTGCAAGCTGGCCGTCGCCCTCCTCGGCGTCGTGTGGGGGACGCTGTCGCCGACGGATCTCTCCGGCGACACGATCCTTCCCCATCCGCTCCTCCTGCTGCCGCTCTGCGCCTATGCGGCGGGAGGAGCCGTCCTGCGCCTCGGCGGCTCCGGCGACCGGCGCGCCGCCCTCCTGGGCGTCTTCTTCCTGCTCCTCGCGACCCCCTTCTCGAACCGTTTCCTGCTGCGGCTGGTGGCCGCCGCCGGCGACGGCCTGGGCGTCGCGGCCCTGGTGCTGAGCAGCCTGCACGCCGACGCCTTCCTGCCTTACTTCTTCTGGCGGTTCGTGGGGGAGTTCCCCACCGAGCCGACCTCGTTCCGCCTGCGGCGGGTCCTCGGCGTGGGGACCCGGGTCTCGCTGGCGGCCGGCATCGGGCTGTTCACCCTGCAGGCAGGCCGGCTGCTGCTCAACGTGATCGGGAGTTGGGGCCGGCCGGGGCTCACTTTGAGTGAGCTCGCGCCTTCCAAGCCGAGCTACGGGTACTACGGGATCGTCCTGGTGCTGGCGATCCTCGCCCTCGCCCTGCTGCTGGCGCGCATCCCCGGGATCGCGCAGGAACCCGAGGCCCGCCGGGCGCGCCTGTTCGTGATCGCGCTCGCGGCGATGGCGCCGTTCCTGACCTATATCCTGATCGACGCGGCGGCCGACGCCCTGGGCAGATCGGCGGAGATTCCTTTCCCCCTCTACATCGGGCTGTTCGTCCTCTTCTGCTCGGTACCTTTCACCGCCGGTTACAGCGTCCTCGTCCTCCATGTGCTCAACGTCAAGCTGATCGCGCGCCGGGCGCTGCAGTACGGCCTGGCCCGCTACTCCGCCGTGGGGCTCGCGGTGGTGCCGCTGATCGCGCTGGCCGCTTACCTCTACCAGCACCGCGCGCACAAACTGGAGGAGATCTTCTCCGGTCCGCACCTGCCGCTCCTCGCCTCCTCCGCCGCGGTGGGCATGGCGGCGCTGCGCTACCGCAAGACCCTCCTCGACTCGATCGACCGCCACTTTTTCCGCGAGCAGTACGACGCCCGCCAGACCCTGACGCTGCTGGTGGAGCGCATCCGCGCCACCAACGGCGTCGAGGACCTCGCCAACCTGCTCGGCCGCGAGGCCGGAGGCGCGCTGCATCCGGAGAGCGTCTCGCTGATGGCCTTCGAGCCTCGCCTGGGAGTGCTCGCCGATCCCAAGGTGCGGGGCCGGCGCCTCGACGCCTCCTCGGCTCTCGCGGCGCTGATCGCGAGCGCCAGCGAGCCGCTGGCGGTCCAGCTCGAAGACCCGCGCTCGCCCCTGGCCAAGCTGCCGGAGGCGGAGCGGCACTGGCTGGTGGACAGCGGCTTCCGCCTGCTCGCGCCCATCCTGGCGCGCGACGGCTCGCTGCTCGGCTTGATCGGGCTCGGCGAGAAGAAGAGCGGCCTGCCGTTCTTCCGCGAGGACCGCCAGCTCCTGCGCGCCATCGCCAGCAGCGCCGCGTGGGTGCTGGAGATGGAGTTGGGCCGCTCGCAGGGCTCGTCGCAGCGGAGCTGGCAGGAGCCGGTGGAAGGCGAGGCGGCCCCGCCCGCTCCCGATCCCGCCGCCGCGGCGGAGCTGGCGAAGGAGTGTCCCAACTGCGGCCGGCTGTATCCCTCCTACACCGTCTTCTGCAGCTCGTGCAGCCGCCGGCTCGAGCCGTCGCACGTGCCCTACGTGCTGCCGGGGAAATTCCGCTTCGAGCGGCGGATCGGCACGGGCGGCATGGGCGTCGTCTACCGCGGCAGCGACCTGTCGCTCGGGCGGCCGGTGGCGGTGAAGACCCTGCGGCGGGTGTCGCCGGAGGATGCCATGCGGCTGCGGCGCGAAGCGCGCACGGCGGCGGCGGTCTCCCATCCGCACCTGGCGCCGGTCTATGGCATGGAGACCTGGCAGGGGACGCCGATGCTGGTCATGGAGCTGCTGGAGGGAGGCACGCTCACGCAGCGCATCGAGAAGCGGCGGCTCGACGCCGCCGAGACCCTGGCGCTCGGCATCGCCATGGCCGAGGCCCTCGAGCACCTCCACGCCTCGGACATCCTGCATCGCGACATCAAGCCGAGCAACATCGGCTACACCAAGGACGGCGTGCCCAAGCTGATGGATTTCGGCATCGCCCGCGTCATGTTCGACCTGCGGCGCGACGAAGCCGTGCCCGCGCCCGCCGACCTGGAGCGGGATTCAGCCCTGTCGCCGCCGACCTCGGCCTGGCAGCACACGCCCACCGAGGAGTCCGCCTCCAAGCAGCTCGTCGGCACGCTCGCCTATCTGTCGCCCGAGGCGCTCAACGGCCAGCCGGCCGATACGTCTTTCGATCTCTGGGGCCTCGCCATCGTGCTCTACGAGTGCCTGCTCGGCCGCAAGATCTTCAGCGGCGGCGACCTGCACCAATTGATGAACCGCATCCGTCACGGCCGCGTTCCGGACTTCGCGCAGGCCTGCCCCGAGCACGACGCGCTGCTCGGCGATTTCTTCCGCTCGGCGCTCCACAGGACGGTCACCCGCCGGCCCGCCAGCGCGCGCGAGCTCAAGGCGCGGCTCACGGCGCTGCGCCCCCGCCTCGCCGCCTGAGCGCCGCCGCTTCGCTCGAGTCGCCCGGTCACGCATCTAAACACGTCACCCGATAGCCGTTTCTGTAACTTGACGGGAGGGAATTCCGGATCTACACTCGTCTCTACACAATCAGTGATGATCTGCAGTTTCTCCGCTGAGATCGATCCGGCGCCCCGTACATCTGGTGTGAAGGCGGTCCCAACCTACAGGGCTTTGCCATGCCCGAGGAGAAAACTCATGTCTTATAGCCAGGAGGGCATCATGGCGCAGATCTGGATTGCGTTCGGACAGGGCGCCGGCGCGATCCGCGTCTCGCAGGAGGCGGCGCTGGAGCTGCGCCGCTGGTACTACGAAGCGATCACCCCCCAGGTCGTCGATCAACGCTGGGAGACGGAGGCGGTACAGGTGCTCGAACGCATCCGCGCCATCGGCAGTCTCGCCGCCTTGAAGGCCACGAGCTCCGGCGCCACCGTGATCACGCCGACGGAAGTCTACGAATCAGCCTCTACGGTGCAGGCGACTTCCTTTACCGACCTGTGCCCGCCTCTGCCGGGGCCTCCGGCCTGAACGAGCGCCGCCGTGTGCTGAGATCTCGGTTGGCGACGCGAGTCCTTACTCCGCTGGCTGCCTTCAAGCTGGCGCTGGGATTGATCGCATTTTTTCTCACCTATGAGCGCGCCGCCGGCCGCGACATCTACTTCCCTTACGCTTTCTATGGACTGTTCGCCGTCGCCTTCAGTGCGACGGCGGCCCTCCTTCTCCTCGGCGGCCGCGAGGACCGGCGCGCGCTGGCGCTCGGCGGTTTCTTTCTCGTCACCGCCACGGCCTGGTGCAACAAGCCGTTGACCAACCTCCACCTTCAAGGCGGGGCGGGAGGTCTTTTCGCGCTGGCCGATGCCCTGGAGCTGGACGCCTTCATGGCTTACTTCCTGTGGGCGTTCGTACGCGATTTCCCGCAGCCGGCCCCGTCGATTCCCAGCCGGCGGTGGATCCAGCTCGGGGTCCGCGTCAGCGCGGCCGTCGGCGTGCTCCTCTTTCTGGCCAATCTCCTGCGCTTCGCGGCGCAGCAGGCGCCGGAAGCCTCCGGCCTCTGGGCGGCGCTCGCCGGGTTCATCCCGCAGCGGGGAAAGGGGATCTACTACAGCCTCGGGATGGCGCTCACCGGCGCGGCCTTCTTCCTGCTGCTGTGGAAAGCCCGCTTCGTGCAGAAGGCCGAGCAGCGCCGGGCCCGGCTCTTCCTCTGGCTGCTCACCTTCACCTTCGGCCCCATGCTGGTTGAGGTCCTGCTCGAGCTGTTCGCTTTCGGCTATCGCGACTTCACCCTCCGCCACCCGCGCCTCAAGGTGGCGATCGTCAGCGCCGTGCTGGCGCCGGCCCTGACCCTGCCGTTCACCATTCCCTACGCCGTCCTCGTCCAGCACGTGCTCGACGTCCGGCTGATCGCCCGGCGGGCGCTGCAGTACGCTCTCGCCCGCTACACGGTCCTCCTCCTCGCCGTGGTTCCCGGCGTCGTGCTCGGCGCCTACCTCTATCTCCACAGCGACGAGCGCCTGGACGTGCTGTTCTCCGGCGGCCGGGTGTACCTGCTCCTCTCCATCATCCTCATCGGAGCAGCGGCACTGCGCTACCGGCGCCGCCTTCTCGACGCCGTCGACCGCCGCTTCTTCCGCGAGCAGTACGACGCGCGCCGGATCCTGACGCTGCTCGTCGAGCGCATCCGCTCCATCCAGGAATCCGCCGCTCTCGCCAGCCTGGTCTCGCAGGAGATCGATCTCGCCCTCCATCTCGAAGGGATCGCCATGCTGGTGCTCGATCCCCGCTCCGGGATGCTGGCCGATCCGCGGCACCGCGCGCCGAAGCTGGACGCCTCGTCGCCCCTCGCCTTGACCATCTCCAACGCCAGCGATCCGCTGGAGATGGATCTCGAGAATCCCCACTCGACCCTGCTCCGGCTGCCGGAGAAGGACCGGCACTGGCTGGTGGACAGCGGCTTCCGGCTCATCGTGCCGATCCTGGCGCGCGACGGCTCGCTGCTCGGGCTGGTCGGCCTCGGCGACAAGAAGAGCGGGCTGCCTTTCCTCAAGGAGGACCGCCAGCTCCTGCACACCATCGCCAGCAGCGCCGCCTGGGTGCTCGAGCTGGAGCAGGGGCGGGCGCTGCCGCTGGCGCAGCGCTCCTGGCGCGATCCCCTGGCGCCCCCCGAGGACGCGACGCCCTCGCAACTGCCCGCTGCCGCCGCCGACACTGCGAAGGAATGTCCCAAGTGCGGCGCGCTGCATCCCTCCTTCACAGTCTTCTGCGGCACGTGCAGCCGGCGGCTCGAGGCGGCGCACGTCCCTTACGTGCTGCCGGGCAAGTTCCGCTTCGAGCAGCGCATCGGCATCGGCGGCATGGGCATCGTCTACGCCGGCGCCGACCTCGCCCTCGGCCGCCACGTGGCCATCAAGACCCTGCGCCGCGTGTCACCCGAGGAGGCCATGCTGCTGCGGCGGGAAGCGCGGACGGCGGCGGCCGTGACCCACACGCACCTGGCCGCCATCTACGGCCTGGAGACCTGGCGGGGAACGCCGATGCTGGTGATGGAGATCCTCGAAGGGGGAACGCTCGCTCACCGCATCGCCAGGGGCCAGCTGCCGGCGGTCGAGACGATCGAGCTCGGCATCGCCATGGCCGATGCCCTGGCCCAGCTCCACGCCGCGGACATCCTGCATCGCGACATCAAGCCGAGCAACATCGGCTATACGCGGGACGGCGTTCCCAAGCTGATGGACTTCGGCATCGCCGGCGTCATGTTCGAGCTGCGCCGCGAGAGGGAGCTGGAGTGGGAGGACGGTGACGGCGAAGACGAGGAGGACGACCTCGTGCCGGCCGTCGCGGTGTGGAGGGACGCGGCCGCCTCCAGCCTGTCTCCCCGGCTCCGCTTCGCCGGCACCCTCGCATACCTCTCCCCCGAGGCGCTCAAGGGGGAGCCGGCGGACACCTCCTTCGATCTCTGGAGCCTCTCCATCGTGCTCTACGAAGCCCTGCTGGGCCGCAAGGTGTTCAGCGGTCCCGATCAACAGATCCTGGAGCGCGTCAAGTCCGGCCGCGTGCCGGATTTCGCGCAGGTCTGTCCCGAGCACGCCGCGGATCTCGGCGAGTTCTTCCGCGGGGCGCTCCACCGCTCGCTCTCGCGGCGGCCGGCCAGCGCCTACGAGCTGCGGCGCCGGCTGGAGGAGGTGCGGAAGACCCTGGGCTAGAACGGCCCGCCCATCTCCATGACGGTGGGCTTGAGCTTGGTGGCCACGCCGAGGCCGTCGCCGACGGGGAGCACTACGGCGTGAAGCTGCGGGTGCATCATCAGGTAGCCGTTGAAAGCGCGCAGGGCCTCGGTCTCCGCATCCTGATCGCCCGCCGCCACGCGCCCGCTCCACAGCAGGTTGTCGCAGACGATCAGGCCGCCGGTCCGCAGCTTGGGCAGGACCTGGTCCAGATAGCGCCGGTACTCCGTCTTCACCGCGTCGAGGTAGACGAGATCGAACGGTCCCTGGAGACGGTGGAGGACCTCCAGCGCCGCGCCCTCGACGAGCTCCACGCGATCGGCGACGCCGGCGCGCTCCAGGTACTGGCGCGCCGTGGCCAGGCGCTCGGCATCCGTATCGATGGACACCACGCGGGCTTCCGGCGCGCCGCGCGCGAGGACCAGCGCGCCATAGCCGATGGCGGTGCCGATCTCCAGGATCAGGCGGGCTCCGGCCGACCGCGCCAGGATGGCGAGCAGGCGGCCGACTTCCGGGTCGGAGATCGGGATGTCCTCGCGGGCGGCCCGCTCCTCCATCTCCCGCAGGAGGGGATCCCGCGGCGGCAGCAGGCGCTCGAGATAGGCCTCCTGCTCGGGACGGAGGATCGTCTCCTTCCGCTTCATGCGCGCTTCATGCGGGCGGTCATTGCGGCGCCGTCGGGGTCGCCGCCGCGCCCGCCTGCCGCCGCGCCCGCCGGGCGCCGCCGCGGGGAATCCAGGCGATGTTCTCCAGCGAGACGGAGCGCTTCTTCCCCACGGTCGTCGGCTCGAGCATGAAGTTGGAGGTCAGCAGGACGCGGCAGAAACCGCCCGGCGGCGGCGGTTCCAACGCCAGCTCGAGCTCGTGAAGGCCCGGGCCGGTGAGGGCCATCTCGGTGCCGCCGCAACTGCCGAGGGCCCGCACGGAAGGCGCGGTGGCGCCGGGATCGAGGACCAGCTTGTAGTCCGGCGATTGGGTCTGCGGGATCTGCACGACCATCCACACCGTGCCCGGACCGTGCTGGTTGACCAGGCGCACCATGCCCCGCTCGGCCATCCAGCGGCGCGCCAGCACCTGGCGGTCGCCGCCGGGCTCGAGCGGCTGCCACACGGGCGAGAAGGCGAACCGCAGGTTCGGCTTCTGGGCCGGCGCCTCGACCTCGCCGACCTTGTACTCGTCGCGGCCTACCGACTCGCCCAGGCCGTCGAGCGCCCAGCGCTTGCCGTCCTTGCCGTAGAGGCCGAGCGTCACCGCGTACTTGCCGGCGGGGAGCGGCGGCGCCATGGCGGACTGGTAGAGCTTGATGTCGTAGGAGACCGGCGTGCCCTCACGCCAGCGCTCGGGGAAGGCATGATCGAAGGTGCGGACCACCTTTTTCCGGTCGTCGAGCAGATGGACGAAGACGGTCGGCTGCTCGCTGTCGAGGGCCGCCATGGGCGTCCAGGTGAGGTGCAGCTCCTGCGCCTGGGCGAAGGCGAGGCGAACCTTCTGGGGTTCCACCTGTACTTTGGCCACGGGAGTGTGCTTGCCGCCGCAACCGGCGGCGAGCGCAGCGGCGGCGAGCGCGATCGGCGGTAGGGCTCGTTTTATTTTCATGGATGGCGGGACGCTAGCTTTGGGGAGGGACGGCTGTCAAGGCGCCGAGCTCATCCTTGTCCGTCCGTGTCTGTCCGTGCGCGTCCGTGTTCCCGGTACGTCGCCGAGCAGTCGGGACCTTCCCACACGGTGACCTCGGCGAGGGGCGCCTCCGGCAGCCGCTCGCGGAGGCCGGCGAAGAACCAGGCGGCGATGCGCTCGGTCGTCGGGCTCGTGCGGTCGAAGGGAGGAACGCCGTTGATGTCGCGATGGTCGAGCCGCGAGGCCAGCTCGCGCAGCGCTCCCTGCACCGCGACGAAATCGAAGGCCATGCCCTCGGCGTCCAGCGCCGGGGCCTCCAGAGCCGCCTCCACCCGCCAGGAGTGGCCGTGGACGGGCTCGGGGGCCCCCTTGTACGAGGTGAGGTGGTGCGCCGCCTCGAAGCGCACCCCTACGCGCAGCAGGTAGGAGGGCACGGCTCAGCGGCCTCCGAGGAGCTGCTGCACGTGCGCGATCACCATCTCCAGCGCCACGCGGTTCTCGCCGCCTTCCGGGATGATGACGTCCGCCCAGCGCTTGGACGGCTCGACGAACTCCAGGTGCATGGGGCGTACCGTCTCCAGGTATTGGCGCAGCACGTCCTGCACCGTGCGGCCGCGCTCGGCCATGTCCCGGCCCAGGCGGCGGATGAGCCGCAGGTCCGGATCGGTGTCGACGTAGATCTTGAAATCCAGCAGCTCGCGCAGGCCGGCCTCGACGAAGATCAGGATGCCCTCGAGGAGGATCACCGGCTGGGGCGACACCCGGCGGGTGCGCGCCGTGCGGCGGTGGCGCACGAAGTCGTAGATCGGCACCTCGATGGGATGCCCCGCCTTGAGGGCGGCGAGATGCGAGACGAGCAGCTCGTTGTCGAGGGCCGACGGGTGGTCGAAGTTGTGGTGCAGCAGCTCGGCCTCGCTCCGCCAGTCGATGTCGCGGTAGTAGCTGTCCTGCTCGATGAAAGTGATGCGCTCCTCGCCGACGGCTTCGAGGATGGCGCGCGCCACCGTCGTCTTGCCGGAGCCGGTGCCTCCCGCGACACCCAGGATGCAGGGCTTGAACTTCAACGCCGAGACGAGAGGGTCCAGTTGCGGCACGGTCTCGATCATGAGGGGCTCCGTTCAGCCGAAGGTGGAGAGGATTCTATCCGGCTGAAGGTCATCGCTGGCAGCGCGGGCAGTAATAGGTGCTGCGGCCGGACTGGACGAGGCGGCGCACCGGCCGGCCGCACGCCAGGCAGGGAGAGCCCTCGCGATCGTAGACCGAGAGCGAGACCTGGAAGTAGCCGCTCCGTCCCTCGCCGTCGGCGAAGTCGTTGAGGGTCGTGCCGCCCTGGGAGATGGCCTGCCGGAGCACCGCCACCACGGACGCCGCGATGCGCTCCCAGCGCTCGGCGGAGATCCGCGATACGGAGCGGGCGGGATGGATGCCGGCCCGGTACAGCGCCTCGGAGGCGTAGATGTTCCCCACCCCGACCACCACCTGAGCGTCCATCAGGAAGGCCTTGACCGGTCCGCGCCGGCCGGCCGCCGCGCCGGCCAGCAGCTCGCCGGAGAACCCGGACTCCAGCGGCTCGACGCCGAGGTGCGCGAAGTGCGGATCGGCCGCGAGATCCGCCGCCGGCAGGGCGAAGACCAGCCCGAACCGCCGCGGGTCCCGCAGGCGCAGCCGGCGCCCGGAGCGCAGGTGAAACGCCACATGCTCGTGAAGCTCGCGAGGAGCTGCCGCCGGCACCAGCGTCAAGCGGCCGCTCATGCCGAGATGGATCGCCACCGTCCGTCCACCCTCGAGATCGATCAGCAGGTACTTCGAGCGCCGGCGCAGCGCCGTCACCTGCCGCCCCTGGACGGCGCGCCGCAGCCGTGCCGTCTCCACGGGCTCCCGCAACGCCGGGTTCAGCACCTCGACGCGCTCGATCCGGTCGCCCACCAGGTGCGGCTCCAGACTGCGTCGCAAGACCTCGACCTCGGGCAGCTCGGGCATGGCGCATTGTACCTTCACCGGAAAGGACCCAAAGGACTGCAAGGACACCAAGGACAGAGACCGTTCGCTGAGTTCCTGTCCTTGGTGTCCCTGCTGTCCTTTGCGGACTTCGGATTCTGGATTGAAGAGACGCTTGACAGGTTCCGGCGGCCGGCGTAAAAAGAGCGTAACATGTTCAACCAGGCGACGCTTCCGCTCCTCTTCGTCCTCTCCCCCTCCTTGCAGCCCGATCCCGGAGCGGCGCTCGAACGCAGGCTCCGCAGGGCGGCCCTCCGCCGGGAGCCGATCGCGCTCGGCACGGCGGCCCATCCCTATGAGCCGGCGGCCGGACGCAGGGAGGAGAACCCTCTCCGGCGAGCCCTCCTGCGCGAAGAAGGGCTGGAGATCGCGATCACCACCGGCACTCCCCGCATCCTGCGCGAGCTCGACCTGCTGGTGGAGCTGGACCGGCGGCATTCGGTCGCCGTGCGAATGGTTGTTCCGATGACGAAGACGGACGATCCGGAGCCGCGGATGCGGGCGGTCCGCGGCCTGGCGGCGGAGAGGATCGCGACGAGCGTCCTTCTCTCGCTGGCGCCGGGGAGCCACGGCGGCGAGGAGATCCTCCGCTTCCTCCTGGAAGAAGCGCGGGAGGCCGAGGCCCTCGACGTGGAGATCGGTGCCGAGGCGCTGCGCCGCGCCGAGCGGGCCTCTCTGGTCTCCACCTTCCGGCGCCTGCGGTTGGAGTACGGGTTCCCTCGGCGGGCGGCGGGACGCGGTTAGCGCCGCCCCGGCTGGCTCAGATGGGCCACCAGGCGCGCCAGGGCTACGTCGGGGTCGTCACTCTCCCCTTTGAGCTGCAGCTCGGTCTCCAGCAGGTCCGCCGGGAGCCGCGCCAGCAGCGGCTCGGGCAAACGGCAAGCGGCGAGATAGGCGCGGTGCAGCCGGAAGGGGTGGAGGCCGGCGAGGGGGTTCTTGCCGCCGGTCGGGATCTCCCCCTGGAGAGCCGCGGCGTGACTGTTTTTGAAACGGCCGTAGTTGGCCTCCCCCGGAGGGATGCGCGCCACGCGCATCATGCCGCGCACGGCGACGAGCTGGCGGCAGAAGGAGGAGAGGAGCGAGAAGAAGGTGAGCCGTGCGGCGAGCGGATCCTCCGCCGAGCCCAGCAGGCGGCGGAGCCGGGCGAGGGCCTCGCCGCCGCGCCCGGCCGCGATGGCGTCCAGGAGCTGCCAGACGTCCTCCTCCCCCCGGTCTTCCACCGCGCTTTCGACCAGCCGGCGGTCGATCTTTCCTTCCGAGAGATTGGCGAGCTTGCGGTACTCGGCGGCGAAGCGCGCCGTCGAATCCGCGTCGACGCCGCCGGTCGACCGACCCCGGTTGTCGCTCTCCTGGCGCAGGGTGCGGCGGGCGAGCTCCGGCAGGGCGTCCGCGGCGATACCGACGCCGGTCTGACGGGCGAGCTCGGCGGCGAGCAGGTCGAGCCCCTGCCAGCCTCCCCGCTCGGATTCCACCCGGCCCACCTCCAGCACGGCGTCGCGCTCCGCGAGGAGACGGACGAGCGGATGGTCCGCGGCCACCGCGCTCTCGGCGAGCACCAGGGCGTGCCCCGGCGGCAGGCCGCCGCGGATGATCTCCGCCAACACCGAGAGGTCGCCTTCGGCCGAGCCTTGCAGCTCCTCGCGGCGGGCCGCCTCGAGCAGGCCGGCGAGCCCGGCGCGGAGGTCCTCCACCTGGCGCTTGCCGCGCCCGCGGCCGCCGCCCCGGCGCGCCTTGCCTCCCTCCAGCACCCAGGCCGGCAGCTCGGCGAGCACGCGCTCGGGCGGGCCGGCGTAAGGGTCCAGGTCGAAGAGATGGAGCGCCTGGAGCAGGCGCGAAGCCGCCAGCCGCTCGCGGACGGCGAGCGGCTGCCCGGCGCCGGCGAGGGGAACGACCTCGGCCGCGTCGTCGATCAGCTCGCCGGCGGCGCCGCGGTCCGCGAGCACGGCGGAGCCGGTCGCCAGCAGCACCTTGCCGGCGGCAAAGAGCGAGTAGGTGCGGAGGTCCTGCAACAGCGGAGAGAGCGACGGCGGGCGGCGGTGGATCTCGACCGCCTCGGGAGGGAGGCCGGCGGCCCGCGCCAGGGCCTCGGCGACGCGACGCGCGGCCGGCTCGGCCAGCACCAGATCGCCGTGCACCAGGCAGATCTGTGGCGCCGGGCCGTTCCCGGACAGGCGGGAAAGGAAGGTTTCGACGGGGTCAGCCATCCGCAAACACAAAGGCGAGGAGCGCAGCCGGCACTCCCCGCCCTTCGAACCGATCGTTTCCGCTAGCTCGCTTCGACCTCCAGAAGCCCCTTCTCGGCGAGCTCCTGGCAATCGATGCAGAAGCGTGCCCAGGGCACCGCCTCCAGCCGCTGTACGGCGATCGACTGCCCGCAGTTCGCGCAGCGTCCATAGCTGCCCTCATCCATCCGCCCCAGCGCGTTCTCGATCTGCAGCAGCGTCGCCCTTTCGTTGTCGGAGAGGGAGAACATGAGCTCGCGATTGTAGGCGTTGTTGGCGCGATCCACGATGTCCTCGGTCCCGTCGTCCGCGGACTCCTGCCCCGCCCGCAAGTCCTGCTTGTACATGTTGATGATCTCGGCCCGTTGCTTCTGCAACCGCTCGCGCAGGGCTTGGAACCGATCCCGCGGCACCTCGGCGGCCACCTTGGCCTTCTCTGTTCTGGCCACGCTGCTTCTCCTTTCGACCGGCGCGCTAAAAAAGGTCACCTATGATACAGCCCAACAGTCCTTTTACAAGGGCTCGCGATGATAGCTCATTCCGGCCTCGATCGAGAGCGCTCGGAAGAGTTGCTCATAAAGCACGACACGTGCCAGTTCGTGGGAGAGGGTCAGAGGGCCGAGGGAGAGGGTGGCGCGGACCCCGTCGAGGACGGCGCGGTCGAGGCCGAGATCGGAGCCGATCAGGAAAGCCACGGGGTGCGGCCACTCCTGGCGCAAGCGGGCGAGGCGCTCCGCGAGCTGCTCGGAGGTGAGCGCCTCGCCGCGGCTGTCGAGGGCGAAGCTCCACGCCGAAGGCGGCAGCGCCGCGAGGAGCGCCTGGCCTTCCGCCCGCAGCCGCTGCGGATCGTCCGCCGCGGCCCGCGCGCGCACCGGCACGTCGCGCACCGGCGCCAGGCGGGCGATCCGGCGGCGGTAGGAATCGCAGATCTCTTCCCAGTGCGAACGCCGGTGGCGTCCTGCCCAGAGGACGACGAGCTCGCGGCCCACGTCAGCCGACCGCGGTCTCTTCGAGGTCTTGCCGGGAGCGCTCCAGCATGTACTCCTCCCACTCCTCGAGGTAGGCGAGCGAGTGCAGGTCGCGCATGCGGTCGAGAAAGACGACGCCGTTCAGATGATCGAACTCGTGCTGGACGATGCGGGCCTCGAAATTCGAGGCGACGTAGTCGAGCCGGCTTCCTTCGCGGTCCAGCCCCTGCACCCGCACGGAGGGATGGCGCGGCACGAGCCCTCGCAGGTCGGGGATCGAGAGGCACCCCTCCCAGTCGTAGACCAGCTCTCTCGACACCGACGTGATCATCGGATTGATCACCACGTGCAGGGGGATCTCCGGCGGGCCGGCCGCCTGGTAGACGAAGAGCTGCAGCTCCTCGCCCACCTGCGGCGCCGCCAGGCCGACGCCGTGAGCGTCATGCATGGTGGCGATCATGTCGTCGATGAGCGACTGGACCTCGGGACCGGCCACGCGCACCAGCTCCACGGGCCGCGCCGGAGCGCGCAGGGCGGGATGACCGAGCCGGACGATGGGGCGGACAGGCATAGGTATCGATGTCATTATAGCGTCAGGAGCCGCGACCATCCGCAAATGGTAAGCTGCGAGGCCATGTCGAGAGGCACGGGCCGGTCGCTGCCGAAGGACCGCGGACGCCGGCTGGCAAAAGGCCTGCTGCTGGCGGGCGCGGCGGTCGGGGTTCCTGTGCTGGCGGCCGCCCTGCTGCGGCGGCGGGTGGAGCCGCCTGCGGCACCGCGCTGGGGCCGGGCCCACCGCTTCACCGGCCGCTCCGGCCGCGAGGTCGTCTTCCAGGAGCTGGGAAGCGGTCCTCCCGTCCTCCTGCTCCACTCCTTCGGCCCCGGCTACGGTTCGGGCCAGTGGCGGGCCGCGGCGGAGATCCTGGCGGAGAGCCACCGCGTCTACGTGCCGGACCTTCCCGGCTGGGGCCGCACGGCGGGACCGGCGGGCGCCCACCGGCCGGAGGGTTATCTGGATGTCATCGAGGACTTCCTCGCCGCCGTCGTGCGGGAGAAGGCGGTCGTGGTGGGTGCCGGACTGGCGGCGGCCTACGCGGCGCGGACCGCGCTCGACCATCCCGGCCGGGTACAGGCGCTGGCGCTGGTCTCGCCGCTGGGTCTGGGGGAGGACGGCGACGATCCCGCCCGCGCCGCGGGCCGCTCTTTCGTCTCCACCCTCGTCAGCCTGCCGCTCGCCGGCGCCCTCGCTCTCGACCTGCTGACGGCCCGCACGGCCCTGGAGCACCACCTCCGGCGCGAGGTCTACGCCGCGCCCGAGCGCGTCGACGCCGCCCTTCTGGAGCACCATTACCGGTCGAGCCATACGCGCCAGGCTCGCGCGGCGCTCGCCTCCTATCTCGCGGGGAATCTCTGGCTCGACGTCTCGAAGGATCTCTCCCGCCTGCGCACGCCGGTCTGGCTCGCCTGGGGGCGGCAATCGAAGATTCCTCCGGCGGAGAACGCCGATCTCTGGCTCCGCCGCCTGCCGCAAGCGGAGCTCGACATCTTCGAAGGCGCCGGCGCCCTCCCGCACGCCGAGACGCCGGGCCTCTTCTGCCGGGCGTTGGAGCGGTTCCTGGCGCGTCTGCCGGGGTGACCGCTACAATACCCCTTCTTTGCCGCACCCCGTCCCGGGGAGCGCGGCGTGAGGATTCCGGATGAGCGACCGCCGATTCCCCGATGTCCCGGGTGGATATCCGTTCCCCCGGCTCGAGCAGGAGGTGCTCGAGCAATGGCGGAGCCGGGGCATTTTCGAGAAGACCCTGGAGAAACCCTCTCCGCGCGGAGAGTTCGTCTTCTTCGAGGGACCGCCGACGGCCAACAACGTGCCGCACGTCGGCCACGTGGTCACCCGCGTCGTCAAGGACCTCTTTCCCCGCTTCCGCACCATGCGCGGTTACCACGTGGCCCGCAAGGCGGGATGGGACACGCACGGCCTCGCCGTCGAGATCGAGGTCGAGAAGCGTCTCGGCTTCTCCGGCAAGCAGCAGATCGAGGCCTACGGCATCGCCGAGTTCAACCGCGCCTGCCTGGAGAGCGTCCACACCTATGAGCGTCAATGGCGGGCGATGACCGAGCGCATCGGCTACTGGCTCGATCTCGATCACGCTTATCTCACCTACACCAACGAGTACATCGAATCGGTGTGGTGGGCGCTCGCCGAGCTCGCGGCGCGCGGTCTGCTCAACGAGGGCTACAAGATCCAGCCCTACTGCGCCCGCTGCGGCACCACCCTCTCCAGCCACGAGGTGGCGCAGAACTACAAGGACGCGGACGATCCGTCGATCTGGACGCTGTTCCACGCCCGGCCGGGCCAAGCCGTGCAGACGACGACCGCCGGCGAGTCGTGGGAAGTCGGCGACAACCTCTATCTCGTCGCCTGGACGACGACGCCCTGGACGACGCTCGCCAACGTGGGCCTCGCCGTCCATCCCGACCTCGTCTACAAGGTCGTCGAGCATCCTGGGAAGGCGGGGGACCTGATCCTGCTCGGGGAGGATCTCGGCACCGCCGTCCCTGTGGTGATCGAAAGAGAAGGCAAGCGCCAACAGATCGATTTAAGGGAGGCGCCCGCCCTCGCCCATTTCCGCGGCCGCGATCTCGAAGGCCTGCTCTACGATCGCCTCTTCACCTTCTTCGAGCCCGACGTCCCAGGGCGCGTCGTGCTGGGCGATTACGTCACGGCGACGGACGGCACCGGGCTCGTGCACACCGCGCCGCCCTTCGGCGAGGACGACTACCAGACGGGCCGGCGCTACGGCCTGCCGATGATCCTGTCGGTGGACGGCGAAGGGAAGATCGTCCCCGGCGCCGGCGACTTCGCGGGACTGTGGTTCAAGGACGCGGACCCCAAGATCATCCAGGACCTGAAGGGCCGCGGCCTGATGCTCCACGTCGACCGCTACCGCCACAGCTATCCCTTCTGCTGGCGCTGCGACCGGCCGCTCCTCTACTACGCCACCACGAGCTGGTTCATCCGCACGACGGAGAAGCGGGACGAGCTGGTGGCGAAGAACCGCGAGATCGACTGGCACCCGGAGCACATCGGCGAGGGTCGTTTCGGCAACTGGCTGGAGAACGTCGTCGACTGGGCGCTCTCGCGCCGCCGCTACTGGGGAACGCCGCTGCCCATCTGGCGCTGCTCCGCGAGCGCGTGCGCGCACCAGCAGGTCATCGGCTCTTACGCGGAGCTCTTCGCCGCCGCGGGGCGCGAGAAGCCGGCGGATCTATACGATGCGGACCGGTTCAATCCGCACCGGCCGTTCATCGACGAGTTCACCTGGCCTTGCCCGCAGTGCGGCGAGGGAACGATGCGGCGGGTCGAGGAGGTGATCGACGCCTGGTTCGACTCGGGCGCGATGCCCTTCGCCCAGCACCATTACCCGTTCGAGAACCGCGAGCTGATCGACCGGCGCCTGCAGTACCCGGCGGATTTCATCTCGGAGGCGATCGATCAGACCCGCGGCTGGTTCTACACCCTGCACGTGCTCGGCGTGCTGCTCTTCGACTCGGTGGCCTACAAGACCTGCATCGTCCTCGGCCACATCAACGACGAGCAGGGACGGAAGATGTCGAAGCGCCTCGGCAACGTCGTCGAGCCCATGGGAGTCATGGAGGAGACCGGCGCGGACGCCCTGCGCTGGTACTTCTGCATCAACAATCCGGAGCAGACGGCGCGCTTCTCGGCCCGGCTGGTGCGCGAGGCGGCGCAGAGCTTTTTGCTGCCGCTGTGGAACGCCTTGTCCTTCTTCACCATCTACGCCAATCTCGACGGCTGGCGGCCGCGCCAGCCATCTATTCCTTTCGAGAATCGACCAGACCTCGACCGTTGGATCCTGCTGCGCCTTCAGCGTCTCATCGATGCGGTGACAGCACAACTTGACAGCTACGACTTGACAGGAGCAGCGCGAGGCATCGAGGAGTTTCTGGATGACCTGACGAATTGGTACATCCGACGCAGTCGCAACCGTTTCTGGGGCGGAGTGGAGGCTGACGATGTCCTTCACAAGGAAAGCGCCTACCAATCCCTCTACACAGTTCTAACTACTCTCGCACGGCTGATCGCGCCGTTCACTCCTTTCGTGGCCGAGATGCTGCACGAGCGCCTCGTACGCAGCCAGGTGAGCGACGCGCCTGCGAGCGTTCACCTCGAAGATTGGCCGGAGCTAGCGGACCGAGCGGACGAGGCCCTGGAGAAAGGCATGGCCGCCATCCAACGCATCGTGCGGCTGGGGCACGCGGCCCGCAACCTTCACAGCCTCAAGACGCGGCAGCCGCTCCCGGCCGTCACGCTGGTCACGGCGGACGAGTCGCTGCGCGGACAGGTCGAGCCCTACGCGGACCTGCTGCGCGACGAGCTGAACGTCAAGGAGATCCGCTGGGCCGCGGACCGCACGGTCTACGTCCATCACGAGGTCAAGCCGATCTTCCCCAAGACAGGACCGCGTTTCGGCAAGCGCATGCCGGAGGTGAAGAAGGCCCTGGACGCCGCCGACGGCGACGCGCTGGCCTCCGAGCTGGAGCGCACGGGCAAGATCACCCTGCATCTCGCGGCTGGTTCCGAAGACCTCGCCGCCGACGAGGTCGAGGTGCGGCTCGTCGAGCGCGCCGGCACGGCCACCCAGGGAGACCGCGATCTGCTGGTAGCGCTGGAGACGGCGCTCACGCCGGAGCTGGAAGCGGAGGGGCTCGCCCGCGAGTTCGTCCACTGGGTGCAGCAGGCGCGGAAGAAGGAGGACCTCGATTACGCGGACCGCATCCGCGTCGCCTACGAGGCCGATCCGGAGATGAAATCCGCCGTAGATATCCATCTCGACTGGATCATGGGCGAGACCCTGGCGGTCGAGGTCAGCGGAGCGGCGAACTCATCCGCGGGCGAGCCTGCCATCCGAATCGAAAGGGTTTGATCAGAGAGAAAGGATCGGGGTAGAGAATGGCGGGAATCTTCAAGGCCTACGACATCCGGGGCATCGTCCCCACGCAGCTCAACGAGGAGATCGCGCGCACGATCGGCCTCTCTTTCCAGCACGTGCTGGACGCGGAAGACCGCGCCAACGGCAATGCCGTCGTAGTGAGCCGCGATATGCGATCACACAGCCCCGGCCTCGAACGCGCGCTCATCGAGGGGCTCACCGCCAGCGGGCTCGACGTGGTCGAGATCGGCCTCGCCGCCACGCCGATGAACTATTTCGCCATCAGCCACCTCAAGGCGGCCGGCGGCGTGCAGGTGACGGCGAGCCACAACCCGGCGCAGTACAACGGCTTCAAGTTCAGCCGCCACGGCGCCCGCCCGGTCTCCGGCGACCACGGCATCGCGCTGATGGAAGAGAAGGTGAAGTCGGGCGATCTGCCGAAGGCCTCGCGGCCGGGCATGATCTCGCAGGCGAACGTCTCGGACGATTACAAGCGCCACGTCCTTTCTTTCCTGAAAGACGGCAAGCGCCTCAAGGTCGCGATCGACGCCGCCAACGGCATGGGGACCATCGACCGGCCGATCCTGGAGGCGATGAACATCGAGCTGATCCCCCTCTACTTCGAGCTCGACGGCACCTTCCCCAACCATGAGGCCAATCCGTTGCGCGAGGAAAACCTCCGCGACCTGATGCGAGCGGTGCGCGAGCACGGCGCCGATCTCGGCGTGTCTTTCGACGGTGACGCGGACCGCGCGGCCTTCATCGACGAGACGGGCCAGTCCATCGGCAGCGACCTGATGACGGGGCTGATCGCCGGCGAGCTGCTGAAGCGCGAGCCAGGCAAGGTCGTGGTCTACGACCTGCGCTCCTCGCGCGCCGTCGCCGAGTACATCCGCGAGCACGGTGGCGTCCCGATGCGCGAGCGCGTGGGCCACTCCTTCATCAAGGCCACGCTGCGCAAGCACGAGGGCATCTTCGGCGGCGAGCTGGCGGGCCACTACTACTTCCGCGACCATTCCTACGCCGACTGCCCGATCCTCTCCGTCGTCGAGGTGCTGAACCTGATGAGGTCGAGCGGCAAGACCCTGTCCGCTCTCGTCGCACCCTTGCGGCGCTACGCCAAGAGCCCGGAGATCAACTTCGAGGTGGAGGACAAGCAGGGGAAGATGGACGAGCTGGCCCGCCGCTATTCCGACGCCCAGATCGACTACCTCGACGGCATCACCTTCAGCTATCCCGACTGGTGGGCGAACGTGCGGCCCTCGAACACCGAGCCCTTCCTGCGTCTGGTCCTGGAGGCTCAGACGCCGGAAGAGCTGGAGCGGCGCGAGAAGGAGCTGATCGAGATTCTAGGAGAGCCCGCCGAGTAGAACGGCATCCAGGAATTCGCCATCCCTGAAGCGCTCCGAAGGAGCGCTATTTGAATAGCCCCGGGCGTCAGCCCGGGGTCGAGCGCAATAAAAACCAATCAAGCCCCTTCGGGGCGGCCTTTCCGATCGGCCGCCCTTACCTTCCTGACATATGTGTCTTACCGCCGGTCCATCGACGACGCCCGCAGCAGGTAATACAGCAGCGTCATCAGCGTCGAGACCACGGCGGCCACGTAGGTCATCGCGGCGGCGTTGAGGACCTTGTCCATCCCCTCCCGCTCCTGCGGCAGCACGATGCCGTTCTCCACCGCCAGCCGCTTGGCGCGGTTCGAGGCGTCGAACTCCACCGGCAGGGTCACGACCTGGAACAGCAGCACGCAGGAGAACAAGAGGGCGCCGAAGTAGATCAGGTTGGCCGAGTGAAACAGCAGGCCGCCCAGCATCACGAGGTAGCCCGCCGAGGAGCCGATGTTGGCCGTGGGCACCAGGGCGGAGCGCAGCCACATCGGCTTGTAGCCCTCCACGTGCTGCAGGGCGTGACCCGCCTCATGACAGGCGACGCCCACCGCCGCCACCGAGTTGGAGGCGTAGGTCGCCTCCGACAGGGCCAGCGTCCGGTTGGCCGGGTTGTAGTGGTCGGAGAGGAAGCCGCGGGCCGGCACGATCTGGACGACGCCAGCCTGCGGCTCCCGCCGCTCCCCTGGCATCTGCCGGGCCATGACCACGGAGATACCGGCGCCGCGCAGCATCTCCTCTGCGGCCTGCGCGCCGGTGAGCCCGCGGACGGTGCGCACACGGGAATACTTCTTGAACGCAGAATGGGTACGCCAGCTCGCCCACAGCGACAGCGCCAGAGCCGGCAGGATGAAGACGAGGTAGGTCGGATCGAAGTACATGGTTATCCCTTTCCGCTCAGTAAAACAGGTGACGTCAACTTCCTATTTCAGCCTGGAGGCGGCTGATACAGTCCCTCCTGAAGGAGAGAGACTATGGCAGAGGATCGCAAGAAGATCGCCATCGTCACCGGCGGCAGCCGCGGCATCGGCCGAGGGATCGCCGAGGCCCTGCTTCACGAGGGCTGGCGAGTCCGCTTCTGCAGCCGGAGCCCGCGTTCGGTCGAGGCGGCGCAGCGGGAGCTCGTGGAGACCTTCGGGGACGCGGTCCTCGGCCGCGCCGTGGACGTACGGAACCAGGAGGAGGTGGACCGCTTCGTAGAAGAGGTCCTGCGGGACGAGGGACGGATCGACTGCCTGGTCAACAACGCCGGCGTAGGCACCTTCGGCCCGGTGGACGAGCTGAGCGGCGAGCAGTGGCGGGAGGTGATCGAGACTAACCTCTCCGGCTGCTTCTACTTCCTCCACGCCGTGGCGCCGGCGATGAAGCGCCAGGGCGACGGCTGGATCTTCAACATCGCCTCACTGGCGGGGAAGAACCCGATGGCGGGCGGTGCCGCCTACAACGCCAGCAAGTTCGGCCTCATCGGTCTCTCCGAGGCCGCCATGCTCGACCTGCGCCAGCACGGCGTGCGCGTCGCCGCGATCCTGCCTGGCAGCGTCGAGAGCGATTTCTCCCATCCGAGCGGGCGGCGGCAAGACCAGAGCTGGCGCCTGAAGCCGGCGGACATCGCTGCGATGATCCTCCATTTGCTCGCCTACCCGCCGCACGCCCTCCCGAGCCTGGTGGAGATGCGGCCGGCGAAGCCGCCAAAGTAGCCTGGGTTATCCGACCACGAACAACGTTTCGGTGCGGAGAATCTCGGGACCGGCGGGAGCTGAAACGGCGGCATTCTCCTCGAGCGTGATTCTTGCGCCGGTGGTCCCGGCCGGCATGGTTTCCGAGCTCAGTTCCACGGGCGCTCCCGGACGGGCCGTGAAGGAGCCGGCGCTCACCGTCCCTCCATCGGCGACGAACCAGAGCTTGTAGACCTTTCTCGGCTCGGCAGGCTGGAGCCCCTCGAGCGAGAGGTACCAGTGCTGGTGGTCGGCAGCCACCAGGAGCATGCCTTGCGCTCCGGGCT
Source organism: Thermoanaerobaculia bacterium (assembly GCA_044868005.1). GTDB lineage: Bacteria > Acidobacteriota > Thermoanaerobaculia > Multivoradales > UBA5704 > DATARR01. The sequence continues at coordinate 42,125 of JBIOVX010000285.1, read as the reverse complement.
GGGGAGCTTCGGCGGGCGGACGCAGCGGGCCCACGACACCGACGCGAGAGGCCACGAACGCGAGGGTCTGGCGCAGGTCCTGGTCGGAGGTCTGGGACCGGCGCGCTGCCGCGACCGCCTCCTCGGCGCGGTTCTTCTCGGCGATCAGCTCGTCCTGCAGGCGCGCGATCGTCTGCCGCTGCTGGCCCAACTGGAGGTAGAGCCACGCCGAAAGCCCGAGGAGCGCGAGACAGAGGGTGGCGGCGAGCGCCAGGGGCCAGCGGCGCGCCGGCAGGCGGCGAGCGGCAACCACCGGCGGCGCCGATATGACCGGACGCAGCGGACGCACCTCCGCCGCGGCGCGAGGAGGAACGGCTGCCATCACCGGCGAGGCCGCGGGCTGGGTCTCGTCGCCGTGGATGGCGTCCAGCAGCCGCTTGCGAACCTCCGGCGCGGGCTCCACCGGCGCGAGATCGTAAGGGAGAAGGCCGAGAACCTCGGTATACAGGCGCGCCAGCGTCTCGGCGGCCTCGTCCCCACGCGGCGCGCGGAACGAACCGGTCCCCCGCTCCAGCGACTCGATGGCCGCCAGGATGGTCAGATCTTCGGAAGAGGGTTCGCCGTTGCTCACAACAGTTGCCGGACCTCGTCGCGCAGGGCGCCGCGTAGTTTCTTCATCGCCAGCAGCGTCCGCGTCTTGACCGTGCCCAGGGGCAGATCGGCCTTGGCCGCGATCTCGCTCTGGCTCAGGCCCTCATAGAACGCCATCTCGAGGACCTGCTTCTGCTCCGGCGGGAGCTTGTCCATCTCGCCGCGGACCTTCTCCCGCCTCTCATGGACAAATACGGTCTCCACCCCCTCGGGAGATGCATGCTCCGGCGGCGAGCCCTGGTGGGCGGTCTCGTGCGTGCGCTCGACCACCTTGCGGGTGCGCAGCCGGTCGATGGCACGGCTGCGGGCGACGAGGACCAGCCAGGTGGAGACGGACGACCGACCGGCGTCGTAGCGGCCGGCGTGATTCCATACGTAGAGGAAAACCTCCTGCAGGACCTCCTCGGCGTCGGCGAGGCTCCCCAGGATGCGCTTACCGAGAGCGAGCAGCGTCGCGGCATAGCGGTTGTACAGCACGCCGAGCGCCTCGGCCTGGCGGTCCGCCACCAGGCGCAAAAGCGCGGCGTCGTTCATGGATTCCAGGGGGTTGGGCGATGAGGTGGGATTCATGCCGAGGTCAGCCGGTGGACCTTGACAGGGGGCGGCCTAGGATAGCATGAAGCCGCAGAGGAGGATGCATGCACGACACCGCCCCCCCCACCGCCGGACCCCGCCAGCCGGCCATCCGCGTGGTCCTGATGCCCAAGGACACCAACGCCCTGGGCACCATCTTCGGCGGCATCATCCTCTCCTACATCGACCAGGCGGGAGCGGTGGAGGCCCACCACCACGTCCCCCTCCCCGGCCGGCTGGTGACCGTCGCCATGCGCGAGGTGGTCTTCCACTCCCCGGTCTTCGTCGGCGATCTGGTGAGCTTCTTCACCGAGACCCTGCGGATCGGCCGCACCTCGGTGACGGTCAAGGTGACGGTGGAGGCCGAGCGCAGCACCGGCTCCGGCCGGGTGAAGGTCACCGAGGCCGAGGTGGTCTACGTCCACGTGGACCGCAACAACCAGCCGGTGCCGATCCCGGCAGGCGCCGTCGCCGCGACTTAGGATTCAGACGTCCCGCGGCGCTCACCAGCTCGCGCCGGCCTCGATCAGCCCGCCGGCGGCGGTGCTTCCCAGAGGCTCCGAAAAGAAGTAGCCCTGGCCGTAGTGGCAGGCGAGGGCGCGCAGCCGGCTGACCTGCTCGGCGGTCTCGATCCCCTCGGCGGCGACGTCCATCCGCAGGGTGCGGGCGAGCGTCACGATGGTGCCGACGATCTCCGCGCGCTCGCTCCCGCTGTCCATCTCGCTGATGAACGAGCGGTCGATCTTCAGGGCGTCCACCGGCAGCCGGTGGAGATAGCTCAACGACGAGTAGCCGGTGCCGAAATCATCGATGTAGAGCTTGACGCCGAGACGGCGGAGGGCCATGAGCTTCTCCACCGCCTCCTCGGCCTGCTCCATGATCGTGCTCTCGGTCATCTCCAGCCGCAGGCTGCCCGGTTGAATCCCCGTGGTGTGCAGGATCTCCTCGACCCGCTCGACGAGGTCCGCCTGCATGAACTGCTTGCCCGAGAGATTGACCGTGACCGCGAGGGGCCGGCCGGCCCACGGCAGCGACTGCCAGTACGCGAGCTGGCTGCAGGCCTCGTGCAGCACCCACCAGCCGATGGGAACGATCAGCCCCGTATCCTCGGCGACCGGCACGAAGCTGTCCGGCGAGAGGAGACCCCGCCGGGGGTGCCGCCAGCGCAGCAGGGCCTCGAAGGCGTCGATCTTGCCGCTGGCGAGCGAGACGATGGGCTGATAGTAGATCTCGAACTCCGCGCGCTCGATGGCCCGCCGCAGGTCGGTCTCGAGCTCCAGCAGGGCCACCGCGCGGTCGTGCATCTGGTAGTCGAAAACGGCGTCCCGCGCCTTGCCGGAGGTCTTGGCGCCGTACATCGCGGTGTCCGCGTCGCGCAACACCTCCTCGGGACGGTCGTAGTGCCCGCCGGCGCCCAGCGTGATGCCGAGGCTCATGGTGACGAACACTTCGTGGCCCTGCACCTTGAAAGGCCGCACCATCTCGCGGTGCAGCCGCTGGGCCACCTGCACGGCGTGGTCGACGTCGGTCACCTCGTCGAGCAGGATGGTGAACTCGTCGCCGCCGAGGCGCGCCACGGTGTCCCCCGGGCGCAGGCACGACTCGAGCCGCCGGGCGACGGCGATCAGCAGCTCGTCGCCGACGCTGTGGCCGAGGCTGTCGTTGACGTTCTTGAAGCGGTCGAGATCGATGAACAGGACGGCGTAGGTGTAGCTCAGCCGCCGCTTGGCGTGCGCGATGGCCATGCCGAGACGATCCATGAACAGGGCGCGGTTGGGCAGCCCCGTCAGATGATCGTGGAAGGCGTCGTGCAGCAGGCGCTCCTCCGCCATCTTGCGCGCCGTGATGTCCGACTGCGAGCCGGCCATGCGGTAGGCCTCCCCCTCCTCGTCGCGCACCGCGAGGCCGCGGGTGAGCACCCAGCGATAGCCGCCACCCGCGTGGCGTATGCGGTACTCGCTCTCGAAGTCGGGCGCACGCCCGGCGAGATGCGCCGAGAGCGCCGCCTGCACCGCCGGTTGGTCGTCAGGATGGATGCGCTCGAACCACTCCGCCGGCTGCTCGCCGATGGCGCCGCTGTCGTAGCCGAGCATCGACTTCCAACGCGGTGAGAAGTAGAGGCGGTTCGCCTTGAGATCCCAATCCCAGAGGCCGTCCTTGGCGCCATTGACGGCGAGCGCGTAACGCTCCTGGCTCTCGCGCACCGCCACCTCCGCCCGCTGGCGCTCGATCGCGTAGCGGATCGCCCGGCCCAGCAGGCCGCTGTCGATCGTCTTCTTGGCCAGATAGTCCTGGGCCCCCTCGCGCAGGGCCCGCACCGCCAGGTCTTCGTCGTCGTGGCCGGTGAGAAGGATCAGCGGCAGGTCCGGGGCCTCGGCCTTGATGCGCGTCAGGGAGTCGAGCGAGCCCGGACGGCTGTCGGGCAGCGAGACGTCGAGCAGGGCGACGTCCACCTCGCCGTTGCGGCGCAGGAAATCCAGCGCTCCCGAGATGCGGTCCACCACCGTGACATGAAGAGGTTTGAGGGCGGTCCTGCCCAGATACGTGCGAATGAGCCGCGCATCACCCGGGTCATCCTCCACCATCAGGACCGCGATCGGCTCGCCGCGTGTCATCCCCTCCGAAACTCCGCACGAATCAAAGCCGGCTTCTCGTCCAGCCGAGCATAAATATGGAAATGTTCTGAAAACCCATGACTTCGAGGACGCGCTCATCATAACACATTGTGTGCGCAAGACTTTTTCAGTCCTGTCGCGGGACCGGCAAGCTGAAATGGAAGGTGGAGCCGCGGCCGGGCTCCGACTCCAGCCAGATGCGCCCGCCATGGCGCTCGACGATCTTCCGGCACAGCGCGAGGCCGACGCCGCTGCCCGGGATCTCCGGGCGAAGGCGCTTGAAGATGGTGAAGATCGACTCCACCTCCGCGGCATCGATGCCGATCCCGTTGTCACGCACCGAGAAGACCCACTCGCGGGGCGCCCGGCGGGCGGCGACCTCCACCCGCGGCGGCTCGTCGCCGCGGAACTTGATGGCGTTGCCGATGAGGTTGTGGAAGAGCTGGACGATCAGCGAGGGCTCCCCCTCGATCTCCGGCAAGGAGGAGTGGGTGATCTCGGCGCCGCTCTCCTGGATCTCCTCCTGCAGGCTCTCCAGCGCCTGCTCGAAGAGCACCCCGGCGGCGGCGGTCTCCACCTGGCGCTCGCGGCTGTCCAGGCGCGAGAGCGCCAGCAGGTCCTCGATCAGCAGGCGCATGCGGCGCGCGGCGCCGATGACGAGATCGGCCAGCTCGCCGCCGCCCGTCCCCAGCTTCGCCGCGTAGTCCTCCTTGAGGAGCTGCGTGTAGCGCTCCATGGTGCGCACCGGCGCCTGCAGCTCGTGCGCGGCCATGGAGGCGAACTGCAGCAGCTCCTCGTTGGAGCGCCGGAGCTGCGCCGCGCGCAGGGCGTTCTCGTAGTCGGCCTGCTTGCGGGTGGTGACGTCCTCGATCGCCCGCTCGAGGAGCGACTGCAGCGGCCCCGCGCTCGCGGAGCGCCGGCAGCGGCGCTTCTCCAGGGCCGCGCGCACCACGGCAGGCAGCCGGAGGAAGCCCGCCGGCCGCTTGGCGAGACAGTCGTCCGCTCCCAGGCGCACGGCCCGCACGGCAAGCTCCTCGTCGCCTGGGCGCGTAAAGAGGATCACCGGCGCCTCGGGCCAGTCCTCCTTGATCACCGCGAGGAGCGCCAGCCCGTCCCCCCAGCGCAGCTCCCGCTCCAGGATCACCAGATCGAAGCTCCGCCGGCCCCAGGCCCGCGCGAAGGCCGGCGCGTCGGCGATCTCCTCGACGTCGATCTCGGGCAACTCGTGCGCGAGCACGAGCCGGGCGAGGGCGCGGTCGTCGGCATCGTCGTCTACGAGCAGGACGCGGGAGCGGGGGGTGGACATGGATTCCTCAACCTATAAGACGATGAGGGAGAAATCCACCCGTCCCCCAGTTATAATTTCCTCTATATCTCCGGATATAGAAGAGTCACGCAGGAGTGAACGTCTCCTCAAGCAGGGAGCCCGACCTCCCGCCGTCCGCGGGCGGGCCGGCCCAGGGACCCATCCGCTGCAGCAGGCCTTCGATCTCCTCCTCGTCGAGGGCCTGGCTGAGCAGGTAGCCCTGGCCGTAATCGCAGTCCATCTCCCGCAGCCGCGCGAGCTGTCCGCCGGTCTCGACCCCCTCGGCCACCACCTCCATGCGCAGGCTGTGCGCCAGCCCGACCACGGCGCGCACGATCTCGTCCCGCTCGCCTTCCGGTCCCATGCCGCGGATGAAGGAGCGGTCGATCTTCAGCACGTCGACCGGGAACTGCTGCAGCGAGCTCAGCGACGAATAGCCGGTGCCGAAGTCGTCGACGCACAGGCCGATGTCCAGAGATTTCAGGTGCCGTAGCGACTCCGTGGCGGCCGCCGGATTCTCCAGGATCGCGCTCTCCGTAATCTCCAGCTTGAGGCTCGCGGGCGGCAGGCCCGTCCGCGCCAGGATGTGGCGGATCTGCTCGATGAGATCGACCTGCAGGAGCTGCCGCCGCGACAGGTTGACGTTGATCGCCAGGGGCGGATCGGACGGGTGCTCCCGCTGCCAGCGGTGGATTCTCTCGCAGGCTTCCGAGAGCACCCAGCCGCCGATCGGCAGGATCAATCCCGTCTCTTCGGCCACCTGGATGAACTGGTCGGGCGGCACGAGGCCCCATACCGGATGCCGCCAGCGCACCAGAGCTTCGAAGCCGGTGATCCGCCCGTCATCCAGGCAGACGATCGGCTGGTAATGGATCCCGAAGCTCCGCTCCTCGACGGCGTGCCGCAGATCGGTCTCCAGCCGCAGCCGGTCGAGCGTCGCCAGGTGGAGCGCCTCGTCGAACACCTCGTGACGGTTCCTGCCCAAGGCCTTGGCGCGGTACATGGCGGCGTCGGCGTCGCGCAGGATCTCCTCCGGCTTGTCATACCCGGCCGTGCCGAAGGCGATGCCGATGCTGGCGCTGGTGAACATCTCCGTGCCGTCGACCTGAAGAGGAGCGGCCAGCCGTTCCTGGATCCGCTGCGTCAGCCTCTGGACGTCGGTGAGGTTGCGGACGTCGTCCAGCAGCAGGGCGAACTCGTCGCCGCCGAGCCGCGCCACCGTGTCGCCTGGGCGGACGCAGGTCTCCAGCTCGCGGGCGATCGCCACCAGCACCTGATCACCGATCACGTGCCCGAGGCTGTCGTTGATCACCTTGAAGCGGTCGAGGTCGAGGAAGAGGACCGCGAAATGGAACTTCTGGCGCCGCTTCGCCCGCGCCAGCGACAGGCTCAGCCGGTCGAGGAAGAGCGCGCGGTTGGCCAGACCGGTCAACGAGTCGTGGAACGCGTCGTGGAGGAGCTGATCCTCCGCCTTCTTGCGCGCCGTGACGTCGGTCTGCGAGCCGACGATGCGCATCGCCCGGCCGTTCTCCGCGCAGAGGGCGATGCCGCGGCAGAGCATCCAGCGATAGCTGCCGTCCTGGTGCCGCATGCGGTGCTCGCATTCGAAGAGCGGGCTCGATTCCGCCGAGTGCGTGCCCAGCGCCGCCTGCAGCTTCGGCAGGTCCTTGGGATGCACGCGCTCGAACCACTCGTGCGGACTGCCGCTCAGCTCGGATTCGCCGAGCATCTCCTTCCAGCGCGGAGAGAGGTACAGCTTGTTGTTCTCGAGGTCCCAGTCCCACAACCCGTCGTTGGCCCCCTGCGCCGCCAGGGCGTAGCGCTCCTCGCTCTGGCGCAGCGCCGCCTCCGCCTTGCGCCGCTCCTCGACCTCCTGCTCCAGGTCCCGCGTCCGCTCGCGCACCCGCTCTTCCAGAGTCCGATTGAGGAAGACCAGGAAGCGGGAAACGCTGGTGGCCACCAGGACCACGACGAGCGTCGACAACACGAAGAACAGGATCTCCACCCGGTCGGCCAGGTCGGAGACCTGGCGCAGCTCCCCGCTCGCGTCCCGAGCGCGATTCCGCTCCTCCAGCTCCCACCGCGGCAGGAGCCGGGTGAGGATTTCGCCGCTCAAAGGGTCGGCGCGCAGCGAGAGCTCCGCGATGGCGCGCTCGTTGTCCACGCCGAAGCTGTCGTAGGCCCGCAGCCAGGAGGCGCGGAGGTCCCGCCAGGCCGAGGCGAAGCGGTCGGCCGTCGGCGTCGCGCTCCCTGGGAGCGTCCGGCCGCGAGCGACCCCGGCGTCGATCTGATCCAGCCGCTTCGCGAAAGCCGCCCTGGCTTGCGGGCTCGGCCGCCCCGCTCCCCGGCCGCCGAAGACTCCCGCGAGCAGGGCGATCTCTCGGTGGGCCTCGCTCAGCCACCTCTCGATCGCGGCGATGAGGAGCTGCTGGTCGAGGGCGTTCTGCAGGCCCTCGAAGCTCTTCGCCCTGGATCGGCTGCCCCAGTCGTGAATCCCGAGGTTGAGGGAAAAGAAGACCAGGATCGCCAGCACCGCGCCGAGCAATCGTGTCTGCATGGTCATCGTCATCATCCCGGGTCAGCCGCGGGCCACCAGCGGATAGCCGCTCTCGCCCGGCAGCTTGCCGTCGATGCGGAGCACCTTCACGTCGCGCGGGATCTTGCCGGCGGGGACCAGCGCCACGGCGCCGGGGATGACGCGCGCGAGGCTCGCCGACATCTTCGGCGAGTCGGTGATCTTGGGGCCGGCGGGGGGCCCGTCATCGAACAGCTTGTTGATCCAGTACTGCTGGTACTGCGCCTCGCTCCGCCGCTCGTAGATCTTTTCCAGCAAGACCCGGCGCTCGGCCGAACCGCTGGGAGGCATCAGCAGGGTGACGGCCAGCTCCGGCGACCAGGACCGGCGCTCGCCGAGGAAGATCCGCCGCAGCTCCGCGAGGCTGAGGTCGTCGACCGGAACCTGCGGGTGGACGATCACCGCGATCGGCACGCCGCCGGTCGCGGGCGCGGAGAGCAGGAAGGCGCCGAGAAAGACGGTGGGAAAGATCGGGATCCAGCGGCGGAGAATACGGTTCTCGAACATGATGGGCTCCTGCTCCGTCCCCGGAATGAGGGTGCAAGAAGCAGGCCGCTCTCTAACCAATTGATGTATTTAGATTTGAGGATGAGAGGCCGGAAAGGCTCACACCCCGGCGCGGCGCAGCAGCGGCTCCAGGCGGGGATCGCCGCGCAGGCTGTCGAAGGCGGGGTGAACGCGCACCAGGAGCAGCACAGGATCGTGATCGGCGAGCGCCCGCTCGAGCCACGACATGGCGGCGTCGCGCTCCCCCAGGGCGGCGTAGCGCATGGCGAACGGCAGGGCGGGCACCGGCCGGCGTTCGTCCGCGAGCCGGGCCAGCAGCCGCCGCTCGAGGAGGGGTCTGGCCTCCACGGCCGGCGCCGCCGCGATCTCCTCCGCGGCCGGATCCCCCAGTGTCCGCAGCATGGCGACTGCAGCCTCCCGTGCCGCGCCGTGCTCCCCAAGCGCCACGCGGGAATCGACGATGCACTCGAGAGCGCCGGAGCGGCCGGGCTCGAGCAGCAGGGCCCGCTCGGCCTCGGCGATGGCCTGCCGCGGTCGCCGGGCGCGATAGAAGTACCAGCAACCGTCGTCGTTGATGGCCGCGGAGAGCGGCGCCGACCGCTGCGCCAGCCGTAGCTCGGCGATCGCCTCGTCGTGGCGGCCGCGCAGGGAGAGCAGGCCCGCCAGCGCGTGGTGCGCCGACGCCGCGCCCGGATCGAAGGCGATAGCGCGCCGGTAGGCGTCTTCGGCGGCGGCGAAATCCCAGTCGAGGAAGAACCGTGTCCGGGCGGCGACGGTGATCGCGTCCGGCCGCCGCGGATCGAGCGCCAGGGCGGCCTCCGCCTCGTGGCGCACCCGCGCGATTCCCTCGTAGCGCGGCAGGGCGCCGGTCCTGACGAGGGCGAGGGCACCCTGGGCGAGACACTCATGGATCGCCGCCCGCGCCTCGCGTCCCTCGCCGGCCAGCAGCGGTTGAGAGCAGAGAGCCACGGCGCGCCGTGCCTCGGCTTCGCCGCCCCGATGCAGGAGGTAGCGCGCGGTGAGCACCCGCTGCGGGTCATTGTCTCCCGCGGGCGCGACGCGGCTTGGCAGCAAGGCGAGGGCGGCCACCGCCAGCAACGCCATGCCCGCGGCGCTCGCCCAGCGGCGGAGGTGTCCGGGAACAACTTCAGGCATCGCGCCGGCAGGCGTGGCGTCGGGGGTCGGCGACACGCTTCGCTGCGCCCACCAGGCGTCGAGCTCGTGGCTCAAAGCGTAGACGGTGCCGCGGCGGCGGTGGGCGAGGCGGTGAACCGGCAGGCCTTCGTCCTTTTCCCACCGCTGCACCGTCCGCACCCGCCGCCCGAGATGGGCGGCGATCTCCTTCCACGATTCCAATCGCTCCGGCATCTCCGTTTATACGCAGCGGCGAGGAGCGGGTTTTTTCCAGAGCCGGTGCGCCATGAAGCGACATGCGTCTCGTGGCGTGCGCCGGCTCCCCCGCCGCCGCGTAGCCTCCTCTCATGAAAGCTCGCACGACGCCGCACCTATCCTTTTTCCTCCTCCTTGCGCTGGCTCTCGCCGCCATGGCCACCGTCCGCTGTACTACCGAGAAATCCCCAGCCGCGGTGGAGTCCGTCGGCTTCCGCGGCCCTCGCCGCGACGGCGCGTTCGCGGGCACCCTGCCGCACCGGCGCCCGCAGGCGATGTGGACCTTCGCCACCGGAGCCCCCATCCAGGCATCGCCCATCTGGGTGGATGGCGCCGTGATCGTCGGCAGCGGTGACGGCAATCTCTACGCCGTCGACGGCGCGACCGGCGACGAGCGCTGGCGCTTCCACACCGGCGGTCCCATCGACGGGCCGGCCGCCTACGCATCCGGCGTGGTGGCGATCGAGAGCCGCGACGGCAATCTCTACGGCCTCGATGCGAGGAACGGCCGCGAGCGCTGGCGCGTGCCTCTCGGCGCGGATCTTCCGCATCCCTGGGGGTGGGACTTCCTCCTCTCCGGACCGGCGGCGGCAGGAGATCGCTTCTTCGCCGGCTCCGGCCACGGCGAGGTGCTGGCCGTGGACGCGGCGAGCGGCAAGGTCCTTTGGCGGTACGCCACCGCGGGCCGGGTGCGGTCCTCTCCCGCCGTGTCCGACGGCGTCGTGTATGTCGGAAGCTTCGACGGCCATCTCTACGCCCTCGACGCGGCGCGCGGCACCCTGCGCTGGAAGTTCGCCACCCAAGGGGCCGGAATCGACTCCGAGAAGGAGGGCTTCGACCGCCGCTCGGTGCAGAGCTCGCCGGCGGTGACCGCCGACCTGGTGGTGGTCGGTTGCCGCGACGGTTTCCTCTACGGCGTCGAGCGCGCCACCGGCAAGCAGCGCTGGGCCTTCGATCATCAGGTGAGCTGGGTGGTCGGCAGCCCGGCCATCGCCGGCGACCGCGCCATCGTCGGCTCCTCGGACGGCCACTTCGTCCACGCCGTCGAGCTGCAGTCAGGCAGGGAGCTCTGGCGGACGCGCACGGAGTCGAACGCCCTCTCCTCGCCGGCGGTAGCGGGGGACGTCGTGGTGCTCGGCGAGTTCTTTGGCAACGTGCTCGGGCTCGACGTCGCCACCGGCCGCGAGCTCTGGCGCTTCCCGACCGGCGAACTCGTCAACTCCTCGCCGCTCGTCCGCCAGGGCCGCATCTACGTCGGCAGCGGCGACGGCAAGCTCTACGCGCTCGCCGGAGATCTCGCCGCGCCTGCCAGGAAGGCGCTGCGCACCGTCTACTACGAGGCGCGCTCCCCCTACCGGCGATTTCAAGGCGACAGAGCGCTGCGCGACCTGCTGGCGGGAGAGAGCTATGAGGTGCTCAACCGCCGCAACCTCGCCGACTTCCTGCAGGCGCGGGTGGCCGACCGCCGGCCGAGCGTCGTCGTGGTGGCGACGGACGCGCTGCCGACCCCGGTAGTGGACGAGGCGGCGCCCGGCGGCTCTCTGATCCGCCGCTACCTCGATGCCGGCGGCAAAGTGGTCTGGCCCGGCGGCATCCCGTTGCTCCTCCACTTCGACCCGCAGAGCCTGGAGCTCGTACAGCCCAAGAGGGAGGATCAACAGCGCATCGAGCGGACGCTGGGCATCAAGTTCGACAGCGGCTTCGAGGGTATGGCGCAGGTGCGGGCGACGACGGCGGGCCGGCGCTGGGGCCTGCCGGAGGCGTGGTGGGTGGAGGAGGCGGAGGTCAGTGGTGCAGAGGGATTGGACGTACTGGCCGCCGACGTCCACGGCCACCCGGCGGTGTGGGCGAAACGCTTCGGAGGTCCCGACGGGACCGGCTGGGTGAGCCTCTGGGGCCGCGACCGTCCGCTCCCGGATCCGCGGGTGGTGCTCAACCTCGCGGAGTATGGGATGCCGTGAGGCCACCGCCCCTGCCAGCCCGCCGAGGAGGTGGACGAGCGGCACCACCGCGACCCCGGCGGGCAGCGGTCCGGCGAAGATCGCCTGCGGCGTGACGAGCTCCACCGCGGCCTTGGCGAGAAACAGACCGGCGGCCAGAAAACCCAGGGTCCTAAGGGCGCGAGCGCCTGATCTCGCGATGCGGAGAGCCGCCAGCACGAAGAGCGCCGAGGCCAGCCCGGAGCTGCCGCAATACAGAGCGAGATTCGGTGAAAAAACTTGAACCGCGAGCGCCGTCATTCCGGCGCCGAGAATCAGGGCGAGCCCCGCGGAACGCCGATCCCCCCGCGCTTCGAGCCAGGCGCCGAGACCGAGGACCATCCCCAGGTCGAGCACGGCCATGCGCGCGGACCATCTGACCGCTGAACAGCCGCCACACCTCCCCGGCCTCCACCCGAACGCGGTCGTACTGCCAGGTTTCCGCCGGCTGGAGGAGGGCCACCGCGCAGAGCGTGGCCAACGCCGGTGTCATCCAGGCCCGGGTTCGCGGTTCCTCACGGCTGCCCTGGATCAACGCTCCACACCTGCGAAAGGACGCTCGAGACGAAGGGTCTTCTTCGAGACAAGATCATGGACCTCGGCTCGCATCACGTAAGTACCCAGCGGATCGCCAGGCTCGAGAACGATGCCCATATTGCCGACGCTCAGTTGGATTTCGTTCTTTCGCGGGGGTCGCTTCCCGGTCCACAGCTCTGCTTTCTGCTGCTCGCCATAAGGAGTGCCGTCCGGCTTGAGGACCGAGTAGGTCACGGTGGAGTTGCAGAGCCCCTCCCGATCGGGCGCGCAGCCGGTGAACAGAACGACGCCTACGATGGGGAGACCACGTTTCGCGCTCACGGTCTCAGACATCGCGACACCGGGGCTCTCGGTCTCCCAGGCGGCGAAGAACTCCTCCGGTCGGTCGGTGAGAACCAGCATGGCCCCGAAGTCGCCATCCGACTTCCGCCAGGACGTGTCGGGGACGGGAGCGCCGTCCGTCTTCCACTGCGCCTGCAACGCTGGTGTCCCAAGGAACGCCAAGGTGGCTACCACCAGAGCTCCCCGCATCGAACGCGTAATCCGTCCCGCGAGGAGCGCCATCCCCAGCAGCGCCGCCGCGATCCACTCCGGCGCTCCCAGCGCACCGCCGCCGCTTCCCGAGGCGATGCGCTGCCCCTCGGCGTTGTACATGGCGACGGCCGGAGTCCCCGGGCCCTGCACCGTGCCGGACTTCGCCTGCTCCTCGAAGCGCGCCAGCGCCGTCTTCAGGTTCGCGATCAGGCTGTCCGTCGCCTTGTCGAACCCCGCCGAGGCCATGGTCCGCCGCTTCCTTTCGACGTTGAGCGGGCTCGACCGCCCGCCGACCGCGCTCTCCCCGGCGGCGCGGAAGAGCAGCGCCCGCGACGAGATGTCATAGACCACGGCGTCCATCACCGTGCGGGTGTCGTTCTTCTCCCCCTCGATCAGCAGCGGGCCGACCACCGTGAGGTAGGTCCAGGAGGCGCGCGTCGACTCGGTGAACTGGGCCTGGTCATAGGACACCAGCACCATGAGGTCGAGCCCCAGCGAGGCGCGGATCTGATCGAGGTTGGCGAAGCTGCCCGCCGGCTGGAGGTAGGTCGTGGGCACGACCTCCAGATGCCCGATCGCCTGGTGCTCGCGGAAGGCGTCCGCCACGCTGGTGAGGAGCTTCTGCTTCTGCTCCTCGGTGATCGGATCGGCCGCGTTGGCGCGGTTCGGCGCGAAGGCGAGCCCCACCCGCAACGGCATCTTGAGCACCACCTCCCGCGCCGGCTGCGCGGTCGTGATCCCCTGCGGGTAGAGGAAGTCCAGCGCGCTGTTGGTCCGCCGGGTGGGCACCATCGTGCCGACGCATCCGCTCGCGAAGGCGAGGAGCGCCAGCAGGAGAAAGAGACGTGCGTTGCGAGGGCTCATAGGGGGCCTCCTTCTATGGGGGACTGCTGAAGCATCGTGCTTGGCCCTCTGCAAGGTACAGGCCCCTCTCTCCGCAAGGGGAAAACCTCTCTTTGCGAGGCATGGGGTGTACTCGCGAAGTACAGAGGTTATACCCGTGAGGTACAAGCGGGTAATCCTTCATCTTGATCTTTGCGCCTGCAAGAACTCCCCCCCCTAGACATCTAGGCTTCATCCGATGTAGCCTAGACATCTAGGGGAGAGAACCCGTGAGCAAACGCGCCTCCGTCCTGCAAGGAACCCTCGACCTCCTGGTGCTCAGCACGCTGGCCCGCGGCGCGTTGCACGGCTTCGGCATCGCGCAGCGGATCCAGGAGGACTCCGCCGACCTGCTGCGCGTCGAGGAGGGCTCGCTGTATCCGGCCCTGCACCGCCTGGAGCAGGCGGGCCTGCTCAAGGGCGACTGGCGCGAGTCCGAGAACGGCCGGCGGGCGCGGTACTACGGCCTCACCGCCCGCGGCCGGCGCCAGCTCGAGGTCGAGAAGGAAACCTGGGACCGCGTGTCCCGCGGAGTGGCCCGCGTCCTGCGGCTCGCCTGAGGAGAGATGCCGATGTCCTGGCTCGCGCGCGTCCGCAACGTCTTCCGCTCCGGCCCTTTGGCTTCGGAGATCGACGAGGAGATGCGGTTCCACATGGAGATGCGGGCGCGCAGCTACGCCGCCGAGGGCCTGCCGGAAGAGGAAGCCGCGTCGCGCGCCCGCCGCGCCTTCGGCAACTCCCTGCTGCTGCGGGAGCGCACCCGCGACGCGGACGTGTGGACAGGGCTCGATGCTCTCCTCCAGGACGTCCGCCACTCCTTCCGCATGCTGCGCCGCAGCCCCGGCTTCACCGCCGCCGCCGTGGCGACCCTGGCCCTGGGGATCGGCGCCAACACGGCGGTCTTCAGCGTCGTCGACGCCGTACTGCTGCGGCCGCTGCCCTATGACGAGCCCGACCGCCTGTTCGTGCTCTATCAGCAGCACCACGAAGAGAACGTCGGCCGCACGCGGGCGGCGCCGCTCGATTTCCTCGATTGGCAGCAGCGATCCCGCTCCTTCGCGGCCATGGGCGCCCACATCGGCACCGGCTTCACCCTCACCGGCGGCGGCGAGCCGGAGCTGGTCATCGGCCAGCTCGTCTCCGCCGAGCTGTTCGACGTGCTGCGGGTGCGGCCCCGGCTCGGCCGCGCCTTTCGTCCGGAGGAGAACGAGGCCGGCCGCGATCGCGTCATGCTGCTGAGCCACGGGCTGTGGCAGCGCCGCTTCGGCGGCGACGCCGCGATCGTCGGCCGCACCGTCGTCGCCAACGGCAGGCCTTATACCGTCGTCGGCGTCATGCCGCCGGGCTTCGACTATCCGGAAAAGCGATACCAGCTCTGGGTGCCCTTCCCGTTCCGCGGCGAGAATCCCGACAACCTGCCGATCAGCCGCCAGTCGCGCTATCTCCAGGTGATCGGGCGCCTCGCGGATGGAGTGACGCCCGCGCAGGCCGCCGCCGAGCTCGATGCCATCGGCCGCCGGCTCGCCGAAGAGTTTCCGGAAAGCGACGGGGGCACGACGATCCGCATGGCCTCGTTCACCGAGGAGACCGTCGGCGGCGTGCGCAAGGCCCTGCTGCTCCTGCTCGGCGCCGCCGGGTTCGTGCTGCTGATCGCGTGCGCCAACGTCACCAGCCTGCTGCTCGCCCGCGCCAGCACCCGGCGGCGCGAGATGGCGGTGCGCTCGGCGCTGGGCGTCGGCCTGCCGCGGCTGGTGCGGCAGTTGCTGACGGAGACCTTCGTGCTCTTCGCCATTGGATTGTCAGCCGGCCTGCTCGTGGCCCAGGCCACCTTGCGGGCCGTTCGCACCTTCGGCCCCGCGGACATTCCCCGACTCGCGGAAGCGGCGCTGGACTCGCGCGTGCTCCTGTTCAGCGGCGCCGCCGCGGGAGTGGCCGCGCTGCTCTTCGGCCTCGCGCCGGCGCTGCAGGCCGCCCGCGCCGGAGCGACCGGCGCGGGCAAGATCGGCGGCCGGGTAGTGAGCGCGGAGCCGCGGCACCAGCGCCTGCGCAGCGCCGTCATCGTGGCCGAGATCGGCATCTCGCTCGTGCTCCTCACCGGGGCCGGCCTCGCGGTGCGCAGCTTCCTACGGCTGCAGGGAGCCGAGAAAGGGTTCGATCCCGATCGCGCCGTGACCTTCAACGTCGTGATGCCGGCGGCGAAGTACCCGGATGCACCGTCGATGTGGGCGTGCTACCGGCAGCTCCTCGGGAACCTGGCCTCGCAACCGGCCTTCGAGGCGGTCGGCTTCACCACGCACCTGCCGCTCTCCGGCCAGGATCTCGAAAACGGCGTGACGCTCGAAGGCGCTCCAGAGGGAGGCGATCCTCCCGTCGCCGGGCTGCACGGGATCAGTCCCGGTTACCTGGAGGCCATGGGCATCCCGCTGCGGCGCGGGCGGGCTTTCACCTCTCAGGACCGCGAGGGGAGCCTTCCCGTCGCCCTCGTCAACGAGACCTTCGCCCGCCGCTACTGGCCGGGCCAGGATCCGCTCGGCAAGCGGCTCTCCGTGGACGGCCCCGAAGGGCCCTGGCGCATGGTGGTGGGAGTCGTCGCGGACGTGCGGCACCGCAGCCTGGACGCCGTCGCGCATCCGGGAGTCCTGCTGCCCTATCTCCAGCTCGATCCGGGATTCCTCACCGCCTGGGCGCGGGGGCTCAGCGTCGTCATCCGCAGCTCCGCGGGTCCGTCCGTCGTCGCCGGCTTCGCCCGGCGGGGGATTCACGCGACGGATCCGAACATGCCTCTCATCGACTTCCAGCCCATGGCGAGGCTCGTCGCCGGATCGACGGCCCAGCCGCGCTTCCGCACCCTCCTCATGGGAGGCTTCGCGCTCATCGCCTTTACGCTGGCCCTCGTCGGCGTCTTCGGCGTCATGTCGTACTTCGTGGCCCAGCGCACGCAGGAGCTGGGGGTGCGCATGGCTCTCGGCGCCCGCCGGTCCGACGTCCTCGCGCTCGTCCTCGGCCGCGGTGCGCGCCTGGCGCTCCTCGGCGTCCTCTGCGGCCTCCTCGGCGCCCGCGCGCTCACCGGCTGGATGGCCGGCCTGCTCTACGAGGTGAGCCCCACCGATCCGGCGACCTTCGCCCTGGCGGCCGGCCTCCTCACCGCCGCCGCGCTGGCGGCGAGCTACCTTCCCGCCCGCCGCGCGGCCGCGGTCGATCCGGCGGTGGTGCTGCGGGAGGAGTAAACCGCGGCGGCATAGCGAAGCCGGCCCAACAGACCGCGTGCTACGATGATTCCGCGCCAGGAGGCGCGCCATGGCTCTCCGCGACCTCGATCTCCCCCGCAAGCTCACCTATGAGGATTACGTCCTGATCCCCGAGGACGGAAAGCGCCACGAAATCCTTGACGGAGAGCACTACGTGACCCCGGCCCCCTTTATCCGGCACCAGCTCATCTCCTCGAATCTCCATTCTCTGCTGGGACCCTTCATCCGCAGGCGCCGCCTGGGTACGCTGCTCGCGGCGCCGACGGACGTCATCCTCTCGCCGCACGACATCGCGCAGCCGGATCTCTTTTTCATCTCGAACGAGCGGGCGGAAATCATCACCGAACCGAACGTCCAGGGAGCCCCGGACCTCGTCATCGAGATCCTCTCCAAGAAGACCCGCCGGCGGGATGAGAGCCTCAAGTTGGAGCGCTACGGCCGCTATGGGGTCCTGGAGTACTGGATCGTCGATCCTCAGAGAAAGGACGTCAAGGTCTACCGGCTGGGGGAGGGCAGGCTCCGCCTCGTCGCGGAGCTTTCGGTCGAAGACAGCCTCGCCACTCCGCTCCTGCCGGGACTGGAGATCCCGCTCGCCGAGATCTTCGAATAGGCACCCCGCCACTGCGTTCGTAGCGATTTCCTGTGCTCGCCGGATTCATTCCTCGCCGTCCGTGATATGCTCTATCGACATGAAGAGACACGACAGCATTCTGCGCGTGCTCGGCGCCGCCGTCTGCACGGTGCTCGTGCCCGCGGCGGCCCTGGCACAGGTCGTTCCGTCTCGCCCTTCCGGGATCCAGCTCGCCTTCCTCACCGGCGGCCGGCTCGTGGCGGCCTGGATAGGGGGGACTGCACCCGGCGGTTCGATCGGAGTCTTCGGGCGTCTGTTCGAGCTTACTTGAGCGCAGTTCTTGGGGCGCCAATTCAGGCGCCCTGCCTTGCGTCAGCTTCTAGCCGCCCAGCTCCACGTATCGCGTGGTATCACTTTGCACTCTCGTCCACGCAATCGCAAGGGTGCTTAGCCGAATTGGCTTTGATCTTATTGCATGAGGATTCTTCATTATTTATATGGTCGGCTAGGCGGCAATACTCGGAAAGAATCCGAAGCGTGTCGTCTTCTCTACAGACTGCTTGCATAATTCCACGCACCTTGCATGTCTGCACATCATGACTTAAGCCCAACGCATGTCCAATCTCATGCGCGATTACCACTGAGCCCCATGTCGACTCCCAGACGATCGAATTCCGAACCTGGTCACAGGGCATTTCCATTTTTCGATGGCCGCATTTCCCAAAGATGGCGATACTGTTGTCGTCACGCAGCCACCTCGCAACCTCCGCCTTCCCCGCTTGTGGGTCGTAGGTCGCTTCTTCATCTGGCGAAAAGGTAATCAAAATAGTGGTTCGCCAAGCCTGAACTTCCGAATCTTCAAGCGACGGGCGATCATTCTCCCAATCGACCACTAAATGTGGCACGTAAGAGTAGGGCTTCTGCTGACAGATCTTGTTCCACTCTGCCACAGCCGCCTCGACATATAACTTATCTATGCCGGCATGGGCCTTTGCATCTCCATAGACGGTAACTTTTGATGTATGCGCTAGCGACTGCAAACCGAGGAAAGGAAAGCGATCCGCCGGCTCGCGACCTTGAGCGCAACACTCTAGCCGCGAAGGCACCGACTTGAGCGTAGACGAGGTCCGACAAGCGGCGGGCCCAAGTAGCAAGAGAACCAAAGAGACTCCAAATCGGAGTTGTTGTCTCATAAGTTTGGAAAAAGGGCAACAATCTCCCCTGCGATAGGCAGGGGAGGTTAAATCTCAGTAACCAGGTGAGTCAGGACAACTCGAGCTTAGAAGGTACTTTTATTTGAAGAGATTTTATTGGAAGAGTCGAGGAGCTTGCTCAGCGAAAGCGGTTTCTGCTTAGCGAGCAAAGCAGGGTAAGGTTCTGGCTGGACCATTCCCTCGCTGAGTGGAAAAACGTACGGAGATTCGAGTAGCCGCGAATCGGCGGCCGAAGTCTCAGCAGCAACCACGATCTCGTCTCCGACCCGAGGTTGATAGAAACCTCTTCGAGGCGAAGTGCAGATTCTCCTATCGGCAAGGGCCATGCTGCCACCAGGACTTAAAAAGTCAATCGTGCTGCCCGCGTTCAAGGCCCCCTTGAGAGGATGCGTCACCTGGAGATTGACTTTTGTCACCACATGCCTCAGTCGTGCATCCCAGCCAGGCTCCGTGCTCACGATTTTTCCGACCACGGCTACCTGAGAGGAAGCGACGAGATCCTTCAAGCTGCTGGCGTTGGGTAGGGTACCCTGTCCCGTCGACGGCTCGAGGAAATCACAAGGCGATGCGCTCTTTGCACTCTTCGGTTCTCCCGCGAGGCGCAAGTCGAGATACTTTCGTGAGGAGAGCTCTACAGGTAGTACCATTCTGGAGGCTACCAACGGCTCGGGAATGAACAGGCCTCTATGATGATTCGCCCAGAGGATTCCTCCTCCCACAGGGCAGGAAGTTAGCATCGAGAGAGACCGGATCGCCGCATTGGAGACCACAACCACCGGCCCCACTTTCTGGATCTGGGCACGCTGGCTCGAGTCAAACTCAACTTTCCCTCTTTCGATGAACATCCAGCCCTGGTCCGGCGTGGGTATGACAGTCAGGTGGTTGGCAGTCGTCGGCAGGCGAACCCGGCCCAAGACACCCCCCCTCCCAGCAGGGTCGATTTGGTAGAGCCACCATGTTGTGTTCCCTCCCTTGGCAGGCTCTCGCCCCAAAAGATACAAGAAACCCTCCTGGGCGTATAATCCGGCAGGAATAGACAAAGTTTCTAGCTCTGCGTAGCGTGCAGGAGCATCACGCGGCCCAGTCATAGGAGTCTTTAGGTCCGGGCGAGCCGCGTACTGGCGGGGCAGGGCGTTGATGAGCTTTTCGGCTTTGCCATCGCTGACTCGGTAGAGACCATTGTGCTTGGCCATGGACAAGAAGTATGTCCGGCCAGCGGCACTAGTTATATAGGGATAGCCATGTAGAAAGAAGTCTGCCTGGCCCTTATCCGCGGACAGCAAGGGCTGCAGTTTCGAAGTCTGCTGGCCGCGGAAGAATCCATACTCAACTTCCTCCCGATCAGCACGACCCAGTGCAGCGAACGCTGCGAAGCTACCCCTTCCTGAGGCAACCCATTGATATAGGGAGGCCATGCTGGGAGGGGACATCTTGGCAGCGAGGTTTCGGCCGGTAACTTCGAGGTCCCGGTCAAGGCTCAGCATCGAGCCATCGACGCTCTCTAAGAGGAAGCCATCATCGGAACGTACTATCTTCACTGGTCGAAGCTCAGGACCTAGCTTCTCGATCACCTCCTGTTCTCCGAGAAGATTGTACGAGACGACCCGGTCCCTTACGGGGTCAACCATCAAGAGCCTCTGATTGTCTTTATCCCAGGCTGCACCGCTGGTGATCCAGTCCGGCGCCTCTTGGAGGCCGAGGCGGTAGCAGGACACGGCTTGCCTGTCGGCCGCCACGAGGGAGCACGGCGCGAGGAAGATGAGGGCCACTGCGCAATAGCGGGCCAATTTGGGCATTGGTCAAGCCTCACTAGTTAAAAAGTTACTAGTTGAAGAAACATCCACCCCCGCCAATGACGCAGCGCTGAGCATCGCCGTCATAGCCAAGGCCGCTTCCGGAGAACGATTTGGAACAGAGAGATTTGCTGGACTGGGGTGACGTGAGCGAGCTTCCAAGCACGAGCCTTGGGGCGGCAGGCGGACTGGCCAGGATCGCCAGGAACGTAACCGTGCCTGCCACCCGAAGAAGGGAACGATGTGCACTCTTCATCCAAAGACCCTCCATGGTGACGTGACTCCGCAATTTCGTTACGCTGCGTTCACGCGGACTTGACCGAGCCAGAGGACCAAGCTACAGAAGAAATTACCCGATTACCCGGTTACTGTAGCTCGTTTGGGAAGCCTGTCAAGTCCCTTTCCAAACTTTTTGACTTTAGCATAACCGCAGGCACGCCGCAAGCCCAATCTCCTATGAAGCAAGATACTTACCTCCCCAGCCCCCTATGAAGCAAGGTACCTGCCGGCTCATTTAGCGCTCCTTCCTCCCCTCGGACGAGCGGACATGCTCTCTAGCTAGCCTGTTCCAGGCTGCCTAAGTAGCAGAAACGGCAGAGGTTAGAGTTCTTACCGGGGGTGCAGGCAGTCACACCTCGCTATGAGATGTCTTCACCGGCTAGTTTGCCTTCGCCACGTCCGAATGAGCGGTTTTACCAAGAGCCATGCAGACAACGCCGAGGTCCTCGTTCCGGCGGAGCCGCAGCGGCTGGCGGTGGAGCAGTTTCTGATCCAGCTCCCGCGAGCTCAAGGGCTCGCCAGGATTCCTACAAGGCCAACGACGCGGCTGACGCAGGAGATCACGGCGTTGCTCGTCGTCGGGTCGTGAGGCAGCGCAGCGATATCGCGTCGCCGTCAGTCCCTCGTGGGGACCAAAAAGCAGTAGCTCGTGCAGTTCGACATCGCGCCGATCCCGGAGCAAGGACGCTAGGCACCAAGTTGCCGGTTCGGGCGGTGACTCCACCGGGAACTCCACCGGCACCATCCCTCCCACGGCGGAGCGCCAGCAGGAGGCAGCCCGGCTGGCACACGCCGTGGGCCGTATCTCACGGGGAAGGAGCGCGCAACGTTCGGGAGGCCCGTCGTATCGGGGAGAGGGCTGTACCTCGAAGGGAGGCCCGTACCCCGCAGGGAGGGGCCTGTACCTCAAGGGGAGAGCCCCATACCTCGCGGGGGAGACCCCTGTACCTCGAAGGGATAGGCCTGTACCTCAAGGGGAGAAGTCCGTACCTCGAAAGGAGTGGCCTGTAAATCGAGGGGAGTGGCCTGTACCCCAGGCGGGGAGCCCTGTACCTTGAATTTCTGGGATAAGATAGCTCCCGGCTCTCTCGAAACGAGCCGGGAGCGCGCTGCAGCACGCCCCCGACCCTTTGAAACTACTTCGGCTCAGCGTCCGTGGTGGTCTTCGAGGGAGCCGGCTTCTCCCCTTCCTCCTCTTCCTTCGCCGGTTCCTTTTTGCTTCTGGCCTTCGCCGAGCTGGTGTCCCGGGGACGGAGCGGCCGCAGCCCGAACTCCTTCAGCTTCTCGGCACGGTTGCCATAGGTCGAGACGATCCCGGCGTTGAGCCTGACCTGCAGGCTGTTTCCCCGTTCGAGAAAGCCCTCCAGATCCCGGGTGGCCTGCGAGGCCTCCGCCTGATGAAACACCTGCCGGGAGTTGGCCTCCTTGGCTCCCGCCAATTCCACCTCGAGCTGCGCGCGATACGCCTCGAGATGAGGGAGGTCGACCTTGTTGGCCAGCACCTTCTCGATCAGGCGCTCCCAACCTCTGAGGAATTTTGCGTAGGAAACCCTGGGCATGGCGGTCTCCTTCCGATCTCACGCCAACAGGCGCTTGGCGAAGTCGAGGACGGCCTTGGTCCAGCCGGCGTGGCGGTCGCTGGCGGCACGGCTGAGCAGGGTCACCAGGACCCGCTTGCCGGCCACTTCGACCGAGACCGGCTGACCTGACTGGTTGGCGAGCGCCGAGACATAGGCGGCATACGCCTCCGCCACGCGCGGCACCGGGAACCGCAGGGCCCGGGCGAACGTGCGGACGTTGCGATCGGGCTTCCACCCCATCGCGGCGAGCGCCTCCTGCACCCGCTCGCTCTTGAGCTTCTGCACGGGCGGCGTGCAAGAGGACTTCCTGTCACCGGCTCGAGGGACCTGCGTTGCGACGGATTGCGACATACAACACCTCCTTTAAACCTCGGCGCCGGTATGGCGCCGAAGAGTGTCATTCGTCGTCGACAGGGCCGGCCCGCCGCAGCCACTGCGTCAGCATTTCGACCGCCTTCTCGGCGCCGGCCCGTTCCGCGCCGGCGAGAGCGGGCCGCCTCTCCTCGCCGTCCTCCACCAGCTCGTCGAGGCTGACGCCGAAGGCGGCCTTGAGCGCCAGCAACTGAACGGGCGGCGGCGCGTGCTCGCCGGTCTCCCACTTGCCCAGCCGCGCCCGCCCGACTCCAAGGCGCCGTGCCAGCTCCTCCTGCGACCATCCGCGCCGTTCCCGCAGCCCCGCGATGCGTGCGCCGATGCGGCGGCGTAGCGCTTCCTCCGTCGAGCCGGTCCGGACCGCGTCTTCGCTGGTTCCTGTCATAGCGGGTTTGATTCTGAACGAATGATTTTGTTTTTGTCAAATCATGATGGTCAACGCCCCGTCAGCGCGCATTTACATAACGGTTTATTACCTGTAGGGGCGTTATCTGATAATTCATTTGGAACGTTACGGATTCCGGCTCTTCCTGGCGCATCCCGGCAACTTCAGGGCCGCTCGATCGTGCCCTGATGTAACAAGAGCCTGGCTCGGATCGCGCTTTGGCGAGACTTCCTCGCAAAACCGGCGAGACTTCCTCGCAATCTGCGAAACTTGATTGGTTCGGATCGCGAGATATCGCGCCCGTGGACATCGAGGCCATGAAGGCCCGCACCGCTCCGCGGGCCGGAGAGGATCGATATGCCTCAGCGGACCTTACCCCGCGTCCTGCTGGTTCCAGCCCTTCTTTGCGCCTTGACCCTGGTCCTGCCTCCGCGCGCCGAGGCCGCGCCGTTGCGCGGCGAGAGCTTCTGGGGATGGCTCGTCAAGCTGGTGGAGAGTAGGATCTCGCTCCTCCTGGGCAGCCATACCTCCATGTCGCCGCAAGCTCCGCCGAATCTTAAAGAAGGCCCCGGCCTGGATCCCAATGGCGGCACCAAGCCGCCGGCGGCGGGTGCATCCACCAATAGCTCGGGCGGTGGGGAGGATCCGAACGGGTAAGTCCAGCCGCGGGAGCGGAGAGCCTCCGATCCCGGCCATTGCCCTGAATTTCGGCGTCGTCGCGCCGCCGGCCCTCACTCCCCCGGCCCCCTCTCTCTCCCCCGAGGGAGAGAGGGGAGAAAAAGCAGCTCCAAGGCGGCGGCGCGGCAAAGCTGAAAATGAAGTATACTTTTTAAACATACCTGATGGGTTCCGGATCAATGTGAGGCTCGGGCGGCCGCCCCATGAGAGAATATGCCGGTCCACGAAAGGAGACCCGGTTGAGCGAGCATCCCACCCCGGCCGAGCTGGACGCCTTCCTCGCGGGCAGCCTCGCGAGGGGTCGCTTCCGGGAGGTCTCCCGCCACCTCCTGCACGGCTGCGCAGACTGCCAGACCTTCCTCGCTCCCGGCTACGCGGCGATGGAGCCGCCCCCGGAGGGCGTAGCCGCGGCCGAGCCGGATATCGATTACGACCGGGCACTCGACGCCGCCTTCGGCAAGCTCCGCTTCCAGGAGCGCTATTTCCGGCGCGAGGAGACCCGCGGCCGGAAGGTGGCGCTGAAGCTCGCGGCAGCGGGCAGCCTGCGGGCCGTGATCGATGGCACGAACGTCACCTTCCGGGGCCTGGGTGCCCTCACCGCGCTCCTCGAGCAGAGCTGGGCGCTGCGCATCGAAAACCCGCGGGAGATGGTGAGCCACGCGCGCGAAGCCGTGAACGTGGCGCGCCGCCTCAACCCGCGGCGCTTCGCCCCGGAGCTGCGCGCGGACCTCGAGGCCTGGGCCTGGGGCGAGCTCGCCAATGCGCTGCGGGTGCGCAACGACCTCGACGAGGCGGAGCGGGCCTTCGGCACCGCCTTCGATCTCTTCGACCAGGGCACCGGCGATCCGCACCTCAAGGCTCGCCTCTACGACCTCCATGCCTCCTTTCTTGGCACGCGGCGGCGGTTCGACCTCGCCTTCGCGGCGCTCGACACCGCGTATTCCACGTACCTCGAGCTCGGCGAGTCCCATCTGGCCGGCAAGGCCCTCGTGGTCAAGGCTCTCTACACCCACTACAGCGGCCGGCCCGAGGAGGCGATCCGCCTGAATGAAGAGGGCTCCAAGCGGATCCGGAAGGGCCTCGACCCCGGCCTGGATTTCTCCGTCATTCTCAATCACCTTCTGTTCCTGGTGGAATGCGGCCGGTTCCCCGAGGCCAAAAGGGCACTTTTCCGCCTTCGGGGAGATATTGCAAGGCTCGACGGCCGGATTCGAAGACTGAGACTGCGTTGGATCCAGGGGCGGATCAGCGCCGGACTGGGAGAATGGGAGAGCGCCGAGCAGGCTTTCACCGAAGTGAAGGAAGGCTTCGAGGAGGCGGGTATGGGATTCGCCGCCGCTCTCGCCTCCCTCGATCTGGCGCTGCTGTGGATGCGCCAGGACCGCTACGCCGAAGCCGAAGAAATGGCGATGGAGACGGTGGAGGTCTTCGTGGCGCTGCGCGTCCGGCGGGAGGCGTTCGGCGCGCTGATGATCCTCAAGGACGCCTTCGAGAAGCGGACGGCCACGGTGAGCCTACTGGAGGACGTGGTGGGTTACCTCCGGTGGTCCGAGGTCGACCCCGACGCGCCTTTCGTGCAGCGGGAAAGGTGAGCAGCTTTCACCGTCCGTTGGCCAGCTCTTTGAAGGCCCGGCGGACCGACTCCTGGATGCGCCGGTCGATCTCCTCGGGGGTGAGCTCCACGGCCGGAGCCGGCCGCGGCGCCTCCGGCGGCTGCATGTCGCGCAGCAGCGTCCGAATGGTGCGGAAGGACTCGGAGGGAGGCTCCGCCCGCCGCGGGTAGGCCAGCTCGAAGAACTCCGACGGCTGCAGCCCGATGGCCCGCACGATCGCCAGGACGTGCTCCACCTTGAGCTCGATGTAACCGCCGAAAAGCCGGCTCAGATAGCTCGGCGTGAGCCCCAGCCGCCGCTCGATCTCGCGATTCGACAGGCCGAGAAGCCGGATGGCCGTCCGCAGGACATTCATCAGGCGTTCAACTTCCTCCTCGTCGCTCATGACGGCAATAGTACGCCGAGCCGGTAAAACGAAACAAGGGGGCGCTTTACTGAAGATATTGACAAGAAGTGTCCCATCGATGTAGAAAATGAGTTCAGACCCCCTGAGTTGCGGGAATCGGCAACTTCTTCCCGCTGGAGAGGAGATCCCCATGAAATCGATCCCCAGGAAACCACGGACGTCGAAGCCCCTCAGTGCGTTCTCGGAGCGTTACCTGGCCGCCTTGCGCGAGAGGGATGAGCCGCCGAGCGCGTCCGACGGCGACGTCGTGGGTCCCTGGAGAGTCCGCGAGCACGGCGACCGGTTCTGCCTCTTTCGGGAATGGGAGAGCTTCGAGACGGGGCACACGCCAGTGGCGGAATTCACCAACCGTGAGGACGCCCTGGTTTTCGCCTCAGCGCTGCGGGCCATCGCGGGACCGCCGGCGTACCGGGTGCGGACATCCTCGGCGCCGGGCGCGGGCGGTTGCGAGATCGAGAGGGATGGCGAGATGGTAGGCCGTTTCGCCTATCGGCGGGAGGAGCTGCTGGTGGCGGCGCACGTGCTGGTGTTCCTCACCCGCTGCCCCGCCGACATGGCGATGCTCCTGGAGCTCTCGGGCTCGCAAGTGCAGGAGATGGCGGGAGAGATCCTCGGCCAGGAGATTCTCGGGGAGGGAGGGCCCGCGTGAGGCCGGTCAGACCCGCCGAAGGAGGCATCTTGTAGGGGCGGCCCTATGTGGCCGCCCTGTGGCGATGGACCCTAGAAGAAAGGGCGGGCGCGGCGAGTCCTGGCCATCCCCATACAAAGTCTTGTACTCCCCTCAGATCTCACCGCAGCTTATAGATGAACGTTGCTCTTCGGGAATCGGCTGGCGGCCGCGGCGCGCTGCCTATGCCTGAAGATCGTCAAAAAAAGGTGAGCGATAAAAGGAGGTTTTTACGACTATAGAGGGATGTGAGCCGGAGACTGCGTTTCATCCCTGAGGAACGGACCCTGGTCGAGGTGACCTGCAGGACCGTTCACGGGCGCTATCTGCTCCGGCCAAGCCCTCTCCTCGACGCCATCCTCATCGGGACTCTCGCACGGGCGGTGGGGAGGTACGGGGCGCGCTGCATCGTCTTTGCCTTCGTCTCGTCGCACTACCACCTGCTGCTGGAGGTCGACAGCGCCCTCCAGCTCAGCCGCCTGATGAACTTCTTCAACTCCAAGCTGGCGAGGGAGATCGGCCGTCTGACCGGCTGGCGCGAAAAGATCTGGTCGCGCCGCTACCAGGCGGTCCCTGTCAGCAAGGAGGAAGCCGCCCAGATCGCGAGGCTCAAGTACGTCCTGAGCCACGGGTGTAAAGAGAACCTCGTCGGGCGCCTCCGGGATTGGCCGGGCGTCCACGCCGTGCGCGCGCTCCTCGACGGAGAGCCGCTGGAGGGCCGGTGGTTCGACCGCACTCAGGAGTATGCCGCCCGCCGTCGTGGGGAGACGTTCGACCCACTCAAGTACTCGACGCCGGAGACCTTGAAGCTCGAGCCGCTTCCCTGCTGGGAACACCTGGAGCCGGAGAGACGGAAAGAGCTCGTCGCCGGCCTGGTGAAGGAGATTGAGGACGAAGCCGCGGCGGCGCGGAACAGGGAAGGCGTCCAGGTGGCCGGCGCGAAAGCAGTCCTCGCGCACCATCCGCATGATCGTCCCGAGAAGCTGAAGAGAGGACCGGCGCCGCTCTTCCACGCGGCCACCGCCGAGATGCGCCGGTTCCTCTGGAGTCTCTATGCTGAGTTCGTCGGCAGGTACCGCGATGCCGCGGAGAAGCTCCGGGCTGGCGACCTGAAGGCTGTCTTCCCGCCAGGATCCTTTCCACCGGCGTTGCCGTTCGTGCCTGGGTGAGGTACCGCGCAATTCATCGCCCCGATTTTGAGGCCTCCCGCGTGCTCGTCTAAGGAGACGGCCTAGGAAGGGTGTAGCCGGCCAGCCGCCGCAGCCGGTCGAATTCATGAATTCCAGTTCTCCAAAGCAGCCTCAAAGCTCTGGGAAAGCCCCTCCCGGAGGCGGGATTCTCGGCCACATGGAAGGAATGGGAGCCCGAGGGGCGGTCCAAAGCCACCTTCCGTGAGGTGTCTTTCTCCAAGAGGCTGTCACTTTTCCCGGCTGCTGAGGTCTTCAGATTCCGGAAGTTGAGTTCGCCAAAATCCTGGCCGAGTGCTTGAAGGGGCTTTGGACATGTGGCAGCCCGCTCCGGAGTGGGTGAATCCAGGCGGAAATCCTATCGGCGGTCACCTCTCGACGGAGCGCGGCGAGGATGTTTTCTCTAAGAGGCTGGCACTTTCCTCTGGGCAAGAGCCTCAGTTCCTAACAATGCGTCTCCCGCCTTCTTCCCTCTGCCTCGGGTATGCGGTGATGAAGCCCGGAGGGGAGTTTTTGCTCCCACGCTTGAACGAACAGGGCTAACCGCTTCTGCAGGATGCGATACTGCGGGGGGCAAAGCGTACCTTCGAGAATGTGCCTTGCCACTTCCTCAACAGTGACAATACCGGCATGCTTAAAAACCGGCTGGAACCAGGCGTCGAAGGCCCTCCCGAAGGCGGCACTGTCATCTCTTTCCATGATCAAAATTCTCCCCAGCTCTGCAACCCTAAGATAGACTGCCTCGTCCAGTTCACACGTCTCCTCTTGGCCCTCGGGGCCGATCAAGAACGATTGGAGTTTGAGGTGTTCCCGTGCTAGGGGCACTTCGTTCTCCTCCTTGGCATTACCAGCCATTCTTCCTTCGGTCGCTTTGGCCTCTTCTACCTTCTGGTCATTCCGACCGCACAGTCGGCACGGAGGGTCATCCTTTGTCCTGGAAGCCTCACGGACTCTTTCCAGATTCGGATTCCACACTTCTGCCCAATCTTTCCTCCAGTGGTCCGGAGAACCAAAGCAGGTATTGCAGAACCAGCAAATGTTAAGCAGATGAGTGAACGTTCGCACATCTGCCGGCGGGAACTCCTCCTGGCCACAGATCGGACAAAGGGTAGCGCCCACGGGAAGGACTGCAAACTCCTCTGTCTTCAGAAGGAAGCCTCCCGCTGGGCAACCATAAAGGTTGGTGCAGAAGGAGCCCGCAATCTCAGAGACGCGGCGTTCACCGAACGGTATTCGCATGATTCTACACACGGGGCAGGTTTTTCCTCCAGTCTTCGCGTCTGGAGAAACCTTTGGGGATTTCGTGTGGCGGTCCATACTGCAGACCGGGCAATCCTCAAGCTCCCTCTGACATCGCGGACATTTCGGATCACTACGATCAATAGGATATCCGCAGTGCCCGCACAGGACCTCATATCGATAACTGGGATCTTCCGGCGTAATGAAGGCGTGAGACTGCGGTGGATAGCGGAACAGGAGGATCATTGGTGAGATCTCCGGGCCTTGTGAAGACTTGCTTGTTGGTGGTGAATAGGTATCAGAAGAGTACGGCAGTTGGGGCAGCGACATTTGCCAGGAAGCTTAAAGAGCTCTGCAAGCCGCAGGAATTCCGGACGATCGTGCCCGTTCACTCCATGTCGATAGAACCGGAGGAGGGGCTTGGGAATATAGAAAATCGCGTGGCCTGTGTTCTTCATATGGAGATCTTCACAGCGCGGGCACGGGACCGAGTCGAGGAGATCCGGCCTAACGCTGATCTGAGTTTCCGGCCATGCCACGGGATTATTACGATGCTCCTCAATACAGAGTGGACAACGCGGCTTGTCGATAGGGATCTCGACAGCGATTTTTCCATGTCTTTCACAGCGCCACCAAGCCGCATGATTGAAGCCTTCGCAAATCGGACAGGCCTTGGCAGTCCCTTGCGGGTGGTTATGCAGGTTGTTCTCCGTACATCTCTCGTTGCCGCACCGCGAGCGTATCGGCAACCCACATTTTCGGCAAACAAGCTCCGTACGTGGCTGGGAGGAAATGTTCTCACGGCATCCAGGGTTTCCGCAGGTTAGCACAAGAGTTGAGGTACCGCTGTTGATTTCGCGAAAGACCGGATTGTCTAGCATCCGTCGATCTATGTGAAAAAGCTCTTTGTACTTCTGGCTCGAATAGGAACGGAAGTACTCGTCCAAGTTGCGTATGTGTTCGGGCGGATTGAAGAGATCCTCATAGTAGATCCAGATGCGCGAACCTTGATAGTCCTCAACTTGGCACCGGCAGCCCAGGATTTGCATGGCGGCCGATTCTAGAAAAGCGCGGAGTGATTCCCGGTCGCCGTGAGGCCAGTAAAATCCCTGCGGCACCATAATAAGGCCGAATCCCTTCCGCTGTGGGTTGGGCGTGCGGCGTTCGAAGACCTGTTGCCGACAACGGACCAGCGCGTCCCGGAAGGTGGACTCTGTATCGCCGACCGTCTTCTCAAGCTTGTACAGGGCGCCCCAATCCCGCTTTGCACCCAACCTATTTTCAACCAGACTCATTAATTTCCCCTGCCGCGTTTCCGGATCGTCCTCCTTCTTTATCTGCAATCGGGCCTCCAATTCGAGCTCCGGAAGCTCCTTCTGGAGCATGGCCACGACCTTCGTTCGCAACTCCTCCGGTGGCTCATAGAATTGGTCTAGACGTTCGTCGATCGGCAGGTTCGACCAGATCTGATCGCTCTCTTGGCTGACCTGGTTCGCTGATTTGAGGTTCTCCCGAATCCTCTCCTGGAGGTTTTTGATCGCCCTCACACGTACTATGTCCGCTATGTTCCGCTGGAAATTCTCATCCGTGAGGGCGCTTTCAAGGCTATCACAGTCCGTGTTCGCCTTCTGTACGGCGTCTAGATGCTCGTGGGCAACCCGCTGCCACCAGTGCAACTTCTTGAGGCCTGCAAATTCCACTTCTCGCTTCTCCCATTCCTCGTGAATCTTCTCTCGCATAGGGGAGGGGGCGTTCAGAAACTTCACGTTGAACCTTGGTGCGAGTTTTTGTAGTCTTTCGTAAAGCGCCCGTTTCTTTAGACCAGAGGTAATCCCAAACGAACCCTCAAGTGAACGGAGAAAAGTTTCCACCTCACCCTTCAGGCTCCGCTCATAATCCGGAAAGCGGGTCAGATTACGTAGCTTATTCAGATTCTCCGGATAAGTTTCTTCGGTGAAGTTCACCAGGATCAGCGCTTTCAGACGTGCGATGTCTTCAATACCCTGGGCGAGGCTATTCCTGTCTCTACTATCGACCTTCGCCCTTGCAGCAGATAGCCGTTGGCTTAGGTCCTCCATAATCCACTTCTGCGCCTGACGGCTCTGACTACCGATCTCACGGTTCCACACTTTCTCAAGATCCCGTGCCCACGTTTCCGCATCAGAGGACGCCTCACCCTCCGGCTGCCGCTCGTCGCGAGACTTAGATTCCGGCGGCCTTTCCGTCCCCACCTCTCCTCTTCGGCCACTAGCGGCTACTTGGTCAAGTAGTTGATCCAACTCGCGGTCGTAAAGCTCCTCCAGGAACGAGGAACTCCGAATAGCTTGAACAACCAACCGAAACATTTCATCGCGAGTAATTTCCAACTTCTTGAGATTCAGAAAAAAGCTTCCGGCTGTACTAAAGCAGTGGGTTCGTCGGCGCTTTTGTTGGTCCTGCGGGTCCGCCGATAGGGTGTTACTAACGATTGAGAGGGTTTTCTCCTGCACCGTTGCCTGGAGCTGAGCAAGAATTGCTTGCGCAATTGATAGGGTCGCGTCTTTGATTGCGTCGGCACCGGCGAAACCCTCACCACGACAGAGATAGATGCGCGCGAACGGCTCCTCACCTCCTACCGCGATATCAAGTGGAGGAATTCGGTAGTAATCCGCCTGAAACGGAAGCTGCTGATCCTTTAGATAGGCCAGCTCCTTTAGAAGAGCGTAGGAATTCTGAAAAATCCTGCCACCACTGTCCACATCTTGAAAGACCTCTGGAAGAAGAAGGTAGGTGAAGATACGTGGTCGGATCGTCTGCCTGCGCGCGATGTATGCCATATCAATTAGCATCCCCGCCCCAGTACCGCCGGCCACGGACGAGACAAGAATTACCCGCTTTTCCTCAGAAAGGCGAATCTGGTCTATCTCCGTCCCGATCTCATTAAGCTTGTGCCGGATAGTACTCTCGATGATCTCATCATTCTGAAAGAAGCCCAACCGGCCTAGTACGCGGAGCTGGCTAGCCCCGTTCGCCTCCACCTCACTCGCGGGGATCTGCACATGAGATTTTTCGGGAAACCATTCCAGAATTTTTTTCCAAGCTATTTCTCCATTCAGTGCACGATCGAGATTTCGGAGTAGATCCTGAAGTTGCCGCGGGTTGAGATAAAAGAACTCGCTCTCATCGAGTTTCGCAAATCGGTCTTCCTGATCTCCGGAAACGAGAGCAGATCGGTCAAAATCGAATACGAGAAACGCCGCCGGAACCCGTTCTTTCTGCGGGAGTTCCTCATAGAGTTTCTTCAAGGCACGGAGTGTCAGAACACCCGTTCCGCCTAGTCCTATCACAAGAGTGGCAATTGACATCGCACTCTCTCCTCACTTACTTACAGGGATATAGATCGACAATGTTCGCGCCCTGAATCTGCTTAGGCTGAGACTTACTGCCTTGCGCCGCTAAGGAGATCCAAACTACAAGGAGAACGGCGACCGCAGCGGCCACGATCATAGAGATCCAGCCCGCGGCCACTCGTCTTCTGTATTCGGAGAACTCTTTGATCTTCCTCTGTCGCACTTCCCACTCAAGCCGGTCTTTCCTCCAAAGCCTTAGAGGTAATAGGACGCCAAAGAAGCCTACGCCAAAGATGGTTAGCCATTTGAGAAAATCCGCTAAGCCCATCGGGAGTGCCTCGAGAAGAAAGGCTCTAAACTTATTCGCAACAATAGGAATCAAGGCGATGGCCATTTGCCAGACGCCCTCCACGAACGAAAAGAACGTAGCTCCCTCAACGAATCGTCTTTTCATGAAGAGCACGAGCGCTCCACCACAAGCTATAACAGCTACGAGCAGCTGCATTAGATTCGTCAGTGAGTTGAAGGAGTCCTCTGCTACGGTAACATGGTCTTCGGTGCGCTCAGCGCCTTCGATATTGACTGCTAGCGAACTACCCGGCTCTATTCGATCGGCCCTGGAACTCGGTATGGGAAAGACCATCGTATATTCTTTTGCAGTGTCAGGGGATAGATTAGGGGGTGCCTTAAAACATCGCCTAGCCACATCATTAGAACCCTCCAATAGAATGACAGTAAAATCTCTGGGGTCGCTTTCTACGTAGGTACCTTTCATTTCTAACTGAAGCCGCAAAACCTTTCCGCGGAGACCGATGTGGTCCTCCAAGAGGGCTTGACGAGGCCGGTACTCGATATGAGAGCCCGTCGTACCTTCCGACCGGCCTGAAACGCCTTCCTCCATGAGGACGACAGCTTCGAAAATCGCCGCCTCGTTCCAGCAACCACCTCGTGTCGGTAGTGGAACGAAGAAGCTGCGCTCCGAACCGGTTTTACCTGTAGGCTCCAATCGCCGATCTTGGGGTTGAATTTCGGAGTCAGTAAAAGGAACGGGATCCTCTGGGGGGAGATCCGGTTCGGCTTTGCAGCGAAGTTCTATCCGCTGCACTGTGAGCGGGTAGCAATTGGTATTCCTGACCACAATACGTATTTGATTGGAGTTTTCCGGATCACGACCGGCGGTGACCTCAGGATCGAAAAGAAGCCTAACCCGGATATCTTTCGCAAGCTGTTGTTCACGTTCGTTGCCGCCAAGATCGAGGATGTGGGCGTCCGGCACTATTGACTTTAAGTCGTCCACGACGATCTTCTGAATTTCTACACCGAGCTGTCTTGATCCAGGAGGTGTAAAGCGCGCTGGAGCCCGAGACACCAACAAAGGGAGCTTCCCGCCGGCAAACCGTTCACGAAGTGTCGGTCCCCAGCGATTTAAGACACTCTTCCAGTCCCCGACATAGTCGCCGGTGATTCGCCCATTCCTCGATTCGTGGATGAAGTCGCTCGCAATTATGACCACTTGTCGGCTGAAATCCTCGCTGCTTTGAAGTTTCTCTTCGAGATTCTGGAAGAGTACTCCAAAATCCGTTAAGTCATCTTCCCCCCGAAGTCGTTCCACCCGCCGAAGTTCGGACACAAGACGCCTAATCTTGTCCGGGCCTATAGCCGGGGGATATGGTTCAGCTACGGTGCCTACTAGCACTACCTCGATCGTATCGTCTTGTTGAATGAAATCTCTCTCAGACAGGAGATTCTCAATGGCATTAATTGTCTGCTGATAGGGGGAATTTGACCCCTTGAACATACTACCTGAGCGGTCCAGGTAGAGAAGCAGACGCTTGTTGCAGGCTGCCTCGAGATCGGCTCCAAATAGAAGTAGGCAGAAAAGGACAAGAGCTGCGCGGCACCGCTTCATGACAACCTCCAAAGAGTTGAAGCTGTTGTGCCAAAGCAAAAGTGATGCCAAGACTTGGTGGTGCGGCCTCTGTGGATTAAGGAGCGATGAAGACTAAGTTTGCGCCTTCCTTGCAACTCAAAAGTTGCTGCCGCCATAATGGCGAAGTGTTTCCTCAAGGTAACACCCGTTTCCCTAAGGTAATAGCCGAACGGATTGGTTACGGCAGGGCGCCTCCTCCCTATAGATCGGCCAACGACCTATGCTGCGCCGAAGCTTCAGCCGACCGCCACATTTGTCGGGTGCAGCGACTACGGGAGGGTCGTTTCAAGGGGTCTCCGGACTTTCTCACCAAAGGGCAGAGGCTGCCATGCCCTCAGGGTCGGGCGATTCCGTATTGTTTGAGTTTGGCATAGAGAGATTTCGGGCTGATGTCGAGGATTCGAGCAGCCCGACGCATGTTGAAGCCGACATATTTACAAACATCTAATATATAGCGCCGTTCCGCAGCATCCCGAACTATGCGCAAGGGACCGGGCTGGTCGAACCAGTATCCGACCGGCTGGAGGACGGACGGGCACACTGCCTCCAAGTCGGCCGGTGTGATCACCGTTCGATTGCCTACGTGAGCTAACAGTCGCACCACGAGTTTGTCAAGCCCACGGACGTTGTCCTCGAAGTGCCGAGCTTGTATGGCGGGCCAGCAGTCTTCGTGGAATTGCAAGTGGTCATCGCGACGGATTCCCTTTCGGACAAGATCCTCAAGGTTGCGCCGCAACAACTCCCTACAAAGAGGAGGAACGTCCTCTGGGCGCTGCTCAAGTGGCGGGACGCGAAGCTCGAAGTAGTTCAAACGGCTGACGAAATCTGGCTTGAGTCGCCCCGCTCTAATCTCGTCGCGCACCTCTTTGTTGGTCGTTGCGATAAAACGAACGTCGACGCTCGCTTCCCGGTCGGAACCAATCGGATAGAAGCTCCCGTCGACCAGGACCCGGTGGAGTTGGTCCTGCTGGTGGGGGTTGAGCCGCTCGAAATCGTCAAGAACTAAGACGCCTTGATCGGCCTGTTTCAGCCGCCCACCCAAATCCCGGACAGCTCCGGTAAAGGAGCCATTCCGGTGCCCGAAGAGGACGTTGTCCAGTTCGGGCATTGCGCCGCAGTCAACGAAGACGAGCGGACCACTTGATCGGAGGGACTCACGGTGAATGTACCGTGCCAAGTGGCTTTTTCCCACGCCAACTGGTCCCGTAATCAGAACCGGTCGATCACCGCCCCTCGCTGCCTGCAAGGCCTCCCTCAGGAGATCCTTGGTTGCCGTGGATTCCCCCAGGAGATCCCACATGGCGTGATTTCTTTCCGCCTCGTGCTTCGAGAGCAAACTCATTGACACAGCTCCTCCAGGGATTTATCCATCCCTCATACCCAGGATAGAGATTGACACTAACCCCGCCCGTCAGAGAGTATTGGCTATAGGTTAATTAATGCTTAGGGGCGCTATTAGAATTTTAAAGTGAGAAGTCAGCTCAATGCAAGGCCCGCGCGTGGCCTCGAGCTCGTCCGTCCGCAGCTTATCTGTGGCATCGCGGAACTTGCTGCGCAGGAAGCCTATCTCGGAAGCCTTGGCGAAGTTCCGGGCCGGGGCCAGGGGGGCGAGACGGTGTCGGTGTTCGACGTCATCGTGGACCGGGAGAACCGGCAGTACTTCGACATCCTGTTCGACAAGCCTCTTGGTCAGGGGAAGGTGGCAGGGCGGGTCGAGCCGCCGCCCACCGTCCAGACCCGCCCCTACCCGAAGCATATGGATGGGACGGATCTTCGGTTACAAGAGGTCCCGCGGTTCGAGGACAAGATAGATGCCATCGAGGATCTGCTGAACCCGCGCGGGTGAAAGGGCTCCGATCCTCTCTGTAAGGTCGTCCTTGTCAACCGTGTAGAGCTGCGAGACAACGACGACGCTCCTCTTGGGAAGGTTGGCCTCGTCCTTCTCGAGGAGCACGTTCCCAGGACTCTCCGCTCGCTTGAGGTTGGAGGTCAGACCGCAGACGACTACGGTGTTGAGAAGGCTGCGGTTCAAGACATCGTTCTGAACAACGACGTAAGGGTGTACGAAACCGGGACCTGAGCCGGAAGGTGCCCCGAGGTCCACCCAGAAAACGTCTCCCTGCCGGATCACCACTCCCCTTCCACCAACCGGCGCTGCTTGTCCCGCATGGCCCGCTGGCGAGCCATCTCGTCCGGGTCCGGCGAATCCTCATAAGCACGGTTGATGGCTTCGAGGAGAGCCCGGTCCGCGAGCTCACGGCCGGCGCGGTGCCGCCGGAGGTAGTCCTCCGCGGCCTTCGTGACCGCGCCCGAGTAGGTTCTCTCTCCACTAGCCCGGGTCAGCTCTTCCAACAGGTGCTCGTCCAGAAGAAGACTCGTGCGTTTCATACCTATAGGGTACATCGAAACAGAGCAGAAGAAGGGCGGCCACGCAGGGCCGCCCCTACAAAGAATGTCTGCGCGCAATCAGCTTCCTCGAACTCGCCGCAAGACAGCCTCACTTGGGCCACATTCAGCGAATGAAATCTCCTCCCGTGTGGCAGGGCTGCTGTACGATTGCCACGCCTCTATCGCTAGGAGAACCTAAATGTCCGACCCGTCCCCCGCCCCTCGGGACAAGCGCCCGTCCAGACTCTCCGCCTTCTTCCGCCGCAAGTGGTCATGGAAGGACATCGCTCTCATTCTGCTGGGGTTGTCGTTCGTGTCCATGGCGGGGTACGCGTTCCGCGGGCCCATCTCGGAAGCCTTGGCGAAGTTCCGGGCCGGGGCCCAGGGGGGCGAGACGGTGTCGGTATTCGACGTCATCGTGGACCGGGAGAACCGGCAGTACTTCGACATCCTGTTCGACAAGCCCCTTGGGCAGGGGCACGTGGGCGAGGTGCTCGATCCGGCTCCGGCTTCGATCTTCCCGTCCCTCGGCGGCTCCTGGAAGTGGCAGGACACCAACGCCCTGCGCTTCCAGCCGAGCGCCGGCCTGCCGGTGGCCTCCGAATTCAAGGTGGAGCTCGATCCGGAAAAGATCCTCCAGGAAGGACAGGTGTTCACCGGCGAGACGACGTTCACGGTGCGGACGGATAAGTTCCTGGTCGAGGACGTCACGGTCTTCGAGGAGCCGGCTCTCGAGGGGAAGGCGAAGGTGGTCTTCCGCGGCGAGATGCGGTTCAACTATCCCGTCGATCCCGAGGTGCTCGCTCCCCTCGTCAAGGTGACCGATCCCGAGCAGGCGGAGCCCACACCTGTCACGCTGGAGACGGACTGGACGAACCGCGTCATCGGCTACCGCACGGAGCCGGTGCAGAAGCAGCGGGACGAGCGCAAGGTGCAGCTCATCATCGGCGGCACGCTCACCCCGCAGAGCGGCAACGCCCCCCTCGGCGAGGACTACGTCAAGGAGATCGCCGTCGGCTCCAGCACCAAGCTCACGGTGCGCGGCGTGGAGACGACTCCGGGGCCGCGCGAGTCGACGATCAAGGTGACGTTCTCCTCCCCCATCTCGGCCGCCGTGGCCGAGAAGTACGTGAAGATCGAGCCGTCAGTAAAAGTGCGCTTCGCCGCGGACCGCAACGAGCTGTCGATCACCGGCGAGATGCAGCCGGGCTCCACCTACACGCTGACCATCGGCGCGGGCATGCCGGCCACGGACGAGGCCGTGCTCGCCGAGGAGTACCGCGAGGAGATCCAGCTCACCGATCTCGATCCCACCGTGGGCTTCCAGAGCCAGGGGATGTTCCTGTGGTCGCAGGGCCGGCACGCCGTGGCCCTGGAGGCGGTCAACGTCCCCAAGGTGCGGATGACCATCGACCGCGTCTACCTCAACAACCTCTTCTTCCTCTTCCAGTACGGCGGCTTCTACGAGGGCGAGATGGGCTGGTTCGGCGAGCTCAACCACGCCCTCGGCGACCGCCTGAAGGAGGAGACGCTCGACGTCGGCGGCCGCAAGAACAAGAAGCGGGTGTATCCGCTCGATCTCGACAAGTTCGTCGACACCAAGGAGCCCGGGCTCTACCGCGTCTCGATCGGCAAGCCGGACGACTACGAGGCGGCCCAGCGCTGGCTGCTGCTGACCGATCTGGGCGCGGTGGCGAAGCGGGGGCCGGGAGAGATCCTCGTCTGGGTGTCGTCGCTCAAGGACCTCGCGCCCGTCGGCGGCGCCAAGGTCACCCTGATCTCGGACCAGAACCAGACGCTGGCCTCGGGCACCACGGACGGCTCGGGGGTCTGGCGCGTCTACGATCCGAAGGCGCTCGCCAAGGGTACGCCCTACATGGTGACGATCGAGAAGGGGGACGACTTCAGCTTCCTCCTCCTCGACTCCATGGCGGTCGACACGACGGGCCTCGACGTCGGCGGCGCCGAGGCGGTGGGCGAGGGGTACACGGCGTTCTTCTACGGCGAGCGCGACATCTACCGTCCCGGCGAGAAGGCCGAGGGGCTGGCGATCGTAAGGGACGGTGGACTGCGCATCCCGCCCTCGATGCCGGCGCTCCTCCGCCACCGCGATCCGCAGGGGCGCGAGCTGGAGGTCCGCCGGATGACGACGAACGACAAGGGCCTCGCGCCGTTCGCGCTCGATCTGCCGGCCTATGCGCTCACCGGTCCGCACACGCTGGAGCTGGAGGTGGCGGAGAAGGTCATCGGCCAGTACCGCTTCCAGGTGGAGGAGTTCGTGCCGGACCGCATCTCGGTGGAGATCGTGCCGCCGAAGGAGAAGGTCGGGCCGGGGCAGAAGCTCGGCTACCAGGTGCAGTCCAACTACCTCTTCGGCGCACCGGCGGCGGGGCTGCCGGTGGAGACCCGCGTGCGGCTGGTGGACTCGAGCTTCTCGGCCAAGGGCTTCGAAGGCTTCAGCTTCCGCAACGGCGACCGCAAGATCGAGGACAACGAGATTCTCTCCGAGGAAGGCAAGCTCGACGACGAGGGCCGCGCGAGCTTCGAAGCCGAGATGCCCGCGGGCGCGCCGGTGCCGTCGTCGCTCGAAGCCGTGATCACGGCGCGGGTGCAGGAACAGGGCGGCCGCGGCGTCGCGGCGCTCACGCGCGTGCCCGTCCATCCTTATCCCTATTACGTCGGCCTGCGGCGGGCCGGCGGCGCCGATGAGTACGGCTTCGCGGATCCCGGCAAGCCGGCGGCGTTCGAGTACGTGGCGGTGTCGCCGGACGGCAAGGAGGTGCCCTCCGGCGGCCTGCGCGCCGACCTCTTCGAGGACCGCTGGAACACGGTGCTGCGCCGCACCTCCGGCGGCTCCTGGCGCTACGAGACGACGCGCGACGCGGTGCTGATCGCCTCGAAGCCAATCGCCGCCGGCAAAGGCCGCGGCACCTTCGAGATGACGCCGCGGCGCTACGGCAGCTACCGCGTGGTGCTCACCGATCCGGAGACGCAGGCGTCGGCGCAGGCCGAGTTCTACGCCGCCGGCTGGGGCACCTCGCCGTGGGCGATGAAGAACCCGTCGCGGCTGGAGCTGGACCTCGACAAGGCGGAGTACGCCTCGGGCGATACCGCCGTGGTGCAGGTGCGGGCGCCGTTCGCCGGCAAGCTGCTGGTGACGGTGGAGCGCGACCGGGTGCTGGACACCGAGGTCTACGAGCTGACGGGCAACACGGCGAAGATCGAGCTGCCGGTGCGCGCCGAGTACCGGCCGAACGCCTACGTCACGGCGACGCTGGTGAGGCCGGTGGGCGACCTCGAGCCGGGCTCGGCCGGCCGCGCTTTCGGCGCCGTGCCGCTGCCGGTGAACCGCACGGCGAACCGCCTGGCGCCGCAGATCACGGCCCCGGAGGTGATGCGGCCGAACCGCGATCTCACGGTGGCCGTGAAGACGGCGCCGAACGCGGTGGTGACGGTGGCGGCGGTGGACGAGGGCATCCTGCAGCTCATCGCGCAGAAGACGCCCGATCCCTTCGAGTTCTTCTACCGCAAGCTGGCCCTCGGCGTGACCTCCTACGACACCTTCAGCCTGCTCATGCCGGAGCTCAAGAACCTGCCGCCGGGCGGCGGCGAGGGCGCCGAGGGCATGGGGCAGTACGTGCGCACGGAGGGCATCCGGCGCGTGCAGCCGGTGGCCTTCTGGTCCGGCCCGCTGACGGCGGACGCAGGTGGCAACGTCAAGGTCACCTTCAAGGTGCCGGAGTTCCAGGGCGCGCTGCGCATCATGGCGGTGGCGATCGACGGCGACCGCTTCGGCTCCGCCTTCCGCCTCACCCGCGTGCGCGATCCACTGGTGCTGCTGCCCACCCTGCCGCGCATCCTCTCCTTCGGCGAGACGCTGCAGGTGCCGGTGACGGTGAGGAACGACACCGGCAAGCCGGGGACGATCCAGATCGGCCTCACGGCGCAAGGACCGGTGACCGTCGAGAAGCCGGCCGTGCAGCCGATCGAGATCCCCGTGGGCCGCGAGAAGACGGCCTACTTCACCGTCAAGACCGGGGACGCTTCCGGCAACGTCCGCTTCGTGGCCACGGCCTCGGGCAACGGCGAGCAATCGCGCTCGACGACGGAGGTGGGCATCCGTCCGGACTTGCCTGAGATGACGATCGAAAACGCTGGCTCCGTGGGCCAGGCAACGCTGGAGATCCCGGCGAAAGACGCGGAGCGCTACCGGCCGGAGACGCTGCGCCGCACGCTTCGTCTCGGCCCCCTGCCGCTCGTGCAGTTCGCG
Organism: Thermoanaerobaculia bacterium; assembly: GCA_044868005.1. Classification (GTDB taxonomy): domain Bacteria; phylum Acidobacteriota; class Thermoanaerobaculia; order Multivoradales; family UBA5704; genus DATARR01. The sequence goes on along the minus strand of JBIOVX010000285.1, from coordinate 1,449 downwards.
GGCAAGCTGGAGCATCTGCTCCACTATCCCTACGGCTGCATCGAGCAGACGACGTCGAGCGCCTTCCCGCTCATCTATCTCGGCGACATCGCCAAGGCGTTCGATCCCGCGCTCTTCGACCCCAAGAAGGGCCACGCCGATCCGGCGGCGCTGGTGCAGGCGGGGCTCTCGCGCATCGCCACCATGCAGCTCCCGAGCGGCGGCTTCTCGATGTGGCCGGGCGGCCGGGAGACGCACCTGTGGGGGAGCATCTACGCCACGCACTTCATCGTCGAGGCGCGGCGGGCCGGGCATCCGGTGCCGGATTCGCTCTATCGCAGGGCCCTCGCCGCGTTGGCGGGCGAGGTCAAGGCCAAGGGCACGTACGGCAGCGACGAGCTGCAGCGCATGGCCTACGGGCTCTACGTGCTCGCGCGGGCAGCCAGGCCGGACCTCGGCACCATGGACCACATCCGCGAGAAGCACGCCAAGGAGCTCTCGGCGGAATCGCGGGCGCTGCTCGCCGCCGCCTACGCCGCGGCCGGCAATCCGCGCGCGACGCAGAGCCTCGCGGCCAATATCGGCGCGGTGGAGGAGATCCAGCGGCAGACGGGCGGCAACTTCAACTCGGCGATCCGTAACCGGGCGCTGCTCCTGCTCGCGCTGCTCGACGCCGCTCCGCAGAGCCCGCAGATCCCGCAACTGGTGGACCGCCTGGCGCGTGACGCGCAGTCGGTGAACGAGTATTCCTGGTGGACGACGCAGGAGGAGAGCTTCACCCTGCTCGCCCTCGGCCAGTTCATCCAACGCCAGGCGAAGCAGCCGCCGTACTCGGGGACGGTCTTCGCCGGCGGCAAGCCGCTGGGCAAGCTCACCAACAAGACGGTGACGTTCCCGGGGATCACGGGCACCGGGCCGATCCGCATCCAGATGGACCCCGGCTACAAGCCCGGCGCGGCCTTCTACAGCGTGATGACGCGCGGCGTGCCCACGGACGACGCCTTCAAGCCCTCGAACGCCGGGCTGGAGATCCAGCGCGAGTTCCTGAACCGCGACGGCGGCGCGCTCGATCTCTCCAATGTCCGGCAGGGCGACCTGGTGGCGATCAAGACGAAGGTGCGCAGCGTCTCCGGGCCGGTGCAGAACGTGGTGATCGTCAACCTTCTGCCGTCGGGATTGGAGGTGGAGAACCCGCGCCTGTCGACGACCGAGCAGCTCCCGTGGGTGAACGACGCCAACCTGCAGCCGGACTACATGGACCTGCGCGACGACCGCATCCTGCTCTTCACCGATCTGCCGGCCGACTCCTGGCAGACCTTCTACACGCTGGTGCGCGCCGTGGCGCCGGGGCAATTCCGCCTGCCGCCGGTGCAGGTGGAGGCGATGTACAACCCCGCGCTGCGGGCGACCGGGGAGCGGGGGCGGATGGAGGTGAAGACGCGGTAGGAAACCCTGGGAGCGCCGGCGGCT